>VGUH01000017.1:0-55000 GCA_016874295.1 Gammaproteobacteria bacterium | reverse complement strand
TTGCCGACGACGCCGTGTCGGCCGTCGACCTGCCGGTCAGCGACGTGCTGGCGGCCGCCCCGGCCTCATTCGAGTTCGTCGCGATCACGATCGGCCGCAATGACACGCTCGACCAGCTGTTCCGCGGCCTGCAGCTAAAGCTCTCCGGCCTCGCGGAGCTGCGCAGTCTCCCGGACGTGCGCAAGAGCCTCGACATGATCCGCCCGGGCGACGTCATCCAGCTCACGCACCTCGACGGCGAGATCAAGTCGCTGACGCGGCGCATCGACGAGACGGCGACGCTGTCGGTGACGCGGCCGGACGGCGTGTTCAGCGCGAGCATCGTCGAGAATCCGCTCGAGACCGGCGAGCACATGCTGCACGGCTCGATCGCGAGCTCGCTCTATGACGCCGTGAACCTCGCCGGCGGCACGAACCGGCTGGCGGTCGAGCTCGCCCACGTCTTCCAGTACGACATCGACTTCGTCAACCAGGCGCAGCCCGGCGACAGTTTCATCGTCGCCTACGAGCAGCAGTTTCAGGACGGCGAATTCGTGCGCGATGGCGACATCCTCGCCGCGGAGTTCGTGAATTCCGGCAAGACCTACCGCGCGGTCCGTTACGTCGGGCCGAATGGCAAGGCGGACTACTACACGCCGGACGGGCGGCCGGTACGCAAGGCCTTCCTGCGCTACCCGGTCGACTATGCGCGCATCAGCTCGGGCTTTAGCAGCGCGCGCCGCCACCCGGTGCTGAACCGCGTGCGCGCGCACAAGGGCATCGACTTCGCGGCGCCGACCGGCACGCCGATCAAGGCGGCCGGCGCGGGCCGCATCACCAGCCGCGGCCGCAATGGCGGCTACGGCAACGCGGTGGTGCTGGCGCACAAGAACGGCATCACGACGCTGTACGGGCACATGTCGCGCTTTGCCAAGGGGCAGCAGGTCGGCGACTACGTGACCCAGGGCCAGGTGATCGGCTACGTCGGCATGACCGGGCTCGCGAGCGGCCCGCACGTGCACTACGAGTACCGCGTCAACGGCGTGTACAAGAACCCGGCGCGAGTCACCGTGCCGAAGGCCGATCCGATTCCCGAAAGCCTGATGGCGGACTTCAAGGCGCAGACCGAGCCGCTGCTCGCGCGCCTCGACGCGCCGGCGCTGCCCGCCGTGCAGGTCGCCTCCGCGACGCCGGCGCCCACGAGCACCCACGCCGGGCGGTAGCGGTGCCGGGTCGCACTTATCGCACTTATTGCCAAGCAATAAGTGCGATAAGTGCGACCCGGCACCGATCAGGTCGAGAAGGACGAGCCGCAGCCGCAGGTGGTGGTGGCGTTCGGGTTGCGGATGACGAACTGCGCGCCCTCGAGGTCCTCGCGGTAGTCGATCTCGGCGCCCGCGAGGTACTGGAAGGACAGCGGATCGACAAGCAGCGTCACGCCCTGGTTCGGAAACTCCGCATCGCCTTCCTCGACCTTCTCGTCGAACGTGAAACCGTACTGGAACCCGGAGCAGCCGCCACCGGAGACGAACACGCGCAGCTTGAGCTTCGGGTTGCCTTCCTCGCGGATCAGCTCCCCGACCTTGCGCGCCGCCGCGTCGGTGAACACGAGCCCGTCGTTCTTTTGCGCCATTTCGCCCAAGGAACCACTCCGTAGCCGCCGCAATCCTGCCGGCAAATTCTAGGTCGCGCCGGGTGGGGGGTCAAAGCACCGGCGCGTCCGGTGCGCCTTCCACCCGCCAATCGAAGGTCTGCCTGTTCGGTTCGGGATTGCGCCCGAGCCGATACTCGACGTGGAGGCGCTCGGGCTGGAAATCCAGCGGCAGCTCGATCGGCACCTCGATCTGCTGAAAGAAGCGCAGCGAAAACGGGAACTGCTTGCGCTGGTCGATCTCGATCTCGGGCAGCGCGAGCGTCAGCGGCTTCCTGTCCTGCTGGCCCTCGACCGCGAACGTGACCGTCCCGTTCGCGATCGTGTCGCGCGTCGCCGCCTGCACCAGCGTGATGAGCACCAGGAAGCGGCGCTCTGCCTCCTCCGGTCGCACGCGCAGTTCCTGCACGCGCAGCGCCCCGGAACCGTACTGTCGCACCACCAGCCCGCGGTAGAACTCAAGCTCCTGCTTCTGGCGCGCGGTCTCCGCCTGCAGCTCGCCCATGATCTGCTGCGCGTCGGCCTGCGCCTGGCGATCGACCTGCTGGCCAACCTCGGCGACGGCGACACGCGCGCGCAGCGACTCGTTCTCTTCGCTGAGCACGCGGCTGCGCTTTTGCATCTCAAAGCGCTCGAGCATCGAGCTCACGATGAAGTACCCCGAACTCGCACGGCCGAACTCGAAAGCGCCATAGCCGAGGGCGATCACCAGCACCGCCGCCAGGGCCTTCTTCCAGCCGCGGTCCAGGTTCATCTCGCGCACCCGCGCGCGCCGCCGCTAGAATCGCCCCAGCAACGGGAGCGCGCGGCGATGCCCTGGATCAAGGCCTGGCACGTGATCTTCATGGTCACCTGGTTCGCGGGACTCTTCTACCTGCCGCGGCTGTTCGTATACCACGCCGCGACGACCGACAGCGCTGGCATCGAGCGGTTCCGCGTCATGGAGCGCCGACTGTTCGCGATCATGACGATCGGCGCGGCCATGACAATCCTGTTCGGGTTCTGGCTGCTGGCAGTCAGCCCGGCGCTGCTCGGCGTCGGCTGGTTGCGGGTCAAGCTCGTGCTGGTTGCGCTCCTGCTCGCGTACCACGCCTGGTGCTGGCAACTGATGCGCGAGTTCGCAGCGGGCCGGAACGCCCGCAGCCAGCGCTGGTACCGCTGGTTCAACGAAGTGCCTTCGCTGCTCCTGATCGGCATCGTGCTGCTTGCGGTCGTGCGGCCCTTCTGATTCATGCTTCGGGCGCGGACGCGCCCATCCGCTCGCCCCACCAAGGCGGGTACGGCGGCAGGCCCTCCGGGAAGGCGTGGGCGCCGAGCTCGTGCAGCGCGCGCGCGTACACGCGGCGCTTGAAGTAGATGACTTCGTGCACGGCGTCCCACCACTCGACCCAGCGCCAGCGGTCGAATTCCGGCGGCTGCTCGGTCGCGTCGAAGCGCAGCGCCGAGTCGCCCGCGCCGAGCCTGAGCAGGTACCAGCGCTGCTTCTGGCCGATGCAGCGCGGCTGCGAGCCGCGGCGCACGAACTGCGGCGGCAGGCGGTAGCGCAGCCAGTGCCTGGTGCGCGCCACTTCCGAGACCTGCTCCGGCCGCAGGCCGACTTCCTCGGCGAGTTCGCGGTAGAGCGCCTGCTCCGGCCGTTCGCCGCGGCGGATGCCGCCCTGGGGAAACTGCCAGCCCTTGGCTTTTGCGCGGCCGCCGATGAACACCTGGCGGTCGGCGTTCATCAGGACGATGCCGACGTTTGCCCGGAAGCCGTCGGCGTCGATGTAATCCGCGTCGCGGTCCATGGCGCCGATTTTAATCGGCTAGAGTGCGCGCATGGGGAGGATGCGCGCGGGTCACCTGGTCCTGCTGCTCGCGGCGGCAGCGGTGGCCGCCATCGCCGTTTCGCTCACGCTCGGCAGCTCGGGGCTGGACGCGGCCTGGCAGCGGCTCGCGGACGGCGACCCGCTGATGCGCACGATCGTCTGGGAGCTGCGCCTGCCGCGCGCGCTCGCGGCCTTCGGCACCGGCGTCGTGCTCGCGCTCGCGGGCGTGCTGATGCAGGCGCTGCTGCGCAACCCGCTCGCGGATCCCTACGTGCTCGGCGTATCGGGCGGCGCCGCGGTCGGCGCACTCGGGCTCATGCTGGCGGGGGCGGCCGGGCTGGCGGTCGACTTCGGGGCGGCGATCGGCGCGTTCGGGGCGATGCTGCTGGTGTTCGCCGTCGCGCACGGGCCCGGCGGCTGGACCACGACCCGGCTGCTCCTGACCGGCGTCGTCGTGGCGGCGGGCTGCGGCGCGATCGTCAGTCTCCTGCTCTCGCTCTCGGACGACCTGCGCCTGCGCGGCATGCTGTTCTGGCTGCTTGGCGACTTCGGCTACGTGCAGACGCCCTGGTGGCTGCTCGGGCTCGCGCTGGCCGCGATTCCCGCCTGCCTGTTCGCGGCCCGCCCGCTCGATGCGCTCGCGCGCGGCGAGCTGCAGGCGCGGCTGCTCGGCGTGCCGGTGCGCGGCCTGCGCATCGCGATCTACGTCGCCGCTTCGCTGCTGACCGCCGCCGCCGTCACCACGGCCGGCAGCATCGGTTTCATCGGGCTCGTGACGCCACACCTCGTGCGCCTGCTGGTCGGTTCCTCGCACCGCGCCGTGATTCCCGCCGCGGCGCTCGCCGGCGGCGCGCTGCTGGTCGTCGCGGACCTTGCCGCGCGCACCATCGTTGCGCCGCGCCAACTACCGGTCGGCGCGCTGACCGCGCTGATCGGCGTGCCGCTGTTTCTCTGGCTGATGCATCGCCGACGCGCGTAGCAACGAAGTGTTAACGGTGCCGGGTCGTGTTAACGGTGCCGGGTCGTACTTATCGCACTTATTAGGGTTCTTTGCGGCAGGCACGCCAATAAGTGCGATAAGTACGACCCGGCACCGTTAACTTCGTTGCTATGTCCTTGAGAAGCCGACGAGATGCTGCGTGTCTAGCCGGATGCCGATGCGCTCGCCGATGGCGTGATCGTGGTGGCTCGGCACGAAGGACAGCACCACCGCGCCCGAGGGCAGCCGCAGCTGGTAGCGGAATTCCGCACCGCGAAAGACGCGCTCGACCACTTCTGCCCGCAGCACGCTCGCGTCATCGTGGATCACATCGTCCGGCCGCAGCAGCAGATCGACCAGCGTGCCGGTCGCCTGTTCGCTCGTGAGCTGCCCTTCGATGACGCCGAGCTCGGTCGATACCCGGCCCGGGCCGAGCACGGTGCCCTGGATGAAGGTGCCCTCGCCCACGAAGTCCGCCACGAAGCGGGTCGCCGGCGAGTGGTAGAGCGCCCAGGGCGCGTCCCACTGCTCGAGCCGGCCCGCGCGCATGACGCCGATCTCGTCGGAGATCGCGAACGCCTCGCGCTGGTCGTGCGTCACGAGCAGCACCGTCGCGCCCTCCGCGACCAGCGCCGCGCGCAGCTGCTGCGCGAGTTCCATGCGCACGTCGGCGTCGAGGTTCGAGAACGGCTCGTCGAGCAGCACGAGATGCGGCCGCGGGGCGAGCGCGCGGGCGAGCGCGACGCGCTGCTGCTGCCCGCCCGACAGCTCGTGCGGCATGCGCTTCGCCTCCGCTGCGAGTCCGACCAGCTCGAGCAGCTCGGCCGCGCGCCGGCGGCGCGTGCCCGCGTCCGCATCGCGCAGGCCGAAGGCGACATTCGCGGCGGCATCGAGGTGCGGGAACAGCGCGAAGTCCTGGAACACCATGCCGATGCGCCGCCGCTCGGGCGGCACCCAACGTCCGGCGCCCGAGAGCAGCTTGCCGCCCGCGTACACCTCGCCGGCATCCGGTTGCTCGAAGCCCGCAATCAGGCGCAATACCGTGGTCTTGCCCGAGCCCGAAGGCCCCAGCAGGCAGCCGAGGCGGCCCGCGCCGACCACGAGCGAGAGCCGGTCGACGGCAGCGACGCCCGGAAACGCCCGCGAGACCTCACGCAGCTCGAGCCGCACGCTCCATCCTCCAGGTCAGCAGCGCGACCGGCAGCAGGCCGGCCGCGACGATCACGAGCGCCGGCAGCGCCGCTCGCTCCCATTCGCCCTCGGCGGTCATCTCGAACACCCGCACCGCGAGCGTGTCCCAGCCGAACGGCCGCGTCATCAGCGTGATCGGCATCTCTTTCATGACGTCGACGAACACGAGCAGCAGCGCCGTGCCGACGCCGGCGCCGAGCAGGGGCAGGTGCAGGCGCGTCACGAGCTCGCGCGTGCCCGAGCCGAGCGAGCGCGCCGCCTCCTCGAGCGCCGGCCGGATGCGAGCGAAGCCGCCCTGCACGGGCGCATTGGCGACCGCGAGGAAGCGCGCGACGTAGCCGAACAGGAGCGCCACCACCGTGCCCTGCAGCCAGAGCCCCTCGCCGCCGGCGAGCGCGCGCCACGCGGCATCGATGCCGCCGAGCGCGCTCACCACCCCGACCGCGAGCACCGCGCCGGGTATCGCGTAACCGAGGGTCGCGATGCGCGCTGCGGCGCGCGGCACCGGGCCGGCGCCGGTGCGCGTCGCGTAACCGAGCGCGACGGCGAGCGCGAGGCAGGCCATTGCCGCCATCGCGGCGAGCGCCAGCGTGCGCAGGATGTAGTCCATGTAGCGCGCATCGAGGTCGAGCGGCGCGACCGCAAGCGCCCAGCGCGCGAGGGCGAGCGCGGGCAGCACGAAGCCGAGCGCGAACACCGCCGACGCATAGCCGCAGGCGAACCAGCCGCGCGCGCCGGGCAGTGCGAGCCGCACTGGCACCCGGCTGCCGCTGTCGGCGGCCGCGTAGCGCGCGCGCCCGCGCGCGAGGCGCTCGAGGGCGAGCACCAGCGCGACGAAGCCGAGCAGGAGCAGCGCGAGCCCGAGCGCGGTCTCGATCGAGAACAGCCCGTACCAGGCCTTGTAGATCGCCGTCGTGTAGGTGTCGTAGTTGAACACCGACACCGCGCCGAAGTCCGCGAGGGTCTCCATCGCGACCAGCGCAGCCCCGCCGGCGATCCACGGCCGCGCGAGCGGCACGGCGACGCGCATGAGCCCGGACCACGGCCCGAAACCGAGCGACTGCGCGGCCTCGAGCACGCGCGCCCCGTGCGTCAGGAAAGCGCCGCGCGCCATCAGGTACACGTAGGGATAACTCGCGAGTCCCAGCACCGCGATCACGCCCCCGGTGGAGCGGATCGGCGGCACGGTGAAGCCGGCGCCGAAGATCCCGCGCAGCGCGGCCGGCACCGCGCCGGCGTAGTCGAGCGTCGCGACCGCGACGAACGCGAGCACGTAAGCCGGCATCGCCATCGGCAGCAGCAACGCCCAGGCGAAGAAGCCGCGGCCCGGGAATTCGCAACCCGCGGTCAGCCAGGCGAGCGAGGTGCCGAGCGCCGCGGCGATCGCGACCACGCCGACGACCAGCACGGCCGTGTTGGCCGTCACGCGCGCGAGCACGTGCTCGGTCAGGTGCGCCCAGAGCGCGGAATCCGTGCCGGTCGCGCCGTGCACGACGGCGGCGAGGATCGCGACCATCGGCAGCGCGACCAGGAGTGCGGTGAGCGCCGGGCCGGCGCGCGGGCTCGCGGCGTCCATGGCCCGCTGAACGGCCTCAGCGCCAGCCGGCGCGGTCGATCAGCATCACCGCCGCGGGCTGCGTCCTGCCGATCAGGCCGACGTTGACCTGGTTCGGCTTGAACGCGCCCCAGGCCCTGACCTCCGGCAGCGGATCGACGCCGGCGTTGGCGGGAAACTCGAAGTTGACCGCGGCAAAGCGCTGCTGGATCGCGGGCGAGGCCAGCCACTCGAGAAAGCGCACGGCCTCCGCGCGGTTCTTTGCGTGCTTCGTGACGCCGCCGCCGGAGATGTTCACGTGCGTGCCCCGGCCCGCCTGGTCGGCCCAGAAGAGCTGCACGGGCAGGGCGGGATGCTCGTGCTGCAGCCGGCCGAGGTAGTAGCTGTTGGTGATGCCGACGTCGCACTGGCCGGCGGCGATCGCCTTGAGCATCAGCGTGTCGTTCGAGAACGGGTCCGCGGCGAGGTTGGCGATCCAGCCGCGTACCAGCTTCTCGGTCGCCTCCTCCCCGAGATCGTTGATGAACATCGCGACCAGCGACTGGTTGTACACTGCCTTGCCGCTGCGCAGGCACAGCCTGCCCTTCCAGCGCGGGGCGGCAAGGTCTGCGTAGCTCGAAAGCTCGGCCGGCTTCACGCGCGCGGTCGAGTACGCGAGCGTGCGCGCGCGCACCGCGAGGCCGAACCAGTGGCCCTCGGGGTCGCGCAGGTGCGCCGGGATCGCCGCCTCGAGCGCTGGTGAGCGGATCGGCTGCAGGAGGTCCGCCTGCTTGGCGCGCCAGAGGTCCCCGGCGTCGACGGATATGAACAGGTCGGCGGGACTCGCGGCGCCCTCGGCCGTAAGACGCTGAATGAGCGGCGCCCCGTCATCGGTGACGAACTTCACCTCGATGCCCCGCTCCTTGCCGTACTCCTGGAAGAGCGATTCGACCAGTTGGTACTTACGGGCGGTGTACACGACCAGGGGCTCGCCAGCGGCCTGGGCAGGCCCGATAGGCACCAGGGTGGCCAGGATGGCGAGCGCCGGCAGGCGGCGCAGGAGGACGTCACGGAAGCTCATGAAGGCCTCAATATGGTTAATGAGAATGACTCTCATTAAGCATATCAGGTCTGCCGGGCGGCGGCACGATCCTGCAGGTAGGACTGGCCCCGGCGCATCAGGCGCGCGAAACCCGCGGCGTCCTGGTTCGCGACCAGGGCCTGTAGGCGGCTGACGGCCTCGGCGAGCGCCTTGAGCGACTCCCCGCCGTACTCGTTGAGCGCCTGGATCTCGAAATAGAGCGCCGGGCTCTCCCCGGCCACCAGCGAGGCCACGCCCAGCTGGGCGTCGAAGGTCGTGCTGGACAGGCGCGCGAGCCGCGGCGCCGCCTCGCCGCTGTCCGCGAGGGCGGTGAAGAACGCAATGTTGATCGCGTGCGAAAGGCCGAGCACGTAGGCGATCAGGCGGTCGTGGTCGTCGAGCGTCGTGACCACCTGCTCGACCATCGTCGAGGCGAACAGCGCCTGCGCGTCCGCGACCGCGTCCGGCCGGCCGACATCCACGTGGATGATGTGGCGGCCCGAGAGCAGGTCGGTGTCCGGCCCGAACATCGGGTGCAGGGAGCACACGCGCACGCCGGCGGCGCGCAGCGCCTCCAGGCCGCGGCGCAGCGGCGTCTTCAGCGAGCCGATGTCGAACACGAGGCCGGCCGGGCGATGGCGCGCGAGCTGCTCGAGGATGGAGGCGGTGATGCCGAGCGGCGTCGCGACCACGATCACCTCGTGCGCCAGCTCGTCGGACTGCCAGTCCGTGCGGTGCGGGTGCGCCCCGAGCGGGCCGGCCGGGTCGGCGACCTCGACCACGTAACCCTGCGAGTCGAGGAATTCGACGAACCAGCGGCCCATCTTGCCGCGCCCGCCGATCACCAGCGCGCGCCGCCCGGCGCCCTGCCCTTGTGCAGCAACCTGCGCCTGTTCCTGGGTGGCGAGCGAGCTGCGGATCAGGAGCCGGAGCAGGTTGTCGGCAAGCGCCGGGGAAAGGCCCAGTCTTTCCGCCGCAGCGCGCGCATTGAGCAGCACGTCGCGTTCGCGCTTGAAATCCCGGGTCGGATGGCCGGTGGCGCGCTTGGCGCGCGCGACTTCCTCCGACAGGCGCTGGCGCTCGGCGATGAGCGCCAGCAGTTGGCCGTCGAGTTTCGTCAGCCGCTCGCGCAGCTCGGTGAGTTCCATGCGGCAGTCCCCCGGTTTCCGGACTGCCCTGTGTACCGGCCCGCCTGCCGGTCTGCAAGCGGGCCGGCCGATTGCAGGCTCAGCCTTCGATCCGGAAGCTGAAGTACCAGCCGCCCTGCGGGTCGTAGGACCAGTAGTCGGGGCGGTAGCCGAGCCCGAAGTAGTACATCGCGTCACGCCAGCCCGCGTCGTACCCGGCGCGGTACGAATAGCCGACGCCGTAGCCGTAGTACGCACCGCGGCGCCAGTACCGGTCGTAGCGGCCGTAGTACAACCAGTCGCGCCAGGCGAGCTCATAGCCGGAGCGATAGCCGAAATCGAGACTGAAGTGGTACGGCGGGACATAGCGCCAGTGGCGGTTGTCGTGCCACCGGTAGTAGCGCCAGCCATCATTGCGCCCACCGTGATAGTGCCAGCCGCGGCGGCGCCAGTCGTCGTCACGGCGCCAGTCGTTGCGGTCCCAGTCGTGGCGTTGGCGGCGGTCGTCGTCGCGCCAGTCGCGCTCGTGGCGGTCATCGCCACGACCGTGCCCGCGGTCGTGGTTCCAGTCGGCGCCGCGTTTGCCCTGGCCTGGCGGCGCCCTGAACGTCGCCGGCGCGGGTTTTGCGGGCGGCTGGCGAGCGGCTGTGGCCGGCTGCCTGCCGGGCGCGGCTTTCGCCGGCTGCTTCTGGATGGCCGCAGCAGGCTCCTTGTTTGAGTCCGCTTTGGCACGTCGTGCCTGGTCCGCGGCGGCCGCCGGGCCGGCCAGCAGCACGGCCAGCGAGGCGGCAATGAGGGCTTGTCTTAGCATGTCGGCTCCTCCGCAGGGTGCGTGGGGACAGTCTCGGCCACCCAAGCTGAATCGCCGCTTAACCGGCAGGAGCGTTACCATTTGACAATGCACGCACCCTTCCAGATGTTGCCGGACCCCCTGCCGGCCGACCCGATGCCCCTCGCGTCCACGTGGTTCCGGCAGGCCCGGGATGAACAGATTCAACGCAACCCGAATGCCATGAGTCTCGCGACCACGGGCGCCGACGGCAGGCCATCGGTGCGCGTCGTGCTCTGCAAGGAAATCGTCGCGGACCCGGGCTATCTCCTTTTCTACACGAACTACCATTCGTGCAAGGGCCGCGAGCTCACCGCACATCCCTGGGCGGCGGTCGTGTTCCTGTGGGATGCGCTCGGGCGCCAGTTGCGGGTCGAGGGCCCGGTGGTGCACGCACTCGCGAGCGAGAGCGACGACTACTTCGCGAGCCGCCCCTGGCGCAGCCGCCTGGCCGCGATCACGAGCGACCAGAGCGCCCCGGTTGCTTCGCGGAAGATTCTCCTGGAACGCCTGCGCGAGACCGCGGAGCGGCTCGGCACGCCGGATCCGTTCACCGCGCCGGACGACGACCAGGAACCCGGGCTGCGCCTGCCGCGCCCGGCGCACTGGGGCGGCTACCGGCTGTGGGCCGCGTCCGTGGAGCTCTGGTGCGAAGGCGAGCACCGGATGCACGACCGCGCGCGCTGGCAGCGCGTGATCGCGTCCGCGGGCGATGGCCGATTCCAGGCCGAGCCCTGGCAGCACGAGCGGCTGCAGCCCTGAGCGAGGCGCGTCGGCCGCGGCTCGACTGCCGTGCCGTGGACGTCAGCGTCGCCGGCCGCAGGCTCGTGCGCGGGTTCGAGCTCGAAGCGCGGGGCGGCGAGTTCATCGCCGTACTGGGCCGCAACGGCGTCGGCAAGACGCTGACGCTGCACACGCTCGCCGGCCTGCGCCCGCCCGCCGCGGGCCGCGTCGAGCTCGATGGCCGCGACCTCGCGGCCTGGCCGGGGCGCGAGCGCGCGCAGCGGCTCGGCCTCCTCCTGCAGCTGACCGAGGATCCGTTTCCCTCGACCGTGTTCGAGACCGCGCTGATCGGCCGCCATCCGCACCTGCCATTCTGGCAATGGGAAGACGCGAGCGACCTGGCCACGGCGCGCGCCGCGCTCGGGGCCGTCGGGCTCGCCGGCCTTGCCGAACGCCCCGTCGAATCGCTGTCCGGGGGCGAGCGCCGCCGGCTCGACGTCGCGACGCTGCTCGCCCAGGACGCGGCCGTGTGCCTGCTCGACGAGCCGACCAACCACCTCGACCCGCGGCACCGCAACGAGGTCGTCGCGCTGTTCCGCGCCCGCGCCGCCGCGGGTGGGCTCGTCATCGCCGCCCTGCACGATGCGACGCTCGCCGCGCGCGCGGCGGACAAGGCCCTGCTCCTGTTCGGCGACGGGCGCTGGCGTTACGGCGACGCCGCGACGATCCTCTCAGACGCGAACCTCTCGGAGCTGTACGACGTGCCGGTGGGCGAGCTCGCCTGGCGCGGGCAGCGGGTGTTCATCAGCGCCTGAGACTTACGTCGCGAGCACCTCGAGAATTTCATCGTGCAGGAGGCCATTGGTCGCGAGGATGCTGCGCGTCTCGAGGCCAACTGGCTTGCCCTCGAGGTCGGTTACGTGCCCGCCCGCTTCCTCGACGATCACGGTAAGTGCCGCGATGTCGAGGATATTGATGTCCGACTCGAGCACGGCGTCGATCTTGCCGGCCGCCAGCAGGTGGTAGTGCAGGAAATCGCCGAAGCCGCGGATGCGGTCGAGCCGTGCGACGAGCCTGCCGAAGGAAGCCCAGCGCGATCCGCCGGCGAGCGCGCGCAGGTTGCCGGTCGAGAGCGTCGCCGCCTCGATCCGCGTGACGGCGCTGACCGCGAGCCGCGTGCCGTCGAGGAAGGCGCCGCCGCCGCGCTCGGCCCAGGCGACCTCACCGTACGCCGGCGCCGAAGACACGCCGAGCTGCAGGCGGCCGCGGTGCATCACCGCAATTTGGGTCGAGAACATCGGGTAGCGGCGCACGAAGGATTTCGTGCCGTCGATGGGATCGACGAGCCAGAGGTGTTCGGCGTCGAGGCGCTCGGCCGCAGACTCCTCGCCGAAGAACCCGTCGCCGGGAAAACGCGCCGCGACGATCGCGCGGATCGCCTGCTCGGCGGCGATGTCGGCATCCGTCACCGGCGAGCCGTCAGCCTTCGCGCGCGCGGCGATCGCCCCGGCGTAGTGGCTGCGGATGACCTCGGCGGCGCTCGCCGCGGCCGCGAGTGCCGCCTCGAGCCGTGCGGAGTTGCCCATTGCAGCCACACTGCGGGGCGCGGAACCGTCCGTCAACGGCCGCTTGACCGGCCCCGGAGCCGTCCCCAGAATGATGCGCGATGACAGGTGCCCCGGGTGCGAGCCCGGGCTAATCGGGAAGCCGGTGCGCGAGTGATCGCCATCCCGGCACTGCCCCCGCAACGGTAAACGGCGCAAGCCGCATCACGCAGGCGAAGCCTGCAGCCACTGCCGAAAGTTCCGGTGGGAAGGCGATGCGAACTGCCGTGAGTCCGGAAACCGGCCCGTCAGACAGCGCCAGTCGCGGCGGGCGACCGGGGGGGCGATTCCACCGCCCTTCCGACTCCCCTCCGCGACCGGTGCAGGTGCGCGCACCGCTCGGGAGGAGCCTCGATGAACGCCCTGATCCTGTTTGCCGCTGCCGCCGGCAGCACCGCCCTCGAACCCGTCATCGTCACCGCCACGCGCCGCGAGGAACTGGCCGACCGGGTGCTCGCCAGCGTCGAGATCTTGCGGGGTGACGACCTGCTGCGGCTGCCGGCGGCAGAGCTCAGCGATGCGTTGCGCTTTCAGCCGGGCATCGAGCCCGTGCGCCTCGGCGCGCCGGGCCAGCAGACCTCGATCTTCGTGCGCGGCACGGAGTCGAACCACGTGCTGGTACTCGTGGACGGATTGCGCATCAATCCCGGCACGATCGGCACGGCCGCGATCCAGAATTTCGCGCCCGAGTTCGTCGAGCGCGTCGAGGTGGTCAAGGGTCCGCGCTCGGCGCTGTACGGATCGGATGCGATCGGCGGCGTGATCAACGTGATCACGCGCGGCGCCGGGGACAGCGGCAGCGCGTCGTTGGGTTTCGGCAGCTTCGACACGAAGACCGCAAGCTTCGGCGCGGGCACCGGCGACGACCATACAGGCGCCATGCTCGCGGGCAGCTGGATCGACAGTGCGGGATTCCCGACCCAGGCCGGCGACGGCACGGACCGCGGCTATCACAACCTGTCGTTCACGGCATCCGGCCATACCGCCGTCGGCGCAGCCGACGTGGGCGCGCGTATCTGGCACGCCGCCGGAAATACCGAATACTCGTCATTCGGCACGCAGCTGGACCAGGATTTCCGGAATTCGGCGTTTGCGCTCTATGCGGCGATTGCGCCCAACACGATGTGGCGCTCGAGGGTGACGGCGGGCTATGCGCTGGACGAAATCGACCAGAACCAGCTGGGCGCGTTCGACTTCAACGGCATCAAGGACTTCGCGCACACGCGCCGCTGGAGCCTCGACTGGCAGAACGACCTGGCGATCTCCGAGTCGTTCGCCCTGACCGCGGGCGTGTTGTGGCAGGACGAGGACGCCGATTCGGAGTCGTTCGACCTTTCATACGCGGCGGACACGACGACCACCCAGACCTATCTGCAGAGCGAGTCCACGTTCGGCCGGCAGCGGCTGTTGCTGGCGGCCGCGTACCTTGAACACGAGGTTTTCGGCGGACATGCGACCTGGAACGCTGCCTACGGCATCGAGGCGGGCGAAGGCGCGCTCGTGACGCTTGCCGCCGGCACCGGGTTCCGGGCACCGGACGCCACGGACCTCTACGGTTTCGGCGCCAATCCTGGCCTCGATCCGGAGGAATCGAGGAGCTACGAAATTTCCTGGCGACAGGCGCTGGGTGAGCGGCAGTCCGTCACGCTGGCCGCGTTCCGCAATGACATTGATGACCTCATCGATTTCGTCATCATCAGTTTCGTTCCCTTCCAGGGCGAAAACCGCAACATCGACAAGGTCCGGATCGAGGGTGTAGAGGCATCCTGGCAGTATGTTGCCGACGACTGGTCGGCGCATGTGTCGGCGACCCTCCAGGATCCACGCGACCGCACGACGGACGAGCGCCTGCTGCGCCGCGCGCGGGAGAACTACACGGCGGCGGTCGTGAAGCGTTTCGGGGGCCACGAGGTCGCGCTGGACGTCCTGTACGCGGGCGAACGGCGCGACAACGACGCCATCGACTTCGACGGCCGGGTGCAGCTGGAGGCATACTGGCTCGCCGGCCTGTCAGGCAAGATCGCCTTGGGGGAGCACTTCAGCGTGTTTGCGCGCATCGAGAACCTGTTCGACGAGGATTACCAGCTGGCCCACACCTACAACACGGTGGAGCGCAGCTATTACGGCGCGATCCGCTACGAGTTTCGCTGAGGGGCAGGCTTGGGCAACCGGCTGTCGAAGATCTACACGCGCACCGGCGACGACGGCACCACCGGTCTCGGCGACGGCAGCCGCGTGCCCAAGGACGATCCGCGTGTCGAGGCCTACGGCTGCGTCGACGAGGCGAACAGCGCGATCGGCGTGGTGCTCGCCGTGCCAGGCATTCCCAGCGGCGTCGCCGAGCTCCTGACGCGGATCCAGCATGAGCTGTTCGACCTGGGCGGCGAACTCTGCATCCCGGGCCACCGCGCCATCGAAGCCTCGCAGGTGCTCGCACTCGAGCAGGCGCTCGACGCCTTCAACGAGCGGCTGCCGCCGCTCCAGGAATTCATCCTGCCGGGCGGCGGGCCCGCGGCCGCCGCCTGCCACCTGGCCCGCGCGATCTGCCGGCGCGCGGAGCGGCGATCGTGGACGCTCGCGCGCGCCGAGACGGTCGCGCCGGAGCCGCTGCAGTACCTGAACCGCCTGTCGGACCTCCTGTTCGTGCTCGCGCGCGTGCTCGCCCGGCACGAGAGCGGCAGCGAGGTGCTCTGGAACCACGAGCGCCGCGGCAGCAAGCCGCCGCCCTAGGACGGTCCGCGCTTCGCACGCGCCTCGTCGAGGCGCGCACAGACGTCCGCGGCACCATCGGCGATGCGCGGGCTCGGCCTCGCGAGCAGGTCCCCGCTCGACTGGTAGAGATTGCCGCGCGCGACCGCCGTGAGTTGCGGGAAGCGCGCCCAGTACTGCGCGGGCTGGTCCGTGTCGGTCGAGAGGATGACTTCGGGCGCGCGCGCCAGCACCGATTCGAGGTCGACCGGCAATGCCTGGGCCTCGGCGTCCGCGAACACGTTGTCGCCGCCGCACAGGCCCAGGATCTCCGTGATCAGGTGCGGCCCGCCGACCGTGAACAGCGGCGCATCGTCGATCTGCACGAACACGCGGATCGCCGGCCGGTCGCGGTACTGCTCGCGCAGCGCCACGATGCGGGCGCGGTAGTCTCTCGCGGCGCGCTCCGCAATCGCCCGAGTGCCCGCCAGCTCGCCCATCGTAAGCACGCCGGTCGCGATGTCATCGAGGGTGCGCGTCGGGACCTGCACGACGCGGATGCCGAGATCCTGCAGCCGCTGCGCGACGCCCGCCGGCGTGCCGTTTTCCCAGACCACGGCGACGGTGGGCGCGAGTGCGACGATCCGCTCGAAGTCGAGGCGAAAGGCGTCGCCGACCTGCGGCAGAGCCGACGCAGCCTGCGGATAGTCGCTGTAGGCGCTGACCGCCACGATCTGGTCCGCGGCGCCGGCGGCGAACAGCATTTCCGTGAGATTCGGCGCGACGCTCACGATGCGCTCGCGCGCGGGCGCGGCCGGCTCGCGCGCGCAGGCCGCCAGCAGCAGCGCCCCGAGCGCGGCGACCGTGGCAAGCCGCTTCAGGCGAGCACCTCGCGCCGGAACGCCGCGCCGCGCGCGCGAATGGCGTCCTCCAGCCGGCGCCAGTCGAAAGCCGGGCCGGGATCGGTCTTGCGGCCGGGCGCGATGTCGCTGTGACCCGCGATCCAGCCCTCCGCGAGCGACGGGTATGCCCGTTGCAGCGCTGCGACGAGGTCGGCGAGCGTCTCGTACTGGCGCTGGTCGTAAGGCTCTTCGTCCGTGCCTTCGAGCTCGACGCCGACCGAAAAGTCATTGCAGGCACTGCGGCCGCGCCAGTGAGACGTGCCAGCGTGCCAGGCCCGCTCGCCGAACGGCACGTACTGCGTGGCCGTGCCGTCGCGCGCGATCAGGACATGCGAGGAGACGCGCAGGTGCTGGATCGTCTCGAAGTACGGATGCTCGCCGGCGGGCAGCGCGTTCTGGAACAGGCGGTCGATCCACGGGCCGCCGAAGCGGCCGGGCGGGAGGCTGATGCCGTGCACCACGATGAGCTCCGGCTCGAGCCCGCCGGGCCGCGCGTCGCGGTTCGGCGAGTCGATCATGCGCGCACCCGAGAGCAGCCCCATCGCGATGGTCGTGACAACAGGCATGCCGGAAGCTTAGCCCGCGCCAACCACGGCTTCCAATCGCATAGACTCGCCGCGTGACGGACGATTTCGATCCGGCCGCGGACCTCCTGCGCGGCGCCCCAGGCGCGGCATGCGCCTGATCCGCGTGCACGTCGAGGCAGCGCTCGGCCCGGGTGCGCGTGTGCATCTCGAGGGCGCGGCCGCCGCCCACGTGACGCGCGTGCTGCGGCTCGGCGCCGGCGACGCGCTCACGCTCTTCAACGGCGACGGATCGGACTATCGCGCGCGGATTGCGGGGCTTGGGCGGGGCACCGTCGAGGCCGAAGTGATCGGCCGCGCGGATGCGCGCGCCGAGTCGCCGCTGGCCGTGACGCTGGTGCAGGGCATCGCGCGCGCCGAGCGCATGGACCTCGTGCTGCAGAAGGCGACCGAGCTCGGCGTGCGGGCGATCCTGCCGGTCGCGACGGCGCGCAGCGTCGTGCGGCTGGACGGTCCGGCCCGCGAGCGCAAGTCCGCGCACTGGCGCGGCGTCGCGATCGCCGCCTGCGAGCAGTGCGGGCGGGCGCGCGTGCCGGAAGTCGCGCAGCCAAGGGATTTCGCCGCCTGGCTGGCGGAGCCGGCGCGGTCAGCCGTGCGTCTGCTGTTGTCGCCCGATGCGGACCTAGCGCTGGTCACGGCCGCGCAGGGCGCGACCTCGATCGAGCTGCTGGTCGGGCCGGAAGGCGGGCTGGAGGATTCCGAGCGGGAAGCCGCGCTGGCCGCGGGTTTCCGCGCCTGCCGCCTGGGGCCGCGCGTGCTGCGCAGCGAAACCGCCGCGCTCGCGGCGCTGGCGGTGTTGCAGGCGGTCGCCGGGGACCTCTGATCGGGGAGCGTCCCCTGTTACGCCGCGGTGACCGTGGTCTCGTCCGCGATCATTTCTTCGAGCCGCTCGAGGTCGGGGACGAGCGGCAGCTCGTTGACCATGCGCACCTGGCACAGCACCGGCAAACGATCCGGGAACGCGCGCGAGTTGTCGGCCGCGATGACCTGGGGGCTGACACGCACGAGCTGCGGGAAGCCTTGGGTCGCGATGCCGAAATGTCCGGCCGGCAGCTTCTGCCCGAGACAGGCGAAGATCACGATGCGCGTGCGGCCGCCGATCACGGGGATGCGCTTGCCGCAGGCGCCCTCGAACGACACGACCGGCGCGCCGCGTCCGTTCCAGGCCTGGATGCCGAGGTACCAGGGCGGCGCACCCGGCATCTCCTGCAGCGGCTGGTAGCCCGTCACCTCGGCGACGCAGGCGCGCGGCACGAGCAGGCGCTCGTCGAGCAGCGGCACCAGCAGGCCGTAGAGTTCCTGCTCGCCGCTCATGTCGCGGCCTTGCGCACCAGCGGCTCGATGGCCTGCAGCAGCTGGCCCTCCTGGTAGGGCTTGCCGAGGTATTCTTTGACGCCGAGCTCGATCGCGCGTGAACGGCTTCGTCAGTTAATGCTCGGAACCGACGATGCGCCCGCGGGCCCGGTCGAACAGCCCGTCCTTGGACGATAGCATGATGACCGGGATCGAGCGGAACACCTTGTTGTGCTTGATCAGCGAGCAGGTCTGGTAGCCGTCGAGGCGCGGCATCATGATGTCCACGAACACGATGTCCGGCTGGTGGTCGGCGATCTTGGACAGCGCGTCGAAGCCGTCCACGGCAGTGAACACCTCGCAGCCTTCCTTGGCCAGCAGCGTCTCCGCGGTGCGCCGGATGGTCTTGCTGTCGTCGATGACGAGCACTTTCAGCCCGCTCAGGCGGTGCCCGTCACTAACGGCCGCTGCACTTTCCATCAGTTCCTCCGGGAGCGACCACCTTTTAACATATCGGTCCACCCGGCCGCCATGCCGGGCCGGCGGCCGCGCGGGCGGTCGGGACCGACGACAGGTGTACTATGACGAGGCCCCCTGACGTGCAGTATCCGCGCCACATTCCCGCCAATCGGCCGGAGACCGCCTGATGCCTGCCAGACCCCGCCTCGCGGTGCTGATGGATCCGCTCGCAAGCATCAAGCCGGCGAAGGATTCCACCGTCGCGATGCTGAAGGCCGCACAGTCGCGAGGCTGCGAAGTGCTGGTGTTCGGCCAGGACGACCTGTGGGCGCGCGACGGGCGTGCGTTCGCGCGACTCACGCCGCTCGAGGTCGTCGCTGAAGGCAAGGGCTGGTACCGCACCGGCGAGCCGGCGGTACGCGAACTCGCGGACGTCGACGCGGTGCTGATGCGCAAGGACCCGCCCTTCGACATGGAGTACATCTACTCGACCTACCTGCTCGAGCGCGCGGAGCAGGCCGGCACCCTGGTCGTGAACCGGCCCCAGGGCCTCCGGGACATGAACGAGAAGGCCTACACCGCCTGGTTCCCGGAATGCTGCGCGACCACGCTCATCACCCGCGACATGGCGGCCATGGAAGCGTTCCTCGGCGAGCACGGCCAGGCGGTCTTCAAGCCGCTCGACGGCATGGGCGGACGCTCGATCTTCGTCGTGCAGCAGGGCGACCCCAATGCGCGCGTGATCTTCGAGACGCTCACCGACGGCGGCCGGCGCTATGCGATGGCGCAACGCTACCTGCCCGAGATCGCGACCGGCGGCGACGCCCGGATCCTGCTGGTGGATGGCGAGCCCGTGCCGCATGCGCTGGTCCGCATGCCGGCGAGCGGCGATCACCGCGGCAACCTGGCGGCCGGCGCCCGGGCGGAGAGCCGGGCGCTGACCGAGCGTGATCGCTGGCTCGCGTCGCGGATCGGGCCGGTCATGCGCGAGCGCGGCATGCTGTTCGTCGGCCTCGACGTGATCGGCGGCTTCGTCACCGAGATCAACGTCACGAGCCCGACTGGCATCCGCGAGATCGAGGCGAAACATGGCCACGACATCGGCGGAATGGTGATCGAAGCCGTGCTTGCGAGGCTGGCGCGATGCTGATGCACGAATGGGACATCCGGCCCGGTCCGGGTTCCGGGGACCGCCTGACCATCACGCTGTTCCTGGCCGCCCTCTTCCACCTCATCCTTATTCTCGGCGTCAGCTTTGCGCCGCCGGTCACGGACTCCGGCAGCGTGCCGACCCTCGAGGTACTGCTGGTCAACAATGCCCTGCCGGACAGCCTGCGCAATGACAGCGCCGACTACCTGGCCGAGCGTACCCAGCTCGGCAGCGGCAACTCGCCCGACGAGCGGACCCGGCGTCCCGTCGCGGGCAGCGTCGCGGCCGCGAATTCGGGCGCGCCCGAGGGCGGCGATGCGCCAACTGCGCACGAGAGCGAGGCCGCGGGCGAGGGCGAGCTGCTCGCGGGCCGCGGCGGCGAGCCCCGCTTCGCCGCCGCCGTGGCAGGCCGACAGACCCCGCCCGCCGTGCTGCCGCTCGAGTCGTTCGCGGGCAGTGCGTCGCCATTCGCGGGCAGCAGCACGGACGCGAAGCTCCAGCTCAAGGGGGCGCCGCGCCGGGAGCTGCTCGTCACGCCCAACACGCGGGTCTCCGAGGTGGCGGTGTATCTAAACGCCTGGAAGCGCCGCATCGAGCAGGTCGGTACCATCAACTTCCCGAACGCCGCGCGGCGCAGCAAGCTGTCCGGCAATCCGGTGATCGAGGTGGTGCTCGCCTCGAGCGGCGGCCTGGTGCGGGCCGACGTGCGCCGCTCCAGCGGCTACGGCGAACTCGACCGCGCCGCAATGGACATATTGAAGCTCGCGACCCCGTTCGAGGCTTTTCCCGAGGACCTTGCCGCCCGGTACGAGGTCCTGCGTTTCGCCTACGAATGGCGCTTTGTCGGCGGCCGCCTCACGGGGTCGTCGGTTGAAGTGCCTGCACCGTAGGCCGATACTAGCTGCATGGCCACCGGCGAATATCTGGGCAACCAGCTCCTGGTCGCGATGCCGTCGCTCGCGGATCCCAACTTCTCGCACAGCGTGACGCTCATCTGCGAGCACAACCAGCGCGGCGCGCTTGGCCTGGTCATCAACCGCCCGCTCGAGATGCGCATGTCCGAAGTGCTCGACCAGCTCGCGCTGCCCACCGAGGACGCGCGGCTGCGCGGCATGCCGGTGCTGGCAGGCGGGCCCGTGCAGCGCGACCGCGGCTTCGTGCTGCACCGGCCGGGGCCGCGCCGGTGGGAATCCACGATGCAGGTGTCCGACACGCTGCACGTGACCACCTCCCGCGACGTGCTCGCTTCGATGGCGCAGGGCGATGGCCCGGAGCAGGCGGTGATCGCGCTCGGCTACGCGGGCTGGGAGGCGGGACAGCTCGACGAGGAACTGCTGCAGAACGCCTGGCTCACCGTGCCCTGCGACGACGCGCTGATCTTCGAGCTCCCGTTCGAGCAGCGCTGGCACGCCGCGGCGCGGCTGCTGGGCGTCGAGCTCTCCCGCATCAGCACCCAGGCGGGGCGTGCCTGAGGGCAGCCCCATGCCCGCGCCGGCCGCGAGGACGGTGCTCTCTTTCGATTACGGCCTGCGGCGCATCGGCGTCGCGGTCGGCAACACCCTGACCGGCACGGCAGAGGCGCTCGAGACGATCGCCGCCGCGGACGGCGAGCCCGACTGGCGGGCGATCGACCGGGTCGTCGCCGCCTGGCGGCCAGCGACGATCGTCGCCGGCGTTCCCTATAATATGGCCGGCCGCGACGCCCGCCTCACGACGGCGGCCCTGCGGTTCGCCGACCAGCTCGTCGGCCGGTACGGGATCGAGGTTCACCGGGTGGACGAAAGACTGACGTCGCGCGAGGCGGAGGACGACCTGCGCGAGCGCCGTCGCAGCGGCGCGAAGGCGAAGCGCGTGCGGCGCGGCGAGGTCGACCGCGAGGCCGCGCGCCTGCTCCTCCTGCAATGGCTCCGCGCCATGCCTGCGCAGCCCCGCGCATGAACTTCCCCCTGGCACAGACCGACGCGGCCGGCCGGCTGCGGCATCTCGTCACGCTCGACGGCCTGCCGCGCGCGCTGCTCGAGTCGCTCCTCGACCGCGCCGCGGTGTTCGCCGCGCAACCGGTGAAGAATGACGCGCTGCGCGGGCTCACGGTCGCCAACCTGTTTGGCGAGCCCTCGACCCGCACGCGCGCCTCGTTCGAACTCGCGGCGCTGCGCCAGGGCGCCGACGTCGTGAATTTCGAGATCACACTGTCCTCGCGCGCCAAGGGCGAGACGCTACTCGACACCGTCTACACGCTGCTCGCGATGCGGGTCGACGTGTTCGTGATCCGCGACGCCGAGGCCGGCGTCCAGGACATGGTCGCGCGCGCCGTCGACGGCGAGGCAGCGGTCGTGTCCGCCGGCGAAGCCCACCTCTCCCACCCGACGCAGGGCCTGCTCGACGCCCTGACCGTCCGCCAGGCGAAAGGCGACATCGGCCGTGCCCGGGTCGCAATCGTCGGCGACATCGCGCGCTCGCGCGTCGCCCGCTCGGCGCACCGCGCGCTCGCGACGCTCGGCTGCGCCGAGCTCCGCATCGTCGCGCCGCGAGCCATGATGCCCGCAGCCGGCGCATTCGAGGGCGCGCGCCGTTTCGAGTCGATGGAGGATGGCATCGCCGGCGCCGACGTCGTGATGATGCTGCGCATCCAGCACGAGCGCGCGGGCAGCGGCCCGGTCGACCTCGCCGCCTACCACCGCGACTTCGGCCTGACGGCCGCGCGACTCGCGCTCGCGGCTCCGGACGCGATCGTGATGCACCCCGGCCCGATGAACCGCGGCGTCGAGATCGACTCCGAGGTCGCCGACGGCCCGCAGTCGCTGATCCGCCGGCAGGTCGCGAACGGCGTCGCCGTGCGCATGGCGGTACTCGAGGCCCTCGCCGCCTCGCGCCGCAAGCCATGAGCGCCGAACGCCCGCACCGCGGCACCATCTTCCTCGAGGACACCGCCGTCCTCGAACACCGGGCATTCCCCGGCGCCCAGTACGTGCTGCGGCTCGCCGCGCCGCGCTGCGCCGCCGCGGCGACGCCCGGCAGTTTCGTGCACCTGACCTGCGAGCCCGACCTGCCGATGCGCCGGCCGCTTTCGGTCATGCGCGCCGACCGCGCGGCCGGCTGGATCGAGGTGCTCTACAAGGTCGTCGGCCACGGGCTTGCCGAGCTGGCGCTACGCCGGCCCGGCGAAACGCTTTCCTGCCTGGGTCCTATCGGGCAGGGCTTCCGCGTCGACCCCGCGCGGCCGCGCCTGCTACTGGTCGGCGGCGGCGTCGGCATCCCGCCTATGGTATTCCTCGCCGAGCGGATCGCCACCGAGCGCGGGTACTCGCCGCTCGTGCTCATGGGATCGGAACTGCCCTTCCCGTTCGAGCTCGCGACCTCGCAGCTGCCCGCGCCCGGGCTCCCGGCCGGAACAACTGCGGCGATGCCGCTGCTCGAATCGCTCGGCGTGCCCTCGCGTCTCGCGAGCCTGTCGGGATTCCCGGGCTGCCATCGCGGCTACGTCACCGAACTGGCCGAAGCCTGGCTCTCCTCCCTCGATGCGAAAGCGCGCCCTGGGGCCGAGATCTTCACCTGCGGGCCGCACGGCATGCTGGTCGCCGTCGCCGCACTCGCGCGCAAACACGGCGTGCCCTGCCAGGTCTCGCTCGAGGAGAACATGGCCTGCGGCGTCGGCGGCTGCGCCGGCTGCACCGTGCTCGTGCAGACGCCCGACGGTCCCGCCATGAAGCGCGTGTGCGTCGACGGGCCCGTCTTCGACGCCACCGCAGTCTTTAGCGGCTGAGTCCGGCGCGCGCGAGCGCCGCGCAGCCGACGTTCCGGCTGCACGAACGAGCGCCGGGCGGGTCCCCGAGCGAGCGAATTCTTTCCGGCTGAGCGAGCGAGGGTCCCCGACCGGCGCGAAGTTCGCGCGGCCGGGCAACGACTACCCGAAGTTAATGCGCGCCTCGAGGTTGGTGCGCGAGTCGGCGTTGTTGAGTGCCTCCTCGATGTCGATCTTGCCCTCCCTGTAGAGGTGCAGGAGCGCCGTGTCGTACTTCTGGATGCCGCGCTCGTTGGACGACTGCATCGCTTCCTTCACCGCGATCACATCGCCCCTCTTGATCAGGTCCTGGATGTGCGGCGTGTTCAGCATCACCTCGACGGCGGCCACGCGCTTCTTGTTGCGGCCGCGCACCAGGCGCTGCGAGACGATGGCGCGCAGGTACTGCGACAGGTCGAGGAAGATCTGCGCATGCTGGTCGCGCGGGAACAGGTTGATGATGCGGTCGAGCGTCTCGGCGCAGTTGTTGGCGTGCAGCGTCGCGATGGCGAGATGGCCGGTTCCGGCCAGCGCGATCGCCGACTCCATGGTCTCGCGGTCGCGGATCTCGCCAATCAGGATCACGTCCGGCGCGGCGCGCATTGCGGCGCGCAGCGCGCGGCTGAATGAGCGCGTGTCGAGCCCGACCTCGCGCTGGTTTATAAGGCTGCGCTTCGACTCGTGCACGAACTCGATCGGATCCTCGATCGTGATGATGTGGTCGGGGCGATTGACATTCACGTAGTCGATCATGCCCGCGAGCGTCGTGGACTTGCCGGATCCGGTCGGTCCGGTGACCAGCACCAGCCCGCGCGGCAGCATGCACAGATCCTTGAATACCTTCGGTGCATGCAGGTCGTCGAGCGACTTGATCACCGATGGAATGTTGCGGAACACGGCGCCGGCGCCGCGGTTCTGGTTGAAGGCGTTGACGCGGAAGCGCGCGAGATTCGGGATCTCGAACGAGAAGTCGGTCTCGAAGAACTCCTCGTATATCTTCCGCTGCTTGTCGTTCATGATGTCGTACACCATGCTGTGCACTTCCTTGTGCGTCAGCGGCGGCATGTTCACGCGTTTGACGTCGCCGTCCACGCGGATCATGGGCGGCACGCCTGCGGACAGGTGGAGGTCGGACGCGTTGTTCTCGACGGCGAAGGCCAAGAGTTGGGCGATGTCGACGGCCATCAGGGCTCCCTGGCTCGGTGCACGGCACGAGGTTCCGGGGCACCGCGCCGCGGAACTCTGGGACCGGGGGCAGTATAGGCCCGGTGGCAGCGCACCAATATGTTAACTACTCCGCAGAATCCGGCTGCCGCCCTCGCATCGGTGCGGGAGCGCATCACGGTCGCGGCCCGTACCGCGTCCCGCAATCCCGCGAGCATCACCCTGGTCGGCGTCGCCAAGTCACAACCGCTCGAGCGGCTGCGCTCGGCGCTGGATGCGGGGCTCGCCGATCTCGGCGAGAACTACCTGCAGGAGGCGCGCACGCACTTCGACGCGCTGGCAGGCCGTACTTTCCGCCGCCACTTCATTGGCGCGCTGCAGACCAACAAGACGCGCGACGTCGCGCAGCTCTTCGACTGGGTGCACACCGTGGACCGCCTGCGGATCGCCGAGCGCCTCTCGGCGCAGCGCCCCGCGGCGTTGCCCCCGCTCGAGGTCTGCATCCAGGTGCACGTCGGCGACGAGTCGTCCAAGTCGGGCGTCGCGCCCGCGGGGCTCGGCGCGCTCGCGGAAGCCGTGACGCGGCTGCCGCAGTTGCGGCTGCGCGGGCTCATGTGCCTGCCCCCCGAGGAAACGGACCCAGCGCGCCAGCGGCGCTGGTTCCGCGAGTTGCGGCGCCTCGCGGAAGGCCTCAACGCGGCCGGCCACCGCCTCGACGTGCTGTCGATGGGGATGAGCGGCGACTTCGAGTCGGCGATCGCCGAGGGCGCGACCCATCTGCGCATCGGCACCGCGGTGTTCGGCGCGCGCGGCTAGAATCCACCCATGGACGCGCTCTACTTCCTGGCCGATTCGGCCTTCACATTCCTCGCCTACGCATTCCTGTTGCGCCTGCTGCTGCAGCTCTGGCGCGCCGACTTCCGGAACCCGCTCGCCCAGGCGGTCCTCGCGCTCACCAACTGGCTCGTGCTTCCATTGCGCAGGATCCTGCCGCCGATCGGGCGCTTCGATACCGCCTCGCTGGTTGCGCTCCTGGCCGTCCAGTTCACGGCCACGCTGGTGCTGTTCCGGATGCGGACCGGGGCCGTGTTCCCGTTCGCGCCGCTCGCCGTGGAGGCGCTGCGCACGCTTGCGCTGTCCACCCTGCTGCTCTACACGGTCCTCATCTTCGTCTACGCGCTGCTCTCCTTCGTCGCCCCCGGCGTACGCAACCCGGCAAATGCCCTGCTCACCGCGCTGTGCGAACCGGTGCTCGGCCCGTTGCGGCGGGTACTGCCCGTGATCGGCGGACTCGACTTCTCGCCGCTGGTCGCGATCGTCGGGCTGCAGGCGCTCCGTATCCTGATCGGCTGAACCATGATTTCACCCGCCGCCCGCCTGTGGGTTGCGGGCAACACCCGCATCGCCGCTCTCGCCCTCGGTCTTGCCCTGACCGGCTGCGGCGGCGGTACTGCGCCGCCGCCGCCGGCGGCGAGCTACGAGGATCCGGGTTTCGTCGAGGCGGGCGGCTACCGCCTGCGCTACGCGCTCACGCAGTCGACCGATCTCCCGGCAGCGATTGCAGGCAGTTACGGCATTGAGCAGAGACGCAATCTAGCTCTGCTGGCGGTCACGCTCGAGCGCCTGGACACGCCGGCCGGCCGCCGCGTCAGCGCCGAGTCCCTGGCGGCCGAATCGGTCGCGCTCACCGGCGAGCGGCGTGCGCTCGTGCTCGCGCGCCACGACGATCCCGGCGGGCCGACCTGGCTCGCGCCGGTCGAACTGCGCCATCGCATGCCGGTCACGATCGAGATTCGCGCGCAGGCCACCGCCGCGGGGCCGGTGCTGCGCGCGCGCTTGACAAGGGAGTTCCGGCTCGAGTGAATTCCGACCCGCACGCCGACCCGTAAAAAACCGCTTCAAATCGCTGTCACCCCTCTTATGCAGCGGGTTTTTCCGTGGTATGGTGCGCCCGGAATTGATTTGGCGGGATCGCCCCGTCGTCGACAAAACTACAGGAGACTACTCAATGGCGAAAAAGAATGCGGCTCCGACGAAGTCGCAGATCGTTGCGGCGGTCGCTGCCAAGACGAACCTCAGCAAGAAGCAGGTCAGTGCGGTGCTCGAGGCGCTCGGCGACCAGATCAAGAAGTCGCTCAAGGGCAACGGCGTGTTCACGCTGCCGGGCCTGTGCAAGATGCGCGTCGTGAGGAAGGCCGCCACCAAGGCGCGCGAGGGCGTCAACCCGTTCACGGGCGAGAAGATGACCATCAACGCGAAGCCCGCCTCGAGGAAGGTGCGTATCCGCGCCCTCAAGAACCTCAACGAGATGGTGGGCTGAGCCCGCTCGTCCGTTTCCGCGTTTCGAGAAGCGACGGGGCGGCCCCGGCCGCCCCGTTGGTTTTTCAGGCCTTTTCAGCCGTTTTCCGCGGCCCGCGCCGCGAGCCACCCGCCCAGTATCGAGCGCAGCTCGGTCAGGCGGCCGTGGAAGAAATGCTCCGCACCCGGCAGGATCCTGACCTCGGGCGCCGGGTCCAGGCTCCTTGTCCAGGCGAGGACGCGCTCGTGGTCGACCAGGTCGTCCGCGTCGCCCTGCGCGACCAGCCAGGGCGCGCGCGGGACCGGCAGCCGCGTGAAGTCGAAGCGCTGCACCGGCGGCGCGACGGTCACCAGTGCCGCGGCGTCGCGCAGGGTCGCGAGCCGGTAGGCGACGAACCCGCCGAACGAGAAGCCGAGCGACCAGAGCCGCGCGACGCCGGTCGCGCGCATCGCGAAGTCCGCGACCACCGCCGCGTCCTCGCTCTCGCCGACGCCGTCGTCGTGGCGGCCCGCGCTCGAGCCGACGCCGCGGAAGTTGAACCGCACGCTGGTCACGCGCTGGTCCTGGCAGGCGCGCGCCAGCGTGTGCACGACCTTGTTCTGCATCGTCCCGCCGTACAGCGGGTGCGGATGGCAGCAGACTGCAGCGATGTCGCCGCGCGCGCCCGACGGGCGCTCGATCATCGCCTCGATGGCGCCGGCGGGCCCCTCGATGACGACTTTCTCAACCTTGACTGTCGATGTACTCATGCACGACCTTGCGCGGATCCGGCGCGGGGGACTCAGCCCTCGCGAGCTCAGATGAACGGACATTCGCTCGCTCGGGTGGACCCCCGCGCCGGATCCGCGCAGCGCAGCGCGTGAGTCCGCCGGCGATCAACGCTTGTAGATGACGCCGTCCTTCATCACGAAGGACACGCGCTCCAGCACGTGGACATCGTCGAGGGGATTGCCTGGCACGGCGACGAGGTCGGCGAGCTTGCCGGCCTCGACGCTGCCGAGCCGGTCGTCGATGCCGAGATAGCGGGCCGGGACGATGGTCGCGGAGCGGATCGCGTCCATGACCGGCATGCCCGCCTCGACCATGTGGCCGAATTCCTTCGCATTATCGCCGTGCGCGCACACGCCGCAGTCCGTGCCGAACATGATGGTGACCCCTGCGTGCCAGGCCTTGCCGAAGGTCTGCTGGATCTGCGGCCCCACGGCCAGCGCCTTGGGGCGCACGATCGCCGGGAAGTACGTCGGGTCCTGGGCCTGCTCGTAGACCCAGCGGCCCGCGGAAATCGTCGGCACGTAATGCGTGCCCTTCTCCTTCATGAGGCGGATCGCCTCGTCATCCATGAATGTGCCGTGCTCGACCGAGTCGATGCCTGCCCTGACCGCACGCTTCAGGCCCTCGGCGCCGTGCGCGTGGGCCGCCACCTTCATGCCGTAGTCGTGCGCCGTGGAGACGACGGCGGCCAGCTCCTGGTCCGTGAACTGCGGCGCACTGTCCGACTTCGCGATCGACAGCACCCCGCCGGTCGCGGTGATCTTGATCGAGTCGGCGCCGTCCTGGTAGCGCTGGCGGACCGCCTCGCGGCAGCCATCCGCGCCGCTGCAGACCGTGTCGAGGCGCGGGTCGTCGCTGGTCAGGAACGGCCCGAAGGCATTGGTTGCATCCGCGTGGCCGCCGCGGGTGCCGATCGACCGGCCGGCGGTGAAGATGCGCGGTCCCCTGACCTTGCCGCCCTCGATAGCGCGCTTGAGCGCGGTCGAGAGGTTCCACTGATCGCCGACGTTGCGCACGGTCGTGAAGCCCGCCAAGAGGGTGCGCTGCGCGTAAACGGTGGAATCGTAGGCGCGGTCCGCCTCGCTCTTCTTGACGCTGTCGAGCTCGCTGCTTCGGCTGTACTCGCCGGTGAGGTGCACGTGCATGTCCATGAAGCCGGGCAGTACCGTGGCCTGCGACAGGTCCACGACCTCGTCGCCGGCGCCTGCCGCGCGGAACCTGGCCTCGATCGCCTGGATGCGCCCGCCCTCGACCACGATGGTCACGCGCTCGCGCGGCGAGGCGCTCACCGCGTCAATCATGCGGCCCGCGTGGACCAGCGTCGCCGCCGGGGCGGCGCTCGCTGGCAGGAGGGCGGCCAGGGCCGCGAGCCGGACTGCAGAGTTCATGGTCACCTGGGCGCAGGTTACTGGCCTGCCTTGAAGGTCACGATCTCGACGGCGAGCAGCTCGACGTCGAACACGAGCGTCGCGTGCGGCGGAATCGCGCCGTTGCCGGCGCCACGGGCGCCGTAGGCGAGCGATGGCGGGATCACGAGCCGGCGCGAGCCGCCGACCTTCATGCCGGGCAGCCCCTGTTCCCAGCCGGGGATCACCCGGCCGGCCCCGAGCGGGAAGGACAGCGGCTGGCCGCGGTCCCGCGAGCTGTCGAACTTGCGGCCGCGGTGGTCCTGCGCCGCAGGATCGTGCAACCAGCCGGTGTAGTGCACGATCACCACCTTGCCGGGCAGGGCTTCTTCGCCGATGCCTGGCACAAGATCGGTCACCAGCACGGTCGGCTCGGCGGCCGCCGGCGGCGGCGATTCCGGTGTCTGGGCGTGCGCCGCGGCGGTGAGCACGGCGACTGCAAGGGCAGAGACGAGCGTGCGGGTCATGCCGCAACGATAGCAGCGAAAGCCGGGGGGGACAGTCCCCCTTGCGGCTGCGTTCAGCGCGGCAGCGGGGCTAGAGACCGGGCCAGAGGCTGAGTTGATGGCGCAGGAGGGACAGCAGGTCTTCGAGCTCGTCGAGCAGCTGGACCAGGCGCTCCATGGCGGCTCAGCGGTCGGTGGAGCGGCGGCCGTGCCCGCCGCTGGCAGAGGTCGTATCAGGGTCGGCCGCGAAAGCGCCGCGCGCCTTCTCGGCCCAGGACTTGTAGTTTGAGTACTTCGTGAGCTCGCGCGAGATCGCGCCGTGCCGGCTGACCGGGCTGCGGCGCGGCAGGCGCGGCGCGGGCTCGGGGCCGCCGCGGTCGCGGCCGCCGGGTGGCGTAACCTTGATGTCGCTCACGCTTGCCCAACCTGAACCGGCTTCATGACACGCAAGTTACGCGGCACGGGGCGAGGCAAACAGGAACTGCATCACAGGTCCCGGGGCATGAAACCCCGCCTGCGGCGCAATCAGGCGATGCGGTAGCTCGGACAGTACTCGCCGACCAATTTCATGCGCCGCTCGGCGACGAAGCCGCGCAGCAGCTCGTCGAGGGGTCCCGCGATCTCCGGCGTCGCATGGATCACGAACGGGCCCCTGTCCTCGATCAACCGGATGCCGCGTTCCTTGACGTTGCCGGCGACGATGCCGGAAAAGGCACGACGCAGATTCGCGGCGCGCTCGTGCACCGGCTGGTCCATCGTGAGCGTGAGCCCGGCCATCGCCGCGTGGCTCACCTCGAACGGCTGCTGGAAATCGCGCGGGATCTTCAGCAGCCAGTTGTAGTTGTAGGCGTCGCCGGCGCGACGGCGCGAACGGCGCACCGCGTCGAAGCCGCGCTGCATCTCGCGCGCGACTTCGGCCGGGTCGTCGACGACGATGCGGTAACGCTGCCGGGCTTCCTCGCCGAGCGTCCGGCCGATGAAGCGGTCGAGCTGGCGAAAGTAGCCGGCACTCTCGCGCGGGCCGGTGAATACGAGCGGCAGCGGCTGGTTGGCGTTCCCCGGATCCAGCAGGATACCGAGCAGGTACAGGATTTCCTCGGCCGTGCCCGCGCCGCCGGGGAACACGATGATCCCGTGGCACAGCCGGACGAAGGCCTCCAGGCGCTTCTCGATGTCCGGCATGATCACCAGCTGGTTGACGATCGGGTTGGGCGGCTCGGCAGCGATGATCCCCGGCTCGGTGATGCCGATGTAGCGCCCGTCGCGGATCCGCTGCTTGGAGTGGCCGATCGTCGCGCCCTTCATCGGGCCCTTCATCGCGCCGGGACCGCAGCCGGTGCACACCGAGAGGCCCCGCAGGCCGAGTTCGTAGCCGACCAGCTTGGTGTAGTCGTACTCCTCACGCGGGATCGAGTGGCCGCCCCAGCACACGACCAGGTCCGGGCGCCCCTTGTACTCGAGCGCGCGGGCATTGCGCAGGATGCAGAAGATCGCGTTGGTGACGCTGGCGGGATCGTCCAGGTCGAAGCGCGCGCCGATCTCGTTGTGCGTATAGACGATGTCGCGCAGCACCGAGAACAGGTGCTCCTTGACGCCCTTGATCATCTCGCCGTCGACGAACGCGCTGCCCGGGGCATGCTGCATCTCGAGCTTGATGCCCCAGGGCTCGCGCACGATGCGCAGCTCGAAGTCCTTGTAGGCGTCGAAGATCAGGCGCGCATCGTCGATCAGCGTGCCGGAGTTCAGCACCGCGAGCGCGCAGCGGCGGAACAGCGGGTAGAGGCCGCCCTGGCCGCGGTCGAGCAGCTTGTCGACCTCCTGCTGCGACAGGTTGTCGAGCACGCCCTTCGGCGAGACCCGCGCATGCACGATGGCCGCGAGGTCGCTCCCCGGGTATCCGGTCACGGCCGGATCTCGATCGGCGTGCCCTGCCCCGTCAGCAGCCAGAAATCGAGCATGTCTTCGTTGGAGAGCGCGATGCAGCCGTCGGTCCAGTCGGTGCTGAGGTAGCGATCGCGCGAATACTTCAGCAGGTTCGGGAGGCCGTGCACCATGATCGCGCCGCCGGGTGCCCAGCCGTTCCTGCGCGCCTGCGCGATGTCGGCGGCTTCCGGGTAGGACACCTGGACGGCGAGGAAAAAATCGCTCTCGGCGTTGCGGCGCGTCAGCCGGTAGCTGCCCTCGGGCGTGCGGAGGTCGCCCTCGCGCTGTTTCTGGCCGGTCGGCATGAGGCCAAGCGAAACCTTGTAACTCGCGACGACGGCGCCGTCGCGGTACATCTCGAGGAGCCGCTTCGCCTTGTGCACCACCACGCGGTCGACCGGCTGCAACATGCCGGCGGGACCCGCGATGCTGCCCATCGAGTCGGCGCGCGCCGCGGCCAGCGGCGCCGCGACAATCATCAAAATCAACAACTTGCGATACATGTCGCGAGACATTATAACGCCCCGCGCCGGCCGGTCAGTCGCCGATCAATTCGACCGCCTCACAATTCCGCGTGGTGGCCTGCGCGACCAGGCGGTAGCGGCCGCCACCCTCAAGTTCCGCGCTGACGGTGAAGCGGCGCACCGAACCGCTTTCGGCCACGCGGCAGTCAACGAGGAATTCGTGCTTGCCGGGCGGCAGTTCCACCTGGCTCGCTGCGAGCCCCAGCTCGCGGCCGTCGACCCGGCGCAGGCGGACCTGCACCGGCGCGCCGGCGCTCACGACCGGATCGGCACGCACCAGGACGCGCTCGTCCGCCGCGAGCGCCGGGCCCTCATACCCGCGCTCCGTCACGCAGCCGGCGAGCAGCAGCGCGGCGGCGAGGAAAGAATGGTGCCGGGTCGCACTTATCGTACTTATGCTGACGCCGCTGGCGTTCAATCGACGGCTGCTAGCCCGCATAAGTACGATAAGTGCGACCCGGCACCAGAGGAAAAAAGGCGGCCCGAAGGCCGCCTGGGAGGTCACGCGCAGCCCCTGTGTCAGGTGCCGCCGGGCGGGGACCCGGCTGGCGCGTGAAAAAAATGTCCGTTGTTCATCCGCACTTCGACTCACCGCAGGACAGGCAGGTCATGCAGCCGTCCATCAGCACCACCGCAGCCGTGCTGCACTTGGCGCACAATTGCGCGCCTTCGGGATAGCCCGACTCGGCAAACGCGTCCTGCTGCTTGTGGCGGTCCTCGTACTCCTTGCGCTTCGCCTCGACCAGCATGCGCTGTGCGTCGTCGAGGCCGGGCTTCTGCATCAGCCCGATCGACTGCAAGTGACGCTCCACGACGTAGCCGATCTCGGCCACGATCGAGGGCATGAATTTCCCGCCCGGCTGCCAGTAGCCGCCGCGCGGGTCGAACACGGCCTTCAGCTCCTCGGTCAGGAACACGACTTCGCCGCCCTTCCTGAACACGGCCGAAATGACGCGCGTCAGCGCGACGATCCACTGGAAGTGGTCGAGGTTCTTCGAGTTGATGAAGATTTCGAACGGCCGCCGGTGCTCGTGCTCCGTGCCCTCGTTCATCACGATGTCGTTGATCGTCAGGTACATCGCGTGGTCGGAGACCGGGGTCTTGATCTTATAGGTGGAGCCGATCAGCACCTCGGGCCGCTCGAGCTTCTCGTGGATGCGCAGCACCTTGCCGCCGCCTTCCTTGCGCAGCACCTTGCCCTCGCGCGCCTCCCTGGCCGCCGGCTTCTCGGCCTCCGGCTTCTGCACGTGGTACTTGACGATCTTCTTCTCGATCTTGATGCGGCTCATGTCGGTTCCTCGCGCGCTCAGAAGCGGCCGTAGTAGCCTTCCTTGATCGCGTCATACAGGTTGGCGGCGGTGTGGATCTCGCCGTCGTATTCGATTTCCTCGTCACCCCGGACCTCGATCTCGGAGCCGTCCTCCAGCGTGAAGACGTAGACGGTGTTCCTGAGGTCGTCCTCCTTCACGAGCACGCCCTGGTGCGCCTCGGGATTGAAGCGGAACGTCGTGCAGCCCTTGAGTCCCTTTTCATGGGCGAACAGGTAGATGTCCTTGAAGTCCTCATAGCGGAAGTCGGTCGGCACGTTCGCGGTCTTCGAGATCGAGGAATCCACCCAGCGCTGCGCGGCGGCCTGGATCTCGACGTGCTCGCGCGGGCCGATCTCGTCCGCGGTGACGAAGTAGCCCGGCAGCGCCTCGGCCGCGTTGCTGGAGCCCGGCATTGCCCGCGGGTTCACGAGCTCGCGATAGGCGAGCAGCTCGAAGGACCAGACGTCGACGCGCTCCTTCGACTTCTTGCCCTCGCGGATCACGTTGCGGAAATAGTGGTGCGCGAACGACGGCTCGATGCCGTTGCTGGCGTTGTTCGCAAGCGAGAGCGAGATGGTGCCGGTCGGCGCGATCGAGCTGTGGTGCGTGAACCGGCTGCCCACCGCCTCGAGCTGCTTGACGAGCTCTGGCGCGACCTCGGCGACGCGGCGCATGTAGCGGCTGTAGCGCGCGTGCAGGATGCGGCCCGGCACGCGGTCACCGGTCTTCCAGCCGTCGCGCGCCATCTCCGGGCGCTTCCTCAGCATGGCGCGCGTGACCGTGAACTCCTCGTTCATGATCGGCGCCGGCCCCTTCTCGCGGGCGAGCTCGAGCCCCGCCTCCCAGCCGGCGATCGCCATCTCGCGCGACACGTTCTCGGTGAAGGCGACCGACTCCGGCGAGCCGTACTTCATGCCGAGCATCGTGATGGTGGAGCCGAGGCCCAGGAAACCCATGCCGTGCCGGCGCTTGCGCGCGATCTCGTCGCGCTGGCGGCCGAGCGGCAGGCCGTTGATCTCGACCACGTTGTCGAGCATGCGGGTGAAGGTCCGAACCACCTCGCGGTATTCGTCCCAGTCGAAGCTGGCCTCGTCCGTGAACGGCCGGCGCACGAAGCGCGTCAGGTTAACCGAGCCGAGCAGGCAGGAGCCGTAGGGCGGCAGCGGCTGCTCGCCGCAGTTGTGGGCATGCAGACCGTTGGCGTCGAAGGTATTGATGCCGGGCACGCGGCAGTCGTACACGTCCGCACGGCCGTCGCCGTGCACGGCCGTCACCCGCGCGACGAAGCGTTCGCGGTTCAGCGCGCGCCGATAGCCGGCGAGCAGCGCTGCGAGCCGCGCGGACTTGGCGCTGTCCGCGAAACCGACCACCTCGGCAAACCGCGCGAGGTTTTCACCCGAAATGACCAGTTCGTGCTGGGGAGCCGTCGCATAGGACGCCCTGCCGCCCCTTCCGTCCGGAAGCGACACCCACCCGGCGTCGCGGCGATCCCGGTATATCCACGAGGCGATGCCGAGCCGCAGCAGCATGCGCTGCGCGGCTGCGAGTGTCGCGGAATCGGACTGCGACAGGCGCACGCTGACGCCCTTCGCCTGGCTCCCTTGCACGCTGCCGTCGGTATCGAACAGGCCGCGCAACAGTCCGCGCTGGAATTCGCTCGATGCACGCTCCATCGCGGCGGTCACGGACTTCGCGCCAGGGCGCATGCCGAACTCGAGAGCGAGGCTGCGGACGGCGCCGAGCGCGAGGCGGTACCCCGACCGGCCGGCAACCGCGGACCAGCCGGCAAAGTCAGACCGGTGCGGCAGCTCCCGGGCGGCGGCGAGCGCGGCCTCCATCATGGAACGGACGCCGGCATCCGCCGCCTCGGGGCCGGCATTCGCGGCAACCGCCGGCAACCAGGCACAGAGCGCGGCCTTGTCGGCCTTGAGCGTGCCGTCACCCAGCAGGAGTCCGAGCAGGTAGCCTTGGCCGAAACCATGGGCGCCCGACCAGGACGCGCCGGCGCGGTGGTCGTTGAGCAGCACCCGGTCGCCGGGGCGCAGATCGCCAGCGCTGCACCATTCGGTCAGCGTCCGCTCGCCAACGAAGGACGCAACCCGTCTCAGGCGATGGTCGGCCGTCAGGCGCAGGCTGTAGCCCTCGGCTGTTTCGAGCCGCACGACATCCTTTTCCGCCGTGCGGAAGAAACCCCCGGGGCCGGAGGCATGATCGCGGCCATCCACGCGCGCCATGAACGGCCTGCCGAGCAGATCCGCAACCTGCCGCGGACCTTCCGCGGTGGCGATCCAGGTATCCGCCGTCACGCAAGGATTTGTGGCGCGGATGTTCTCGCACCACCAGTTGTTGTTCATCTCGTTGACCCGGTCCACGAGCACGAAGCCGGGCTCGGCGAAGTCGTAGGTGGACGCCATGATGACGTCCCACAGGCGGCGCGCCGGCAGGGTCTTGTAGATCCTGCAGGCGACCAAGCCCTCGTCGTTCGTGACGTAGCTCTCGCCGTCCGGCCACTCGCGCCAGACGAAGGCCGCCGGGTCGTGCAGGTCGTGCTGCGCCGGGTCGTACTCGCGCCGCGATAGCGGAAAGGCGAGTTTCCATTCGCGCTCGCCGCGCACCGCCTCGATGAACTCGTCGGTCACCAGCAGCGAGAGGTTGAACTGGCGCAGCCGGCCGTTCTCGCGCTTGGCGCGGATGAAGTCCACGGCGTCCGGGTGGCCGACGTCGAAGGTGCCCATCTGCGCCCCGCGGCGGCCGCCCGCGGAGGAGACGGTAAAGCACATCTTGTCGTAGATTTCCATGAAGGACATCGGGCCGGAGGTGTGCGCTCCCGCGCCCGCGACGTAGGCGCCGCGCGGACGGAGCGTCGAGAACTCGTAGCCGATGCCGCAGCCCGCCTTCAGCGTGAGACCGGCCTCGTGCACCTTGTTGAGGATGTCGTCCATCGAGTCATGGATGGTGCCCGAGACCGTGCAGTTGATCGTCGAGGTCGCCGGCTTGTGCTCGAGCGCGCCCGCGTTCGACATGATGCGTCCCGCCGGGATCGCGCCCTTGCGCAGCGCCCACAGGAAGCGCTCGAACATCGCCTCGCGCTGCGCGGGTTCCTCGACCTCGGCAAGCGTCCTCGCCACACGCGCGAAGGTGTCGTCCATCGACGCGTCGATCGGCGTGCCGTCCTTGGCAGTCAACCGGTACTTCCGGTCCCAAATGTCGAGCGACGCCTCCTGGAAGGGAATCTCCTCAACGTCCTTGTGCTCGATCCTGACCGCTGTGCTCATTTTTCCCGCGCTGCTCCCCTCGTCCCCGCGACCCGTGCATTCGCCGGAGAAATCTCACCCCGGCATGCGCTCCCTGGCGCCGCCTGCGTCCGATTTCACGTGGCTCCCTGACTCTTCTGCCGGCCGGTTCCGCTTTCGGACGGCGACTACAAGATCTTGTGTCAGGGTTGTGAAATTATTTCCGCAAGGCGGGTGGTGTCAAGGATTTCCTTATAAAAAAAAACGCTTCTCGATACTCGTTATTAATCAATAAGTTACTGCTGGCACTTCAGGCAATTTCCGGTCGAGCGCCGCGCCATGCCCGCAACACGCCCTGTTTCTGCGCAGTACAACATCTTGTGTGCAGAAAAAGCCGAAAAATACCAGCGGATTCGTACACGAGCGCGCTCGCACGCGGGAAAATCAAGCCTCGCGCGCATCGGAACTTGCGCTGGCAGGGTCCGGTCTGAGAACGCGTCCACCGAGGTCTGGCGCCATGAACAAGATCATCGCGGCCGTTGGGGCCGCAGCCATTTTCACGATTTCCGCGGCAGTTTCCGCGCAGGCGACGCTGCCCTCCTTCGCCCCGGTCATCAGGAACGCCTCGCCGGCGGTGGTCAACATCGCCGTGCGCGGCACGGTCGCCGCGCCGCGCCATCCGTTCTTCGACGACCCGGATTTCCGCCGCTTCTTCGGTCAGCCACGCGACCGCGAGTTCCGGAGCGCCGGCTCCGGCGTGATCGTCGACGCCAGGAATGGCTACATCGTCACCAATGCCCATGTCGTGAAGAACGCCAGCGAAATCACGATCACGCTGGTGGACGACGTCGAGCTCAAGGCCGAGGTCGTGGGCAGCGACGAGCGCTCGGACGTCGCCGTGCTGCGCGTCAAGGACGCGAAGCTGCCGGCCGAGATGCACCTCGCGGACTCGTCGCGACTCCAGGTCGGCGACTTCGTGATCGCCATCGGCAACCCCTTCGGCCTGCAGCACACGGTGACTTCCGGGATCGTGAGCGCCCTCGGCCGCACCGGCCTCAGCCGTGACGGCGTCGAGGACTTCATACAGACCGATGCGGCCATCAATCCGGGCAATTCCGGCGGCGCCCTGGTCGGGCTCGACGGCAACCTGGTCGGCATCAACTCCGCGATCCTGTCGGGATCCGGCGGCAATATCGGCATCGGCTTCGCGATCCCGTCGAACCTGGTCCGCTCGGTCATGGAGCAGCTGATCGAAACCGGCCAGGTCAACCGCGGGCAGCTCGGCGTCATGACCTTGTCCCTGACGCCCGATTTCCGCAGAAGTCTCGGGCTCGCCGAGAATGCCCAGGGCGCGCTGGTCTCGCAGGTCGTCGAGGGCTCAGCCGCGGACCGGGCCGGCATCGAGCCTGGCGACGTCATCACCACCGTGCGCGGCGAGCCGGTCCGCTCCAACGCGGAGTTGCGCAAGACCATCGGCATGCTGAAGGTCGGCGACAGCATCGAGGTCGGGCTGCTGCGCGAAGGCAAGCCGCGGACGGTCACCGCCGTGCTGCGCGAGGCGGCGCAGATCGCCGATGCTTCCGCCATCCATCCGGCGCTCGCCGGCGCCGAACTGGTGGAGGTGTCGGAAGACACCGCTGGCGGCGTGCGTGTGCGCGAGGTCGCGCAGGGAAGCCCGGCCGCGCAGGCGGGGCTGCTGGCGGACGACCGGATCGTTGCGGTCAACCGGCAGCGCGTGAACTCGCTCGCGGAACTGCGCGAGGCGGCCAAGGACCAGGCGACGCTGCTCGTGCAGCTGAAGCGCGGCAGCCAGGTCATCCTCCTGCCGCTGCGCTGACTCGCGCTCGAACTTTGGCGTGCTGAGGCAAGCGCGCTACGGCCGGCCGGCGCGCGCACGAATCGCCGCGGCACCTCGCGCGCGAGCCAGAGCGCCGCCGCGTGGCCGGCGCGCGCGAGGTGGCGGGGTTCCGGCGAGCGAACCCTTAAAGTTCCGGCAGGGTTCGCGAGCCGGAAACCCCGCCGGATCCCGCGCGCGCCGGCAAGGGCGCGAGTTCTATAATCGCGCGATGACACCGGGTTCAATCTGCGTGCTCGGCGGTTCCGGTTTCGTCGGCACGCACTTGTGCGCGGCGCTCGCCCGCGCCGGCTGGCAGATCACCGTGCCGACGCGCGACCCGGCCCGTGCCCGCCACCTCGGCCCGCTCCCCTCGCTCAAGCTGGTCGCGGCCGACATTCACGACCAGCGCCAGCTCGCGGCGCTCTGCACCGGGCAGCGGGCGGTCATCAACCTGATCGGGATCCTGAACGAGCGCGGGCACAACGGGCGCGGCTTCGAGAAGGTGCACGTCGAGCTGGTGCGCAGGCTGATCGAGGCCTGCCGACGTGCGCGTGTCGACCGCCTGTTGCACGTCAGCGCGCTCAATGCGGATGCCGGGCTCGGCCCAAGCCATTACCTGCGCAGCAAGGGCCGTGGCGAACGCGTGATCCGCGATGAGTCCGGCCCGGACCTGCAGTGGACGATCTTCCAGCCCTCGGTGATCTTCGGGCCAGGCGACGATTTCACGAATCGCTTCGCGCGGCTGCTGCGCGCGATCCCGCTGGCGTTGCCGCTCGCGCGGCCGGGCGCGCGGTTGGCGCCGGTGTGGGTAGGAGACGTCGTCGCCGCCGTCCAGCATGGCCTCGCCGACGAATCAACCGCCGGCGAGTGCTACGAGCTCTGCGGACCCGACCGGATGACGCTGCAGGAGATCGTCTGCCGGGTGCGCGATCGCCTGCGTCTTGCGCGCGCGGTGATCGGCATGCCGGACCTCGCCGCGCGGCTGCAGGCGACGATCTGCGACTTCGTGCCCGGCAAACCGTTCTCGACCGATAACTACCGGTCGCTCACGGTCGACAGCGTCTGCAAGGTCAACGGGCTCGCCCGGCTCGGCATCAGGCCCCAGCCCCTGAATGCGGTTCTGCCGAAATACCTGATCTAGGGAAGCTCTGCACAGGTAGCGTGGGCGCGGCCGGGCGGCCAGTTCCCTCATCGTCGCGTAGAACGCTCGCAGGTCGTTGCCGAGGCGCTCGAGCTCGGCCCGCAGGGCGGGTACGCAACGCTCGTAGGTGGCGACCGCGACCAGACGGGCGTTGTTGAACTCGCCATCCGCCGGGTACCCGCCCGCCGCCAGCGCCGCGCGCAGCCGCGCCAGCTCGGCGGCCTTCTCCGCGCGCATCGCTCCGGGCATGAGCGGCCCGGCGTACAGCGCGGCGAGCCGCGCGCGCGCGGCCACCATGAGCCCGGTGGCCTCGCCCTGACGTGTGCGCAGCGCGACGAATTTCTCGAGCTCTGCAGGCCTGCCTTCGCGGGCGAGCCAGCGCTGCACGCCCTCGTTCTCGACCACGCTCGCAAACGCCTCGTTGAAGTCGCTGTCGCCCTGGGCGTACACGGCCTGGTGCGCCAGCTCGTGGAACAGGAGGGCGACAAGCTCCGTGTCGCCGTAGGCCAGCATGGTGTTCAGCACCGGGTCGCGCAGGTGCCCGAGCGTCGAGTAGGCGATCGACGGCCCGATGAACGTATCAAAGCCGCGTGCGCGCAGCTTGTCCGCCTCCCGGGCGGCACGCGCCTCGTCGAAATAGCCGCGGTAGCTGACGCAGCCCGCGACCGGGAAGCACCAGCGCCTGGAATCAATCGAGAATTCGGGCGCCGCGAACACGTTCCAGGTCGCGTAGCGCCGCCCGAGGTCGGCAAACGCGCGGTAGCTGCCGTTGTCGGGCAGGCCGAGCTCGGCGGTGGCGAAATCGCGCGCCCGCGCGGCGAGCTCGAGCCGCGTGCGCAGTGTCGGGTCGGTGTCGGGGCGCGCGACGATTTCGGCGATCGGCTCGCGCTTGCCGCTCATTTCGAGCTGCCCCGAGGCGACGTGCACGTAGTAGCAGCCGGACAAGGTCACGCAGGCCGCGGCCACCGCGAACAGCCGGACAAGGCGCGAGGGCGGATCGCGTACCATGATGCGATGAAAGTCTATCTGGTCGGCGGCGCGGTTCGCGACGAGCTGCTCGGCCGGCCCGTCGCCGAGCGCGACTGGGTGGTGGTCGGCGCGACGCCGCAGCAGATGCTGGACGCGGGTTACCGCCGGGTCGGGCGCGACTTCCCGGTGTTCCTGCACCCTGAGACCACCGAGGAATACGCGCTCGCGCGCACCGAGCGCAAGACCGGCCCCGGCTACCGCGGCTTCGAGGTTTCCTTCTCGCCGGACGTGACCCTCGAGGATGACCTTCGCCGCCGCGACCTGACGATCAACGCGATGGCGCGCGCCGCGGACGGCGCGCTGATCGATCCCTGCGGCGGGCGCGCCGATCTCGAGGCCCGCAGGCTCCGCCACGTGTCGGAAGCGTTTGATGAAGACCCGGTGCGGATCCTGCGCGTGGCGCGCTTCCTCGCCCGCTACGAGCCGCTCGGCTTCAGGATCGCGCCCGAAACGCTTGGGCGCATGCGCGCGATGGTCGCCGCGGGCGAGGCCGACGCGCTGGTGCCGGAACGCGCCTGGCAGGAGACGGCCAAGGCGCTCGCGGAACCGGCGCCGGCGGCGTGGCTGCGGGCGCTGCGCGAGTGCGGCGCACTGGCGCGCATTTTTCCCGAACTCGACGCGCTCTGGGGCGTGCCGCAGCCGGAAAAGTGGCACCCGGAGGTCGACACGGGCCTGCACATGGAGCTCGTGATGCTGGCGGCTGCTGCGCTCACGCCCGAGCCGCGCATCCGCTTCGCGGCGCTGATGCACGACCTCGGCAAGGGCCGCACGCCGCGCTCGCAATGGCCGCGCCACATCGGCCACGAGCAGTCGGGTGCGCGGCTCGCGGCCGAGCTCTGCGCGCGGCTGCGCGTGCCGGCGGATCATCGCGAGCTCGCGGTGCTCGCCGCGCGCTGGCACGGCCTCGTGCACCGCGCCGGGGAACTGCGGCCGCGCACGCTTCTCGAGCTGCTCGAGTCCTGCGATGCCTTTCGCCGACCGGAGCGGTTCCGCGAGCTGCTGGTCGCCTGCGAGGCCGACCACCGCGGGCGCGGCGGCGGTCTCGGCGATCTCCCCTATCCGCAGGCGGCGCTGCTCCGCGATGCGCAGGAGCGTGCCGCCGCGGTCGCCCTCACGGATGCGGAGCGGGCAGGACTCCCGGGCGAACAGATCGGCGAATTGCTGAGGCGCCGGCGCCTCGCCGCCCTCAAGGCCGCCTGATCAGGCGAACAGCCAGAACAGCAGCGCCGCGACCGCGAAGCGGTAGATCGCGAATGGCGCGAGGCCGATGCGGTTGATGACCTTCAGCAGCCAGGCGATGCACAGAAAGCCCGTGACCCCGGCGACGGCGATGCCGAGCGCGATCACGCCCCAGTCCACCCCGCCGTCTCCGCGGGTCGCGAGCTTGTACCCCTCCCAGGCGCCGGCCATGGCGATACCCGGAACGGCGAGCAGGAAGGAGAAGCGCGCCGCGGCCTCACGCGTGAGGCCGAGCACGCGCGCCATGGTCATCGTCACGCCCGAGCGCGACGCGCCCGGCATGAGCGCGAGCGCCTGCGCACAGCCGATCAGGATCGCGTCGCGCCAGCCGAGCGAGCGCTCGTCGCGCTCGTGCCGCCCGCAGCGGTCCGCGAGCCACATCAGCGCGCCGAAAACCGAGAGCATCGTCGCGACGGCGACGGGATTGCGCAGCTTCTCCTCGATCGCGCTGCCCGCGAACAGCCCGACCAGCCCGACCGGGATCGTGCCGACGATCACGCACCAGGCAAGCCGCGCGTCCGCCGTCATGCCGCCACCCGTCAACGAGCCGAGCCAGGCCCTGATCATCGCGACGAGCTCGCGGCGGAAATAGGCGACGACGGCGAGCAGCGTGCCGACGTGCACCGCGACGTCGAAGGCAAGGCCCTGGTCCTGCCAGCCGAAAAAATGCGGCGTGAGCACCAAATGGCCCGAACTCGAGATCGGCAGGAACTCGGACAGGCCCTGGACGATCGCGAGGACGATGGCGTGGAGTGGATCCAAGATCGCGCCAGTCTACAGGCTCGCGCCGAGATTCCTGAACCCGAATCCGTGGAATGGTCCGCGGATCCCGCGCGCGAGCGCCATCACCTTGAAGCGTTCGCCCATCTCGCCGGGCAGGAGTAGCGTGGCCGCGGCCTGCCGGTGTGCGGCGCGATCGCGTTCCGGCGCGGCATCGACGAGCCGCGCGAGCTCCGTGTCGATGCCAGTCGCGAGCAGGAAGTGCGCCTGGGTCGCGAAGCCCGCGGGATCGAGGCCGGCCGCGCGCGCCGCATCCGCGAGCGCGGAAAAATCGACCCAGGCGGTCAGGTCCTGCGTGCCCGGTGCCGCAAGCACGTCCGCGATGCGCCGATGACGCCGGAACGCCGCGAGCGTGCCGCCGTCGCGCGAGGCATGGTAATACTGCGCGCGCGGCAGCCCGTAATCGATGACGACGAGCGCGCCGCGCGCCAGCGCCGCCGCGGCGTCGCGCAGCCAGACGTCCTGACCGATTCGCAGCTCCGAATTGAATCCCTGCGGCATGGGTTGCAGCAGGCGCCGCTGGAGGCCCGCGACCACCGCCGTGAGCTCGCGGCCCGCGGGCTGCGTCTGCCAGCGGAAGGCATCTCCGTCGGCGGTAACGCCGATCGCCTCGCAGCCCTCCGCCGTCACGCGAAAGCGGTCCACCGGCAGCGCGTCCACGACCTCGTTCGCGAGGGCGACGCCGGACCAGGCGTCGCGCGGCGGCGCAGCGAGCCATTCGAATGCCGTCGTGCCCGCGTCCGCGTGCTCGAGCAGCCGGCGCTGGCGCTCCTGCAGGCGCGGACTCGGCTCGACGATGCGGTAGCGCCGCGGCGCGCAGCCGCGCCGAGCGAGCGCCGCCACCAGCTCGCGGGCGAGCCGCCCGCTGCCGGCGCCCAATTCGAGGATCTCGCCGTCGCCCGCCGCGGCGAGCAGCGGCGCGACCGCGTCCGCAAGGCAGGCGGCGAACAGCGGCGAGAGCTCCGGCGCGGTGACGAAGTCCCCCGCGCCGCCGAAGATGGCGCCGTCCGCCATGTAGTAGCCGAGCCCCGGCTCGTACAGCGCTGCCTGCATGAACGCCGAGAACGGCAGCCAGCCGCCGTGATCGGCGATGCGCGCGCGGATGCGTGCGGCCAGCTCCGCGGCACGCTCGCGCTCGCCGGCATCGAGCGGCGGCAGGCCCCCCGGCGTCAACACCAGCGCCTCGGCGGCTCGTGATATCGTCGCGGCCCGTCTTCCTGCCCGTCCCGACACGCATGCCAGCGCCCGCGATTCCGCTCACCGACAAGGTCGTCCTGGTCACCGGCGCCGCGCGCCGGGTCGGGGCCGTGATCGCCGCCGCGTTCCACGCCGAAGGCGCGCGTATCGCCGTCCATTACCGCAGCTCGCGGATGGATGCCGAAGCGCTGGTCGCGCGCCTCGAGGCTGCACGGCCCGGTTCGGCGCAGGCATTCGCCGCCGACCTCGCCGACGCCGAGGCCTGCGAGCGGCTGCCCGCGGCCGTGGTGCGCGCCTTCGGGCGGCTCGACGTGCTGGTCAACAACGCTTCGACCTTCTATGCGACCCCGGTCGGCAGCATCACGCCCGATGAGTTCGACGACCTGGTCGGTTCGAACCTGCGCGCGCCGCTGTTCCTCGCCCAGGCCGCCGCACCCGAGCTCGCGAGACGCGCGGGACTCATTCTCAACATCGCCGACATTCACGGGCTGAGACCGCTCCGCAGGCACGCCGTCTACAGCGCCGCCAAGGCGGCGCTGGTGATGCTGACGCGTTCGCTGGCGCGTGAGCTCGGGCCCGCGATCCGGGTGAACGCGGTCGCACCCGGCTCGGTGCTCTGGCCCGAGCAGGGCGTCGACGATGCGCTGCGCGAGCGCATCGTGGCGCGCACGGCGCTGAAGCGCACGGGCACGCCGGAGGACGTCGCCCGGGCTGCGCTCTTCTTCGCGAAAGACGCGCCATTCGTGACCGGCGAGGTCCTCGCCGTCGACGGCGGCCGTCTGGCCGGCGGCGAGGACCGCTAGCGCCTTCATTCTTCCGGCTCGTCGAGCGAGACCGGGCGGAGCGGATGCGCCTTGCGGTCGAAGCGCTCCCAGAGCAGGTCCATGCGTTCGCCCGCGACCGGGTGCGCGAGCGCCGGCGCGAGCTCGGCGAGCGGCCCCAGCACGCAGGCGCGCGTCAGCAGATCCGGGTGCGGTAGCGACTTGCCCGCGGCGTGACCCACGAAGCCGCCATGCAGCAGCAGGTCGAGATCGAGCGTCCGCGGGCCCCATTTCGGCGCGCCGGGCGGGCGGCCGGAGGCTCGCTCAACGGCCTTCAGCCGCTCGATCAGCGCCTCGGTCGGCAGGTCCGCGGGAAAGCGGATGACGAGATTGATGAAGTCGTCGCCCCGGAAGCCGACGGCGGCATTCGCGAATGCGCGCGAAGCCTCGAGCCCCGGGAATTCCCGGCCGAGCAGGCGCAGCGCCTGCCGGAGGCTCGCTCGTGGCCGGACGTTGCTGCCGGCCGCGACGTAGGCGTCAGCCATGGCGCGGGTCAGCCATCGCGGCTGCGCTCGATCACCACGCCGACGTCGCGCGAGTGCCGGATCGCGCCCGGCTTGTGCACGGTGACCTTCACGCGCGCGACCCTGGCCTCCTCGAGTACGATGCGCGCGATCTCGCCGGCGAGCGCCTCGACGAGCCGGAAGCTGCTCGCCTCGACGAAGGCGAGCACGCGCTTGGCGACGGACTTGTAGTTGAGCGTGTCCTCGATCGCGTCGCTCGCTGCCGCGCCCCGCAGGTCCAGCCACATCTCGAGGTCGATCTCGACGCGCTGCCTGACCTGGCGCTCCCAATCGTAGATGCCGATCACCGCTTCCGCGGTCAGCGCCGTAATGAAGATGCGATCCATCGACTACCTCGGAGGGGACGCACCCCTTCAGCGGCCAGCCTCGGTCGGCCTTCGCCTTGCCTTGCGCTGAAGGGGTGCGTCCCCTTCGTGGCTCCGTTCAGCGTACTGCATCGGTCTGGCCCGGTGGCCGCAGTTCGTCGAGCGGCCAGCGGGCACGGGCGCGGACGGCGAGCTCCTCGCGCTCGCCCGCGGCGAGGCGGTGGTGGCCTGCGAGCGCGATCATCGCGGCGTTGTCGGTGCAGAATTCCGGGCGCGGGAAGTACACGCGCGCGCCGGCTGCGTCGACCGCCCCGGCGAGTGCCGCGCGCAGCCGGCGGTTGACGCCGACGCCGCCCGCGACGGCCAGAGTGTCGATGCCCGTCTGGCGCAACGCTCGCAGGGACTTCGCGACCAGTGTGTCGACCATCGCGTCCTCGAAGCCGCGCGCCACGTCCGCGCGGGCCGCGTCGTCGAGCACGCGTCCGCGTACGGCGACGACCACGGCGGTCTTGAGTCCGCTGAAGCTGAAATCGAGCCCTGGCCGGTCGAGCATCGGGCGCGGAAACTCGACGGCGCCGGCGCTGCCGCGCTCGGCGAGCGCCGCGAGCGCGGGCCCGCCGGGGTAGCCGAGGTCGAGGAGTTTCGCCGTCTTGTCGAAGGCCTCTCCTGCCGCATCGTCCAGCGTCTCTCCGAGGATGCGGTACCGCCCAAGGCCCGATACTTCCACCAGCATCGTGTGCCCGCCCGAGACCTGCAGGGCCACGAACGGGAAATCCGGCGCGTCCGGCTCCAGCGCCGGCGCCAGGAGATGCCCTTCGAGGTGGTGCACGCCGATGACCGGCACGCCCCAGGCATAGCCCAGCGAGCGGGCGAGGCAGGCGCCGACCAGCAGCGCGCCAATCAGACCCGGCCCGGCGGTATAGGCAATCCCGTCAACGGCTTGAGCCGACAGCCCGGCCTCGGCCAGGGCGTCGTGAACCATCGGCAGCAGGCGCTCGATGTGCTCGCGGGAGGCGAGCTCGGGGACGACGCCGCCGTGCTGCGCGTGCAGCGCGACCTGGCTGAAGACGCGGTTGGCGAGCAGGCCCTGATGGCCGTCGTAGAGGGCGACCGCGGTCTCGTCGCAGGAGGTTTCGATGCCGAGGATCAACATGGACCTAGGTTTTTGATTTTCCGGGGGCAGGTCACTACAATTCCGGCCCTTTCCCCGGGCGTTCCCGGGGCCGTCCAGGGTAGCGTCGAGGTCAGAATGCCGAGCGTCCGTATCCGCGAAAACGAGTATTTCGACGCGGCCCTGCGTCGTTTCAAGCGCGCCTGCGAAAAGGCGGGCGTCCTGACCGAACTGCGCAGGCGGGAATTCTACGAGAAGCCCACCCAGGAGCGGAAACGCAAGAAGGCGGCCGCCATCAAGCGGCACCTGAAGCGCAACTCCCGCGACGGCAGTCGCGGCGCGATGCGCTGACCCCCCGGGATGAGCCTCAAGGCCCGCATCACGGAAGACATGAAGGCGGCGATGCGGGCAGGCGAGAAAGACCGCCTCTCCTGCATCCGCATGCTCCAGGCCGGCATCAAGCAGCGCGAAGTCGACGAGCGCGTCGAGCTCGGCGACGCCGAAGTGCTTTCGGTCATCGAGAAGATGATCAAGCAGCGCCGGGAATCCGTCACCCAGTTCCAGGCCGGCAACCGCCCCGACCTGGTGGCCAAGGAATCCGCCGAGATCGCCCTCCTCACCGGCTACCTGCCCGCCCAGCTCGGCGATGCCGAACTTGCGACCCTGGTCCGGGAAGCGGTGGCCGCGACCGGCGCATCCTCCATGAAGGATATGGGCAAGGTCATGGCTGTGCTGAAGCCGAAAGTCCAGGGCCGCGCCGACATGGGCGCCCTGTCGGCGCGCATCAAGTCGGCGCTCGGGGGCTGAACCGATGGCCCCGAGCCGCGCGCCGGGCGGCTCCTGCTCGCCTGGCGCGGCCGCGAGCACGATCTCGGCGCGATCGCGGCGATGCCGCGCGCCGCCGGCGGTCGTTCCCGTTTCAACGTCGCGAATCTCGCGACCGCGGCGCTCGGTGCGGCCGGTCTCGGCGTCGATCCCGAATTCATCGCCGCCGTGTTCGCACGCTTCGGCGCCGACCCCGCGGACAACGCCGGCCGCCTGATGCGCTGCGAACTCGGCGGGCTCAACCTGATCGTGGATTTCGCGCACAATCCCGCGGCGCTCGCCGGTCTCGCCGACTTCGCGCAGCAGCTGCGCGGCGGCGCGCGCCTCGCGCTGCTGCTCGGGCAGGCCGGCAACCGCGAGGACGCGGATATCGACCAGCTCGCGTCCGTCGCCGCGCAGGCGCGGCCGGACTACGTCGTGGTCAAGGAACTCGCCGGCTACCTGCGCGGGCGCTCCGGCGGCGAGGTGCCCGCGCTCCTGCGCGCCGCGCTCGTGCGCGCCGGCCGGGCAGGAGAGCGGATCGCGGACGCGGACGGCGAGGACCAGGCGGTGCGCATGGCGCTCGCCTGGTCGCGGCCCGGCGACGTGCTGGTGCTGCCGCTGCACTCGCGCGACGGGCGGGCGCAGGCGCTCGCGCTCCTTGAGCGACTACGCCGTGAGGGCTGGCAGGCGGGACAACCGCTGCCACCCGCGTGATCTCGCGAGGCCACCGGCGCGTAACTCGGGCGCGCATGGCTTGAGGTATCGTTGAGCATGGCCGGCCGCATCCCGCAGGCATTCATCGACGAGCTGATCGCCCGGACCGACATCGTTGAGCTGATCGGCGGCCGCGTGCAGCTCAAGAAGGCGGGGCGCGAATGGAAGGCCTGCTGCCCGTTCCACAACGAGAAGACACCGTCGTTCTGGGTGAGCCCCGACAAGCAGTTCTACCACTGCTTCGGCTGCGGCGCGCACGGCACGGCGCTCGGCTTCCTGATGGAACACGACAAGCTGCCATTTCCCGATGCCGTCGAGGAACTCGCCTCCCGGCTCGGCCTCGAGGTGCCGCGCGAAGGCGGCGACGCGCCCCGTACCCGTCCCGGCGAGGACCTGTACGAGCTGCTCGCCTCGGTCACGCAGTTCTACCGCGACAGCCTGCGCGAGTCGAAACGCGCCAAGGCCTATCTCGAGGGACGCGGCATCACCGCGGAGAGCTGCGTGAAATTCGCCGTCGGCTATGCGCCGGACGCCTGGGATGCGGTGCTGAGGCGATTCGGCGGCTCAGCCGCGCGTGAGCGCGCGCTGCTCGAAGCGGGCCTGGTCGTGGAGCGCAGCGGCAAGGGCGAATCCGGTTGCTACGACCGCTTTCGTGACCGCGTCATGTTCCCGATCCGCGACGCGCGCGGCCGGCCGATCGCTTTCGGCGGCCGGATCCTCGACCAGGGCGAGCCGAAGTACCTGAACTCGCCCGAGACCGCGCTGTTCCACAAGGGCCGCGAACTGTATGGCCTCTACGAGGCGCGGCAGGCACTGCGCAAGGTCGAGCGGCTGCTGGTCGTCGAGGGCTACGTGGACGTCGTGCGCCTCGCGCAGTCCGGCATCGCCTGGTCGGTCGCGACGCTCGGTACGGCGACCACGCCCGAGCACCTCAACCGGCTGTTCCGCGTCACCAGCGAGCTCGTGTTCTGCTTCGACGGCGACACGGCTGGCCGCAACGCCGCCTGGCGCGCGCTCGAGAACGCGCTCGAGCACGCCCGCGACGGCCGCCAGCTCAGGTTCCTGTTCCTGCCCGAGGGCCACGATCCCGACACGCTGGTCGGCGAGGAAGGCGCGGCGGCCTTCGAGGCACGCGTCGCCGGCGCAGTGCCGATCTCGGAGTTCCTGGTCGGCCAGCTGGTCACGCGCACGGACCTCTCGAGCATCGACGGCCGCGCGCGGCTCGCCGAGCTCGCGCGGCCGCTGCTCGCCCGCGTCCCGCCGGGCGTCTATCGCGAACTTCTGGTCGAGCACCTGGCCGAGGCAGTGCGCATGCCGGCCGGGCGGCTCGAGCAACTGCTGCGCGCGCGGGTCCCGGGCGCCCGCGGCACGGCGGCGCCACCGCAACCCGCGGGTGCGCGCCGCCCGCCGCGCTCCGCCGGTCGCCAGCCCCTGCTGACGCAGGCCATCCAGCTCCTGCTGCACCACCCCGGCGCCGCGCAGTCGGTCACGGCGGTGCCGGCCTGGGTGGCCGGCGAGCAGAAGGGATTCCCGGTACTGCGCGAACTGCTGGAAACCACGCGGGCCGAGCCCAGGCTCTCGACCGCGCAGCTGATCGAGCGCTGGCGCGAACGCCCGGAGGGCGCCCGGCTGGCCGAGCTGGCCGGCGAGGAGAGCCTGGTTCGGGATGCCCGTGCGGCCGGGCGCGAACTTGTCTCGCTGCTCGAGCGCATCGGCCTCGAGCTGGGCCCCGGCAAGCGGCTCGACGAGCTCATCGCGGCCTCCCGGGAGCGGCGCCTCTCGGACGATGAACAGAAGGAATTTCAAGGACTTCTGGGCGCCAAGGCGCCGGCCCGCAAGCGCTGAGGCCGGCGCGTCGGCTCCATCCGGTGCACCCTTACGGTGTATAATGCTCTATTGTTTTGCGGCCGTCCGAACACCCCCTCAAGGTACGTGCTTTGAGCGAAAAAAAGCTCCCGGCCATCCCTGAAGACCGCCAGTCGCAGCTGAAGCTGCTCATCGCGCGCGGCAAGGAACAGGGCTACCTCACCTACGCGGAGGTGAACGACCACCTGCCGCCCGAGATCGTCGATCCGGAGCAGATCGAGGACATCGTCAACACCATCAACGACATGGGCATCACGGTGTACGAGAAGGCACCGGATGCCGAGTCGCTGCTGCTGACCGACGCCTCCGCGCCGGACGAGGAAGCGGTCGAGGAAGCGGCCGCCGCGCTCGCGATCGCCGACTCGGAGTTCGGCCGCACGACCGACCCGGTGCGCATGTACATGCGCGAGATGGGCACGGTCGAGCTGCTGACGCGCGAGGGCGAGATCCGCATCGCCAAGCGCATCGAGGAAGGTCTCGACCAGGTGCGCACCGCGCTCGCCTACTATCCGCCGACCTACGAATACCTGCTCGCCGCCTGGGAGCCGGTCAAGGCCGGCCAGGGCCGCATCACGGACCTCATCGTCGGCTTCCTCGACCCGAATGCGCCGGACGAGATCGCGCAGCCGCAGAACCCGAAGGCCGTGGTGCGCAAGGAAGCGCCCGAGTCCGAAGACGAGGACGGCGAGGACGGCGGCAGCGACGAGGAAGAGGCCGTCGACACCGGCCCGGACCCGGAGGAGACGGCGAAGCGCTTCGCGGCGATCGCGCGCCTGCACAACACCGTCGCCAAGGGCCTGGTCACCGCGAAGAGCGCCCGCGAGCCGAAGACGGTGCGCGCGCGCAAGCGCCTCGCCGAGCAGTTCATGGAGCTGAAGCTCGCGCCGAAGATGTTCGACGCGCTGGTCGCGCACCTGCGCAGCCACGTGGACGAAGTGCGCCGCCTCGAGCGCGAGGTCATGGCGATCTGCGTGCGCCAGGCCGGCATGCCGCGCAAGGATTTCATCGGCACGTTCCCGCGCAACGAGGTGAACGTGCGCTGGATCGACAAGCACATCCGCGCCAAGCGCAAGCACTCGGCTACGCTCGGCCGGCTGCGCGAGGAAGTCGTGCGCCGCCAGCAGGAATTGCGTGCGCTCGAGAAGCGGCTCACGCGCTCGATCCAGGACCTGAAGCAGGTCAACCGCGACATCGCGACCGGCGAGGCCATGGCGCGGCGCGCGAAGAAGGAGATGGTCGAGGCGAATCTGCGGCTCGTGATCTCGATCGCCAAGAAGTACACGAACCGCGGCCTGCAGTTCCTGGACCTGATCCAGGAAGGCAACATCGGCCTGATGAAGGCGGTCGACAAGTTCGAATACCGCCGCGGCTACAAGTTCTCGACCTACGCCACCTGGTGGATCCGGCAGGCGATCACGCGCTCGATCGCCGACCAGGCGCGCACCATCCGCATCCCGGTGCACATGATCGAGACGATCAACAAGCTGAACCGCATCTCGCGGCAGATGCTGCAGGAGATAGGCCGCGAGCCGACGCCGGACGAGCTGGCCGGCCGCATGGAGATGCCCGAGGACAAGGTGCGCAAGGTGCTCAAGATCGCCAAGGAGCCGATCTCGATGGAGACGCCGATCGGCGACGACGAGGACTCGCACCTGGGCGACTTCATCGAGGACGCGGCCGCCGAGAGCCCGCTCGACTCGGCGACCGTCGAGTCGCTGCGCGAGACCGTGCACGGCGTGCTGTCGCAGCTCACCCCGCGCGAGGCCAAGGTCCTGCGCATGCGCTTCGGCATCGATCTCTCGACCGACCACACGCTCGAGGAGGTCGGCAAGCAGTTCGACGTCACGCGCGAGCGCATCCGCCAGATCGAGGCGAAGGCGCTCAGGAAGCTGCGTCACCCGAGCCGCAGCGAGCGGCTGCGGAGCTTCCTGATCGAGGACTGAGCGCAGCGCATCGCCACGCAATCACAACCCGGCGCCCGCCCCGTTGCGCGCTGCCTCGTCTGGTTCACGGCGCTCTTGGCTCTCGCTTACATCGGCGCGCGGCTTCCCGGCCCGTTCGTACTGCTCGACAACCTTTCGAACTTCCCGTTCCACTTCGCGCTCGCGTTCCTCGCCTGCGCGGCGGCGCTCGCGCTGCGCGGCCGGCACCTGATTGCGCTTGCCGCCGCGAGCCTCGCACTCCTGCCGATCGCGCAGGTCGCGCCCTGGTATTTCGACCAGGATGCGCCTGGCGGCAGCGCGACCGGGCCGCCCGTGAAGTTCCTGATTTCGAACGTCTACTACGCCAACCGGCAGCACGACCGCATCCAGTCGCTCATCGCGCGCGAGGACCCGGATCTCGTCGGGCTGATCGAGATTGACAGCGCATGGGTGAGCGGTCTCGACGTGCTGCGCCGGCGCTATCCTTTCCGTTACGAGTCGCCCGACGAGCGCTACGTCGGCCTCGGCCTGTACAGCAGGATGCCGCTCGTCAATGCCCGCACGCTGCGGCTTCCGGGCTCCGGACTGCCAATGATCGCCGCGACTCTCGCCACGCCCGCGGGCGACGCCGAGATCATCCTCGTGCACCTGCCCGCGTCGCTCGACGCCGACCAGGAGGTGCGGCGCCGCAATGATCATGCCCGCCAGTTCGCGCTGCACGTGCGCGGACTGGGGAAACCGACGGTGGTGGCGGGCGACTTCAACATGACGATGTGGAACCGCGGCTACGATGCGCTCGCGAAGGTCGGCGGACTCGCCAATGCGCGCGCGGGACACGGCGTCGGGCCCACGTGGCCGGCGCTGTGGCGGCTCGGCGTCCCGATCGACCACATCCTGGCGACGGACGGCGTCAGGCTGGGGAACTTCCGCGGCCTGCCCTCCGTCGGCTCCGACCACCTGCCGATCGCAGCGGAAATCGCGGTTAACCGGTAGCAGCCTTGCCATGCCCGCGGCCGGCATGCATGCTAACCTCCCCATGTCCCGCGACGCTCTTGCCATATTCCTGCGGCACGCCCTGCCGGCACTGACAGCGTGCCTGCTGACCGCGCCGGCTTTCGCGCAGCACGGCGCGATGACCGTCCCGCGCAATCTCGACCAGCTCACCGACCGCGCGTCGGACATCGTGCGCGGCACCGTGATCGAGACGCGCGTGGAGAAGCACCCGGAGCTGACGGCGCTCGATACGGTCATCGTGACCCTGCGCGTCAGGGACACGCTGAAGGGCGAAGCGCGCGGCCGTTTCACCTTCCGGCAATACCTCTGGGACGCGCGCGACGTTTACGACGCCGCGGGTTACCGCAAGGGCCAGGACCTTCTGCTGCTCATGATCGCCCCCAGCCGGCTCGGGCTGTCGAGCCCTGCGGGGATGGGTCAGGGCCGCTTCCGCATCGTGCGCGACCAAGCGGGCCGCGAGATGGCGATCAATGCCGCCGGCAATGCACGGCTTTTCGAGGGGCTCGGCGATGCCGGCAAGCCGGGCGCCGCGCTCACCGCGCGGCAGGCGGCGCTGGTCGCCAGTCATCGCAGCGGTCCGATCGCGGCCGCGGACCTCGCGGCATTGATCCGCGCCTTCACGGGAAACCATTGATGCGCGCCCGGCGACGCGCCGCCGCAATTCTGCTCGCCGGCATCACCGCCAGCGGCGTCGCCTCGGCGGGCGGTCCCCTGGTCATCCAGACGAGCGGCGAGCCATACACCTGGGGCGCGGCGACGATCGCATACCGCACCGACGGCGGAAACCTCAGCGCCAGCGTGAACAACGCGGCGGCCATCGCCCGCGTCGCTGCGATGTTCGCGGTCTGGCAGGACGTGCCCTCGGCAAGCATCACCTACAGCCACGCCGGCGCGATCTCGGATACCGGGGCGTTCACCGACGGCAACGTGAGCACGGAGACCGAATACAACGCCGTCGACGACTCGTGCGACGCAGGCGAGCAGAGTCCGATCGTGTTCGACGAGGCGGCCGAGATCTTCATCGCGCTCGGTCTGGATGAGACTTCGGTCATCGGCTTTGCGGGCCCCTGCGCACTCGATCTGGCGCAAGGCCGCATCCTGTCCGGCATCGCGGTGATGAACGGGCTGTTCCAGGACGGCGATGAGGCGCCGGTGCCGGACCTCACGACCGCGGAGTTCGACGCCACGTTCGTGCACGAGTTCGGTCATTTCTCCGGGCTCGACCATGCGCAGGTCAACTGGGAATGCGGCTTCCGGGCCTGCGGCGCGGACAACCTCGTCGGGCTGCCGACGATGTTTCCGTTCCTCGTCTCGGCCCAGCAGGGCTCGCTGTCAATCGACGACGTCGGCTGGATTTCGAAGCTCTACCCGGCTGGCGGCGGCGCGGGTTTCAATGCGACGCACGGCACGATCACCGGCACGATCTATTTTTCGGACGGCGAGTCGCAGGCGCAGCTCGTGAACGTCGTCGCCCGCCGCGTCGACGCTCCGGGTGGCGCGGATGAGAGCCGTACCACCGCGGCAAACGGCGTGTCCGGCAACAAGTTCCGCATTTTCCACGGCAATCCGATCAACGAGCCGGGCCCGGAACCCTTCGGGCCGTTCCGCAGCCAGGATCCGTCCCACATCGGCTTCTACGAAATCCCGCTGCCGCCGGGCGATTACCTGATCGACGTCGAGTCTATCCAGGCAGAATTCACCGAAGGCTCGAGCGTCGGCGGCGAGCGGGTCATCGCGATGCCGGGTAGCTCGCCGGGCCCCGTCGGGCCGGTCACGGTCGCGGCCGGAGTTACGTCACCGGGCAACGACGTGACGCTGGTCGGCACGCCGCCGCGCTTCGACGCATTCGAGGGTCCGTGAGAAGCTCAACCGCCCTGCGCCGCGTACTGCTGGCCTGCGTTGCCGCGGCCTTCGCCGCCTGCGGCGGCGGGGGTGGCGGCGGCGGCAACAACAACCCGCCTCCGCCGCCGCCGCCGGCACTCAACATCACGACTACATCGCTCGCCGCCGGCGTCGTCGGCGCGCCGTATTCCCAGAGCGTGGCCGCCACCGGAGGTACCGGTACGCGCACGTTCACTACCAGCGCCGGGGCGCTTCCGGCGGGACTTTCGCTCAATCCCGCGAGTGGCGCGATTTCCGGCACGCCCTCGGGCACGCCGGGTACGTCGAGCTTCACGATCACCGTCACGGATTCCGCTTCTCCGCCCAACAGCGATTCCCAGGCGCTGAGCATCCGCATCGACGCCGCCGCCGC
>VGUH01000016.1 GCA_016874295.1 Gammaproteobacteria bacterium | reverse complement strand
ACTCTAAATCAACCTGCTACTGAAAGCGGGGGGACGTCGGGACTACCCGATTGCAGCAGTTGATGGTGCGCCTCGCCAGGAGCTTTCTACTGCGTCTGAGGCGGTGTTCGGCGGTCCGTACGAATGTTCCTAGGAGACGATAAGTCATTGAAAATATTGGCGCTCCCAGAGGGATTCGAACCCTCGTACCAGCCTTGAGAGGGCTGTGTCCTAGGCCTCTAGACGATGGGAGCGTAGGGGCCCGCGAAGGGGCGCGTATTATATCGGCCCCGATTCCTGCCACAACCGGACCCGGCACTCCTTGGATCCTCAAAGCGGCGGCGCCACGTCGCCAGTCATCGTTGCCCGCGCGGACCACCCGATCTCGCGTTCGCACATTTCCGGCAACGCCCTCAAGGTCCTGTATCGCCTCAAGGACGCCGGCTACCAGGGTTTTCTGGTCGGCGGCTGCGTCCGTGACCTGCTGATCGGCATCGAGCCGAAGGATTTCGACGTGGCGACCGACGCCTCGCCCGAGGAGATGCGGCGCCTGTTCCGCAACTGCCGCCTGATCGGCCGGCGCTTCCGCCTCGCGCACGTGCGTTTCGGCCCGCAGATCATTGAGGTCGCGACCTTCCGGGCCGCCGGCGCGCCAATGGCGCCGGAGCCCGACCTCGACGGCATCACCGCCGAGGACGCGGAATCGGACGCGGACGAGTCTGGAGGCGCGCGCCTGGACGAGCACGGCGACATCGACGGCAATGTCGCGGCGCCGGAGGAGGACGAAAGTTTCGACCGCGCGCACGACGAGCGCGGGCGCCTGCTGCGCGACAACGTGTACGGCACGATCGACCAGGACGTGTGGCGGCGCGACTTCACCTGCAACGCGCTCTACTACAGCATCCAGGACTTCTCGATCTGGGACTACGTCGGCGGCGTCGAGGACGTGCGCGCCCGGACCATCCGCCTGATCGGCGACCCGGAGACGCGCTACCGCGAGGACCCGGTGCGCATGCTGCGCGCGGTGCGCTTCGAGGCGAAGCTCGGCTTCGAGATCCATGAGTCGGCACGCGCGCCCTTCGCGACGCTCGCCGAACTCCTCACGCACATCCCGCCGGCGCGCCTGCTCGACGAGTTCCAAAAGCTGTTCCTCGCCGGCTTCGGCCGGCGCGCCTTCGACCTTCTGCGCGAACACGGGCTGTTCGAGCCGCTGTTCCCGGCGACCGCCGCGTACCTCGCCGAGGAGCCGGACGGGATGGCGCTCGCGCTGATCCACGCCGGCCTCGCCGACACGGACCGCCGGGTCGCGGAAGGTCGCGCCGTGACGCCCATGTTCCTGTTCGCGGTGCTGCTGTTCGGCCCGGTGTCGGCCGCGGCGCAGCGGCGCTTCGACGCCGGCGTGCCGCCTCCCGTCGCCATCGGCGAGGCGGTGGACGAGGTCATCGGCCAGCAGAATCGCCGCATCGGCATCCCGAAGCGCTTCTCGTTCCCGATGCGCGAGCTGCTTACGCTGCAGCCGCGCTTCCACCGCCGCGAGGGACGGCGCGTGCTCGGCTTCCTCGGGCATCCGCGCTTTCGTGCGGCCTACGACTTCCTGCTGCTGCGCGCGCACGCGGGCGCCGAGAATCCGGCGATCGCGCGCTGGTGGACCGAGTTCCTCGCGCTCTCGCCCGAGCAGCAGCGCGAGCGCGTCGGCACTGACGGCGGCCCGGGCGGCGACGAGCCGGGGCCACGCCGCCGCCGGCGCCGCCGGCGCGGCGGCCGGCGCCACGCGCCGCCACCCGCCGAGACCTGAGTGCGGCCATTGGCCTGGCGTCCCGCCTACGTGGCGCTCGGCAGCAACCTGTCCGAACCGGCCCGGCAGGTGGAGGCGGCATTCGAGGCGCTGGCGCAGCTGCCCGATACGCGGCTCGTCGCGCGCTCCAGCCTCTGGCTCGCCCGGCCGATGGGACCGCAGGACCAGCCGGACTTCGTCAACGCAGTGGCGGGACTCCTGACGACTGCGGAGCCGCGGGCGCTGCTCGCGTCGCTGCAGGCGATCGAGCGGCGGCTCGGGAAGGCCGAGCCCGTCGTTCGCTGGGGACCGCGCGTGATCGACCTCGATCTCCTCCTCTATGGCGACCTGCATATCGCGGAAGAGGGGCTCGTCCTGCCGCATCCGGGCCTGCACCAGCGCAATTTCGTCCTGTATCCTCTGGCTGAAATCGCCGCGGAGCTCCAGGTGCCGGGACTCGCTCGGGTCCGCCGGTTGCGCGACGGGGTTCCGGCTGCGGGAATCGAGCGGCTCGCGGCACGGGGTTCCGGTGACGACTGAGGATCAGGAACAAGTCCAGGGCTGGCCGCACCGGCTGGTGGTCGTCGAGGGCCTGATCGGCGTCGGCAAGACGAGCCTCGCGCGCAACCTCGCCGAAGCGACCGGCGCCGGCACCGTGCTCGAGCAGCCGATGGACAACCCGTTCCTCGAGCGCTTCTACAAGGACCGGCGCGCGGCCGCGTTCCCCGCCCAGCTGTACTTTCTTTTCCAGCGCTCGCGCCAGCTCGCGGAGCTCCGCCAGCACGACCTGTTCGCGCAGGTGCGAGTCGCCGACTACATGCTGGACAAGGACCGCCTGTTCGCGCGCATCGTGCTCGACGACGAGGAGTTCAAGCTCTACGACCAGATTTACGCGCGCCTCGCGATGGACGCTCCGACGCCTGATCTCGTCGTGTTCCTCCAGGCGCCGGTCGATGTCCTGCTGCAGCGCATCGAGCGGCGTGGCATCCCCTTCGAGAAATACATCGACGCCGCCTACCTCGAGCGCCTGAGCGAGGCCTACACGCGCTACTTCCACCAATACACGGCCTCGCCGCTCCTGATCGTCAACACGGCCGAGATCGATCCCGCCAACAACTCGCGCGACTTCGAGGACCTGTTCGAGACCATCCGCCGCACGACCAGCGGCCGGCATTACGTCAACCCGGTACGCCGCTAGCCCGCCTGCGCCTGGCGCGCGAGCGCCCAGGCGACGTGCTCGCGCAGCACGGGATCGGCGTCGCCGGCACGCGCGGCGAGCGCCGCCGCGGCAGCCGCGGAGCGCGGCGCGTTGCCAAGCGCGACCGCGAGATTGCGCAGCCACCGCCCGTAGCCGAGACGCCGCAGCGCGCTGCCCTCGGTCTTCTCGAGATACTCCGCCTCGCTCCACGCGAACAGCTCGACGAGATCCGCGCTGTCGAGCCGGTGGCGCACGCGGAAGTCCGGCTCCGCGGCGACCTCGGCGAACTTGTTCCAGGGGCAGACGAGCTGGCAGTCGTCGCAGCCGAACACGCGGTTGCCGATCGCGGACCGCAGCGCCTCGGGGATCGGGCCGTGGTGCTCGATGGTGAGATAGGAAATGCAGCGCCGCGCGTCGAGCTGGTAGGGCGCCGTGATCGCGCCCGTCGGGCAGGCGGGCAGGCACGCCGTGCAGGTGCCGCAGCGGTCCTTCGCGGGCGCGTCCGGCGCGAGCGGCAGGTCGGTGTACAGCTCGCCGAGCATGAACAGCGAGCCGGCGCGGTCGTTGATCAGGTTCGTGTGCTTGCCGATCCAGCCGAGCCCGGCATTGCGCGCCAGCGGCTTTTCCATCACCGGCGCCGAGTCGCAGAAGGCGCGATGACCGAAGGGGCCGAATTCGGCGGTGAGCCGGGCCGCGAGTTCGGCGAGGCGCCCGCGCAGCAGCTTGTGGTAGTCGCGGCCGAGTGCGTAGCGGGCGATGTAGGCCCTGGCGCCGTCATTCAGCACCGCGCTCGCCGGCGCGGCGTCGGGCGCGGAGCTGCGCATGCGCAGGCTGATGACGCGCAGCGTGCCGGGCACGAGTTCCGCCGGGCGGCTGCGGCGCCGGCCGTGGCGCGCCATGTAGTCCATGCCGCCGTGACGCCGTTCGGCGAGCCAGCGCTCCAGGTTCGCCTCGTCCGTGGCGAGGTCGGTGTCCGCGACCCCCACCTGGTCGAAGCCGAGCTCGCGCGCGAGCGCATCGAGCCGGGCACGCAGCTTCGCGAGGTCGGCGTCGGTGAGGGGCGGGGCCATTCCGGGGGCTCGGCGGAGCGGCCAGTATAATCACGCGCATGGGTCCGCTGCCCGTCGAGGTCTATTCGGCCGCGTCCGTGCGCGCGATGGATCGACGCGCCATCGCGGGCGGGATTCCCGGGTACGTCCTGATGCAGCGCGCGGGCGAAGCGGCGTTCGCGACCTTGCGCCGCCACTGGCCTGGCGCGCGATCGGTCGGCGTGTTGTGCGGCCCCGGCAACAATGCGGGCGACGGCTACGTCGTCGCCCGCCTCGCGCGCGCCGCGGGGCTCGACGTGCGCGTCATCGCGGTCTCGGACCCGCGTGGACTTCAGGGCGATGCGGCGCGCGCGCAGGTGGATTTCGCCGCGGACGGCGGCCACACCGAATCATCCGGCAGCGCCTTGCTCGAGCGCCACGACGTGTTCGTCGACGCCTTGCTCGGCACCGGTACCGACCGCCCGCTCGAGGAGCCGTTCGCCTCGGTCGTGCGCCAGCTGAACCAGCGCGGCGCGCCGGTCCTCGCGCTGGACATTCCCTCGGGCCTCGATGCCGACAGCGGCGAGCCGCACGGCCAGGCGGTCATCGCCACGGTGACCCTCGCGTTTGTCGCGCTGAAGAGTGGCTACTACCTCGGCATGGCGCCGGACTACGTCGGCCGCCTCGAGTTCGCAGGGCTCGAACTTCCGCCGGGGATCCGCGCGGCAGAGCAGCCGGTCATGCGCCGAATCGACGGCCCGCTTGCGGCGCGCGCCCTGCCGCCGCGGCGCCGGTCCGCGCACAAGGGCGCGCACGGCCGCGTGGTGATCGTCGGCGGACACGCCATGCCGGGTGCGGCGCGGCTCGCAGGGGAGGCGGCGCTGCGCACCGGCGCCGGGCTCGTGTCGATCGTGACGTCCGCCGCGAGCGCCGCGGCGATCCTGGCGGGCCGGCCGGAGCTGATCGTCCGCAGCGACCTGCGGCCCGAAGACCTCGAGTCCGGCGGCGAGCTCCGTGCGCTCGCGCTTGGACCCGGACTCGGCCTCGACGCCGGGGCGGAGCGCACATTCGAGGCGGCACTCGCGACCCGCGATCGCTTGGTCGTCGATGCCGATGCGTTGACGCTGCTCGCCGCACGCCCCAGGAAGGCCGCGCACTGGATCCTGACGCCGCATCCCGGCGAGGCCCGTCGGCTCCTTGATTCCAGCGCGACCGCCGTACCGCGCAGCCGCCTCGACACCGTGCGCGAGATCGTCGATCGCTACGGCGGGACCTGCGTGCTGAAAGGAGCGAACACGCTGGTGCACGGGGGCACGTCGGTGCCCTGGGTCTGCGACCGCGGCAATCCCGGGATGGCGACCGCCGGCAGCGGCGACGTGCTGACCGGCGTGATCGCGGCGCTGCTGGCCTGCGCCGACGGGTTGGTCGAGGCCGCGGCCGCGGGCGTGTTCCTGCATGCCGAGGCGGGCGATCGCGCGGCGCGCGCCGGCATGCGCGGCATGATCGCGAGCGACATCCTCGCGGAGCTGCGCGGCGTCGTGAACCATCCGTGGAATTGAGCCTGCCGGACGAGGCGGCGACCGCCTGCGTGGGCGCGGCACTGGCACGCGGCTTGCCTGACCTTTCGTCGCAGGGCCTGCTGCTCGCGCTGTCAGGCGAGCTCAGCAGCGGCAAGACGACGCTCGCGCGCGCGCTGCTGCGCGAGCTTGGCGTCACGGGGACGATCCGCAGCCCGACGTTCACGCTGATCGAGCCCTACGAGACGACGCGTGGTTCCGTGCACCACCTCGACCTCTACCGCCTCGCGCCGGGCGCGGCCGCGCTCGAGGGACTCGGGTATCGCGACCTGCGCGGCCAGCCGGGCCTGGTCCTGGTCGAGTGGCCCGAGCGTGCGGGCACAGCGCTCGGCAGGCCCGATATCGCCGCCTGCCTCGCGCACGAGGGGAGCGGGCGGCAAATTTCGCTGGCCGCAGCCGGCGAAAGTGGGCGCGCGTGGCTCACCGCGAGTCGCGCCCTACTCGAAGTGTGCGGCGTATCTTGCTGAAAAGCTTGAATTAAAAATCCTCGATCGCTAGAGTAACCGCGGGGTACCTGAGCGCACGGCGGTCATGCGTCCCATGCGGACATTCGGTCTTTTCGTCCTGCTGCTCGCCTCGGTCTCGGCGGCGGCCGACTCACCGGCGTTGCGCGACGTCCGTGTCTGGGCGAGCCCGGATTTCACCCGCGTCGTGCTCGATCTCACCGCCCCGGCGGCTTACACGGTATTCCCGCTCGAAGGTCCCGACCGCGTCGTCATCGATTTCGAGCGCCTTCAGGCGGACCCGTCCGCCATCAAGCTTCCCGATGGCACCGGGTTCGTGCAAGCCGTGCGGCTCGGCGCGCGCGGAAATTCTGGCCTGCGCGTCGTGCTCGACGTCAACGCGAAGGTCGACGTCAAGGCCTTCCTCACGCCGCCGAACGAGACCTACGGGCATCGGCTGGTAGTCGACCTCGGCTCGGGCAAGGCCGACGCACAGGTCCAGGGCCAGCCGCCTGCGGCGCCGGCCGAGGCGCCGAAGCCCGTCAAGGTGGCGGGCGACGGCGCGGAGCGCGACCTCGTGATCGCGATCGACGCCGGCCACGGCGGCGAGGACCCGGGCGCGATCGGCAAGTCCGGCACGCGCGAGAAGACCGTCGCACTCGCGGTCGCGAGCAAGCTCGCGGAGCGCATCAACGCCGAGCCGGGCATGAAGGCGGTATTGACCCGCACCGGCGACTATTTTGTGCCGTTCCGCGAGCGCATCCGCCGCGCGCGCGTGCACCAGGCGGACCTGTTCATTTCCATCCACGCCGACGCGTTCATGGACCGCTCGGTCCGCGGCTCGTCGGTCTACGTGCTGTCGACGCGCCGCGCGAGCAGCGAGGCCGCGCGCTGGCTCGCCGAGCGCGAGAACGCCGCGGACCTGATCGGCGGCGTGTCGCTCGACGACAAGAGCGACGTGCTCGCCTCGGTGCTGCTCGACCTGTCGCAGAACGCCGCGATCAGCGCGAGCCGCGAGGCGGCGTCCCGCGTGCTGGTCGAGCTCGACCACGTCGGGCAGCTCAAGAAGAGCGAGGTGCAGCACGCAAGCCTGATCGTGCTGACCTCGCCCGATGTACCCTCGATGCTGGTCGAGACCGCCTTCATCTCGAACCCGGATGAAGAGAAGAAGCTGCGCGATCCCGGGCACCAGGACCGGCTCGCCGGTGCGATCCATGCGGGCCTGCGCCGCTATTTCTACGACCACCCGCCGCCCGGGTCGCGCGTGGCGTCACTCGCCGCCCGCGAGCGCGGCCAGGCGCTGCGCCAGACCGTCGCGCAGGGCGAGATTCCCGTCGCCGGCACCTAGGGGAGCCCTAACCGGTACACTGGCGCGGCAGTCGCCGCGCCATGTCCATCCGCATCCTCGCAGGCCCGCTCGTCGACCAGATCGCTGCGGGCGAGGTCATCGAGCGCCCGGCGTCGGTGGTCAAGGAGCTGGTCGAGAATGCGCTCGACGCTGGCGCGCGCCAGGTGTCGATCGACGTCGAGCACGGCGGCATCCGCCTGGTGCGGGTGCGCGACGACGGTGCCGGGATCGCCGCGGCGGAGCTGTTGCTCGCGCTGGCGCGGCACGCGACCAGCAAGATCGCCTCGCTCGAGGACCTCGAGCGGGTCGCCTCGCTCGGGTTCCGCGGCGAGGCACTGCCGTCGATCGCATCGGTATCGGCGCTGCGGCTCGTATCGCGGGCGCGGGGTGCCGCGGCGGGCGCGGAAATCCAGTGCGTCGACGGCCGGCCGGGCCGCGTGCGGCCGGCCGCGCACCCCGAGGGCACGACCGTCGAGGTCCGCGATCTCTTCCACCGCGTGCCCGCGCGCCGCAAGTTCCTGCGCGCGGAGGCGACCGAGTTCCAGCACGTGCAGAAGACCGTCGCGCGGCTCGCGCTGTCGCGCTTCGCGGTCGGGTTCACGCTCACCCACAACCGGCGCGAGCAAATCGCACTGCCGGCCGCGCACGGGCGGCTGGAGCGCGAGGCGCGCATCGCGCGCCTCGTGGGCGCGGACTTCGTCGCCGCCTCGCGCTATGTGACGCATGCGCAGGCGGGCTATGCGGTCGAGGGCTGGATCGGGCTGCCGTCGGCGTCCCGCGCCCAGCCGGACCGCCAGTTCCTGTTCGTCAACGGCCGCATGGTCCGCGACCGGCTGCTCGCGAGCGCGGTGCGCCTCGGCTATCGCGACGTGAGCCACGGCAGCCGGCACCCGGCGTGGCTGCTCTACCTCGCGCTGGATCCGCTGCAGCTGGACGTGAATGCGCACCCGCAGAAACTCGAGCTGCGCTTCCGTGACGGCCGCGGCGTGCATGATTTCCTGTTCCGCACGGTCGAGCGCGCGCTCGCCGAGTCGGGTTCCGCGCCGGTCGCTGCCGCGTCGCGCTGGGCCCTGCCGCCGCCGCCCGCCGCGGCTCTCGCCCTCGGCGAAGCCGCTCCGGGCTATGGCGCGGGGCCGGAGCGCCCGCCGGCCGCCGCATCGGGCGCGGCGGACGGCGATCACCCGCTCGGCCATGCCGTGGCGCAGCTGCACGGCATCTACATCGTCGCGCAGTCGGCCGACGGCATGGTACTCGTGGACATGCACGCCGCCCACGAGCGCATCCTGTACGAGCGCCTGAAGTCGGCGCTGGACTCGGGCCGCGGGCCGCGCCAGGCGCTGCTCGTGCCGGCGCTGCTCGCGACCACGGAAGCCGAGGCGTCACTCGCGGAGCAGCACGCCGCCGAGCTTGCCGCCGCGGGTTTCGCGGTGGATCGCGCCGGCCCGGCGACACTCGCCGTGCGTGAGGTGCCGGTCGCGCTCGCGGGCGAGGACGTCGCGGCGATCCTCGCCGATGCGCTCGCCGATCTCGGCGCCGGCGGCACGGCGCACCGAATCGACATCAGCCAGAACGAGCTGCTCGCGAAAATCGCCTGCCGCAGCGCGGTGCGCGCGCACCGTCAGCTCACGCTGCCGGAGATGAATGCGCTGCTGCGCGACATGGAGCGCACGGAGCGTGCGGGGCAATGCAGTCACGGCCGTCCGACCTGGACGCGGCTCACGCTTGCCGAGCTCGACCGCATCTTCCTGCGCGGTCGGTGACCATGCGCGGCAGTGCGGTACTGCTGATGGGCCCGACGGGCGCGGGGAAAACCGACCTCGCCGTCCGGCTCGTCGAGCGGCTGCCGCTCGAGATCGTGAGCGTGGACGCCGCAATGGTGTACCGCGGCATGGACATTGGCACGGCGAAGCCGACCCGCGAGCTGCTCGCGCGCGCGCCGCACCATCTGGTCGACATCCTCGATCCGGCGGAGAGCTATTCCGCGGCGCGTTTCCTGGCCGACGCGCGCAGCGCGATGGCGGCGATCGCCGCGCGCGGGCGGGTTCCGCTGCTCGCCGGCGGCACGATGCTCTACTTCCGGGCGCTGCAGTCGGGCCTCGCGACGCTTCCGGCCGCTAATGCCGCGATCCGCCGCCGCCTCGATGAACGCGCCGCCGCCGAGGGCTGGCCGGCGTTGCACGCGGAACTCGCGCGGCTCGACCCCGCCGCCGCGGCGCGCATCCGCCCGAACGACCGCCAGCGCATCCAGCGGGCGCTGGAGGTGATCGAACAAAGCGGGCGGCCGCTGTCGGCGCAACTCGCCGAGGACCTGCGCGGCGCCGCGAGCGGAGGCGACCTGCCGCTGGTGCTCGCACCGGCGGATCGCGCGCTTCTGGCCACCCGCCTGGCCGCGCGATTCGACGCCATGATGCAGCGCGGCTTCCTGGACGAGGTGCGCGGGCTGCGCGCGCGCGGTGACCTGCACCCGGGGCTGCCGTCGATCCGCCTCATCGGCTACCGCCAGCTGTGGCAGCACCTGGAAGGCGCCCTGACCCTCGGCGAGGCGTCGGACAAGGCCGTGGCGGCGACCCGCCAGCTCGCGCGGCGCCAGCTCACCTGGCTGCGGGCGGAACCGCGCGCGGAGTGGTTCGAAGCCGAGCAGGCAGCGACGCCTGAACGGATCGTCGCCCGCGTTGCCGAATGGCTGGAGAGGCAAGGCTTCCCGGCACGGAGGTGCTAGACTCAACACATGCGGGCGACGCCCCTTGCGTCTTGAAATTGCCCGGAATGGTCCGAATTTATAGCCGCCGGACACCTTTAGAGCGGCATGAAAGTGCTAAAAAAAACAAGGAGTTATCATGGCCAGAGGTCAGTCACTGCAGGATCCGTTCCTGAATGCACTGCGCAAGGAACGCGTGCCGGTATCCATTTATCTCGTCAACGGCATCAAGCTTCAGGGCCAGGTGGACTCCTTCGACCAGTTCGTGGTGCTGCTGAAGAACTCGGTCAGCCAGATGGTCTACAAGCACGCGATCTCGACGGTCGTGCCGGCACGCAACGTGCGGCTGCCGTCGGCGGAGGGCGCCGACGAGGAAGCGCCGGTCTCGGAGACCGCTTGACCGGCACGGCAGGTCGCCTTGTTCGAACGGCCTGAGCGCGGCGAGCGCGCCGTCCTGGTCCGCATCGGCCTCGGCCAGGCGCCCGACGCCGACGAGCTGGCCGAATTCGACGCGCTGGCGCGCTCCGCGGGCGCGGTCCCGGTCGCGACCATCACCGGCAGCCGCCGCAGCCCGGAGCCGCGCTATTTCATCGGCAGCGGCAAGGCGGATGAGGTCCGGGAGCGCGCCCAGGCCGCCTCGGCCGAGCTCGTGCTCGTGGACCACAAGCTCTCGCCCTCGCAGGAGCGCAACCTCGAGAAGCTGGCTGGCCGGCGCGTGCTCGATCGCACTGGCCTGATCCTCGACATCTTCGCGACCCGTGCGCAGAGCGCCGAAGGCAAGCTCGAGGTCGAGCTCGCCCAGCTCCGGCACCTGTCCACGCGCCTGGTGCGTGGTTGGACGCACCTGGAGCGCCAGAAGGGTGGCATCGGCCTGCGCGGTCCCGGCGAGACGCAACTCGAGACCGACCGCCGGCTGATCGGCAAACGCATCCGCACGCTCACGGCGAAGCTCGAAAAACGCGCCCAGCGGCGCGACACCGGCCGCCAGGTGCGCAAGCGCGTGCCGGTGCCGGGTGTCGCCCTGATCGGCTATACGAATGCCGGCAAATCGACGCTGTTTCGCGCGCTCACCGGCGCCGACGCCTATGTCGCAGACCAGCTGTTCGCGACGCTCGACCCGACCGTGCGCAGGCTCCGCCTGCCGCACACGCCCGACATCGTGGTCGCGGACACGGTCGGCTTCGTGCGCGACCTGCCGCACGAGCTGGTCGCGGCATTTCGCTCGACGCTCATGGAGGCGCGCGAGGCGGACCTCCTGCTGCACGTGGTCGACGCCGCGGACCCGGAGCGCGAGCAGCGCGTCGCTCAGGTCCAGGAGCTGGTCGAGAGCATCGGCGCGGGCGCGATTCCGCAGCTGCGCGTGTTCAACAAGATCGACCGGCTCGGTCGCCGGCCGGAGCTCCTGCGCGACGCCGCGGGCCGGCCCGCGGCCGTCTGGCTCTCGGCCGCGACCGGCGCGGGCGTGAACCTGCTGCGCGACGCCCTGCAGGAGATCTTCGGCCAGGCCGCGATGCAGCTCGCCGTGTTGCTGCCGCCGTCGCAGGGGCGGCTGCGCGCGCGGTTGTACGACCTCGAACTGGTGCGCGCCGAAGAAGCGCTGCCGGACGGCAACGCGCGCCTCCTGGTGGAGGCGTCCCTGCCGCTGCTCGAGTCGCTGTGCCGCGACGCAGGCGTCGATTTTGCCACCGCGGTCTCGCCTTGTCTGCCCGCGCCCGGCTTCGTAGAATTCCCGCGCGACACCGCGAGTTCCGCGGCCTGATTTCCCGAGTCGAGCAAACATCACCATGGCCTGGAACGATCCCGGCAAGAAAGAGAATCCCTGGCAACGCCGGCCCGAGAAGGGTCCGCCGGACCTCGACGAACTCCTGCGCCGCTTGCAGCGGCTGCGCGGACTGCTCGGCGGCGGCGGTGGCGGCCTGTCGGGCGGCGGCTCCGCCGGGAGCGGCAGCCGCGCGGTCGGCGTCGGCACGCTGCTCGCCATTGCCGCCGCGGCCTGGATCCTGTTCGGCAGCTTCTACCTGAATGGCGCGGCCGAGCGCTCGGTGATCACGCGCTTCGGCGCGTACGTCAAGACCACCGCCGGCGGCTTCAACATGCGCCTGCCGTGGCCGATCGACCGGCGCACCGTCATCAACGTCACCGAGTTCGTCAGCTTCACCGACCGCACGCGCATGCTGACGCAGGACGAGGCGCTGGTGGACATCGACCTCGCGGTGCAGTACCGGCGCGCCGACCCGGTCAAGTTCGCGTTCAACGTGCGCGACCCGGAGGCGACGCTCGGCGAGGTGAGCGAGAGCGCGATCCGCGAGGTGATCGGGCAGAGCAAGCTCGACTTCGTGCTCGAGGCCGGGCGCCAGGAGATCAGCGCCAAGACCAAGGACCTCGTGCAGCGGACCATCGCCGCCTACAACACGGGCATCGAGGTCATCAGCGTCAACCTGCAGGGCGTCAGCGTCCCGGACCAGGTGGCCCCTGCACAGAAGGACGCGATCAAGGCGCGCGAGGACAAGGAGCGCGCGACGCTCGCCGCCGAGACCTATGCGAACGACATCGTGCCCAAGGCGCGCGGTGCCGCGGTGAGCGTGGTCGAGGGCGCGCGCGCCTACCGCAACCGGGTGATCGCCGACGCCGACGGCCGGACGCAGCGCTTCCTCGCGCTCGCGGCGGAATACCAGCGCGCACCGGCGGTCACGCGCGAGCGCCTCTATCTCGAGACCATCGAGCAGGTGCTCGGCGCCTCCGCCAAGGTGGTGGTGGACGTCGAAGGCACCGGCAACATGATCTACCTGCCGATCGACAAGCTTATGGAGCTGCGCAGCCCCGCGCGCGGCCCCTCCGACACGCCGCCCACGATCCGGCTCGACGATGGCAGCGAGCTCGAGGCCGCGGATCCGCGCGCCAGGAAGGAGCGCTGAGATGAGCCGCAACGCGTTCCAGGTGCTGGCCGGCATCCTGCTCGTGGCGTGGCTGGCCTCCGCCTCGATCTTCACCGTCAAGGAGACCGAGCTTGCGATCAAGTTCCGGCTGCGCGAGATCGTCGCCACCGACTACGAGCCGGGCCTGCACTTCAAGCTCCCGTGGATCGAGGCGGTGCAGCAATTCGACCGGCGCGTGCTGACGCGCAACTACCCGGCCGAGCCGTTCCTGACCAGCGAAGGCAAGATCCTGAACGTCGACTTCTTCGTGAAGTGGCGAATATCGGACGTCGGCCAGTTCTACCTTGCAACCAACGGCGACGAGGAGGCCGCCGCCGGCCGCCTCGCCGAGATCGTCAAGGACGGACTGAAGGGCGTGATCGCCAAGCGCACGATCCAGCAGGTCGTCGCTGCCGCGCGCACCGAGTTCATCGGCGACATCCTGCAGTTCTCGGGCACCTCGGTCGGCCAGCTCGGCATCACGCTGGTCGACGTGCGCGTGAAGCGCATCGACCTGCCGGAGGAAGTGTCCGAGTCAGTGTACAACCGCATGCGCCAGAACTTCGCGCGCCAGGCCGCGCAGCTGCGCGCCGAGGGCGACGAGCAGGCGCAGCGCATCCGCGCCGAGGCGGAACGCGAGCGCACCGAGCTGCTCGCCAATGGCAACCGCGACGCGGACGTGATCCGCGGCGAGGGCGATGCGCAGGCGGCGCTCACCTACGCGCGCGCCTACGGGCGCTACCCCGAGTTCTTCTCGCTGCACCGCAGCCTCGAGGCCTACCGCAACTCGATTGGCCAGCCGAACGACGTGCTGGTGATCGCGCCCAAGGGCGAGTTCTTCAAGCACTTCAAGCAGTCCGGCCGGTAAGGGCAGACCCATTCCATGCGCATCGCCTGGCCTGAGCTCGCGGCCGCGCTCGGTCTCCTGCTGGTGATCGAGGGCATCCTCCCGTTCCTGAACCCGCGCGGCATGCGGCGCGCGCTCGAGCGCATCGCCTCGGTGGACGACGGCACGCTCCGGGCGGCAGGCATCGCCAGCATGCTGGCCGGCGTGCTCGTACTCTGGTTCGCGCGACACTGAGGCACAGGGAAGCTTCCCCAGATGGGCCGGTTCGTGGTCGTAGTCGGCGCCCAATGGGGCGATGAGGGCAAGGGCAAGGTCGTCGACCTGCTCACCGAGCGCGTGTCCGCGGTCGCCCGCTTCCAGGGCGGCCACAATGCCGGTCACACGCTGGTGATCGGCGGGGAGAGGACCGTGCTGTCGCTGGTCCCCTCGGGCGTGCTGCGCGAGGGCGTGCGCTGCTACATCGGCAACGGCGTGGTCGTCGCGCCGGAGGCGCTGCTCGCCGAGGCCGACATGCTGGCGGCGCGCGGCGTGCCGGTGTTCGATCGTCTGCGGCTCAGCGCGCTGTGCCCGCTGGTGCTGCCCTCGCATGCCCTGATCGACCGCGCCCGCGAGCGGGCGAGCGGCGACCGCAAGATCGGCACGACCGGGCGCGGCGTCGGGCCGGCGTACGAGGACAAGGTGGCAAGGCGCGCGGTGCGGGTCGGCGACCTCGCCGAACCGAAGCGATTCGCGGAGCGGCTCGCCGAGCTGCTGGATCACCACAATTTCCTGCTCGAGCGGCGCTATGGCGAGAAGCCGGTGGACCTCGGTGCGACGCTCGCGGCCTGCCTCGCCCAGGGCGAGCGGATCCGCCCGATCGTCTGCGACGTGGCCGGCGAGCTCTCGGCGCTGCGCGCTGCGGGCGCCAACGTGCTGTTCGAAGGTGCGCAGGGCACGATGCTGGACGTGGATCACGGCACCTTCCCGTTCGTGACGTCCTCGAACACGGTGGCCGGCTACGCGCCGGTCGGCACCGGGCTCGGCCCGCGGGACATCGACGACGTGCTCGGCATCGTCAAGGCCTATACCACGCGCGTCGGGGCCGGGCCCTTTCCGACCGAGCTCGACGACGAGGCCGGCCGGCACCTGTCGCGCGTCGGCCAGGAATTCGGCGCGGTCACCGGGCGGCCGCGGCGCACGGGCTGGTTCGACGCGGTCGCGCTGCGCCGCTCGATCGTCAACAACGGAATCACCGGACTGTGCGTCACCAAGCTCGACGTGCTCGACGGCCTCGACCCCGTGAAGCTGTGCGTCGCCTACGGCGAGAACGGCGCCCCGCGCTACGAGGCGATGCCGGGCTGGCGGTCGCGGACCGAGGGCGTCAAGTCGCTGGGCGAGTTGCCGGGGGCGGCGCGCGCCTACCTCGAGCGGCTCGAGTCCGCCTGCGGCGTGCCGGTCACGATGGTTTCGACCGGCGCCGAGCGGGACGAGACGATCGTTTCACGCCACCCGTTCGGCTGACGCCTGCGTCCAGTGCGTCGACGCGGCGTCTGAGCGCGGCGAATTCCTCGGCCGTGGGCACGCCGAGCTGGTGCAGCGCCCGCTGCACGCGCGCCTGGAAGATCTTTTCGAGGTTGTCCCAGGTCTCGCCCGCCTGTGCCTGTACGTCATCCATGCGGCGGTTGACGGTCTTTTGTGCGCCGCGGAACGCCTGCATGACCGCCTGCTGCGCCGCGTCGAAGGCGCCGCCGCGGAGCTTCGCGCCCTCGCGCATCAGGTCCTCGAAGGCCTTCGGCGCGCCGGCCTGGGCCCGGGCCAGCGCCCCGAGGCCGGCGTGCCAGATCTGCTGGGCGGAGTAGAGGAAGTCCTCGTCCTTGCGTGGCGCGCTGCCACCACCCAGCTTGCCTTTCTTCTTCACCGCCATGGGGCACTCCTGCCGGCCTCGACGCGAACGCGGTCCGTTGCGGCAGAATAGCGCGTTCACGCAGGGAGTACAGGATGGTCGCGGCGAAGATTCCTGCGTTCCCCTACGACGACGACGCCTACGCCTACGAAGGCGATGCGCTGCGCAAGGCCTGGGACCGCCTGCACCGCGGCGACCGCGAGCCGTTTCCGGCGGACGCCAGGTTGCAGTCCGCCTGGCGTGCCTTCCACCGCGGTGAGTTCGCCGAGGCGATCGCGCAGGGCGCGAAGCTGAAATCCGCGGGCAGCAAGGTCGCGACCAAGGCCGCGGCGAAAGGCGGGGAAGGGGAACGAAAACCGGAAGCGGCGCCCACGCAGGAGGCGGTGATATTCGCCTCGCTGCTACGCGGCGTGCACTGGTGAAGCCTAAGCAGCGCGCGCGAGCAGCGCGTTGAACGGCGCCCGCTCGGGCCAGCGCATCCGCGCCCGGCGCACGATCATCGTGGTGACCAGCGCGAACTGCCTTTCGAGGCTCGCGTGGCTCACGCCGTCGGTGAACACCATCCACGCGGAGCGCGGCGGGAAACGGATCTCCTCGTAGCCCGCCATGTCAGCCCGGAACTCCGGATCGTCCTTCATGTAGTTGTGCAGGCGACGCATCGCGCGGTCGTACGGGCTCGTGTCGAGCACGGTCGCGAGCGGGTTGAGGCGGGCAAGCCCCGCGACCAGCGCGGACACCAGGCGGTCGCCGCCGCGCTTCTCGATGGGCAGGCGCAGCCGGCCCGCGTCGTCGAGCAGCCCGGCGCGCGCGCCGTAGCGCGTGATCATGTCCTCGAAGCTGCCCTTGGTCGCCCAGACCCGGTCGCGTGCGGGATTCACGTTCACGAAAAACCGCAGGATGCGGTCTCCGTCGGTGGCGCCGTAGGCACCGGCGTCCACGTGCACGAGCTCGTTGCTCGCGTGCGGCTTCAGGTTGCGCCCCTGCTCCTCGATCGGCCGGAAGCTGCAGGTGCCGACCCGTGCGCCCTCGACCAGGTCGCCGGTCACGCGGCGCAGGAAGGCCTGGACCTCGTCGAGGTGCGAGCGCAGCGTTTCCGTCACGCGCCGCGTCGTCTCCGCGTCCGCCTCCAGGCCGCTGACCTTGCCGGCCTCGGGGTGATAGCTGATGTTCTTCAGCTTCAGGCGCGAGGGCAGTTCGCGACGCAGGAAATCGAGCGTGTCTTCCGGCGGCAGCGGCAGCGGGCAGGCAGGGAAATAGACGATCCGGTTCGCCTCGAGCGCCTCGCGCACCGCGTCCGGGTTCGCGCGCCAGGCCGCGTCTTCGAAAGTAGCGGGCATCGGCACAACCTCGTCTACAATGCCGCACTGGAAGAGAAGAAAATGGTGCCCAGGAGAGGACTCGAACCTCCACGCCTCTCGGCACTAAGACCTGAACCTAGCGCGTCTACCAATTCCGCCACCTGGGCACAGGCTGCGGCCGGGGCGGACCCCGGCGAGGGCGCGTCAATTTACGCAGGCACCTGTTTCATGTCAATTTCGGTGAGTCCATGACCCGCAAGCCACGCTGGCAGCAGGAAGATCCGCGTTTCCGAGCGGAATCCGCGCGCTATGACCGCCCGGTCCCGAGCCGCGTGTTCCTGCTCGCGAAGCTGGCCGAGGCCTCGCAGCCGCTCGGCTTCGAGGCGCTCGCAGAGATGCTCGGCATTCGCGACCCGGGCGAGCGGGACGCGCTCGGCAAGCGCCTCGCAGCAATGGCGCGCGACGGCGAGTTGCTCGTCAACCGGGCGAACGAATACTGCCTGGTGGATCGCCTGTCGCTCATCGTCGGCACGGCGTGCGGGCACCGCGACGGATTCGGTTTCCTGGTGCCGGACGACGGCGGCGACGACCTGTTCCTGCCGTACCGCGAGATGCGCATGCTGTTCCACGGCGACCGCGCGGCGGCGCGCGTGGCGGGACGCGACGAGCGCGGCCGCCCGGAGGGCGCGATCGTCGAGGTGCTCGAGCGCCGCACGCGGCAGGTGGCCGGCCGCTTCACGCTCGAGGGCGGCGTCGGCTTCGTGACGCCGGACAACCGGCGCATCAGCCAGCGCATCGTCGTGCCGCGCGAAGCAGCCGGGCCGGCGCGCCACGGCGAGCTCGCGGTGGTCGAGATCACCGAGCAGCCGAGCCGCAACCGGGACCCGGTCGGGCGGGTCCTGCGCGTGCTACCGGACGGTGGCGGAGCCGATACGGCGATCGACCTCGCGATCGCTTCGTTCGGGCTGTCGCATGCCTTCCCGCCGGAGGCGCTCGCCGAGGCGCGCAGCCACGGCGCCGAGGTCACGGCCGGTACCCGTGCCGGTCGCGAGGACCTGCGCGGGCTGCCGCTGGTGACGATCGACGGCGAGGACGCGCGCGACTTCGATGACGCCGTGTTCGCCGAGCCGTCGGGCAGCGGCTACCGGCTCGTGGTCGCGATCGCGGACGTCAGCCACTACGTGCGGACCGGCACGGCGCTCGACCGCGAGGCGCGCGAACGGGCGACATCGGTGTACTTCCCGAGCCGCGTGCTGCCGATGCTGCCGGAGGAATTGTCGAACCACCTGTGCTCGCTGATGCCGGAAGTGGACCGGCTGTGCATGGCCTGCGACATGCAGGTCACGCGCGCCGGCAGCGTCGCGAAGAGCCGCTTCTACCCGGCCGTCATGCGCTCGCAGGCCCGGTTCACCTATACGCGCGTCGCGGCGCACCTCGAGGGTCGCGAGCCGCTGGCGCGCGGGCCGCATGCGCGCCTCGCGCCCGTGGTCGACTGCCTGCACCAGGTCTACCGGGCGCTGCGCCGCGAGCGCGAAAAGCGCGGGGCGCTGGACTTCGAGGCGCCCGAGGTCAAGGTACTGGTGGACGCTGCCGGAAGGCCGACCGACATCCGTGAGTACCCGCGCAACGACGCGCATCGCCTGATCGAGGAATGCATGATCGCGGCCAACGTGCAGGCGGCCGGCTTCCTGAAGAAGAAGCGCCTGCCGGCGCTGTTCCGCATCCACGGCCAGCCGGACGAGGACCGCATCGAGGAGCTCAAGCGCTTCCTCGCGATGCGCGGCGTGCACCTCGACCTCTCCGGCGAGCTGAAACCGGTGCGCCTCGCGAAGGTGCTGGTAGCAATCTCCGGGCGGCCCGACGCCGCGGTACTCGAGAACGCGATCATCCGTTCGCTGCCGCAGGCGCTGTACCAGCCGGCTAACATCGGCCACTTCGGCCTCGCGCTCGCCGAGTACGCGCACTTCACCTCGCCGATCCGGCGCTACCCGGACCTGCTGGTGCATCGCGGCATCCGGCACGCGCTCGGCGGCGGGAGTGCCGCGAACTTCGCGCACCCGGCGCGCGAGATGGAGGCGCTCGGCACCGAGTGCTCGTTCCGCGAGCGGCGCGCCGACGAGGCGGCGCGCTCGGTCATCGCCTGGCTCAAGTGCGAGTACATGCGCCCGCGCGTCGGCGAGGAATTCGACGCGGTGGTCACGGGCGTCACCGACTTCGGCCTGTTCGTGCAGCTGAAGGCGATGCAGGTCGATGGCCTCGTGCACGTGACCTCGCTGCCGGCGGATTACTTCCACTTCCACGAGCGCGACCGCACGCTGGTCGGCGAGCGCACGCGCCAGCGCTTCTCGATCGGCGACGAGCTTCGCGTGCGGCTGCTGCGGGTGGATTCCGCCGAGCGCAAGATCGACTTCGAGCACGTCGCCAAGACCGAGACCCATCACCATCCGCGGCGCCGCGGCGGCAGGACGCCGGCGAAGCGCAGGGGAGCTTTGGCCAAGGGGCATGGGCGCGGCCGCGGCGGATAGGCGATCGGGCAAGGAACGAGGAGCGATGTGTATCGCGATACATGAGCGACGAGTGACGCCGCCCGATCGCCTATCCGCCCGGCCCCGGAGGGTTGCGCGCGGGCCGCGCGGCCACCGCGTTGCTCACTCCTCGTGGGTGTTCGACCCACTTCGTCGGTCGCGCCTTGCGGCCGCGCGGCGCGCGCGCAACGCGCTCCATGCCCCTTGGGCAGAGCTCCCCTCGTGAGCGGGTCGCTGGTCTTCGGCCTGCACGCGGTGCGCGCGGTGCTGGCGCGGCGGCCGAAGGATGTGCTGCGGCTGTCGGTCGCCGCGGCGCGCGACGACGCGCGCGCAAGGGAGCTGCGCGCGCTGGCCGTATCCCAGGGGGTCACGCCCGTGGCGGCGAGCGCCGAGGCGCTCGACCTCGAGACCGGCGGTGCCGTGCACCAGGGGGTGGTGGCGGAGGTGCGGCCGAGCACGCCGCTCAACGAGAACTCGCTGCTCGAACTCCTGATGGCGGCAGAAGGGCCGGCCCTCGTGCTGGTGCTCGACGGGGTATCCGACCCGCACAACCTCGGTGCCTGCCTGCGCACGGCGGACGCCGCCGGGGCGACCGCGGTCGTCGCGCCGCGCGACCGTGCCGCCGGGCTGACCCCCGTGGTGCGCAAGGTCGCAGCTGGCGCTGCCGAGACGATGCCATTCGCGCAGGTGACGAATCTGGCCCGGGCGCTGCGCGACATGAAAGAGGCGGGCCTGTGGATCGCGGGCACCGCCGGGGACGGAGACAAGGACCTCTACGAGGCTGACCTGCGTGGGCCTCTCGCCCTCGTGATGGGCTCGGAGGGCAGGGGCCTCAGGCGCCTGACCCGGGAGTGCTGCGACTTCAGCCTGCAGCTGCCCATGCGCGGCTCGGTCGCGAGCCTCAACGTGTCCGTGGCCGCCGGCATCGCCCTGTACGAGGCCCTGCGCCAGCGCCGCCAGAAAGTTGCGAAACCCGAGCCGGTCCGGTAACTTACGCGGCCCTTCCCCGGGCTGCCGGGGCGTTTTTCTCCTTGCCCCACCGCGAGCGCATCCAGCGCGGGGCAAACCCACAAGGAGCACAAGATGCGGCATTACGAGATCGTCTTCCTGGTCCATCCCGACCAGAGCGAGCAGGTTCCCGCCATGATCGAGCGCTACCGCGGCCTGATCGCCGCGGACGGCGGCAATGTCCACCGCCTCGAGGACTGGGGCCGGCGCCAGCTCGCGTTTCCCATCGCCAAGATGCACAAGGCGCACTACGTGCTGATGAACGTCGAGTGCAGCGGCAAGGCGCTCGAGGAGCTGACCGGCGCGTTCCGCTTCTCCGACGCGGTGCTGCGGCACCTGGTCGTGAAGATGGACCGCGCCGTGACGGATCCCTCGCCGATGGCGAAGGAGCCTGAAGAGCGCGAGCGCGGCGAGCGCGACGCGATCGGCGACGCGATGGGCATGGACTGAGCGGGAGGCGACGATGTCACGTTTTTTCCGGCGCAAGAAATTCTGCAAGTTCACGGCCGACGGCACCGACCAGATCGACTACAAGGACCTGGCGACGCTGAAGGCGTACGTCACCGAGACCGGCAAGATCGTCCCGAGCCGGATCACCGGCACGCGCTCGTTCTACCAGCGGCAGCTGGCGATCGCGATCAAGCGGGCGCGCTACCTCGCGCTGCTGCCGTACACCGACCAGCACTGAGGCCGGCGGGCGCGAGCCCGCCGCGCGACGCGATCCGATGACGGCGCTGCTGCAATGGACGACCGCGAACCCGTTCCGGGCCTTCCTGGCCGCGGGGCTGGCCGCGCTCATCGCCCTCATTGCCCTGCCGATGGCTGCCTGGCTGCCGGCCGGGCTCATCGTGTTCGCGCTGCTCGCAGCCGGCCAGTCGACCGCCTTCGCGGCCGCCGCCGGCGCGGCGGCCGTGCTCGTCTGGGCGTTCGCGCCGATGTTCGGCGCGGGCCCCGCGCTCGCGATCGCCGTCGCGACCCTGCTGCCGGCCGCGGCGGCGGCATTCGCGCTCGAGCGCAGCCGCAGCCTCACGTTCGTCTTCCAGGCCCTGACGGTGGCGGCCTGCCTCCTGGTGCTCGCGATTCACGGCCTGCTCGGCGACCCGGTACGCGCGCTCGCGCCGGTCATCGCCGAGCTCGAGCCGATGCTGCGGCGCACCGCGGAGACGCTGTCGCAGCTCGGCATCGAGAGCACGCCGGCCGAAATCGGCGCCGCGACCGCGCGCGCCGCCTGGGCCACGCTCGGCTGGATGGTGCTGCTGCACGCGTTCGCCACGCAGTGCGCGGGGCTCTGGGCCTTCGGCCGCCTGCGCGAGCCCGGGCTGTTCGGCCGCGAGTTCCGGCGCCTCACGCTCGGGCGTTTCGTCGCCTGGCTGCTGGTTGCGGCCTTCGCGGCGAGCTTCCTGGGGCACCGCCTGGCGCCCACCGGCTGGCAGCCGGTCGACGACGTGCTGTTCGTGCTGGCGGCCGCGTTCCTGGTGCAGGCGCTCGCCGTCGTGCACAGCTTGCGCGAGTTGCAGGTGATCGGCGTATTGTCGGTGGTTCTCGCCTACGTGGCGGTGCTATTGGTGCCGATGGCCCTGGTGGGCATCGGCTTCGCGGACACCTGGGTCCGCTTTCGCGAGCGCTTTGCGCCGCGGCAAGGAGTGTAAGTCGATGGAAGTCATCCTGTTGCAGAAGATCGCGAATCTCGGCGACATCGGCGATCGCGTGAAGGTCAAGCCGGGTTTCGGCCGCAATTACCTGCTGCCGGGCGGCAAGGCGACGCTGGCGACGGCCGAGAACATCGCCCGATTCGAGAGCCGGCGCGCGGAACTCGAGGCCCGGGCCGCGGCCGACCTGACGTCAGCGCAGGCCCGGGCCGCGGCGCTCGAGGGCTTCAAGCTCAGCATCACCGCCAAGGCGGGCAGCGAGGGCAAGCTGTTCGGGTCGATCGGCACGGCCGACATCGCCGAGGCCTGCCAGAAGGCCGGCCACGTGATCGAGCGCGCCGAGGTGCGCCTCCCGGGCGGGCCGATCCGCGCGGTCGGCGAACACCTGATTTCCCTGCACCTGCACAGCGACGTGAACGTGGAAGTTCCGCTGACCGTGGTCGCGGAGGAAGCCGCCGCCAGCGGCTGACGCAGCGTGCGCCCCGGCAGTATGCTGGGGTGGAGGAGTTCCCGTGGTCGCGATGATCCGCCAGGACGAGGTCCGCACGCCGCCCCATTCGGTGGAGGCGGAGCAGGCCGTGCTGGGCGGGCTTATGCTCGACGCGAACGCCTGGGATGCGGTCGCCGACATCATCGTCGCCGCCGATTTCTACCGCCGCGACCACCGGCTCATCTTCGAGGCGATCGCGGATGTCGCGGAGATCCGCGGTTCCTGCGACGCGGTCACGATCTCCGAGCACCTCGAGCGCAAGGGCCGGCTGGAGGAGATCGGCGGGCTCGCCTATCTCGGCACCATCGCCCGCGACACGCCCTCGGCCGCCAACGTGCGCGCCTATGCGGAAATCATCCGCGAGCGCTCGATCCTGCGCCAGCTGGTGGCGGCGGGCGGCGAGATCGCCGCGGCCGCGACCGACAGCCGCGGCCGGGCGGCGCACGAACTGGTCGACGAGGCGGAGCGGCGCGTGTTTGCGATCGCCGAGCGGGGCAGCCGCGGCCGCTCGGGCTTCATCGCCGTGCGCGACATCCTGCCGCAGGCGATCGACCGGCTGGACACGCTGCACCAGAATCCCGGCGAGATCCGCGGCGTGCCGACCGGCTTCACGCTGCTCGACAGGAAGACCGCCGGCCTGCAGCCCGGCGACCTGGTCGTGATCGCGGGACGCCCGTCGATGGGCAAGTCGACGCTCGCGGTCAACATCGCCGAGAGCGCGGCGATCGCCAAGGGCGTGCCGGCCGCCATCTTCACGATGGAAATGTCGTCCGAGCAGATGACGCTGCGCATGATCTCCTCGCTCGGCCGCGTCAACGCCTCCCACCTGCGGACCGGCAACTTTACGGACGAGGACTGGTCGCGCATCCAGGGCGCGATGGCGCAGCTCTCCGGCGCGCCGATCTACCTGGACGAATCCCCGGCGCTGACCCCGACCGAACTGCGCGCCCGCGCGCGGCGCCTGAAGCGCGAGCGCGGCCTCGGCCTCGTGATCGTCGACTACCTGCAGCTCATGCAGGTGCCGGGCACCAAGGAGAACCGCGCCACCGAGATCTCCGAGATCTCGCGCGGCCTGAAAGCACTCGCCAAGGAGCTGCAGGTCCCGGTCATCGCGATCTCGCAGCTCAACCGCGCGGTCGAGCAGCGCACCGACAAGAAACCCGTGATGTCGGACCTGCGCGAGTCGGGCGCGATCGAGCAGGACGCCGACCTGATCCTCCTCATCTACCGCGAGGAGGTCTACGACCAGAACACGGCGCGGCGCGGCGTGGCCGACATCATCATCGCCAAGCAGCGCAACGGCCCGGTCGGCGAGGTGCAGCTGACCTTCCTCGGCGAGTACACGCGCTTCGAGAACCTGGTCGCCGAATCCTACGGCGAGGGCGCGTTCTGAGCTCGAGGCTCCGCGCCGTGATCGACACGGCGGCGCTCAGGCACAACCTCTCGCGGGTCCGCGCACTGGCGCCAGGCTGCCGGGTGCTGGCCGTCATCAAGGCAAACGCCTACGGCCACGGGCTGGTGACGGCGGCCGAGGCGCTGGCCGGCGCGGACGGCCTGGCAGTCGCGCGCCTCGGCGAGGCGCTCGCGCTGCGCGAGGTTGGCTGCCGGGCGCGGATCGTGCTGCTGCAGGGCGTGCGCGACGCCGCCGAGCTCAAGGCGGCGGCGCGCCACGGCTTCGAGCCGTTCGTGCACCAGGCATGGCAGGTTGCGCTGCTGGAGTCCTTCCGCGGCCCGCAAATCCTGCGCGTCTGGCTGAAAATCGACAGCGGCATGCACCGGCTCGGCTTCGCACCCGCGCAGGTGCCGGCCGTCGCCGCGCGGCTCGCAGCCTGCCGTGCGGTGGCGCAGCCGGTCCTGCTCGCGACCCACCTGGCCGATGCCGAGCGCACCGATCTCCCGGTCACCGCAGAGCAGTTGCGCGCCTTCACTGCCGCGACTTCCGGCCTGCCAGGGGAACGCAGCATCGCCAATTCGGCGGGGCTCATCGCCTGGCCAGAGGCGCGCGCCGACTGGGTCCGCCCCGGCATCGCGCTGTACGGCATCTCGCCGTTCGCGGATCGCACCGGCGCCGAACTCGGCCTCGTGCCCGCGATGACCTTCGAGACCGAGGTCATCGCCGTCCGCGACGTCGCTGCCGGCGAGCGCGTGGGCTACGGTGGCGCCTGGTCGGCGCCCTGCGACGCGCGCATTGCGGTCGCCGCGGTCGGCTACGGCGACGGCTACCCGCGCAGCGCCGCGAGCGGCACGCCGGTCGGCGTCGCCGGCCGGCCGGCCGCTGTCGTGGGCCGGCCGTCAATGGACATGCTGTCGATCGACGTGACCGGCCTCGCCGGCGTCGCGGCCGGCGATCGCGTGGAACTCTGGGGCCGCGAGGTCCCCATCGAACGCGTGGCGGCCGCGTCCGGCACCATTGCCTACGAGCTGACCTGCCGCGTCGGGCGGCGTGTCACCTTCGCGACCCGAGACGCGTGAAGGTCCTGGTCACCGGCACTTCCGGGCGGATCGGCAGCGCGATCGCGGCGCGGCTCGCGCTGCGCCACCGGGTGACCGGCGTCGATCACAGGCCCGGCGCGCTGACCGCCGAGGTGGCCGACGTGCGCGAAACGGCGCGGCTCGCGCCGCTGCTTGCGGGCGGGGACGCGGTGGAGAACCGGCCCCGCAGTCACCCTGACCCGCGGATCATAAACGGGCCTTCGACGCTCAGGAACCGGGGAGGGTCGAATTTTCAATTGCTTATCGCCGAAACCGCGACTTGCACCCCAGTCCCGCGCAGGCGGGCCGCCGGCGACCTGCGTGCTAGCATCCCCACTTCCCGGTCTAGACGCCCCTGCCCATGGCCAAGCCCCGCACGGTATTCGTCTGCTCGTCCTGCGGCGCCGATGCACCACGCTGGAGCGGGCAATGCCCGTCCTGCGGCGAGTGGAACACGCTCGCGCCGTTCGCGGAAGCGCGGGTACGCGGCACAGGTCAGGCTGCACGCGGCGGGCGGCTCGAGGCGATCGGCCGCCTCGCGGCGCTTCCGGAGGCGCGCTGGAACACCGGCTTCGCCGAATTCGACCGTGTGCTGGGCGGAGGCCTGGTTCCAGGTTCCGTGACGCTGATCGGCGGCGAACCCGGCATCGGCAAGTCCACGCTGCTGCTGCAGTGCGCGGCGTCGCTGGCTGCTGGACGGGGCGTCCTGTATGCGACCGGCGAGGAGTCCGTGCGCCAGGTGGCCGAGCGCGCGCGCAGGCTGGGCGTGGACGCCGGCAGTCTCAACTTGGTCGCCGAGACCGCCGTCGAGCGGATCGTCGAGCTCGCGGCCGAGGCGGGCGCGGCGGTGCTGGTGATCGACTCGATCCAGACCATGACCGTCGCCGCCGTGGAATCCTCCCCGGGCGCCGTGACGCAGCTGCGCGAATCGACGGCGAGCCTGGTGCGGCACGCCAAGGCGAGCGGCACGGCCGTGCTCCTGATCGGCCACGTGACGCGCGAGGGCGTGATTGCAGGGCCGCGCGTGCTCGAGCACATGGTAGACACGGTGTTGTACTTCGAAAGCGACTCGGGCAGCCGCTTTCGCGTGATTCGCGCCGTCAAGAACCGCTTCGGCGCGGTCAACGAGATCGGCGTGTTCGCGATGGAGGAGAAAGGCCTGCGCGAAGTGCGCAACCCGTCCGCCATCTTCCTGTCGCGCGGCACGGAGGCCGTGCCGGGCTCCGCCGTCACCGTGGCGCGTGAGGGCACGCGCCAGATGCTGATCGAGGTGCAGGGGCTCGTCGACGCGAGTCCGCTCGCGAATCCGCGCCGGATCGCGGTCGGATTCGAGCCGAACCGCCTCGCGCTGCTGCTCGCGGTGCTGCACCGCCATGCCGGCATCGCCCTGCACGGGGAGGACGTGTTCGTCAATGTGGTCGGCGGCGTGCGGCTCGCGGAAACGGCCGCCGACCTCGCAGTAGTCGCGGCCCTCGTGTCGAGCCTGAAGGCCACGCCGCTGGCCCAGGACCTGGTGGTGTTCGGCGAGCTCGGTCTCACCGGCGAGATCCGGCCCGTGCCCTACGGCGAAGAACGCCTGCGGGAAGCCGCCAAGCACGGGTTCCGCCGTGCCGTCGTGCCGCGCGCGAATGCGCCGCGCCAGCCGCCCGCGGGGCTCGCGGTCGCCGCGGTGGCGAGCATTTCCGAGGCGCTCGCCGCGCTCGGCTGACTCAGCCCTCCGTCGGCGGGATCCTGAGCCGCGCGGTGCGCACGGCATTGCCGGCGACCTGCAGCACCTCGATGGTCGCCGCGCCGATCGTGAGCACCGCGCCGGGCTCCGGGATCGACTCGAGCCGCTCGACGATGAGTCCCGACAGCGTGCGCGGGCCGTTCACCGGCAGCGCGGCGCCAAGGCGCCGGTTGATGTCGCGCAACGCGAGGCTGCCCGGCACCACGTGGCTGCCGTCGGAATACGCGTTGATGCGCCCGAGTTCCGGTTCCGCCTGCGTCGTGAACTCGCCGACCACCTCCTCGAGGATGTCCTCGAGGGTGACCAGCCCCTGCAGGTCCCCGTACTCGTCGACCACGAAGGCGATGCGGCGCCGCAGGCGCCGGAAGCGCAGCAGCTGCTCGTAAAGCGTCGTGCCTTCCGGCGTGAACAGCGCCTCGCGCCGTACGGCGATCTCCCGCAGACGCTCGCGAGTGAGCCGGCCTGCCGCGAGCTCGTTGGCGACCAGGCGCATGTGAACGATCCCGACCACGCGGTCGAGGTCACCGTCGCACAGCGGCATCCGCGTGTGCGCCGTCGCGCGCAGGCGTGCGACGATCTCGTCCCAGGGCGCGGCGACGTCGATCGCGTCGATCTCGCTGCGCGGCACCATGACGTCCTCGACCCGGAGCCGCTCGAGGTCGAGCAAGGCCTCGACCATGCCCTGGCGTTCCGCGGATTCCGCGGCCAGCGCGTCGGCAAGGTCCGCGACCGTGTCTACCGCGTCGCGCGACTCGGCGTCGACGGCGTCGCGCCGTGGGAGCAACAGAAAGCAGGGCGCGACCAGCCAGGCGATGACTGCTGCGGAGCGGCGGCGCACGAGTCCGTCGCGTCGCAACCATCCGAGGCTGCCGAGCAGCAGGATCAGCGCCAGCCCGGTCGCCGCGACCACGGCCACGGCGTCGCGCTCGCCCTCCGGCGCGAGCGCAATGCAGGCGAAAAGCGCCGCCAGCACGAGCGCGCGGAGCAGCACGGCCGCGATGCGCGTCCGGCGCGGCTCTTCGGCCATGCGGCGGCGCAGGCCCGCGATCCAGGCCTGCTCGAGGGAGGCGGGCGCCGCGCGTCTTGTCCGCAGCTCCGGCATGGCCGCCTCGACGAGGGCGGCGAGCGCGATCAGCGCGAGCGCCAGGAATATATACACCCGCTCAGTTCCAGTGCCGGTCGAGCAGGATCTCCAGCACGAACTTGCTGCCGAAGTAGGCGATCGTGAGCACGACGAAGCCGGCGATGGTGTAGCGCGCTGCGAGGCGGCCGCGCCAGCCGAAGCGCCAGCGGCCGAACAGCAGGCAGGCGAAGATGGCCCAGGCGAGGATCGCCAGCACCGTCTTGTGGACCAGGTGCTGGGCGAACAGGTCGCTGACGAACAGGAGGCCGGCGAGGATCGCGACCGTGAGCGCCGCCGTGCCGATCGAGATCACCGAGAACAGCGCGTGCTCGAGACTTTCGACCGGCGGCAGCGTCGCGAGCCAGCCGTCGCTGCGCCCGCCGCGCAGCGCCGAGTCCTGCAGCGCCAGCAGCACGACCAGGATGGCGGCGATCGCGAACATCCCGGCCGAGCCCATCGCGAGGATCACGTGCATCGCGAGCGGCCAGCTCGCAGCGGCAATTTCGCGCTGCGCCGGGAGGCTCCCGGTGCCGGCCGTGAGCAGCGCCGCGATGCCGAAGCAGACCGCTGCAACCGTGCGAAACCGCGGCGCGAAGATCGCGCCGAGGCCGCCGGCGCCGATCGCCAGACCCAACAGCGAGGCGCTGTCCGCAAGTCCAAGGGAGAGCCCGCCGTCGATCTCCAGCGTGTCACACAGCCAGGCCGCATGCGCCGCGAGCGCCGCGGTCGCCAGGTAGAACGCGCTCTCGCGCAGCGCGGGGCGCGGTGCGGCGCGCCGCGCCGCGTGCAGCGCGGCGGCCGCGGCCACGAGGTAGAGCAGCACGACGAGGAATCCGCTCACGTACCAAAGCTCCCGGAACGCGCCGGTTCATTGTACAGGGGACGGGACCGCAGCCGCCGGACCCCTATAATCCACACCGGCGGCGAGGCAGGGCCGCGCAACCGGGACGAATGATGTTCGACGCGCTCTCTGAACGGCTCGGCAAGGCCGTCGACTCGCTGCGCGGGCGCGGCCGACTGACCGAGGAGAACGTCGCCGACACGCTGCGCCAGGTACGCATGGCGCTGCTCGAGGCCGATGTCGCCGTGCCGGTGGTGAAGGCGTTCACCGATGCCGCGCGCGCGCGCGCCATCGGCGCCGAAGTGACCCGGAGCCTCACGCCCGGCCAGGCGTTCATCGGCATCATTCACGAGGAACTGACGCGCGTGATGGGCGAGCCCGGCCGCGGGCTCAACCTGCACGCGGCACCGCCGGTGATCGTGCTGCTCGCGGGCCTGCAGGGTGCGGGCAAGACGACGACCGCCGCCAAGCTCGCGCGCCACCTCGTCGAGAAGCACAGGCGCAAGCCGCTGCTCGCGAGCACCGACGTGTATCGCCCGGCGGCGATGACGCAGCTCGAGCGGCTCGCCGGGCAGGTCGGCGCCGACTATTTTGTCCCCCCATCGGGCGCACAGCCGGTCGCGATTGCCACCGCGGCGCTCGAACACGCGCGTCGCCACCAGCACGACGTGCTCATCGTCGACACGGCGGGCCGGTTGCACGTCGATGCGGCGATGATGGAGGAGGTGCGCGCGATCGACGCCGCGGTCGGCGCGACCGAGCGCCTGTTCGTGGTCGACAGCATGGCGGGCCAGGACGCGGTGCGCGCGGCACAGAGCTTTAACGCGGCGCTCGACCTCACCGGCGTGATCCTCACCAAGGCGGACGGCGATGCGCGCGGCGGCGCCGCGCTCTCGGTGCGGCAGGTCACCGGCAAGCCGATCCTGTTCGTGGGCGTCGGCGAGAAGACCGAGGCGCTCGAGCCGTTCCACCCGGAACGCATTGCCGCCCGCATCCTCGGGATGGGCGACGTGATTTCACTGATCGAGCAGGTGCGCGACACCGCCGACCAGCAGAAGGCCGCGAAGCTCGCCGAGAAGCTTACCAAGGGCCGCGGCTTCGACTTCACGGACCTGCGGGAACAGCTCGCGGAATTCAGTCGCATGGGCGGGCTGCAGGCGCTCGCGTCCAGGCTCCCGAATCACGCCCTGCCACCCGGCGCGCTCGCCCAGGCAGACGAGGGCGCGATCCGGCGGCAAATGGGGATCATCGATTCCATGACGCCCCAGGAGCGCCGCCGGCCGGCGATCATCGCCGCCTCCCGCAAACGCCGGATCGCGGCCGGGGCGGGGGTGCAGGTCCAGGAAGTGAACCGCCTCCTCAGGCAGTTCACGCAGATGGAAAAGATCATGAAGAAGATGAAAGGCGGGGGGCTCAGGAAGCTGATGCGCAGTCTTTCCGGGCCGTTTCCGGGCGGGTTCGGCCCGCGCTGACGGGGCTTGCCCCGCTCCCTTAAGCCTTTCATTCGACGGGGGATTTAAGTAGAATGCGCGGCTCTTTAACGGGGCCGGAAGCCCTGCGGAAATGACGCAGCGAGGCTGCGAGGAATTCAATCGATGGTCACGATCCGTCTGACGCGCCGCGGCGGCAGGAACTCGCCCTTCTATCACGTCGTCGTCACCGACAGCCGTAAGCGGCAGGGTGGCACGGTGCTCGAGCAGGTCGGGTTCTTCAACCCGGTCGCGCGCGGCAAGGACAGGAAACTCGAGCTCGACCTCACGCGCATCGCCTACTGGACCGGCAACGGCGCAACGATGTCCGACCGCGTGCGCACACTCGTGAGTTCGGCGCGGAAGCAAGCGGCTGCCTGACGGGCGGCGCGGGCGCGATTCCGGTGACACGGATCGTGCTGGGCCGGGTAACGGGGCCGTTCGGCGTGCGCGGCTGGGTCAAGGTCGCCTCGTTCACCGAGCCCCGCGACAAGATCCTCGCGTACCCGCGCTGGCAGGCGGCGGGGCTGGGCGGCGCAAGTCGCGAGCTGCGGCCCGCAGAGGGCAGGGCCCACGGCAAGGGCCTCGTGGTGCGGCTCGAGGGCATCGAAGATCGCGACGCGGCGATCGCGCTCGGCAAGCCCGAGTTCTGGGTCGAGCGCGACGAGTTGCCTGCGCTCCGCCCCGGCGAGCACTACCAGGCGGACCTGGTGGGCTACGAGGTGGTGAATCTGGAGGGTGTGCACCTCGGTCGCGTGGACCATTTTCTCGACCTCCCGGCGAACCCGGTGATGGTCGTGGTCGGGGAGCGCGAGCGCTGGTTGCCCGTGGGGCCCGGCCAGCGGCTCCAGGTGAATGCGGCGGAGCGCTGCATCACCGTCGACTGGGATGCGGAGTTCTGACCGATGCGGATTGAAGTGGTGACACTCTTTCCCGCGCTGGTCGAGGCGGGACTGGCCGCCGGGGTACTGGGGCGGGCGGTGGCGACGGGCAGACTCGAGGTCGGCCTCGAGAATCCTCGCCACCACGCCGACGACCCGCACCGGACGGTCGATGATCGTCCGTTCGGGGGCGGGCCCGGCATGGTGCTGAAAGCCGAGCCGCTCGCGCGGGCAATCGCCGCAGCCCGCGGCCGGTTGCCGGCAGGCGCGCCGGTGATCGGGCTTGCCGCGCACGGGGCGTCGTTCGACCAAGCGGCGGCGCGCCGATTGGCCGGGCTTGCCGGCTTCGGACTGGTGGCCGGGCGGTACGAGGGCATCGACCAGCGCGCTTTGGAGGCCCTGATCGACGAGGAACTGTCGATCGGCGACTATGTGCTGTCGGGCGGCGAGCTGCCGGCGCTGGTGGTGATCGACGCAGTCACGCGCCTCCTGCCGGGCGTGCTGGGCGACGAGGCATCCGCAGCCGAGGACTCGTTCGGCGACGGGTTGCTCGACTGGCCGCAGTACACGCGGCCGGAAGTGTGGAATGGCCGGCCGGTGCCGCCGGTCCTGCTGGGCGGCAATCATGCCGCGATCCGGCGCTGGCGCCTGATGCAGGCACTGGGCCGGACCTGGCAGACGCGGCCGGACCTGCTCGCGCGGCGGCGGCTGTCGAGCGACGAGCGGGCCCTGCTCGAGGAGTATTGCAGGGCGGCGGGTGTCGAACCGCCACGGTGAGAGAGTCGGAATCCGACGTCAATCGGGAACTTGAACATGAACAAACTGATGCTGGAACTGGAATCGCGCCTGCAGAAGCGCAAGCTGCCCGAGTTCGGGCCGGGCGACACGGTCGTCGTGCAGGTCAAGGTGCGCGAAGGCGACCGTGAGCGCGTGCAGGCCTACGAGGGCGTCGTGATCGCCTGCCGCAACCGCGGTCACAACAGCTCGTTCACCGTGCGCAAGGTGTCGCACGGCGAAGGCGTCGAGCGCGTGTTCCAGACCCACAGCCCGGCGATCGCGGACATCGAGGTCAAGCGCCGCGGCAAGGTCCGCCGCGCAAAGCTCTACTACCTGCGCGACCGCTCGGGCAAGTCGGCCCGCATCGAGGAAAAGCTCGGTAGCTGAGGCGGATGCCGGTGCTGCACGCGCTCTGGTCCTTCCTGAAGGGCGTCTGGGTCGCGCTGGACGGCCTGCGCAAGGTCCTGCACCTTATCCTGCTGCTGGTCCTGTTCGGATTGCTCCTGATCGCTGGGCAGACGGAGCTGCCTCTCGTGCCCAGGCGTGCGGCGCTCGTGCTGTCTCCCGACGGTTACCTGGTCGAGGAACTCTCGGGCGACCCGCTCGAGCGCGCCCTGGCGGGGGCGACCGGCGAGCTGCGCGGTGAGACGCGCCTGCGTGACCTCGTGGACGTGATCGACGAGGCGCGCGACGACGACCGTATCCAGGCGCTCGTGCTCGACCTCGACGACCTCGCCGGCGCGGGCCTGCCGATGCTGCAGGACCTCGCGCAGTCGATCCGCTGGTTCCGGGAGAGCGGCAAGAAGGTCTACGCCTACGGCGAGTCCTTCTCCCAACGCCAGTACTTCATCGCCGCGCAGGCGGACGAGGTGTACCTCGACCCGATGGGCTATGTCCTGCTCGAGGGCTACGGCTACTTCCGCACCTACTTCCGCGGCACGCTCGACAAGCTTGCGGTGGATCTCAACGTCTTCAAGGCGGGCAGCCACAAGTCGGCGCCGGACGAGTGGACTCGGACCGACATGTCGGACGAGGACCGCGAGAACGCCGGTGTCTGGCTCGGCGCGCTCTGGGACGCGTACAAGGCCGACGTGGGCGCGGCGCGCAAGCTGGAGCCAGGCCTGATCCAGGCGTATGCCGACGAGGCGGCCGAGGGCGTGCGCGCGACCCGCGGGGACCTGGCGCAATACGCGCTGGCGCGCGGGCTCGTGGACGCACTCAAGACCCGTCACGAGTTCGAGGAGATCGTCGCCGCGACCGTCGGCCGGGACGACGAAGATGACGAGAACGGCTATTCGGCGGTCGACTGGCGCGGGTACCTGCCGTACGTTCGCGCGCAGCGCGAACTGCGCGAGTTCGGCGACCAGGCCGTCGGGGTCATCGTCGCTTCGGGCGAGATCTTGGACGGGCGGCGCGGGCCGGGACTCGTGGGCGGCGACTCGCTCGCCGAAGTGCTGCGCGAGGCGCGCACGGACGACGACCTCGCGGCGGTCGTGCTGCGCATCGACAGCCCGGGCGGCAGCATCATGGCCTCCGAGGTGATCCGCCGCGAGGTGGCGGCGCTGAAGGCTGCGGGCAAGCCCGTGGTCGCCACGATGAGTACGGTCGCGGCGTCGGGCGGCTACTACATCGCGATGGATGCCGACCGGATCTACGCGGCGCCGACGACCATCACCGGCTCGATCGGGGTCTTCGCGGTCATCCCGACCTTCCAGGACACGCTCGGCAAGGTCGGCGTCACGAGCGACGGCTTCGGCACCACGCGCCTGGCGGGCCAGCTCGATTTGTCGCGCGACATCGGGCCCGATGCGCGGGCGATCCTGCAGGCATCGGTCGAGCATCACTATCGCTATTTCGTCGGCCGCGTCGCCGAGGCGCGCAAGCGCCGGGCCGAGGAGATCGAAAGCATCGCCGAGGGCCGCGTCTGGACGGGTGCGGACGCGCAGGCGGCCGGTCTCGTGGATGAGCTCGGGGGCATCGACGAGGCGATCGCGAAGGCGGCCGAGCTCGCCGGTCTCGAGGAAGGCTACGACGTGCGCTGGATGGAGCAGGAACTCTCGTGGCAGGAAGCGCTCGTCAGGCGCCTGCGCAGTGGCGCCGCCTGGCTGGTCGAGGCCGTCGCGCCCCGCCGGGTGAACCTGCCGTGGCTCGGCGATACGTTCGCGCGCGCGCGGGCGCTCCTTGGACTCGCCGCCGCGGGGCGGCCGGTGTATCTCTGTTCGTGCCGCGTGGAGTGAACTGATGGTGCCGGGTCGCACTTATCGTACTTATTGCGTTGCAATAAGTACGATAAGTGCGACCCGGCACCATCAGTTCTACGCCGCCCAGTCGAGGATGACCTTACCCGACTGGCCGCCGCCCATGGTCTCGAAGGCGCGCGCGTAGTCGGAGGCCGGGAAGCGGTGCGTGATCACGCCGCTCACGTCGAGCCCGCTCTGCAGCATCGCGGCCATCTTGTACCAGGTCTCGAACATCTCGCGACCGTAGATGCCCTTGATGACCAGGCCCTTGAAGATCACCTGGTTCCAGTCGATCGCGACCTCGCCGGGCGGGATGCCGAGCATCGCGATGCTGCCGCCGTGGTGCATGATGCGCAGCATGTCGCGGAACGCCGAGGCGTTCCCGGACATCTCGAGGCCGACGTCGAAGCCTTCTTCCATGCCGAGCTCGTGCATCGCGTCATCGATTTTCTCGTTCCGCACGTTGAGCGCGCGGGTCGCGCCCATGCGCCTCGCGAGGTCGAGCCGGTAGTCGTTGACGTCGGTGATGACGACATGGCGCGCACCGATGAAGCGGGCGATCGCGACCGCCATGATGCCGATCGGTCCCGCGCCCGTGATCAGCACGTCCTCCCCCACCGTGTTGAACGACAAAGCGGCGTGTGTGGCATTGCCGAGCGGGTCGAGGATGGAGCCGATCTCGTCGCTGATGCCGGCCGGCAGGCGGAACACGTTCGCGGCCGGCAGGACCATGTATTCCGCGAAGCAACCGGGCCGGTTGACGCCGACTCCTAGCGTGTTGCGACACAGGTGCCGGCGACCGGCGCGGCAGTTGCGGCAATGACCGCAGGTAATGTGACCCTCGCCGGAAACGCAATCGCCGACCGAGAGCCCGCGCACTTCGCTGCCGAGCGCGACGATCTCGCCGCAGTACTCGTGGCCGACCTGCATCGGGACCGGAATGGTGCGCTCGGCCCAGGCATCCCACTGCCAGATGTGGATGTCCGTGCCGCAGATCGCGGTCTTGCGCATGCGGATCAGCACGTCGTTCGGACCGGGCTCCGGCTTCGCCAGCTCGCCGAGCCAGATGCCGGGCTCCCGGCGCGACTTGATCAATGCCTTCATGCGATCCCCTGTGTGCCGATGACGCCGAGCTCGCGCCCGGCCTGTGCGAATGCCGTCGCGGCCTTTTCCAGCATGGCGCGCGTGTGGCCGGCGCACATCTGCGTGCGGATCCGCGCCTTGCCCATCGGGACCACGGGATACGAGAATCCGACCGCGTACACGCCGAGCTCCAGCAGGCGGTCCGCCATGCGCACCGCGAGTGCGGCATCGCCCAGCATGACCGGAACGATGGGATGCTCGCCGGGCACGAGGTCGAATCCCTTGGCCGCGAGACGCGCGCGGAACCAGGCGGCGTTCTCGGCGAGCCGGCGGCGCGGCACCGGGTCCGACTAGAGCAGGTCGAGAACCGCGAGCGTCGTGGCCGCGACGACCGGCGCGACAGTGTTGGAGAACAGGTAAGGCCGCGAGCGCTGGCGCAGCCAGCCGACGACCGCTGCCGGGCCGGACACGTAGCCGCCGCTCGCGCCGCCGAGCGCCTTGCCGAGCGTGCCGGTCAGGATGTCGACGCGCCCCATGACGCCGCAATGCTCGTGCGTGCCGCGCCCGCTTCGGCCCATGAACCCGGTCGCGTGCGAGTCGTCGACGATGACCGTCGCGCGATGCCGCGCGGCGAGCTCGCAGATCCCCGCGAGCGGCGCGATCACGCCGCCCATCGAAAACACGCCGTCGGTCACGATCAGGCGGGTACGGGCGTCCTTCGCCTCGACCAGCCGGGCCTCGAGCTGGCCGAGGTCCGCGTTGTCGTAGCGCAGGCGTTTCGCCTTCGAGAGCCGGATGCCGTCGATGATGCTCGCGTGGTTGAGCGCGTCGGAGATGATCGCGTCCTGCTCGTCGGTCAGCGTTTCGAACAGGCCGCCGTTGGCGTCGAAGCAGGAGGAATAGAGGATCGTGTCCTCGGTGCCGAGGAAGACCGACAAACGCCGCTCCAGCTCGCGGTGCACGGTCTGCGTGCCGCAGATGAAGCGCACCGAGGCCATGCCGTAGCCGTGACGGTCGAGCGCCGCGTGCGCGGCGGCAACCACTGCCGGATGGTCGGCGAGGCCGAGGTAATTGTTGGCGCAGAGGTTGATCACCTCGCGGCCGTCCTCCAGCCGGACCACGGGTTGCTGCGGCGAGGCGATCACGCGCTCGCGCTTGTAGAGACCCGTGCGCGTGAGTTCCGCGGTCTGGGCTGCGAGCCGGTCGAGCAGGGCCTGGTCCATGCGGGCCAGTATAATCGGCGCGGGGAGGCGCAATGACGGATGCGAAATCGGCCGCTCGCTCGGCGGCGGGGCCCGCGGCACCCGCTGCGGCCGTGCTCGCCTCGCGCGAAGCGCGCCTGCTCGTCGCGCTCGCCGGGCTGTTCGTCACCAACGCGCTGATCGCCGAATTCGTCGGCGTCAAGATCTTCGCGCTCGAGGACACGCTCGGCGTCGAGCCCTTCGACTGGCGCCTGTTCGGCCAGACCGGATCCCTGTCGTTCACCGCCGGCGTGATGCTCTGGCCGGTCGTGTTCATCATGACCGACGTCATCAACGAGCACTTCGGCGTGCGCGGCGTCCGGCTGGTGTCCTGGCTCGCGGTCGGCTTCATCGTCTACGCCTTCCTGTTCGCCTACCTCGCGATCGACCTTGCGCCCGCATCGTGGTGGCTGACGGTCGGAGCGGAACGGGGCGTGCCCGACATGCAGGCCGCGTTCGCGAACATCTTCGGCCAGGGGCTGTGGACCATCGGTGGTTCCGTCACGGCGTTCCTGGTCGGGCAGATGATCGACGTCACGGTGTTCCAGCGCATCCGGGCCGCGACCGGCGAGCGCTGGGTTTGGCTGCGCGCGACCGGCTCGACCGCGGTCTCGCAGCTCATTGACAGCTTCATCGTGCTCTACATCGCCTTCGTGATCGGGCCGCAGCACTGGCCGGTGCCGCTCTTCCTCGCGGTCGGGACGGTCAACTACGCGTACAAGATGACCATGGCGATCGCGCTGATCCCGCTGTTGTACGTCGGCCGCCGGCTGATCCGCGCCTACCTGACACGGCCGGACCGGGACGGCGCCTGATGCCGCGGCCGCGTACGCCCGAGCTCACGGTCGATATCGTGATCGAGCTCGAGGACCGCCCGGGTCGGCCCATCGTGCTGATCCGCCGCGGCCATCCTCCCGAAGGTCATGCCCTGCCGGGCGGCTTCGTGGATGTCGGCGAGACGGTGGAACACGCGGCGTTGCGCGAGGCGCGCGAGGAAACCGGTCTCGACGTGCGGCTGCACGAACTGCTCGGCGTCTATTCCGACCCGGCGCGCGATCCGCGCGGGCACACGGTGTCGATCGTCTACCTGGCGTCCGCACCCGGGGCGCCGCAGGCGGGCGACGATGCGGCCGCCATTCTCGTGGTCGATCCCGCAGCCGCGCCGCCGCTCGCCTTCGACCACGACCGCATCATCGCCGACTACCTCGCCCGGCGCCGGGCCGCCGGCCGGCAACGCTAGAATTCGCGCATGCAGGATCGCCGCACGCCGCGTTTTCTCCGCCCCGACGACCCCGGATTCGACTCCGCCGCGGGCCGGGCCGTCAACGCCCGATTCCTCGCCGACGAGCAGACCGTCGTGTCGGAGCTGCTCGCGCTTGCGCGCCTGCCGGCCGCGGAGCGCGAGGCGATCCGCCAGGACGCGGTTTCGCTGGTGGTTGCGGCGCGCGGCCGGCGGGAGGGCAAGGCCGGGATCGAGTCCTTCCTGCAGCAGTACGGCCTCGCGTCGCAGGAGGGCGTGATCCTCATGTGCCTCGCCGAGGCGTTGCTGCGCATTCCCGACGCCGACACGGCGGACCGCCTGATCGCGGACAAGATCGCGATCGGGCAGTGGTCGGAGCACCTCGGCGCCGCCGATTCGCTGTTCGTCAACGCCTCGACCTGGGGCCTGATGCTGACCGGCAAACTGGTGCGCGATTCCGAGATCGAAATCCGCGACCCGGCGACCTTCCTGCGCCAGCTGGTCGCGCGCCTCGGCGAGCCGGTGGTACGCACCGCGTTCCGGCAGGCGATGCGCATCATGGGGCGGCAATTCGTGATGGGCCGCGACATCGGCGAGGCGCTCGAGCGCGCCGCCTCCGCGGAAAGCGCGCGCTACCGCCACACCTACGACATGCTGGGCGAATCGGCGCTATCGGAAGCGGATGCGCTGCGCTATCTGGATTCCTACCGTGCCGCGATCGTCGCGGTCGGCCGCTCGCTGCGCCCCGGCAGCCCGCCCGCGGGCTGGCCGAGCGTCTCGGTCAAGCTCTCCGCGCTGCACCCGCGCTATGAGTTCGGCCGGCAGGACCAGGTGCTCGCGGAGCTCGGGCCGCGGATCGAGTCGCTGGCGCTCGCCGCGCGCGAGGCGGGCATCGCGATGACCGTGGACGCGGAGGAGGCCGACCGCCTCGAGCTGTCGCTGCGCCTCTTCGACCGGCTGCTCGACGCGCCGGCGCTCGCCGGTTGGGACGGGCTCGGTCTCGCGGTCCAGGCCTACTCGAAGCGTGCGCCCGACGTGCTTCGCTACCTGCAGCAGCGGGCCGACACGGCGGGTCGCGCGCTGCATATCCGGCTCGTGAAGGGCGCCTACTGGGACAGCGAGATCAAGCGTGCCCAGGAACGCGGCCTGCCGGGCTACCCGGTCTACACGCGCAAGGCGAACACCGACGTCGCCTACCTCGCCTGCGCACGGATCCTGCTGGAGGGAACGCGCCGGGTCTACCCGCAGTTCGCCACCCACAACGCGCACACGGCGGCCTCGATCATTCACCTCGCGCGCGGCCGCGACCGGGACTTCGAGTTCCAGCGCCTGCACGGGATGGGCGAGGAACTCTACGCCGAGCTCACCGACCCGGCAGGTCGCGCGCTGCCGTGCCGGGTGTATGCCCCGGTCGGATCGCACGAGGAGCTCCTGCCGTACCTCGTGCGGCGCCTGCTCGAGAATGGCGCGAATACGTCATTCGTGAATCGCATCGTCGACGAGTCGCTGCCGGTCGAGGACGTGGTCGGCGACCCGGTCGCGGACGTCGAAGCCGCCGGCAGCGGGCCGCACCCGCACATCCCGCTGCCGCGCGGACTGTTCGGCGCCGAACGCGCTAATTCCGCCGGCATCAATCTGGCCGACGGCGAGGCGCAGCGCCGGCTCGCGGACGGCTGCCGCGCGGCGCTCGGCAAGCCGCTGCGGGCGCGGCCGATCGTCGGCGGCGAGGAGCAGAACGGCGGGCGCCGGGAGTGCCGCTCGCCGTCCGACCTCGCGCGCGTGGTCGGAGAGGCGGCCGACGCCGACGCGGCACTCGCCGCGCGCGCCATCGGGATCGCCACGGGCGCGCAACCTGAGTGGGACCGCGTGCCGGCCGCGACGCGCGGGCGCATCCTGCGCGACGCGGCCGACCGGCTCGAGCGCGACACGCCACACTTCGTCGGGCTGCTGGTCGTCGAGGCCGGCAAGACCGTGCCTGATGCGGTCTCCGAAGTGCGCGAGGCGGTCGACTTCCTGCGCTACTACGCCGCGCGCGCAGAGGAGTCCTTCGGGCGGAGCCTCGCCATGCCGGGTCCGACCGGCGAATCGAACCGGCTGTCCCTGCGTGGCCGCGGCGTGTTCGCCTGCATCAGCCCGTGGAATTTCCCGCTCGCGATCTTCACCGGCCAGGTCGCCGCGGCGCTCGCGGCGGGCAACGCCGTGGTCGCGAAGCCCGCCGAGCAGACGCCGCTGGTCGCGGCCGCGATGGTGCGCCTGCTGCTCGGCAGCGGCGTGCCGGGCGAGGTCCTGCACCTGGTGCCCGGTCGCGGGTCGAAGATCGGACCCGTGCTGACCGGCGACCCGCGGGTCGCCGGCGTCGCCTTCACCGGCTCGACCGAGACGGCGCGCCTCATCAACCGGTCGCTGGCCGCGCACGACGGTCCGCTGCCTGCGCTGATCGCGGAGACCGGCGGGCAGAACGCAATGCTGGCCGACAGCTCGGCGCTGGCGGAGCAGGTCGTGAACGATGCCGTGACTTCAGCCTTCAACGCGGCAGGCCAGCGCTGCTCGGCGCTGCGCGTGCTGTTCGTGCAGGAAGACATCGCGCCGCGCGTGCTCGAGCTGCTCGCAGGCGTCATGGACACGCTCGCGATCGGTGACCCTGCGCTCCTGTCCACCGACATCGGCCCGGTGATCGATGCGGATGCGCTCGCGACCCTCGAGGCCCATGCTCAGGCGATCGTCGCGGGCGCGCCCTGGCACCACCGCGCGCGGCTGCCGGAGGGTCTGCCGCGCGGCCACTGGTTCGCGCCGCTCGCGGTCGAGATCGACGGCCTTGCGCGCCTGACGCGCGAGGTCTTCGGGCCGGTGCTGCACGTGGTCCGATTCCCGGGCCCGCGTATCGAGGAGGTCGTCGACCAGGTCAACGCGAGCGGCTACGGGCTGACGCTCGGCGTGCACACGCGCATCGACGGACTCGCGCGGCGCATCGCGGCCCGCGCGCGCGTCGGCAACGTCTATGTGAACCGCAACATGATCGGCGCGGTGGTCGGCGTGCAGCCGTTTGGCGGCTGCGGGCTATCGGGCACGGGCCCGAAAGCCGGAGGTCCGCACTACCTGTTGCGCTTCGCCACCGAGCAGACCGTGACCATCAACACCGCCGCGGTCGGCGGCAACGCGACGTTGCTGTCGCTCGGGGAGAGTTGAAGCCGTCACTGGGCGAGCGCGGCTCGGGGGACGGCCCCTTTCGGGACCGCCGTGAATACGTCCCTGTAGGCCCCCGGCCCGCCGCCTTTCACATCATCCCGGTCTGCAGCCGCGCCGCTTCCGACATCATCGCGTGATTCCACGGCGGGTCGAACACCAGTTCGACGTCGGCGTTGCGGATCGTCGGGATGAGCTTCAGGTTGTCGCGCACATCGGCGACGAGGACCTCGCCCATGCCGCAGCCGGGCGCGGTGAGCGTCATCTTCACGGCGACATCGCGCGTGCCGTCCTCGTTCGCCGTGATGCGGCAGTCATAGACCAGGCCGAGTTCCACGATGTTGATCGGGATTTCGGGGTCATAGCAGGCGCGCAGCTGATCCCAGACGACCTTGGAAACATCCTCGTCGCTCGCCCTGGCCGGCAACGCCGGAGGCTGGATCGGATCCTTGCCGATCGCGTCGCCGTCGACACCCGCGATGCGAAACAGATTGCCCTCGACGTAGATCGTGTAGCTGCCACCGAGCGCCTGCGTGACATGGCCGACGGTTCCGGGCCGGAGCTTGACTTCGACGCCCGCCGGGACAATCACGGCGCGCACGTCGCGATTGACGACGATGGGCTCGTGTCCGGGGCGGCGCACGATCACTCCGTCGTGACCGGCGCGACGTCGCCGGCGAGCGCCGCGTTCAGCGTATGCCAGGCGAGGCTCGCGCACTTTACGCGGGCCGGGAACTGGGCGACGCCCGTCAGTGCGGCGAGCTTGCCGAGCCGCGCCACGTCGGCGGGCGCGCCGGTCAGCATGCCGTGCACCGCGTCGAAGAGTTCGGCCGCCTCGGCGCGCGTCCGGCCCTTGACCGCCTCGCTCATCAGCGAGGCCGAGGCGGTCGAAATCGCGCAGCCGCTGCCGTCGAAGCGCAGATTGCGTATCTGGTCGCCATCCAGGTCGACGTCGAGCAGCAGGCGGTCGCCGCACAGCGGATTGTTGCCTTCGGCGTGGCGGCAGGCGGCGGGCAGCCGGCCCCGGTTCCGCGGGCTGCGGTTGTGGTCGACGATCACGTCGCGGTAGAGGTCGGCGAGGTCCATCAGCGCAGCATCCGGATGGCGTCGCCGAGCGCGGCGTGCAGCGCGTCGACTTCCGCGCGCGTGTTGTAGAGACCGAACGAAGCGCGCGTCGTCGCCGGCACGCCGAAGTGCTCCATGACCGGCATCGCGCAGTGGTGACCCGTACGCACGGCGATGCCGCGCGAATCGAGCACCGTCCCGAGGTCGTGCGGGTGCACGCCCTCGACCGTGAACGAGACGAGGCTGCTCTTGTCCGGCGCGGTGCCGACCAGCGTGAGGCCGGGGATGCCGGCGAGCCTCGCGGTCGCGTATTCGAGCAGGTCCTGCTCGTGGGCCGCGATACGCGCCGCACCGACGCCGCCGAGATAGTCGATCGCGGCGCCGAGGCCGACGGCGCCGCCGATGTTCGGCGTTCCGGCCTCGAAGCGGTGCGGCAGGTGATTCCAGGTCGAACCCTCGAACGAGACCGTGAGGATCATGTCGCCGCCGCCCTGCCAGGGCGGCATGGCGGCCAGCAGCGCCTCGCGCGCGTACAGCACGCCGATGCCGGTCGGCCCGTACATCTTGTGGGCGGAAAACGCGTAGAAGTCGCAGCCGATCGCCTGCACGTCCACCGGCAGGTGCGGCGCGGCCTGGGCGCCGTCGATGACGGTCGCGATCCCGCGCTCGCGCGCCGCCGCGACGAACGCGGCAACTGGCAGCACCGTGCCGAGGGCGTTCGAGACATGCGCGAGCGCGACCAGGCGGGTGCGCGGGCCGAGCAGGCCGAGGTACGCCTCGAAGTCGACGACGCCGCGCCCGTTTATCGGAACGACGCGGACCCGGGCGCCGGTCTCGGCCGCGAGCAGCTGCCAGGGCACGATGTTCGAGTGGTGCTCCAGCCGGGTGACGACGATCTCGTCGCCGGCGGCGAATTGCGGTCGCCCGAAGGACTGCGCCACAAGGTTGATGGCTTCGGTCGCGCCGCGCACGAACACGATCTCCGCGACCGACGCGGCATTGACGAAGCGGCGCACCCGTTCGCGCGCGCCTTCGTACAGCGCGGTCGCCTCCTGCGACAGGGTGTGCACGCCGCGATGCACGTTGGCATGGTGGGCACGGGCGTAGCCGGCGACCGCGTCGATCACGGCGGCGGGCTGCTGCGCCGAGGCCGCGCTATCGAGATAGACGAGGGGATGGCCGTTGACCTGGCGCGACAGCACGGGAAAATCCGCGCGGATGCGCGCGAGGTCGAGCGGCAGGGCGGTTTCGCGGGCAGCGACCATCAGCCCGTCCCCGCGCTCGGTCCGCGGTCAGGAATGGCTGCGGCGAGCAGTGCCTGCGCCGCCGTCCGCACCGGCTCGAGCGGCACGCGCCCGATCAGGTCCTGGCAGAAGGCGAGGGTGAGGAGGGCGCGCGCCGCCGCAGGGTCGAGCCCGCGCGACACGAGGTAGAACAGCTGCGCCTCGTCGAGCGTGCCGGTCGTCGCGCCGTGCCGGCACTGCACGTCGTCGACGTGGATCTCGAGCTGCGGGCGCGCGTTGATCTCGGCGAGCGGCGTGAGCAGCAGGTTGCGGCTCGACTGGCTCGCGTCGGCGCCCCGCGCCCCCGGATGCACGACGATCCGGCCGTTCAGCGCACCGCGTCCGCGCCCGGCGGCGATGCCGCGGTAATCCTGAACCGTCTTCGTGGCGGCGCCGTGGTGCTCGACCCGCGTCAGCAGGTCGACTTGGCGCTCGCCGTCAGCCAGGAACAGCCCGTCGAGCCGGCAGGCGGCGTCACGCCCCTCGAGGGCGACGTGCAGGTTCGAGCGCAGGAGGCCGCCGCCGAGCGCCAGCAGGTGCTGGTCATAGCGGCAGTTCGCTGCCAGGCGCACCCGCCAGCTCTCAACCTGGGCCGCCGCCGGCGCCTGCCGGTGCAGGCGCAGGTGCGTCATCGCGGCGCCCTCGGCGAGCGCGATTTCGGCGGCGAGATTGCCGAGCACCGCCGCGTCGCCCGCCGAGACGAAATGCTCGACCAGCGTGAGCCGCGAGTGCGCACCCGCCTGGACCACAAGGCGGGCATGCTGGACCGCGGGCTCGGCCGCGGTCGCGACGTGGACGACGTAGAGCGGCTCGGCGATGTCGCGCTGCTGCGCGACCCTGATCAGCACGCCCCCCGCGGCGAACGCGTCGGCGAGCAGCGCATAGCGGTCGTCCGCGTCCGCGCCGGGTTCGCGCAGAACCTCGAGCGCCGCACCGGGCTCCTGCTTGAACAGAGCGCCGAGGTCCGTGACTTCGAGCCCCGGCGTCGCGAGGCGGTTGGAGAGCGCCGCGTCGAAGCGGCCGTCGATGAGCACGATGCGCCGCGCCCCCTCGATCGGCAGCAGCCCCGGCTCGGGCAGGGCGGCCGCGCGGGCCGCGGGCGCCGTCTCGAAGGCGTAGGCGGCGAGCCGCGGGTGGTCGAGGTACTTCCAGTTCTCGTCGCGCCGGTCGGGCAGCCCGCGCTCGCGCAGCGTCGCGAGCGCGCGCTCGCGGCGTTGCGTCCAGGCGGGGCCGCCCGGCAGCCCGGGTCGGACAGCAGTCATGCGGTCGATGGGGCTCGGCGAGTTCATGCCGCAGCCGTCCCTGCGCGCAGCCAGTCGTAGCCGCGGCGCTCGAGCTCGAGCGCAAGCTCGCGGCCGCCGCTCTTCACGACCCTGCCGCCGGCCAGCACGTGCACGCGATCCGGCACGACGTGGTCCAGCAGGCGCTGGTAGTGGGTCACGAGCACCATCGCGCGCGCAGGCCCGCGCAGCGCGTTGACGCCGTCGGCGACGACCTTGAGCGCGTCGATGTCGAGCCCCGAGTCGGTCTCGTCGAGCAGCGCGAGCGTCGGCTCGAGCAGGCTCATCTGCAGGATCTCGTTGCGCTTCTTCTCGCCACCGGAGAATCCCTCGTTGACGCCGCGGTTCAGGAGGCTCTCGTCCATGCGCATCGCCGCGAGTTTCGCCTTGACAAGGCCCAGGAACTCGAAAGCGTCGAGCTCGGGCAGGCCGCGGTGCCGGCGCTGCGCGTTCAGCGCGGCCTTCAGCAGGTACACGTTGTTCACGCCCGGGATTTCGACCGGGTACTGGAATGCGAGGAACAGTCCCTCGCGGGCCCGTTCCTCGGGCGGCATCGAGAACAGGTCGCGGCCGCGGTACACGGCGCTGCCGGAGACGACCTCGTAGCCCGGGCGGCCCGCGAGCACACCGGTCAGCGTGCTCTTGCCCGAGCCATTCGGGCCCATGATCGCGTGCACCTCGCCCGCGCGCACCGCGAGCGACAGACCGTCGAGGATCAGCCGTTCGCCGGCCCGTACCCTGAGGTCGCGCACCTCGAGAATCATTTCGCCGCCGCTCATCCCACCGCTCCTTCGAGGCTCACCGCGAGCAGGTTCTGCGCTTCGACCGCGAACTCCATCGGCAGCTCGCGGAACACCTGCTTGCAGAAGCCGTTCACGATCATGTTGACGGCGTCCTCCGCCGAGATGCCGCGTTGCAGGCAGTAGAACAGCTGGTCGTCCGAGATCTTCGAGGTCGTCGCCTCGTGCTCGACCACCGCCGTCGGATTCTTCACCTCGATGTACGGGAAAGTGTGCGCGCCGCAATGCGGGCCCATCAGCAGCGAGTCGCACTGCGTGTGGTTGCGCGCCCCGTCCGCGCCCGGCAGGATCTTCACCAGCCCGCGGTAGGCGTTCTGGCCGTGGCCGGCCGAGATGCCCTTCGACACGATCGTCGAACGCGTGTTGCGCCCCATGTGGATCATCTTGGTGCCGGTGTCGGCCTGCTGGCGGTGGTTCGCCAGCGCGACCGAATGGAACTCGCCGCTCGACCCGTCGCCGCGCAGGATGCAGCTCGGGTACTTCCAGGTGATGGCCGACCCGGTCTCGACCTGGGTCCAGGAGATCTTCGAGTTGCGGCCGCGGCAGTCACCGCGCTTGGTGACGAAATTGTAGATGCCGCCGACGCCATTCTCGTCGCCCGGATACCAGTTCTGCACGGTCGAGTACTTGATCTCGGCGCCGTCGAGGGCGACCAGCTCGACCACCGCGGCATGCAGCTGGTTCTCGTCGCGCTGCGGGGCGGTGCAGTTGTGCACGGCGAAGCCCTTGACCAGGTAGGAGTGCGGGTCGGTCCGCGTTTCGAAGTTGTAGACGTAGCCTTCGTAGGGCTGGCGGCAAATGGACCTCACCGGCAGCAGGAAGTGGCCGTCGCGCCGGATCGCGCGCCTGCCGCGCGTATTCTCGGCGTAGTAGATCCAGTACCGCGTGGAGTGACGGATCGTGCGCCCGTCCCTCATCAATTCGTCGAACGCGCCGCGCACATTGAGATAGGCGAATACACCCTGTCGTGCGAGCATCTCCTGCAGCTGGAACGCCAGCATCTTCGATACCGTGCAGGCGCGCACGATCCGCAGCCTCCCGTTGCGGGATACATTGCCGTCGCCGAGGTAGTACGTGTCGATGGCCAGCTTCTGGCGCGCAGGAGGCAGGTCCATGACCGACTTGCTGAAGCGCTTGCCGGCCGCGTACTTGCCTCCGTGCCGGACCATTGCGTCCCACAGCCAGTCCGAGTACACGACGATGTACAGGCCGTGCCGATTGCGGTCGTGCGTCACCGAGGGGCGCCTGCCGGTCACCGCTTCGATCAGGGCCACGATATCGTCGCGAAGCTGCGGCTCGTGGTCGCCGATGCTGAATTCCACCGCCTTGTAGCGGTTGAACATCGTCGCGCAGCCCTCGGCGACGTAGTAGCCGAGCAGGCGCAGGAACGCATCGGTCAGCGACGGATCGTCGCGCTCGACCTGGTTGACCGGGTACACCAGCAGGTCGCCGGCCGACAGTTCCCCGGCCGGCACGAATTCCGGCTCGGCCTGCTCAAGGCGTCGCGCATCGATGTCGGGCCAGCGACCCGGCCCGCGCGACGGGCCGCTCACGCGGCTGCGCCGGATCGCGAGGACGGGGTGCTCCGGCGTCACGTGAAACCGGTTCGCAGTGCTGCGCGGCGTGATCTCGACAAGCTCACCGCGGTAACCGCGGCGCATGATCTTTCCGACCGATGCTTCCTCGCCGCGATCGTTCAGCACGATGTCGTCGATGGCAATGTCGCGGATCGAGCGCATTTCGTCACCGCAGCTGACGACCTCCCACTCTGGGAGGCAGCCTTCCAGGTACGAGACGTACGCGCCGTCGTCCGCGATGATCAGCGTGCGCTCGAACTGGCCGGTCTTCGCGGCGTTGATGCGGAAATACGTCGACAGCTCCATCGGGCAGCGCACGCCCTTGGGCACGTAGACGAACGAGCCGTCGGTGAAGACCGCGGAGTTGAGCGCCGCGTAGAAATTGTCGCCGACCGGCACGACGCTGCCCAGGTATCGCTCGACCAGCTCCGGGTGCTCGAGCACCGCCTCGGAGAAGGGGCAGAAGATGACCCCGGCCTCGTTGAGGCGATCCTTGAACGTGGTGGCGACCGAGACGCTGTCGAACACGGCGTCGACGGCGACTCCCGCGAGCCGGGCGCGCTCGTGCAGCGGGATGCCGAGCTTGTCGTAGGTCTCCAGCAGCTTCGGGTCCACGTCCGCGAGCGACTTCGGGCCGTCTCCGCGCTGCTTCTTTGGCGCGGAGTAGTACGAGATCGCCTGGAAGTCGATCGCGGGATAGCGGACTTGCGCCCAGGCGGGCTCGCTCATCCGGTTCCAGCGCCGGAATGCCTTGAGGCGCCAGTCGAGCATGAAGGCAGGCTCGCCCTTCTTCGCGGAAATGAGTCGGATGACGTCCTCGTCGAGGCCGGGCGCCACGGTGTCGCTCGCGATGTCCGTCACGAATCCGTGGCGGTACCGCTGTGCGACCAGTGACTCGAGCTCGGGCTGCTTCGCCGGCATGGGTGCTCCGCTCAACCCCGGGCCGGCAGGCGGGTGGGCGCCGCGAGGCGCAGCAGGTCCGGCGCGGCGAATGTGACTTCGCGGCTCACCAGTTCCTCGAGGCTCACCTCGACGAGCGCGCGGCGGATGGCGCGGCTGATGCGCTGCCAGCCGTGCCCAACCAGGCAGGTGGCCTCGATGCCGCAGCGGCCGGCGCCATCCGCGCACTCGGTGAGCGCCATCGGGCCCTCGACCGCAGCGATGATCTCCGCGGCATTGATCGAGGCCGCGGGACGGGCGAGCTGGTAACCGCCGCGCGCGCCGCGCACGGAGTGCACCAGGCCCGCGCGCTGCAGCTCCTTGAGCAGCTTGCTGACGGTCGGCAGGCCGATGCGCGTGCGCTCCGCGATGTCCGCGGCGCTCGCCAGGCGGCCACCGGCGAGGCTCGCCAGGATCACCGTTGCGTAGTCGGTCAGGCGGCTGATGCGTAGCATTGGGGCCTCTCCGCGTGCCTGGAAATAAACAGTACAATTTTAGTACTATTAGCGTGCCGGCGATAGGGGGTGGAGGCCGCCAACTGGTATCCTTCGCGCCCTGAAATTCGGAGGATCCCGGGCAGATGGACATCAAGGAACTGGACACGAATGCCGCCGCGATGGTGACGCGCGGCAAGGGCATCCTGGCGGCCGACGAATCGACCGGCACGATCAAGAAGCGCTTCGACAAGATCGCACTCGAGTCCTCGTTCGAGTCGCGCCGCACGTACCGCGAACTCCTGTTCACCGCGCCCGACGCGGAAAAGTACATCTCCGGCGTGATCCTGTACGACGAAACCATTCGCCAGCAGACCGCGGACGGCAGGCCGTTCCCGCAACTGCTTGCCGCGCGAGGCATCCTGCCGGGCATCAAGGTGGACGCCGGCGCAAAGGCGCTGGCGGGTTTTCCGGGCGAGACGGTCACCGAGGGCCTCGACGGCCTGCGCGAGCGGCTCGCGGAATACCGCGGGCTCGGCGCTCGCTTCGCGAAGTGGCGCGCGGTCATCGACGTCGGCGCCGGCATCCCGACCGCGGCCAGCCTCGCCGCCAATGCCGAGGCGCTGGCCCGCTACGCGGCCCTGTGCCAGGAGGCCACGATCGTCCCGATCGTCGAGCCGGAGGTGCTGATGGACGGCGATCACGGCATCGAGCGCTGCGAGGAAGTGACGGACGCGACGCTCGAGACGGTATTCGATGCGCTGTTCCTGCACCGCGTGCGGCTCGAGGGCATGGTCCTGAAGCCGAACATGGTCATCGCGGGCAAGAAGAGCGCGAGGCAGGCCGGCCCTGAGCAGGTCGCCGAGGCGACCGTGCGCTGCCTGCTGCGCCGCGTGCCGGCGGCTATCCCGGGCATCGCGTTCCTGTCCGGCGGGCAGAGCGAGGCCGAGGCGACGCTGCACCTCTCGCTGATGAACCGCGGCCGCAAGCTGCCCTGGGAGCTGTCCTTCAGCTACGGGCGCGCGCTGCAGCAGAGCACGCTCGACGCCTGGAAGGGCAAGCCCGGCAATGTCGCCGCCGCGCAGAGGGCATTCCTGCGCCGCGCGCGATTCAACGGCCTCGCGCGCGACGGCAGCTACGAGGCGGCCATGGAACAGGCCGCGGCCTGAAGGTCGCGCCCGGCCCGTTCTTGGCCACCGACTCCAGCTCCGATTCCGCCGCGATCGTGCGCGTGCGCGGCCTGCATTACCGTGCGGGCGGCCGCGAGATCTTCGCGGGCGTCGACCTCGACTTCCCGCGCGGCGCGGTAACTGCGGTTATGGGCCCGAGCGGCTGCGGCAAGACGACGCTGCTCAGGCTGATCACCGGCCAGGCGCGGCCTGAGCGGGGCAGCGTCGAGTTCGACGGGCAGGAGGTCGTGGCGCTGCCGCGCGCGGCGCTGTACCGCATGCGCCGGCGCATGGGCATGCTGTTCCAGAATGGCGCGCTGCTCACCGACCTCGACGTCTACGAGAACATCGCCTTTCCGTTGCGTGAACACACCCGCCTGCCGGAGCGCCTGGTGCGGCACCTGGTGCTGACCAAGCTGCAGGCCGTAGGCCTGCGCGGCGCCGCACGGCTGATGCCGGCCGAGCTCTCGGGCGGCATGGCGCGCCGCGTCGCGCTCGCACGCGCGATCGTGATGGATCCCGAGCTGCTCATCTACGACGAGCCCTTCGTCGGGCTCGACCCGGTCTCGCTGGGCGTCGTGCTGCGCCTGATCCGGCGCCTGAACGACACGCTCGGCGTTTCCAGCATCGTCGTGTCGCACGATGTGCGCGAGATCACCGCGGTAGCGGACTGCTGCCACCTGCTGTCGGGCGGGCGCATCGTCGCGAGCGGACCGCCCGCCGAGGTCGCCGCCAGCACGCGCGGGGACGTGCGCCAGTTCATGCACGGACTGCCGGACGGGCCGGTGCCATTTCACTACCCGGCGCCCGATTACGCCGACCAGGCCGGGCAGGTGCGCTGATGGCGGCGGCGATGATCCGCGACCTGATCGGCAGCCTGCAGGCGGCGCTGGGCGCGCTTGGCCGCTATGCGTTGTTCGGCGCGCGGCTGGCCATCGAGACGCCGCGGGCGCTGCTGCGGTTCCGGCTGGTCGTCGAGCAGGTGTACAACACCGGCGCACTGTCGCTGGTGATCATCATGCTGTCGGGGCTGTTCGTCGGCATGGTGCTGGGCCTGCAGGGCTTCGACCTGCTCGAGCGTTTCGGCTCCGAAGAGTCGCTCGGCACGGCCGCCGCGCTCGGCCTGCTCAAGGAGCTCAGCCCGGTCATCACGGCCCTGCTGTTCGCGGGCCGGGCCGGCACGGCGCTGGCGTCCGAACTCGGCCTGATGCGCGCGACCGACCAGTTCGCGGCGATCGAGATGATGGCGGTCGACCCGGTACGCCGGATCGTGATGCCGCGCTTCCTCGGTGGCGTGATTTCGATGCCGCTGCTCGCGGCGATCTTCAGCATGATCGGCCTGTACGGCGCGCAGCTCGTCGGCGTACAGCTGATGGGCGTGGACCAGGGCCAGTTCTGGTCGCAGATGCGCGGCGCCGTGGAGCATGGCGACGTGATGGAAGGGGTGCTGAAAAGCGTGGTGTTCGGCATCGCCTGCAGCCTGGTCGCCGTGTACGAGGGCTATCATTCCCTGCCGACCGCGGAGGGCGTCGGCCGCGCGACGACGCGGACGGTCGTGATTTCATCGGTCAGCGTGCTGTTGCTCGACTACATGCTGACCGCGGTGATGCTGTGATCGAGTCCCGCACGGGACTTACTCAAGGAGCCTGACATGCGCCAGACGCGCGCCATCGAACTCGGGACCGGATTGTTCGTGCTGCTCGGATTCGCCGCGCTGTTCTTCCTCGTCACCCAGATCACGAGCCGCGAATTCGGCCTCGGCAGCGGCGGCTATCGCCTGACCGCGAGCTTCGACCAGGTCGGCGGCCTGAAGACCGGCGCGCCGATATCCATGTCGGGCGTGACCGTCGGCCGCGTGGAGTCGATTGCCTACGACTTCGGCGAGTACCGCGCCCGCGTCACGCTGCGCATCGATCCGCAGTACGACCGGATCCCCGACGACAGCGACGCCAGCATCCTGACCGCGGGCCTGCTCGGCGGTCAGTACGTGGCGATCGGCGCCGGCGCCTCGGAAACTTTCTTCAGGGACGGGGATCGAATGCAGTTCACGCAGTCCGCGATCGTGCTCGAGAACCTGATCAGCAAGTTCCTGTTCTCGAAGGCCGCGGAGCAACAGCCAGCGGATCAAGCCGCCCAGGAATCGAACCCATGACGCGACGCCTCGCCATGACCCTCGCGGTGCTGCTGCTGCCCGCCGTCTTCGCCGTCGCCGGGCGCGCGGCGGAGAGCGTGCCGGGACCGGTGCCGCAGGAGCTCATCGACGTGACGGCGCGCAGGCTCCTCGAGGCGCTCGACGCGGATCGCGAGCTGGCCAGGAAGGACCCGGCGCGAGTACGCCAGCTGGTGGACCAGATTCTGCTGCCGCACTTCGACACCGACTACTCGGCGCGCCTGGTGCTCGGCAGGCACTGGCGGACCGCGACGCCCGAGCAGCGCCAGCGCTTCATCGACGCCTTCTACCAGTCGCAGCTCAGGAACTACGGCTCGGCGCTCGCCGACTTCACCGCCGACCGCCTCGCGGTGCTGCCATTCCGCGGCGACCTGAGCTCGGGCCAGGCAATGGTGCGCACCGAGGTCAAGCGCAGCAATGGTCAGCGCGTGCCGGTCAACTATTCGCTGCACGCGACGCCGCAGGGCTGGAAGGCCTGGGACGTGACCATCGAGGGCATTTCCTACGTGCGCAATTTCAGGAACGACGTCGGCGCGGAAGTGGACCAAGCCGGCCTCGAGTCGGTGATCAAGCGCCTCGAGACCGCCGGCCCGCGTGCCGTGGCCAAGAGCGATGGCTGAAGCCGGCCGGCTCACGGCCGCGGGTCCCGGGATGTACGAGCTGGCAGGCACGGTCGGCTTCGGCGACGCCGCGCGCCTCCTGGCCGAAGGTGACCGGGCTTTCGCGCCGCTGCGGGCGGTCGAGGTGGATCTCGCGCGCGTGACGCGCATCGACAGCGCCGGGCTCGCGCTCCTGATCGAGTGGTCGCTTGCGGCGCGCGCCGCAGGCCGGCAAATCCGCTACCGCAACGTACCGCCCGCCGTCACGTCGCTCGCCGGCATCAGCGACGTCTCGGAGCTGCTCATGGGCTCCGCGGCCGGCTGATCGCCCGGCGGCGGCGCCGCTTCTTCCGGCCCCGGCTCCTCGGGCGCCTCCGGGTCCTCGAGGCCCTCGAGCGGATCCGCGTCCCCGACATCGCCGTCACGCACGCGGTATTCGCGCCGCTGCAGCCAGGCGTCACGGATGAATGCATACGGGTCGTAGGCCGACTCCCAGGTCGCGTCGAACTCCAGGAACTGCGCGCGGCGGTTGACCAGTGACAATCCGATCAGCGTCCACTCGGCCGCTGGTTCTACCTGGTCGCCCACGCGCAGGTCGGTCTGCCAGTCGACGATGATGGCGGGCCCGTCGCGCAGCGTCGAAGGCCCGAAGAACGGCAGCACGAGATAGGGACCGGCCGGCACGCCCCAGCGGCCCAGCGTCTGGCCGAAATCCTCGTCGTTCCTGGCGAAGCCGAAATGCGTCGCCGGGTCGAAGATCCCCGCGAGACCGATCGTCGTGTTGACCGTGAAGCGACCGATGTCGTTGAGCGTGTCCTTGAACTTGCCCTGCAGCAGGTTGTTGACGATCGTAGTCGGGTAGGCGAGGTTTTCGAGGAAATTGTTGACGCCGACGCGCACCGGCGCCGGCACGTGGTTGCGATACCCCACGGCGACCGGCCGGAGCACCGCGCGGTCGACGGCGGTGTTGAAGCGGTGCGTGCCGCGGTTCATGCGCTCGAGCGCGTCGCCGGGCGTTCCCAGGTTCGTGGTGGCGCAGCCGGCGAGCGCCGCGGCCAGCACGAAGCCCGCGCCGGCGCGGATCAGGAATGTCATCTGCGGGTCCCCGGCTGGTGGCGCAAGCCGGATTCTAGCCGCTGCCGCCGGGTTCCGGACCCTGCGGCTCCGCGACCTCGCGGGCGCGGCGGCCCTTGGGCAGGTACTCCTGCAGCTCACGGATGCGCGCGTCGAAGCGCTCGCGCTGCACCGTGTTGATCCCGGGCACCGCCTGCGCCAGCTTCAGCTGGTTGATCGCGAGCGTGAGGTCGCCGCTGATCACGTGGTACTCGGACATGTAGTAGTAGGAGTCGGCGACGTCGCCGGCGGCATTCGCCGCGATCGCCGTGAACCGGGCCTGCTCGGCGGTCGGCGGCACGTTGTTGAACAGGTCGAGCAGTACCAGGTGCGCGCGCTTCGCGTCGCCGTCGCGCATCAGCGTTTCCGCGTAGCGCACGGTGACCGGCACGTTGCGCGGGAACAGCCGCATCGCGTCCTCGAGCGTCGCGCGCGAAGTCTCCACCTGGCCCGCGGCCAGCTGCGCCTGCCCGAGCGCCGTGTGGTACAGGGTCACGTCCGGCCGCCGGTCGCGCAGGGCTTTCAGCATCTCGATCGCCTCGTCGGGCGAACCGGCGCGCAACAGGGCGAGCGCGCGGCCGTACTGCTCCGCGTCGGTGGAGGGATAATCGGCACTCTGCGCCGTCGCGAACAGGTCGCGCAATCGGGCGTCATCCGGCAGCGCCTCGAGCAGGAGCCGGTCGCGGACCAGGGCATAGCCCGTGCTGTCGGGCGCGTTCGACCTCGGCATGCGCATCGCCCGATCGCGCGTCTCGGCGATGCGCTCGCTGGTGACCGGGTGCGAACGCAGCAGGTCCGGGATGTTGCGGCCGGCGCCGCCTAGCCGCTGCTGCATGGTGCCGAAGAATTCCGGCATGCCGACCGGGTCGAAACCCGCCGCCGCGAGGATGCCGATGCCGATGCGGTCCGCCTCCGCCTCGTTCGAACGTGTGTAGTTGATCTGGCTCTGCGCCGCCATGCCCTGCGCGGCCGTGACGCCGCCCATCACGACGTCGGTCGGGACGCTGGTCGTCGCGCCGATCAGGATCGCGGCCAGCAACGCGGCGGCGGAGGCGAGATTCGCGCGACTCGCATTCTGGATCGAGCGGGCGATGTGGCGCTGGGTGACGTGCGCGATCTCGTGCGCGAGCACGCCGGCGAGCTCGGCTTCGTTCCTGGTCGCGGTGACGAGGCCGGCGTTGACGCCGATGAAGCCGCCCGGTAGCGCGAAGGCATTGATCGCCGGGTCGCGCACGGCGAAGAAGGTGAAGCGGTGCGCGCCCTCGTGCGCCTGGCTCGCGAGACGCATGCCGAGCGCCTGCAGGTACTCGTTGATTTCCGGATCCTCGATGATCTGACCCGCTTCGCGCAGCTGCCGGACGATCATCAGGCCGATCTTGTACTCGTCGGCGAGGGACAGCGCCTGGCTCGCCGGCGTGCCGATGTCCGGCAGCTCGCTGCCCGCGGTCTGCGCGGCAGCCGGCACCGGCCCGGCGGCGAGCAGCAGGAGAATCAGGGACCAAGCGCGCATCGGCGGATTCCTGGCGACAACCCTATTTCGACCGCGAAAAGCCCGCATGGTTCGGCCGCCCCGGGTCAGAGCGCTTCCGAGGCGAAATCCGCGAGCCGGGAGCGCTCGCCGCGCACCAGCGTCACGTGGCCGGCATGCTGCCAGCCGCGGAAGCGGTTGACGACGTAGGTCAGACCGGAAGTCGTCTCGGTGAGGTAGGGGGTGTCGATCTGCGCGATGTTGCCGAGGCATACGAGCTTCGTGCCCGGACCCGCGCGCGTGACCAGCGCCTTCATCTGCTTCGAAGTGAGGTTCTGGGCCTCGTCCAGGATCAGGTAGCGGTTGAGAAAGGTCCGGCCGCGCATGAAGTTGAGCGAGCGGATCTTGATCCGGTGGCGCAGCAGGTCCTGCGTCGCCGCGCGGCTCCAGCTGCCGCCCTCTTGGCCCTGGGTCAGCACCTCGAGGTTGTCCATCAGCGCGCCCATCCAGGGCTCCATCTTCTCTTCCTCGGTGCCGGGCAGGAAGCCGATGTCCTCGCCGAGCGGGATCGTCACCCGGGTCATGATGATCTCGCTGAAGCGGTTGGTATCGAGCGTCTGCGCGAGGCCCGCGGCGAGCGTCAGCAGCGTCTTGCCGGTGCCGGCGGGACCGAGGATCGTGACGAAGTCGACTTCCGGGTCGAGCAAGAGGTTGAGCGCCAGGTTCTGCTCGCGGTTGCGCGCCGTGATCCCCCAGACGGCGTGGCGATCGCTGCGGTAGTCCTGCGTGACCTCGAGCGTCGCGACTTCTCCCTCGATCTTGCGCACGATCGCCTCGAAACCGTCGTTCTTCGCGTCGTAGAGGAACTCGTTCGGGTGCCACTCGCCGACCAGCGGCCCGCGCACGCGGTAGTAGGTGAGCGCCTGCTCGTGCCACGATTCGACGTTGTTGCCGTGGGTCTCCCAGAAGTCTGCGGGCAGCGCAGTGACGCCGGTGAACAGGAGATCCGCGTCCTCGATCGTGCGGTCGTTGAAGTAGTCCTCCGCGTGCACGCCGAGGATCGCCGCCTTGATCCGCAGGTTGATGTCCTTGGACACCAGCGTGACGCGCGTGCCGGGCAGTTCCATCTGCAGCGCGAGCGTATAGCCGAGCAGCGCGTTGTCGATACGGTGGCCCGGCAGGGTGTCGGGCAGGCCCGCCGCGAGCCGCCGGGTCTGGAAATACAGCCGCCCGGTCGGCGGCTTCTTGCCGTGGTTGCCGGACCGGCCGCTCGGCAGCTCGAGGCCCTTGTCGATCTGCTCCTTGGTCGCGTTCGCCATCAGCTCGTCCAGGAAGCGGCTGACCTGGCGGACATTGCGCGCCGACTCGGAAAGTCCCTTCTTGCCGGCGTCGAGTTCCTCGAGCACGCCCATCGGCAGGTAGATGTCGTGTTCCTCGAAGCGGAACACGGCCGCGGGGTCGTGCATCAGGACATTCGTGTCGAGCACGAACGCGCGGCGGGCGCCCTTCGCGGGCCGGTTCTTCAGCATCGGCTCAGATTTCTCTTGCGGCCGCGAGCACCTCGGCCGCGTGACCCTTGACGCGGACCTTGCGCCATTCGCGGCGGATCCTGCCCTGCGCGTCGGTCAGGAAGGTGCTGCGCTCGATGCCCATGAGCTTGCGGCCGTACATGTTCTTCTGCCGCCATACGCCGAACCGTACGGCGACGGCGTGGTCTTCGTCCGCGCCCAGCTCGAAGGGGAACCTCATCTTCTCCTTGAACCTGCGGTGCGATTCGAGCGTGTCGGTGGAAATGCCGAGGATACGGGTGCCGGCGCGCCGGAAGGACGCGGCGAGGTCGCGGAAGTCGGCGCCCTCGAGCGTGCAACCCGGCGTGTTGTCGCGCGGATAGAAATAGACCACCAGCTTGTCGCGGCCCTGATCGCCGAGGCGGAACGGTCCGGCGGTGGTCGGAACCGCGAATCTCGGTGCCTTCGCCGCCGGCTTTGCGGGTGTCATTCAGTTCTTCACCGGCTCGAGGATCGCGTCGAGATTCATCTGGTCGCAGAAGTCCATGAATTCCTCGCGCAGCGCGCCCACGTGGATCCGCGACGGGACATTGACGACCATGTACACGGAGAACATCTGGGCACCGGTGTGAGCGGCCGAATAACCGCGCGTCGACAGTTCGCCGATGTCGATGCCCCGCGCCGAGAAGAAGCCCGACAGCCCCGAGACGATGCCCGCCTGGTCGATGCAGACCACGTCCACGGAGTAGGGGACATGGTCCTCGCGCGTCCCGCGCTGCGCGGTGCGGCGCACCTGGACCGCGACGCCCGACGCCTCCGCGAGCTTGGCGAGTTCGGTCTCGATGCGCGCGATCGAGTGCCAGTTGCCCGCCACCAGCATCAGCATGGCGAAATCCGAGCCGAGTGCGGTCATGCGGCTCTCGCTGATGCTGCCGCCGCAGTCCGCCACGACCTTCGACAGGTCGTGCACGAGGCCGATGCGATCGTCGCCGATTGCAGAGATTGCGATGAACTGTTTCATGCGGAAGATGCGGGCGTGGCCGGCAGTGTACCGGGATCGCGCGGGCCATGATATCGCAGGGCCGCGCGCCTTGCGCCGGCATGGCGGGCGCCCGTACCATCGCGCCTCCGAATGCCGGCCGCCGGGCCGGGGGGGGTGACGTGTTCCGCGGTAGTCTGGTCGCGCTGGTGACGCCGATGACCGAGTCCGGTGACGTCGACCACGTCGCGTTCGGCCGGCTGCTCGACTGGCATGCGCGCGAAGGCAGCGACGGCGTCGTCGTCGCCGGCAGCACCGGCGAATCCGCGACGCTGAAGGATGCGGAGGCTGCCGAGCTGCTGCAGATCGCCGTGCAGCGGCTCGGCAGTCGCATGCCGGTGATCGCGGGCACGGGCGCGAGCTCGACTGCGCTCGCGGTCGAGCGCACGCGCACCGCCTGTGAGCTCGGCGCGGACGCCGTGCTGGTCGTCACTCCTTATTACAGCCGGCCGCCGCAGGAGGGGCTGTACCGCCACTTCAGCGCGGTGGCGGACGCTTCGAGCGTTCCGGTCCTGCTCTACAACGTGCCGTCGCGCACCGCCTGCGACCTGCTGCCGGAAACCGTCGAGCGGCTCTCGGGTCATCCGCAGGTCATCGGCATCAAGGAGGCGACCGGCGATGTCGCGCGGGGCCGCGAAATCCTCGAGCGCTGCGGCGACGATTTCCTGCTGCTGTCAGGCGACGACCCGACCTGCCGCGAGCTGATCGGCGCCGGCGCCCAGGGCGTCATCACGGTGACCGGCAACATCGCGCCGCGGCTGATGCGCGAAATGGTGGAGGCGGAGCTGCAGGGCGACCAGGACGCGGCCCGGGAACTCGACGAGCGACTCGCGGGTCTTCACACTGCGCTGTTCGTCGAGTCGAACCCGATTCCCTCGAAGTGGGCGCTGGGACGGCTCGGGCTGATCGGGCCGGGCATCCGCCTGCCGCTCGTCGGCCTCTCGGAGCGGCACCAGGCTACCGTGCTCGCGGCGATGCGCCGCGCCGGAGTGATCGAATGAGGATGCGCGTGATCAGGTGGGCGTGGCTTGCCGCAGCGATGCCGCTGAGTAGCTGCGGCCTGCTGCCGGATGCCTATTCGGGCTGCGACGAACCGCAGCCCTACCATGAGGCCGTGGACCGCGCGCCGTTGCGCGTGCCGGCGGGCTCGGACCTGCCTGATACGCGCAATGCGCTGCGGATTCCGGAGGTGACCACGCCCGAACTTCCGCGCAGTTCGGGCAGCTGCCTGGAACATCCGCCCGCCATCCGGACCGCGGCCGCCGGGGACGGGAGCGCGGTTTCCCCCTCGTCGGAAGCGGCGGTCGCCGCCGCGGCAGCAGCCGACCGCTCGCTCGATCGCGCGATGGAGGACAGCGAGCCCTGGCAGGCGCGGCTGGGCGCGAACTACCAGCCCACGACCGACGTCGACTTCGACGGCGGGACGACGGCCGAATTCAACAGCAGCACGGGCTTCCTGATCGGCCTCAGCTATGCGTTGTCGAGGCATTTCGAGATCGGCGCGAACCTCAGCTATGACGATCGCGACGTCGAGGCCCGCATCATCGGGGACGAACCGGACGAAGTCTTCCCGGCGCGGGGCAGCATCGAAACTACGGGCGTGATGTTCGAACTCAGCTACTACTTCCTGACCGGCCGGATCCGGCCATTCATTTCGGTCGGCGCCGGCTGGAGTTTCGTGGACACGGATATCCCGACTGCGCCGCCGCAGGTCGGCTGCTGGTGGAACCCGTGGTACGGGTACATCTGCGAGGGCTTCCAGGAAACCAAGAGTGTCGACGGGTTCGCCTACCAGGCGGGTGCGGGCGTCAACGTCCGCTTGAATTCCGCGTTCTCGCTGAGCGGCAGCTACCGGATGAACTGGGTCGATTACCCGAAGGCCGACGGCACGCCGACCTTCGACGCCATCCAGCTCATCCTGCACTGGGCGTTCTGATAGGCTCTGCGCCCTTCGGACGGAGAGGTGGCCGAGTGGTCGAAGGCGCTGGACTGGAATTCCAGTAATACCCACAAGGTATTCGTGGGTTCGAATCCCACCCTCTCCGCCATCCAAAGCTGGCTGTCCCGCGCCAGTTCGGTGCCGGGTCGCACTTATCGCACTTATTGCCCCTTGCAATAAGTGCGATAAGTGCGACCCGGCACCGTCAAGATTCGCGGTCGCCGGGATCCCGCGGGCTGCCTCCGGCGGCCAGTGATTCGTAGGCGCGGGCGAAGGCCGCCAGGAACACGGCCGGTAGCCCGGCATCCCCTGCTGCGCGGTCGCACGATACAGCTCTAGGTACCGGTTCCAGAGCCGCGCCTGCAGCTCGGAGCCGGCGACGCCCTGCGCACGCCGCCCGAGCTGCTCCTCGAGCGCCTCCGGGTTCAGCTTCTCGAATACGGCCGCGACCGCCTCGCGCAGCGCCGCGCTGATCGCGAGTTCGTGCTGCCGCGCGCGCGCGAATTGCCCGCGTATCTCGTCGATCGAGCGTCCTTCGCCCGTGCCGCGACCGGCAAGCAGCTGTTCGAGAACCTGCTCGACCGCGCCGATACGCGCGAACGCGCCGGTCGCGTCGCGCCGGCGCGCGCCGGAGGAAATGTTGAACTCGGACGCGAAGTCCGCGCGGGTGCGCGCCAATTCCATGAAGCCGACCAGCGCCTCGCGCAGCAGCTGGCCGGCCTGCGCGAGCGCCGTGCCGCGCAGCTCCGCGGGCAGGGCAAGCGGGTCGATGCCGGCGCCCTTGCAGAATGAGACGAGGCCGGGCCACTGCTCCTGATCCGGCTTCCGCGTCGTCGCGGGCGCCGTCTGGACGGCGGGGGGAACGCTGCGCGGCGGCGCCGGTTCGGGGCGCGGACGCGGCGCCGCCTGGGCCTCGCGCTGCTGGCGGCCCGTCGAAGTGAGGTTCTTCACTTCGAACGAAGCGTCGAGGTCCGAATCCGTGACGGGCGCCCGCTCCTAGGGCGGGAAGTCGTTGCTGCCCGTGATTTCGACCTCGATCTCGATCTCGTACTCGCCGATGCGGAACCGGTCGCCGTTCGAGAGCTGGTGCAGCCGATCCGGGCCGAGCGCCTGGTCGGAATCGTTCACGTAGGTGCCGTTGGTGCTCGTGTCGCGCAGCAGCCAGGCGCCGCCCCGGTGCTCGATCTCGGCATGCCGGTCCGACACGTAGCGATCCGGATCGCGCAGCACCCGGTCATTGCCGGTATTCCGGCCGATGCGCCCGCCGTTGACGCCAAAGGTCCAGCGCGGGTGCTCGCCCGCGGCAGACGCGTTGTCGCTGACGATTTTCAGCCTGAGCGCCATCACCCGTATAATAGCGCGCCCACGCCAGGGGAGCCCCACCCGGATCATGGCCGCGAGTCACATATTCAGGGTCGTCTTCGTCAACCAGGGCAAGGTCTACGAGATCTACGCCCGCAAGGTCAGCCATGGGGGCCTGTTCGGCTTCGTCGAGGTCGAGGAGCTGGTGTTCGGCGAACGCAGCAGCGTCGTGCTCGACCCGGCCGAGGAGCGCATGAAGGCGGAGTTCGCGGGCGTCAAGCGCAGCTACCTGCCGCTGCACGCGGTGATCCGCATCGACGAAGTGCGCAAGCAGGGCGTCAGCAAGATCAGCGCGCTCGAGGGCGGCAATGTCGCCCAGTTCCCCGTCACCCTGTACCCGGCCGGCGGCGACCCGGGCGGGAAGCGCTGACGGCTTGATGCTGCTGTACCGGGGCGCTCCAGCACTCTCCAGCTTCCGGATCGAGGGCCTGCTCGCGGCGCTGCGTCGCATCGAGCCCGCGGTGCACGGGCTTGGGGTCGAGTACCTGCACTTCGTTGACACGGCGCGCGCGCTCACGCCGGCCGAGCGGCGGGTCCTGGAGCGCCTGCTCGACTTCGACGCAGACGTCCCGGCCCAGCTTCCGGGCATGACGCTCCTCACGGTACCCCGCCCCGGAACGGTCTCGCCCTGGTCCTCGAAGGCGACCGATATCGCCCACGTCTGCGGCCTCGCGGCGGTGCGCCGCATCGAGCGAGGCCGGTCCTGGCGCATCGAAACAGGCGAGCCGCTGCCGCGCCCCCGGCTCGCGGCGCTCGCGGCACCGCTGTTCGACCCGATGACCGAGGCCGTGCTGTACGGCGCGGACGGGGCTCGGCGCCTGTTCGAGGCGCACCCGGTACGGCCGCTCGGCCGCATCGCGCTCGGCAGCGACCCGGAGGGCGCGCTGGCACGCGCGAACGCCGGAATGGGGCTCGCGCTCTCGGACGGGGAGGTCGCCTACCTCGCGGACGTCTTCCGGCGCCTCGGCCGCGACCCGACCGACGTCGAGGTCATGATGTTCGCGCAGGCGAACAGCGAGCACTGCCGGCACAAGATCTTCAATGCCGACTGGCGCATCGACAGCGAGCCCATGGCGCGCTCGCCGTTCGCGATGATCCGCAACACGAAGGCGGTGAGCCCCGCGGGCGTCCTGTCCGCGTACAGCGACAACGCCGCCGTCATCGAGGGGCCGCTGGCCGCGCGCTTCTTCGCGCAGCCGGGCGGCGGCTACGGGTGGTGCCAGGAGCCGGTCGACATCCTGCTCAAGGTCGAAACGCACAATCACCCGACCGCGATCTCGCCGTTCCCGGGCGCCGCGACCGGTTCGGGCGGAGAAATCCGCGATGAAGGCGCGACCGGGCGCGGCGCGAAGCCGAAGGCGGGCCTGACCGGATTCACGGTTTCCAACCTGCGCATCCCGGGCTTCGTGCAGCCCTGGGAAGCCGATCACGGCCGCCCGGCTCGCATCGCATCCGCGCTCGACATCATGCTGGAGGGCCCGATCGGCGCGGCGGCATTCAACAACGAATTCGGGCGCCCCGGCATCCTCGGCTACTTCCGGACCTACGAGCAGCGCGTGGCGGGCGACGCGGAGTCGGTCGTGCGCGGTTACCACAAGCCGATCGTGATCGCCGGCGGCATCGGCAACGTCCGGCGTGTGCACGTCGAGAAGCGGCCGGTGCCTGCCGGCGCTCCGCTCGTGCTGCTGGGCGGCCCCGCGATGCTGATCGGCCTCGGCGGCGGCGCGGCCTCCTCGCAGGGCAGTGGTACCGGCAGCGAGACCCTCGACTTCGCCTCGGTGCAGCGCGGCAATCCGGAGATGCAGCGCCGCGCGCAGCAGGTGATCGACGCCTGCTGGGCGATAGGCGAGGCCAACCCGATCCTGATCATCCACGACGTTGGCGCCGGCGGGCTCTCGAATGCCGTGCCGGAAATCGTTGCGCCGGGCGGCGGTCGCATCGAGCTTGCGCGCGTGCCGAGCGACGAGCCCGGGATGTCGCCGCTCGAGATCTGGTGCAACGAGGCCCAGGAGCGTTACGTGCTCGCGCTCGAGGCGGACGCACTCGAGGGCTTCATGGCGCTGTGCCGCCGCGAGCGCTGCCCGGTGGCGGTCATCGGGGCGGCCGCGGACGATGGGCGGCTGGTGGTCGCCTATGAGCGCACGGGCGAGTGCGTCGTGGACATGCCGATCGCGGACCTGCTCGGCCGGCTGCCGCGCATGCAGCGGAGCGCACGGCGCCGCCGCCGGCGCGGCGACGGCTTCGACGCGGAATCTGTCGATGCGCGCGAGTCGCTGGAGCGCCTGCTGCGCCTGCCCGCGATTGCCGACAAGGGCTTCCTGGTCACGATCGGAGACCGCAGCGTCGGCGGAATGATCAGCCGCGACCCGCTGGTGGGACCCTGGCAGGTGCCGGCCAGCGACGTCGCCGTCACGACCACCGGGCTCTCCGGCCGGACCGGCGAGGCCATGGCGCTCGGCGAACGGCCTGCGATCGCACTCCTCGACGCGCCGGCATCCGGACGCATGGCCGTCGGCGAGGCGATCACCAACATCGCCGCCGCGGATGTCGGCAGGCTCGGCGACATCAAGCTCTCCGCCAACTGGATGGCGTCCTGCGGCGATCCGGCCGAGGACGCCGACCTCTACGACACGGTGCGCGCGCTCGGCGAAGCACTCTGCCCGGCGCTCGGCATCGCGATCCCGGTCGGCAAGGATTCGCTCTCCATGCGCACGGACTGGCGCGAGGGCGGTCGCGACCTCCTGGTCGTCGCGCCCCTCTCGCTGGTCGTCACGGCCTGCGCGCCGGTTGGCGACGTGCGGCGCACGCTGACGCCGGTGCTCGCGCTGGATGCGGCCCCGACCGTGCTCCTGCTCATCGACCTGGGCGCCGGCCGGGACCGCATCGGCGGCTCCTGCCTCGCGCAGGTTCACGGGCGGATCGGTGACGTGCCGCCCGACCTCGACGATCCCGGCCGCCTCGCCGCGTTCTTCGCGGCACTGCGGGAACTCCGCGAAGCGGGGCTGGTGCTCGCCTACCATGACCGGTCGGACGGCGGGGTCGCGGTCACGCTGCTGGAAATGGCCTTTGCGAGCCGCGCCGCGCTCGAGGTCGATCTCGGGCCGGTGGCGCGCCCCGTCGCGGCGTTGTTTGCGGAGGAGCTCGGCGCAGTGTTGCAGCTGCGCGAGGCGGACCTCGCTCGTGCCGAGGCGATTCTCGCGCGCCATGGCCTCGCGGCGCTGTCGCGGCGTATCGGGCGCGCGGGGGCGGGACGGCGCATCGTGATCTCCGCCGCCGGGCAGCCGCTCATCGACGCGGACCGCGTCGCGCTGCGCGCCGCGTGGTCGGAGACGACCTGGCGCATGCAACGGCTGCGCGACGATCCGGCCTGCGCCGACGAGGAACGCGACGCGCGCCTGGACGAGGACGACCCGGGACTCGCCTGGCGCCTCGGTTTCGACCCGGACGATGACATCGCGGCGCCGTTCATTGCGCGGGGCGCTCGCCCGCGCGTCGCGGTGCTGCGCGAGCAGGGCGTCAACAGCCAGGTCGAGATGGCGGCCGCCTTCGACCGGGCAGGCTTCGACGCGGTGGACGTCCACATGACCGACCTCATCGACCGGGACGCGACGCTCGCGGGTTTCCACGGCCTGGTCGCCTGCGGCGGGTTCAGCTACGGCGACGTGCTGGGCGCGGGCGAGGGCTGGGCGAAGTCGATCCTCTTCAACGCGCGCGCGCGCGCCCTGTTCGAGGCCTGGTTCGCTGGGGACGGCCGATTCACGCTCGGCGTGTGCAACGGCTGCCAGATGCTCGCGGCGCTCGCCGAACTGATTCCGGGCACGGCGCACTGGCCGCGCTTCCGGCGCAACCGTTCGGAGCAGTTCGAAGGCCGGTTGTCGCTGGTAGAGGTGGCCGCGACGAAATCTCCGCTGCTTGCAGGCATGGCGGGTTCGGTGCTGCCGATCGCCGTCGCGCACGGAGAGGGGCGCGCGGAGTTCGCGAGCCCCGCGGTCGAAGCCGCGGCCGGCGCGCTGGTCGCGCTGCGCTACGTGGACAACCGCGGGCGCGTCGCGATGCGTTACCCGGCGAATCCCAACGGCTCGCCGCAGGGTGCGGCTGGATTCACCTCTGACGACGGGCGCGTCACGATCCTGATGCCGCATCCGGAGCGCGTCTACCGCACGGTGCAGAACTCCTGGTACCCAGCCACGGCCGGCGAAGACAGCGGCTGGATGCGCATGTTCCGCAACGCGCGGGTCTGGGTCGGCTAGGCTCGCTCGAGGTAATGTCTCCGCGCGCTGCGACGCTTCGGCGCGCGTGCGAGCCGTTGCGGGACCCCGGAGCGAGCGAGTGTCCGTTCTTCCGAGCGAGCGGAGGTGGTCCCGCCGGCGAAGTACGCGCGCCGGAATCGGAGCTTGTCAGGGCCGCGTGCCGGGCAGCGGCGTAACGTTCGCGGAGTCCTCGGCGAAGTAACGGCGCACCATCATTGCCTGCTGCAGGCGGCCGCGGCGCACATAGGCCTGGTAAAGCAGGTCCTTCAGCACCTCGAGCAGCACGCCCGCGTGGAAGGCGTCGACCGCCGGCAGGCTGCCGCGGCCCGGCTCGTCGAAATCGAACAGCACCTTGCGCACCAGCTCGTAGGCGTCATCGTCGAGCTCGGCGAGGCGGCGGATATTCGCGAGCTCGTCGAACAGCTCGAGCCGCGCCTGCGGACCTATTGAGCCTTGCATAAATACATGACAATCTCAGAGCGCCAGCTCGGCTTGCTGCCAGAACGCCCGCACCAGGGTGGGGCGGCGTTGCATGGAGCGCAAGCGTCCTCGGGTGTGGGTTTTCAGGTCAGCCATGTTGATGGCACACCGATTCGGCAACTCGTGATGTTTCAGATGGCCCCAGATG
>VGUH01000015.1 GCA_016874295.1 Gammaproteobacteria bacterium | reverse complement strand
TCAGTGAATACAACGAGGAGCGGCCCCGCGACAGCCTCGGCCGGGTGCCGCCGCTGATGTTCTTGCCGAGGCCACAACGACCGGCAGAGTCTAATTACGAACTGTGTGCTTGACGGGGGAGCTTACGCACCGACGGCGCCGATCGAGTCCAGCGTGCGGTGGAATCCAAAGGCGCGGCCGCGCGTCTCCGGCGTGACCGCCTGCACCACGATCGCGTCGCGCAGCGGCCCGCGGATGCCCTTGCCGAACCACGACACGACGCGGCCGGCGAGCACCAGCGGCCAGCCGGAAGCCAGCGCGATCAGCACCTGGCCGACCGGCGTCAGCCCGTAGCCGAGCGCGACCAGCGTCTTGCGGTGGCCGAAGCGGTCGGCGATGTAGCCGGAAGCCATCTTGGTGAAGCTCGCGACCGCGTCGGCGACGCCCTCGATCATGCCGAGCGCGGCGGCGGGAACGCCGAGCACGGCGAAGAAGCCCGGCAGGACGATGGTCGTCGTCTCGTAGCAGAAGTCGCCGAGCGCGCTGGTGATCCCGGCCCCGGCGATGGTACGGTTGAGCCAGCGCATCGACCTCAATTATAGGAGGACACAACTTGCCCCTTCAGCGCAGGCACCAGTAGCGGACGCCCTCGGCGTCGAGGAAGGCGTCGGCGGGCGGCAGACAAATCAATCGAAGGGGCGCGTTCCCTTCGTAACTATCTGATGCGGCTGATCTCGGCGAGGAGCGCGGCAGGCGACAGGGGGCGACCGAGGAGCGTGTCCATGAGCTGCTTCGCCGACTTTTCCGACCCGTACCGCAGGAGCTGCTCGCGGGTCCAGTCGTGCCAGCGCGGATTGCCGGCGTCGAAAGGCCCGATCGCGGCGACTGTCGCGCGGCGCATCTCGGCGGTCAGCACCGAGCCGAGGCCGTAGTTGACCATGTAGCCCGGGCTCGCGAGCTGCACGCGCACCGCCCACCAGGCGAGCTCGGGATGCGGCTTGATGCGCAGGTACTCGCGCGTGATTTCGGTCCAGAGCGCGTTCGGGTCGAGCGCCGGATCGCGCAGCAGGCGGAGTTCAAACAGCGACCAGGCGACGTCGAGCATCGCGGCGCCGTAGAGGCCGCGCAGCGAGACTTCTAAAGGCAGCGCCGTGCCGAGATATTTCTTCTGCCATGCGGGCTCGTACACGCTCCACGAGGTCACATCGGCGAACGCCTCGGTGAACAGCGTGTCGGTCCAGTCGGTGAACGCCGGGCGATTGCGGATCCCGCTGATGTGGGTCGCGTGACCGTTCTCGTGCACCAGCTCGTTGAGCGAGCCGAGGCCGCCTTCCTCGTAGCGGCCGACCACGCGCGCGATCGTCTGCTGCCAGGCGCCGGTCCCGGTGAGGCGCCCGCGGCGCAGGAAGTCGCAGTACGCGAGCGGCGACTGGCCGGGGCGGTCCTTGATGTCGTACACGACGCCGAGCGCGGCGAGATCGACGCCGAGGTCGCGGTAGAAACGGTCGTTGAGCGTGATGATCGCGCCCGGCGGGAAGGACGGCGCGAGGCGGCGGTTCGCCTCGCCCATCGCGTAGCGGTAATCCCAGGGCTCGATGAGCTCGGGCGGGTTCGCGTCGCGCCAGGCGGCGAGAATCTGCACCAGCCACTGCTCGACGTCGTCCACCGTCACGCCGATCGCGCGCGCGGCGGCGGTGACGCCCGAGCCGTTCGTCTTTTCCTCGGCGGCCGCGAGCCTGACGAGGCGGCGATAGGGGCTGTCGGGCTCGTTGTTGCCGTTGAGCGCGGTCCAGAGCGGCTGGAAGGAATCGGCAAGTGCCTTACGGCGGGCAGGCTCCTCAAGGTCGGACCAGAGGCCGAGCGCGTTGCCGCGGTCGATCGTGCGGCGCTCGAACTGCAGCTTGTTGCCGATCTCGCGGAAGCAGTCTTCGAGCGCGGCGGAGAGACCACCGTAGTCGAGCGCCCGGTCGTGGCGGTCGTTGCAGCGCGGTGCGGCACGCGCGCCCTCGGCGGCGGCTGCCGGCTCCGGGGCGCCGAAGTCGGCGAGCGTCACGCGGATGGCGGCGAGGGCCGCTTGCTCGGAGGGCGGCAGCGCCGCGGCGTCCAGCGTCGCGAGGTTGGCCGCGAGTACCTGATGGCGGGCGCGCAGGCGTTCGTTCCAGGTGTCGAGCCGCGCGCCGTCCCATTCGTCGGCGTGGCCGGTCTCGAGGTAGGCGCTCGCGTCGCGCGCGTCGAGGAACTCCAGGAACAGCTGCTCGGTCGCAGCCAGCGGCGCATTGTCGGCCGCGAACGCGGCGACAGACGCGACGACCAGTGCGCAGCCAACAATCCCTGCTTTCATGGCCACGCAGTATAGGCGGGCGCCGATCGAAGTGGCGCGTCTCCCTTGGTTTAGGTGGCGGCGCGTTGGTCGGCGCGCATCTGCCGCACGTCGATCGGCTGGATCTGCCGGATCAGGCAGCGATCGCCGCGCACCAGCACGGAATCGAACTTCGTGACCTGATGTCCCGTCGTGGTGACGCCGATGTTCTGCGCGAATTGCAGCTCTGCGCAGGTGCGGTCGACCGTCAGCAGGTAGGCTCCGCTGGGCGACGTACGCAACACGAACTGCGTGCGGCTGATCGGTTCCCAGGAGTAGTAACGCCATGCGGTGAACCGCTCCACCGGTTCGCCGACATAGGGCTCGTACCTTGCGAGTCGCTCGTCGCTGCGCTGGATCGTCGAGCTGCTGTCACCCGTCGTCGCGCACGCACTGGCGAGAATTGCCGCCGGGATGATGGCAATCAGGGCTTTCATGGCAGTGCCTCTAGTGGGGACCTGGAGTGGAAGACCCACTCCCTGGGTCCCGATCAGTTGGACAGGCATGAACCGGGGACGTTCCCCGATTTGGGAGAGTCGGGGAGCGTCCCCTCTTTCAGCGGGCGAGGGCGAAGAAGGGGTGATCGTCGGCGAAGGTCATGCCTTCGTAGAAGCCCGCGAGTGCCGGCAGCACGGCGGTCAGCTCGAGCTCGGGCGAGAGCTCTCTCATGATCAGGTAGGTGTGCTCGCCGCGGCTGAACACCACGAGCCCGCGGTACGAGTCCTCGCGCACGGGCAAACCGCTCTCCGCGTCGATCCGGGACCGCGCCGCGCCCTGCGGCAGGCGCATCACCGCAAACCAGGCCGCTTGACCCTCCAGACGGCCCGGCTCTTCCGCCAGGATCTCGGCGCTGGGAAGCTGGCGCTGGAAGAACATCGGGAAGGTTACGTCGTGCAGCCAGTTGCGCAGGATCGCCGCGTCCGTCTCGTAATCGTTGTCGGCGCCCGCCAGAACGTCCATGTTCGGCGTGCACACGACGCCGAACAGCTCGCCCGCCTCGTTGAGGAAGGTGACTGCGCCGGTCGAACGGTCGAAGCTGTCGAAGAAGAGCGCGCGCGGGCCGAGCGGCGACTTCGCGGTGAACAGCGCGCCCGGCGCGACGTAGACGCCATCATCGAAGCGCCCCTGCGATGACGCACACGCGGGTGTCGCGGCGATCAGCATCGAGATGCCGGCGGCCGCAGCGAACAGCCCGTTGCGCAGGGATGCGCGCATACGGCTTTGAGTCTCGGCCCGGCAGCACTCCGGCATCCGGTAAGCGATCACATAATTCGGGACAGCAGCGAGCCCGGGCACGGCATCCCCGGCTTCCCGTCGCGCAGCGTGACCTGCGTCGCGGTCTGATGCGTATTGCGGCCTGCTCGCGACTCGCCCCCCGGGGGGCCGGCACGGTGCACGACCCGGCGGCGCTCATGGAGTCGCTGCACTGACCCAGCGGCTTTCTTGATCCAGTCGCCATATTTTCGTATGGTTAAGTGAACAGCCAGGATCATTGGTGCCGGTTACTGGCGCAAAGGCCGGGAAACCCATGAAGCGACACGACGGGTACACGGATGAGCCGATTGGCCCCCTGCGGGTCATCAAGGACTTTCTTCCACCCCCGGACCAGCTGGTCCTCAAGGAGGACGGCGTCAAGGTCACGATCTCGCTCAGCAAGCGCAGCGTGGAATTCTTCAAGCAGCACGCCAGGAAGTCGCGGGTTCCCTATCAGCGGATGATCCGGCGTGTGCTCGACGAGTACGCCTGTCACCACGTGGCCAACTCACGCCGTCGGTGACTTCGCTGCCGTGACAACCCCTGGCGCCGTCCGCGCCGCCCTCCCCGGCCTCGCCTTCGCCGTCGCCCTCGCCTTCGCGGCGAAGAGCGTCTCACTCGCGAGCGGCGGCGCGCTGAGTTCCATCCTCTGCGCGATCCTCTTCGGTATCCTGTGGCGAAATGTCGCCGGAATCGGCGGCTGGGCGGATGCCGGCGTCGAGTTCGCGGGCAATCATCTCCTGCGCGCGGGCATTGCGCTGATTGGCCTCAGGCTGACGCTCGTCGTGCTGACCGGCGTCAGTCTCGCGGCCCTTCCGGTCGTGATCGCCTGCATCGCGGTGGCGCTGCTCGCGGCGATGGCGTTCGGGCGGCTGTTCGGCGTCACGCCCGGCCTGCAGCGGCTGCTGGCGGCGGGCACCGCGATCTGCGGCTGCACGGCGATCATTGCGCTCGCGCCGGTGCTGCGCTCGCGGCAGCAGGATGTCGGGATTGCGATCGCCTGCGTCGTGCTGTTCGGCTCGGCGGCGATGGTCGGCTATCCGTGGATTGCGCATTATTTCTTCGGCGGGGAAGTCGCGGCGGCCGGCATGTTCTTCGGCGCCTCGATCCAGGACACCTCGCAGGTGGTCGGCGCGGCGCTGATCTACTCCCAGCAGTTCGATGCCCCCGACGCGGTCGCGGTCGCGGGGCTGACGAAATTCATGCGCACCTTCGGGCTGCTGGTGCTGGTGCCGCTGACGGCGATGTGGATGGCGCGTGGCGCCGCGGCGCCAGGCGCGGCGGGCGCGGGCGGCCTGCGCGCGCGGGCGTTGCCGTGGTTCGTGGTGGCGTTCATCGCGTTCGCGATCGTCCGGACCGCGGGCGATTTCTGGCTCGACGGGCCGGCGTGGCGTGCGTTCCTGCAGACGGCTCAGCAGGCGTCCGAGATGCTGCTGCTGTGCGGCATGGCCGCGATCGGGCTCGGCGTCACCTTCGCCAACCTGCGCGAGGCGGGCTGGCGCCCGCTCGCGGTCGCCTTCCTCGCCGCCGCGGCGACCGGCGCGACCGCAATCGCCTTCCTGGAATGGTGCCGGGTCGCACTTATCGCACTTATTGCACCGCAATAAGTGCGATAAGTGCGACCCGGCACCAGTTACATCGTCACGGTGACGGGTGACTAGAGGGTCAGGCCGACGACGGTGCCGGCAGGCAGTACCACTTCCTTGCCAGTGTTCTTCGCTGCGGCAGTGCCGGCTGCGGCGCCAATCAGCGCGCCGATGATCTTGCCCTGGTCGCTGTCGAGCTGGTGACCGATCACGCCGCCCGCCACGGCGCCACCCGCAATCTTCGCGGTATCGCCCGCCTTGTCGCTCTTGTCGGCGACCTGGGTGATGCGCGCGTCGATCGGGCGGTCACCGCCCTCGAAGGTCAGGCTGTCGAACCTGAGGCCGAGCGTCGGCTTGCCGCCGATCGTCTTGCTGCCCGAGATCACTTCAGTGACTGAGCCCTGCACCGGCGCGCCCGCCTTGGCAACCACCTTGCCGTCGACGACGAGGTCGCTGGTCAGGTTGGCCGTGAGCCGCTGCCCGACCTTCGCGGTCTTGGTCGAGATCTCCGCCGGCAGCTGCACCGAGATCGAGGTGCCGGCCGGGATGACGTAGTCCTTCGGGCCGGCCGCAACTGTATACCGCGTCGGTCGCAAATCCTGATATTGCCGCCCAGTTCAGGCTAAGCGTATGATCGTACGGCCCACTTTGTATACAACCACGGGGGTTCCCATGCCGCTGCTCACTCGTCAGACGACGGTTCTCGGCCTCGCGATCACGGCCGTCCTGGCCACCGCCGAAGCCCCCGCCCAGGCAACCGCGCCTGGGGAACTGCCGGAGGTCGTGGTCACCGCGCGCCAGCGCGCCGAGCGGATCGAGGACGTGCCCGCCACGGTGCGCGCCTTCACCGACGCGGACATCCAGTCGGCCGGCATCGAGCGGCCGACCGACTTCATCGAGCTGACGCCGAACGTCTCCCAGGTGCAGACCGCGGAAGCCGGCGACATGCAGGTCGTGATCCGCGGCATCAACACCGGCCGCGACGCGGAGACGAACTTCGCGCTGGTCGTGGACGGCGTGCTGCAGACGAATCCGAACGCGCTCAACCAGGAGCTCAACGGCATCACCCAGATCGAGGTGCTGAAGGGCCCGCAGGGCGCGATCTACGGCCGCAACGCGCTCGCGGGCGCGATCATCATGACGACGCGCAAGCCCTCCGAGACGCCCGAGTTCGAGGTCGGCGCCGGCATCGGCAACAACAACGCCTACAAGGGCGACCTGTACATGAGTGGCCCGCTCGGCGATTCCGCCCAGGGCAGCCTGTCGCTCTACACGCGCAGCACCGACGGCGAGTGGAACAACACGCTGCTCGGCTGCGACGACTGCGTGGACTATTTCGAGGAGACCGGTGCGGTCGGCCGCCTGACGTTCGAGGCCGCCGGCGGAGACTTCGACGTCAAGGCGAAGGTCTCGACCGTCGAGTCGGGCGCCATCAACTTCAACGCGGCGGTCTCGTTCTTCGAGGCGGCGACAATTTTCGTCGCCCCGCCCTTCGACGAGGACCCGAACGACCACGGCTTCTTCTACACCAACAACATCATCCCCGAGAACGAGCAGGACAACTTCAATTTCTCGATCAAGGGCGACTGGGCGGTAGGCGAGAACACGCTGACCGGCGTGCTCGCCTACAACGACCAGACCAATTTCTTCCTGACCGACGGCGCGAGCGATGCGTTCTTCCTGTACGCGTTCACGCCCTCCTGCAACGAGTCCTTCCCGGCGCGGTACGCGGATACGCCGCTTCCGCCGCCATTCAATTACGGCGGGACGATCCTGGGCGATGCGCCGGTCATACTGTCGCCGCAGCCGTACAACTCCACGTTCCAGCCCCCGTACGGCCCGACGACCTGCGGCGGCTACCAGTACCAGCAGCGCGACCAGGAGGACATGAGCCTCGAGTTGCGGCTGACCTCGCCGGACGACCAGCGGTTGCGCTGGCTGGCGGGCGTCTATTTCGCCGACATCGAGCGCCACGTGATCGTGTCGCAGGGCTCTGACCAGACCGGCGCGTCGCTGACGCAGGACTTCCTCACGCAGGGATTCGTGCCGACCAGCGGCCCGAACCCGACCGACCTCCTGTATGACGACACCTTCGACAGCACGGTGTATGCGGGTTTCGGCCAGCTCGCCTACGACATCCGCGAGGGCGTGGAACTCGCGCTCGCGCTGCGTTACGACTCCGAGAAGCGCGAGGTGGACAACAACGTGCCGACCGGCGCCGACGCGTTTGCGCAGACGCCGGAGTTCGCGTTCTTCACCAACCCGTACATCAACCCGGCGTACACGCAGAACGCGGCCGCCGGCGGAGACTGGGCCACGACGGGTATCCCCAGCCGCTCGAAGACCTACGAGCAGTTCCAGCCCAAGCTCTCGCTGAACTGGAACGTGTCGGATCAGGTCTCGTGGTATGCCTCCTATGGCTACGGCTTCCGCAGCGGCGGCTTCAATTCCTCCGGCAGCCAGGCGACGGCCGACGTGTTCTACGGCGGGCTCTGCCTCGGCCCCAGCACGCTGTTCAACACCGGGCTCGGCTTCGACCTGCCGCTCGGGCTGCCGGCCTGTGCGTCCGACTCCGTGCGAAACCTCACGGACGTCAACGACGACTACGACAAGGAAGTCTCGAAGGCGGCCGAGATCGGCTTCAAGTCGACGCTGCTCGACCGCACGCTGGCGATCAACGGCGCGATCTACCACACCGACGTCGAGGACATGCAGTTCTTCAACTTCTTCGCCGGCCCCTTCGGCCTGCTGCGCGTCGTGACGAACCTCGACGAGGTGACGATCCAGGGCTTCGAGCTCGACTTCAACTGGCGCGCCAACGACTACTTCTCGCTGTTCGGCGGCTACGGGTACACAGACGGCGAGATCGACCGCTACGACGGGCGCCCGTACACCGAGGGCAACAAGCTGCCGTATGCGCCGGAGTATTCCGGCAACGCCGGCGGCGAGCTCACGATCCCGCTCGGGAGCTCGGGCCTCGAGCTAGTGGCCCGCCTCGACGCGGTCTTCGTGGGCGAGACCTGGTTCCATCCGGTGCAGGACGAGACGGTGCCGAACCTGCCGACCGCGTTCGGCTTCGGCCAGGGCAACTATGGCAAGCAGAAGCGCGATCCCTACGAGCTGCTGAATGCGCGTCTGACGCTGCGCGGCGAACGCTGGCGCGCCACGGCCTGGGGCCGCAACGTGACCGACGAGGACTACCTGCAGGAAGTGATCGTGGCGCCGGAGTTCGGCGGCGCGTTCATCCACGACTCGATCGGCAGCACCTACGGCCTCGACGTCGCCTACACCTTCAGATGACGCGGGCGGCCTGCAGGGCCGCGTAGCGCTCGGGCGCGAGCCCGAGCAGGTCGCGGTAGATCGCGTCGTTGTGCTCGCCGAGCGCGGGTGACGGCGACCGGACGCCTCCCGGCGTCGCCGAGAGCTTCGGCACCACGTTCTGCATGCGGATCGTGCCGAACTGCGGGTGCGGAACGGCGACGATCGCCTCGCGCGCTGCGAAGTGAGGGTCCGCGAGCATTTCCGGCGCGCGGTAGATCTGCCCCGCCGGCACGCCCGCCTGTTCCATGAGACCGAGCACGGCGGACGTCGTCCGTTCGGCCGTCCAGCGGCCGATGAGCGCGTCGAGCTCGGCCTGGCGCGCGCCTCGCGCCTGGTGGTTCGCGTAACGTGCGTCGTCCGCTAGCGCGGCATCGCCCATCGCCTCGCACAGCCGGCGAAACACCGTGTCCTGGTTGGCGGCGATCAGCACCAGGCCGTCGGAGGTCGGGTAGACGTTCGAGGGCGCGACGTTCGGCAGGATCGCGCCGGTGCGCTCGCGGATATAGCCGGTCTTGTCGTACTCCGTGACCAGCGACTCCATCATGCCGAGCACGGCCTCGTAGATCGCCGAGTCGACCACCTGGCCCTCGCCCGTGCGGTCGCGGTGGTGCAGCGCCGCGAGCGCGCCGAGGCACGCGAATGTCGCGGCCAGCGAATCGCCGATCGAGATGCCGACCCGCGAGGGCGGCGAGCCGGGATCGCCGACCACGTAGCGCAGCCCCCCCATCGCTTCGCCGATCGCGCCGAAGCCGGCACGCGCGGCGTAGGGTCCGGTCTGGCCGTAGCCGGAGACGCGGATCATGATCAGGCGCGGGTTAACGGCGTGCAGCCGCTCCCAGCCGAGGTTCCATTTCTCGAGCGTGCCGGGGCGGAAGTTCTCGAGCAGGAAATCCGACTTGGCGGCCAGCTCGACGAGCAACGCCTGCCCCTCCGCCTGGCGGAGATCGAGCGTGATCGCCTTCTTGTTGCGCCCGATCACCGGCCACCAGAGCGAGGGCTCGCCGGCTTTCTGCCGGCCCCAGACGCGCATCGGGTCGCCCTGCCCCGGCGATTCGATCTTGATGACCTCGGCGCCGAGGTCGCCGAGCAGCTGACCGCAGAACGGGCCGGCGAGCAGGGTGCCCAGCTCGAGCACTCGAAGGCCCTGCAGGGGACTGCGCTGAATGCAGCTCGACGTCATGATTTGTGTATACAATCTATGGCCATTGACCGTCAACCAAGCACCGCAAGCCGGGATATCTGGCTAGTCGTGTATACAATCTACCCATGATCGCCGTGCGCCGCCGCATCGAAATCGTCGAGGTCGGGCCCCGTGACGGGCTGCAGAACGAGCCCGAAGTTCTGCCGCTCGCGACCAGGCGCGAGTTCATCGAGCGCGCCGTCGGCTGCGGCATCCGGCGCATCGAAGTCGCGAGCTTCGTGAACCCGAAGCGCGTGCCGCAGATGGCGGATGCCGACGAACTCGTGCGCTCGCTGCCGCGCCACGCCGGCGTGCGTTACATCGGCCTGGTGCTGAACCGCCGCGGCTTCGAGCGAGCGCTCGCCGCCGGCTGCGACGAGGTCGGCATGGTCGTGGTCGCGAGCGACACGTTCAACCAGCGCAACCAGGGCGCGACCACCGCGGAGTCGACGGCCGCCTGGCTCGAGATGGCGCGCGCCGCCAGGGAAGCGGGGCTGCGCGCGCAGGTCACGATCTCGGCAGCCTTCGGCTGTCCGTTCGAAGGCGAGGTTGCGCCGGAACGCGTCGCCGCGCTCGCCGAGACGCTGGCCGCCGGCGAGCCGGTCGAGATCGCGATCGCGGACTCGATCGGCGCGGGCGTGCCGAGCCAGGTCACGGACCTCGTCGGCCGTGTGCGCGAAAAGCTGCCCGGCATGCGGCTGCGCTGCCACTTCCACAACACGCGCAACACCGGGCTGGCGAATGCCTACGCCGCGGTCGAGGCCGGTGTCGAGGTGCTCGACGCCAGCATCGGCGGAATCGGCGGCTGCCCATTCGCGCCCGCGGCGACGGGTAACATACCGACCGAGGATCTCCTGTACATGCTGGCGCGCATGGGCGTCGAGACGGGCGTCGATCTCGAGCGCACGATCGCGACCGCGCGCTGGCTGGAGGAAACATTCGGGCGGCGGGTGCCGGGCCTCGTGACCAAGGCTGGTGCCTTTCCGGCTGCGAAGGAGATGAAGTGAGCTACAGACTCGGCATCGACGTGGGCGGCACTTTCACCGACCTGCTGCTGGTGGACGAAAAGAGCGGCCGCACCTGGAGCGCGAAGGTTCCGAGCACGCCGAAGGACCAGTCGGTCGGCGTGCTGGCGGGGCTCATGCGCGTCTGCCGGCAGGCCGGCATCGCGCCGTCGGCGATCGGGCACGTCATGCACGGCACGACCGTCGCCACCAACACGGTGCTGACGAGCTCGGGCGCGAAAGTCGGGCTCGTCACCACCAGGGGCTACCGCCAGGTGCTGCAGATCGCGCGCTCCTACGTGCCGGGCGGCCTCGGCGGCTGGGTGATCTACAACAAGTCGCTGCCGATGGCGCCGCTCGCGCTCACCATCGAGGCGGACGAGCGCGTGGATGCGCGCGGCGAAATCGTGCGCCCGCTCGATGAGGGCGCCTTGCGCGCCTCGCTGGCGAAGCTCAAGAGCGCGAAGATCGAGGCGCTGACCGTCTCGCTGATCAATGCGTTCGCGAACGACGCGCACGAGCGGCGCATCCGCGAGATCGCCGCCGACGTGCTGCCGCGCGTGCCGGTGTCGCTCTCCTCCGAGGTCGTGCCCGAGATGCAGGAGTACGAGCGCACCGTGACCACGGTCGCGAACTCCTACGTGCGCCCGGTCGTGCAGCGCTACGTCAACAGTCTCGGGAAGAAGCTCGCCTCGAAGGCGGGCGAGGTGAAGCTGCACATCCTGCGCTCGGACGGCGGCCTCGCGTCCGCGGCCTCCGCCGAGGAATACCCCGTGAACCTGCTCATGTCCGGCCCGGCGGGCGGCGTCACGGGCGCGCTCTGGGTCGCCTTGCAGGCGGGGTTCCCGAATCTCCTTACCGTGGACGTCGGCGGCACCTCCACCGACGTCGCGCTGATCATGGACGGCGTGCCGCGCCTCAGGCGCGAGACCACGGTCGGGGACGTCACGGTGCGCGCCTCCTCGGTGGACATCCGCTCGGTGGGCGCCGGCGGCGGCTCGATCGCGCACGTGCCGGACCTGACGAAAGCGCTGCGTGTCGGCCCGCAGTCCGCGGGCGCGGATCCAGGGCCCGCCGCCTACGGGCGCGGCGGAACGGAACCGACCGTCACCGACGCGAATGTCGTGCTCGGCTACCTGCCGCCGATGCAGCGCCTCGGCGGCGATCTCGAGCTCGACCGGGCACTCGCCGCCAGGGCCGTCGGAAAAGTCGCCGCCGCGCTCGGCAAGTCCGTCGAGGACGCGGCGCAGGGCATCTACGACATCGTCAACGAGAACATGGTGGGTGCGCTGCGCCTCGTGTCCGTCGAGCAGGGTCACGACCCGCGCGACTACGCGCTGATCGCCTTCGGCGGCGCGGGCCCCCTGCATGCCAACGCACTCTCGCGCCTGCTCGGTTCCTGGCCGGCGATCATCCCGCCGGGCCCGGGCGTGCTGTGCGCGCTCGGCGACGCGACCACGGCCCTGCGCGACGAGTCCGCGCGCACTTACATCCGCAAGTTCAGCGAGACGAGCGCGAAGGAGATCACCGGCATCCTCGAACAACTCGCGAAGACCGCCGCGGCAGCCCTCGAGCACGAGAAAGTGCCGGCGCAAGAGATGCGCCGCAGCTTCCAGGTGGACGTGCGCTACCACGGCCAGGGCCTGCGGCTCACCATCGACGTGGACGCGAAGGACCTCGCGAAACGCGGCCTGAAGGCGATCTCTGATCCGTTCGACGCCGAGCACAAGCGGCTGTTCACCTTTGCGCTTCCGCTCGAGCACGAGTTCGTGGCGCTGCGCGCCGTGGTGCAGGGCCGCGGCATCACCGTGAAGCGCCCCGCCATCCCGCGCGGCAGCCGCGACCCGAAGGCTGCGGCTGTCGGCCGCCAGGCCGTGACCATCGACCACCGCAAGGCGCAGGCGACGGTCTACGACCGCGCGAAGCTCCGAGCCGGCAATCGCATCAAGGGCCCGGCGATCGTGATCGAGATGGACTCGACCACGGTGGTGCTGCCGAAGCACACCGGGCTCGTGGACAAGCTCGGCAACATCCTCATCTACCCGGACGGCCACAAGGGCCTCCGCTAGGACACTCACATGCCAGCCAGGATCGTCCAGAAGAACCGCAGGCCCTTCCGCAAGCTGAAGGTGGACAGCGTCACGATCGACATCATCGAGAGCGCGCTCCGGAACGCGCGCTTCGAGATGGACACGGTGCTGTTCCGCACCGCGATGTCGCCCGGCATCCGCGAGCAGCACGACGAGTTCCCGCTGATCGCCAACCTCGAAGGCAAGATGGTGGTCGGCCAGTTCGGCTCGTTCATCCACGGCTTTCTGCAGGGCTACGACGGCACGGTCGAGGAAGGCGACGTGTTCCTGACCAACGACCCCTACTCCTGCAACGGCGCGATCAGCCACATCAACGACTGGCTGATGCTGATGCCGGTGTACAAGGACGGCCGCGTGATCGCCTGGGCCGCGATGTTCGGGCACATGACCGACGTCGGCGGCAAGGTGCCCGGCTCGCTGCCGACCGACGCGCGCACCTTCTACGAGGAAGGCGTCGCCGTTCCGCCGGTCAAGATCATCCGCGGCGGCAAGCTGCAGGACGACGTCCTGAAGATCATCCTGCACAACTGCCGGCTGCCGACCTGGAATTACTCGGACTTCCACGCGATCGTCGCGGCGTTGCGCACGGCCGCGATCCGCTGCGTGGACCTGTCGCGCCGCTTTGGCGACGACGTGTTCTATTCGGCGATGGACGCCATGCTCGAGCGCAACAAGCGCGCGATGCGCGAACTGATCCGCCGTACGGTCCCGGAGAAGAAGCAGCACTTCGAGGACTATGTCTGCGACGACGGCATGAACATGGGGCCGTACAGGATCGCCTGCGCGATGTGGCGCGAGGGCGACACCTGCATCTTCGATTTCGCGGGAACCGACCCGCAGTCCATCTCCTCGATCAACTTCCTGCTGAACGAGGAGATGTTCAAGATGTTCGCGGGCGTGTACATGATCATGGTGTTCGACCCGCAGATCCTGTTCAACGACGGTTTCTACGACCTGATGGAAGTGCGCATCCCCGAGGGCACGCTTCTGAAGCCGCTGAAGCCCGCCGCCCTCTCCTGCCGCACGCACGCGCTCGGTCGCATTTTCGACGTGCTGGGTGGCCTGCTCGGCCAGGGCAATCCGGCGTTCATGTGCGCCGCCGGTTTCTCCGACAGCCCGCATTTCATGTACTCGGGCTACGACAAGAACGGTGAGTGGTACCAGCTGTACCAGATCGGCTTCGGCGGCATTCCCGGCAAGCCGTTCGGCGACGGGCCCGACGGGCATTCGCTGTGGCCCTCGTTCACCAACGTGCCGAACGAGTTCCTGGAGAGCTACTTTCCGCTGCGCATCGACACCTACGAGACGATCACCGACTCGGGCGGACCGGGAAAATTCCGCGGCGGCAACGGCATCCGGATCGGCTACCGGATCCTGGAGCCGGGCGAGGTCTCGATCCACGACGACCGCTGGCTCACCTATCCCTGGGGCGTGAATGGCGGACTGCCGGGCAGCCGCAGCCGCAAGCTGCTCAAGCGCGCCGACGGCAGCGAGCAAGTCCTGCCGTCGAAGACGGACCGCGTGAAGGTCGAGCCGGGCGACCTGCTCGTGTACGAGACCTGGGGCGGCGGCGGCTGCGGCGACCCGCTCGAGCGCGAGCCTGCGATGGTGGCCTTCGATGTTGACGCCGGCCTCGTGAGTGTCGAGGGCGCGCGCCGCTACGGCGTCGTGCTGAAGAACGGCCGCGTGGACGCCGCGGCAACCCAGGCGCTGCGCGCGGAGATGGCCACGAGGCGCGGCGCTCCTGCGCTGTTCGACCGCGGCTTCCGCGACATCGCCGAGCTCAAGGGCCGCTGCAAGGCCGAGACCGGTCTCGAGCCGCCGGCTGCGCCGCAGTTCCAGGCGCGCACGCGGAGTCGGCGCCGCGCGGCGGCCGAAGCACGGCCCGGCCGGGCCTGAACCGCCATGTTGCGGCAGGAAGGCCAGGCGGTGCGCGCGGTCGACAAGGCCTACGACGCGGTGCGTTCCGGCATCATCGCCGGTCGTTACCTTGCGGGCGCGCGCCTGACCGAGCAGGAGATCGCGACGGCGGTCGGCGTCAGCCGCACGCCGGTGCGCGAGGCGCTGCGTCGGCTCGACGCCGAGGGGCTGGTCGAATTCACGCCGAACCTCGGTGCGGTCGTGACGGTCTGGTCCGAGGCCGATTCCGACGAGGTGTTCGACCTGCGCGCGATGCTCGAGTCGTACAGCGCGAGGCGCGCGACGCTGCGCGCCTCGCCGGATCAGATCGAGGAGCTCCGGCGCCTCGCAGAGACCCAGCATCGTGAGTCCGTCGAGCGCAAGGCGGGCTACCTCGAGCGCATCGCCGAGCTCAACAGCCAGTTCCATCGGCGGCTGCAGGAGGCGGCGGCAAGCGCATGCCTGTCGCGCGCCCTCGCGGCGCTGATCGAGGCGCCGCTGATGATGCGCACGTTCCAGAAGTACACGCCCGAGGACCTCGAGCGCAGTGCCCGGCACCATCTCGAGATCGTGCGCGCGCTCGAAGCGCGTGATCCGGACTGGGCTGCGTCCGTGATGCTCTCGCACATTCACGCCGCGCGCGGCGCGCTCAATCGCTGACCGGAGCCCTGGCATGAGCGGCGCCAGCACGCCCGCACCCGTGAGCCGGACGCTCCAGCCCGGGCGCAAGCCCGCGCTGCTGGTGGTGGACTTCGTGCGCGCCTACCTCGAACCGGCCTCGCCGCTCTACGCGGGCGTCGAGGATGCGCGCAACGGCGCAATGAAACTGCTGGCGAGCGCCCGCGAGGCCGGCGTCCCCGTCATGCACACGAACGTCGCCTACGAACCGGGCGGCGCGGACGGCGGCGTGTTTTTCCGAAAACTCCCCGGGCTCGCGAGTTTCGAGCGTGGGCGGCACCCGGAGCTCGCCGCTTTTGCGGAAGGGCTGGAGCCCGCGCCCGGCGAGCCGGTGTTCACCAAGCAGTACGCGAGCGCGTTTTTTGGCACGCGGCTCGCCGAGGCACTGCGCGCCCTCGGCGTCGATACGCTGCTGATCGCGGGACTTTCCACGTCCGGCTGCGTGCGCGCAACCGCCGTGGACGCCTGCCAGCACGGCTTCGTGCCGCTGGTCGTGCGCGAGGCGGTCGGCGACCGCCACCCGGCGCCGCACGAGGCGAACCTCTTCGACCTGCAGGCGAAGTACGCGGAAGTGATCCCGCTCGCGGAGGCGGAGCGCTACCTCGACTCGGTATGATGCAGCGGCATGGGCCCGCTCGCCGGCATCAAGATCCTCGACCTCAGCCGCATCCTCGCCGGACCCTGGGCGACGCAGTGCCTCGCCGATTTCGGCGCCACGGTCTGGAAGATCGAGAAGCCCGGCAGCGGCGACGACACGCGCCACTGGGGCCCGCCGTGGATCCCGGACGGCAAGGGCAAGGCGACCGCGGACTCCGCGTACTACGCGAGCACGAATCGCGGCAAGCATTCGCTCGCGATCGACTTCACCAAGCCCGCCGGGCAGCAGCTCATCCGCTCGCTGGCGCTGCGCGCCGACGTGCTGATCGAGAACTTCAAGGTCGGCACGCTCGCGAAGTACCGTCTCGGCTACGACTTGCTGAAGGGCGTGAACCCGCGCCTGATCTACTGCTCGATCTCGGCCTTCGGGCAGGACGGACCCGCGGCGGCCGAGCCTGGCTACGACGCGATGATCCAGGCGGTATCGGGGCTGATGAGCGTGACCGGCGTGCCGGACGGCGAGCCGGGCGCCGGGCCGGTCAAGGTCGGCGTCGCGGTTTCTGACCTGATCACCGGACTGTACGCGGCGAACGCGATCACCGCGGCGCTCGTCGAGCGCGAACAATCCGGTCGCGGCGAGTACATTGACCTGGCGCTGCTCGACACGCAGGTCGCCGCGCTCGCGAACCAGGCGCTCAACTATCTCGTCACCGGCAAGCCGCCGCGCCGCCAGGGCACGGCGCACCCGAACATCGTGCCGTACCAGGCGTTCGCGACCAGGGACTCCTGGCTGATGCTCGCGGTCGGCAATGACCGGCAGTTCGAGTCGTTCTGCAGGGCGGCGGGCGCCGCGAAGCTCGCGAAGGACGCGCGGTTTCGCACCAACGCCGGGCGCGTGAAGAACCGCGTGGCGCTCGTTTCGGCGCTCGAAATGCTGTGTCGGAAAAGGACCACGAAGGATTGGGTGAAATTGCTGACGCGGGCGAGCGTGCCCTGCGGACCAATCAACGACCTCGCGGAAACCTTCGCGGATCCGCAGGTGAAGCACCGCAGGATGCGCTTCGAGCTGCCGCATGCCGCAGGTGGCAAATTGCCGCAGGTGAGGAACCCCGCGATATTCTCGCGCAGCGCGCTCAATTACTCGAAGGCGCCCCCGTTGCTCGGCGCCGATACGGACGCGATCCTCGCCGCCGAGCTCGGGCTATCGGGCGCCGAAATCCGCTCGCTCAGGAGCAACGGCACGATCGGTTAATTGACGGTGCCGGGTCGCACTTATCGCACTTATTGAGGTGAAACGCGCCGGCCAATAAGTGCGATAAGTGCGACCCGGCACCGTCAAAGGCAAGTGCGACCCGGCGCCGTTTGAATTCAGCGCCAGAGGCGGCGCCGGCTGCCGCGCAGGAGCCGCGTGATAAGCTGCTGCTTGCGCCGCTCGAGGTCGGCGGGCTTCGGCGGGTGCTTGTTGTCCTTGGTGCGCTCGTGGAGGATCGCGTCCGCCTTGAGCGCGGCCTGGCGGCGCCGGACGTCCTCGAGCGAGCCGCCTTTCGGCAGGATCGCGAGTGCGACCTGGCAATCCATGGCGGCGGCCAGCTTGTCGAGGCTCGCCAGGGTGATGCGACGCTGTGCCTCGGCGCGCTCCATCTGCTGGACCGTCGCGCGCGAGACGCCGGCGCGCCTCGCGAGCTGTGACTGCGAGAGGCCGAGCGCGGTGCGGATCTCGCGCACCCAGCCGGTGCGTGCCGCGGCCCCGATCTTCATGCGCGGGAACGCCTTCAAGTCGCGGGCGAGCGTGGCGCGCTGGCCGAGCGGGCCGAGGTGCGGGATCGATTCCTTGCGGGCGGGCTTCTGGCTCAATGCCGATCACTCCGATGGATGCGCAAAGGCATCGTATCCACCGGAGACTCGCTGCCGCAACGGGCTTATGCGCGCGACGCCGCCATGTACGCCCGCAGTACCGAGTTCATCCGCGTCTGATATCCGGGTCCCTGCGTCCGGAACCACTCCAGAACTTCTTCGTCCAGCCGTAGGGAAATCGCCGCTTTCCGGCCCGATTGGGGAAGCCCTTTTCGGGCAATCCTCCGGACAACCTTGGCGACGTCGGACGCCGCGGCGGCGGCGGCTTCCGCGCGCGGAACGAGCCTTGGAACCAGCGTTTCCACCGGGCTTGGCCGGCTGAACCGCTCGAAATATCCCTTTGACATAACGTTGCTCCAGTGCGCCGCGGTTTCCAATGATTCGTATGCACAATTGTATATACAAACCCGCGCGAGGGCCAGCGTGCGTTTGAAGTACCAGGAACCCCTGATTTCGGAGCCCGACATGAACCTCAAGTCTCTCGGTGCCGCAGCCGCCCTGGTCCTGTGCGCGCCCTTCCCTGCTCTGGCCGGCGTGGCCGTGGACGTCGAAATCCTTGATCGGCGAACCGGCGAGGTGTTGCCGTTCTACTGGCATGACGGTACGCGCTACATCGCCGGCGAGCCCGGGCGCGAGTACGAGATCCGCCTGCGCAGCGGCGAGGGTGGCCGCGTACTGGCGGTGACCTCGGTCGACGGTGTCAACGTGATTACCGGCAAGACCGCGTCGCCCTCCCAGGGTGGCTACGTGATCGATCCCTGGGGCGCCGTGGAAATCGACGGCTGGCGAAAGAGTCTCGACGAAGTTGCGGCGTTCTACTTCACCGCCCTGCCCGACTCCTATGCTGCGCGCACGGGCCGGCCGGACCACGTGGGCGTCATCGGCGTTGCATTGTTCCGCGAGCGCGCGGTCATGCCGATGTATCGCGATGGTCGCGCGTGGCCTGACGCGCCGGCGTCGGCAGAGGCAACCGCGGATGCGAAAGCGTCCGGCCGAACCTCGGGCGCCGCGCCGCAGGAGGAGCGACTCGGTACCGGTCACGGCCGGCGCCTCGACTCCGGTGCCGTCTACACCTCCTTCGAGCGCGCGAGCGAGACGCCCGATGAGGTGATCCGCATCTACTACGACTCGCGCTGGAACCTCGTGGCCCGAGGCATCATCCCGCGCACACGCGACCGTTACGCCTGGCAGTGGCCGGATCCCTTCCCCGACGGTTTTGTCCCCGATCCGTGACATGACATGATGCAGGGGACGCGCGCCTTCGCGAACATGAAGGGGCGCGTCCCCTTCATGACCGAATTGCTGTTCAGGGACGATGCGTATCTCAAGACCGCGACAGCGCGGGTCGTGGCGGTCCGCGACGGCGAGGTCGAACTCGACCGCACGATCTTCTACCCGCTCGGCGGCGGGCAACCCGGCGACACCGGCTTCCTGATCCGGGACACCGGCGCGCGCCTCGCCGTCACCGATACGCGCAAGGGTGAGACGCCGGGCGCGGTCGCCCACGTCATCGCCGCGGGAGCAACGCTGCCCGAGACGGGCGAGGCGGTCGGCCTCGAGCTCGACTGGGTCCGCCGCTACGCGCTCATGCGCCTGCACACGGCGCTGCACGTGATGTCCTGCGTGGTGGTCGCGCCGGTGACCGGCGGCAACATCGCGCCCGACAAGGCGCGGCTCGACTTCGATATCGACATCACGCTGCTCGATGCCGACCGGATCGCCCACGGCACGAACGAGCTGATCGCGCGCGGCGTCGCGACCGAATCGGTCTGGATTACCGACCAGGAACTCGACGCGCGGCCGGAGCTCGTCAAGACCATGAGCGTCGCCCCGCCGCGCGGTGCCGGCCGCGTGCGGCTGCTGCGCATCCCCGGCATCGACCTGCAGCCCTGTGGCGGCACGCATGTCGCCAACATCGCGGAAATCGGCGGGATCCGGGTATTGCGGATCAAGAACGTCGGCTCGCGCAACAGGCGTGTGGAGATCGCGCTGACGGGCTAGACTACGCGCCTTTTTGGCACCCGGGAAACGATCATGCGCAGCGCAGGTATGGCGGCGGTTCTGGTGTTCGGCGGACTCGCCTCGGGAACGGCGGCGGCCGACTGGAGCGGCAAGGGCACCTTCGGCGGCGTGCTCGCGCGCGGTAACACCGAGACCGAGATCATCAACCTCAATGTCGACGTCGAGAACAAGCTCGACCGGTGGACGCACAAGGCCGGCGCCTCGATGCTGCGCACGGTCACCAACGACGTCACCTCTGCGGATCGCTGGGAGCTGCGCGGCGAGAGCCAGTACTCGCTCACCGAGCGCAGCTACCTGTTCGGCGCGCTGCGCTACGAGGACGATGCCTTTACCGATTACTCCTACCAGGCGACAGCAACCGGCGGCTACGGCTACCGTTTCATCATGACCGAGACGACGAAGCTCGAGGGCCAGATCGGCGCCGGCTACCGCCAGGCGGAGCTGCGCCTGACCGGCGAGCAGGAAGACGACGTCATCGCGCGCGGCGCGCTCAACTTCGAGCACAAGCTCACCGGCACGACGCTGATCTACGACCGCCTGCTGGTGGAGTCCGGCTCGGACAACACCTTCGTGCAGAATGCGCTCGGCATCGAGGTCAAGATCAACGACACGTTCGCGCTCGGCCACGACTACGCGGTGCGCCACAACACCGACGTGCTGCCGGGCACCGACAAGACCGACCAGGTGCTGACCGCGAACCTGGTGTACGGCTTCTAGCGTCCCGCCGCTGCCTGCCCCGCGGCGCGGCAAGGATCACTCGACCGCCACCCCGTTGTGCGCGAGCAGCCGCGCCAGCGGCGCCAGCGGCGCCAGTTCCTGCCGGTAGTTGCGCCAGAGGTCGACGGATTCGCGGTAGATCGGCCGGCGCACCTGCGCCGCGCTCGCGACCGCGGTCGGCGCCGGATTCTCGTGGAAGCGCAGGCACGCGGACTGCCACTCGAGGCCGCAGTGCGCGATCAGCCGGCGCGTCGCGCCCTCCTGGTCCGCCACGAGCGCCTCGTAATCGAGATCGAGAAAGCGGCCCGGGAGCAACGTGCGCCAGTGCTGCATGAGCCGCGCATAGGCGACGTAGTAGCGCCCGAGGTCCTCGAGGTCGTAGGAGAACGGGTAGCCCGCGTGGAACAGCGTCTTGTACATCGCGTAGCAGGACGCCATCGGGTGGCGGCGCACGTGCACGATGCGCGCCTGCGGCAGCGCTTTCGCGATCAGGCCGAGGTTCAGGTAGTTGAGCGGCGTCCGGTCCACGACATACCGTCGCGTGTGCCCATAGCCCTGGATCGCATTCCAGTACGACGCGCCGAGCGCCGCGGGATCAGCGCGCGCCGCGGCCCTGATCAGCTCTTCCCTTTCGCCGGCGGGCCCAGCCGCGCGCGCGACTGCCAGCGCGAAGTCGTTCACCTCGCCGACCGTCGCGACGTCCTCGTGCTGGATCAGAGTCCGCTCGATGATCGTGATGCCGCTTCTCGGCAGACCGACGATGAAGATCGGCCCGCGGATGTCATGGCCCGCCGCCGGCGATTCGTACCAGGCGCGGTTGAAGCTGCGGATGATCGAGTCCATCGCCTTTTCGTCGGACTCGACGCGGTAGGACAGCACCTTGCGGCGCGCGCTCGCGCCCCGGGCGAGCGCAACGAAGGACTCCGCGTACTGGCCTAGGTCCTCGAGCTCCTTGGCGAGCGCGTAGTGCAGGGCGACCGGCGCCGATCCCGGGGAACGGGCGGCGAGCACGGCACGCAGCCGCGCCACGTGATTGTGCCCCGGCGCCTGGCGGCGCAGCGTCGCGCGGCTGTACCAGGCGTCCGCCCGATCAGCTCGTCGAGGATTTCCTCCGCCTCGGCCATGCGGCCGATCGCGATCAGCGCGCTGGCCTTCGCGTAGGCGGCCTGGGCGTCGTAGGGCTTGAGCGCCGCGACGCGGATTGCGCAGGTCGCGGCCTGCTCGTGCTGATTCAGGTTGGTGTGGAATTCCGCGAGGCGGCGCCAGGCGCCGCTGTCCGCGCCCGCCGTGCTCTCGATGTCGCTGAGCTGCGAGCGCGCGCCCGCAACGTCGCCGGCATGCATGCGCGCCTCGATCTCGGTGAAGCGCGCGAGATTGTTCCCCGGGTCGAGCGCGAGAGCGCGCCGGGCCGCGTCCAGCATCCCGCGGTAGTCGCCGGATTGCTGGCTGATGCGCGCCGCGATCAGCCAGCCCTCGGCGCTGTCCGGGTGGCGCATCAGCAGCGAGTCGCAGAGCGTGCGCGCCTCGGGCAGCTGCCGGCGCTGCAGCAGCCCGTCGATGCGGCGGATTTCCGTCGCCGAGTCATCGTCGCCTGCCGGTACGGTCATGGGTCGGGGACAGTCCTTCGCGCGTCGGGGGGGCGTAAGATGATACCCGACGACCCTCGCGAGGGTCTTCCGGGAACCAAAGGAGAAACCAGATGACGCATTGGCAAGCAGCCGCACTCGCGGCCGCCGGATTTCTCGCGCTCGCCGGCTGCGCACCGAAAGCAACGGATTCCGCCGCCTTCGAGAAGCAGACGAAGGACGACGTGCGCAAGTTCATTCCAGCTCTCAACACCGGGGACGTGGAGTCGATTCTCGCACAATACGCACCGGACGCGGAGGTCATGGCGCCGGGCAATTCGCGCGCCGTCGGCCACGACGCGATCCGCGCGCTGATGATGAAGCTATCCGGCGAGTTGCAGGCGGGCGGCATCGCGCTCGTGGCGAATGACGACGACAAGGCCGCCGCCTCGGGCGACCTCGGGTATCACTCGGGTTCATTCGACGTGCAAGACGCCGCGGGGACCGTCGTCGACCGCGGCAACTACCTCGCGGTCATGCAGCGCCAGCCCGACGGAAAGTGGCTCATGATCCGCGACATCTGGAACTCGGACCGTCCGCCGCCGGCCCCGGCCGCGACGGAAGCGCCTGCGGAGACGCCCCCGGCGAATTGACGCGCGCACGGGGCAGATGACTGAACGGTACCGGGGGCGTTCGCCTTCGCGTCGAAGGCGATCGCCCCCGTCATTTCGTCGCTGCGGCGCTCGAACTCAATCGTCGACGCGGCGGTCCTTCCAGTTCCACCACTTGAGGAGCTCGGGCTTGGGTTCTGGTGTGCGCGCGGCGTAAGCCGCGCAGCGGAACGTGTACAGGAGACAGGGTTCCTGTTCATGTCCGGTGATTTTCCGGAGTCGCTGGAAGAGTTGTTCGGGGTTGGATTCGGCGAGGTCTTTGATCGAGTGGATTCCCAGGTGCCTGAGATCGGCGGCGATACCGGGGCCGATCCCGGGCAGCGTGGTCAGCTCGTCGTGCATTGGCAGGATCCTCCTACGGCGTGTCCACGCCTTCAATTTACACCTGCCGTTTTCGCAGGCAAGCGGAAATGCGCACCGCCCGGCGCCCCCGACCGGCCGCGGTTGGCAGCCGCGCGCAAACATGGCTGAATGCCGCCCATGCGATTGATTTTCCTGCTGGCGGCGTCCCTGCTGGCCGCCTGCACCGCGCCCGCCACGCGCGCGGCCGGCATTGCGGCCGCGAATCCGTACGCGGTCGAGGCGGGCCTCGCGGTCCTCGCGGCCGGTGGTTCGGCGGCGGATGCAGCGGTTGCGGTCCAGGCCATGCTCGGCCTGGTCGAGCCGCAGAGCTCGGGCATCGGCGGCGGCGCGTTCCTGCTGCATTACGATGCCGCGACGAAGAAGATCACCGCCTTCGACGGCCGTGAGGCGGCGCCGGGAGGGGCGACGCCCGGCATGTTCCTCGACGCGAACGGCGAGCCGCTCTCGTATTACGACGCGGTCATGTCGGGCCGCTCGACCGGCGTGCCGGGCGCGGTCGCGATGCTGGGCAGCGTGCACGCGCGTCATGGCGCGCTGCCCTGGAACCGGCTGTTCGAGCCCGTGATCCGCGCCGCCGAGGACGGCGTCGTGGTGCCGAAGCGCATGGGCCGCTTCGTCAACGAGGACGACGGCCAGGCGCGGGAGCCGGATGTGCGCGCCCTGTACTCGCGCGCCGACGGCAGCCCGCTGCAGGCGGGCGACACCTTCCGCAATCCGGCGTATGCCGAGACGCTCAGCCTGATCGCGCGCCAGGGCCCGCGCGCGCTGCTCGAGCCGCCGCTGCGCGACCGGATCATCGCGCGCACGCACGCCGGGCCGGGGCCAGGCACGCTCGCGGCGGCCGACTTCGACGCCTATCAGCCGCGCGTGGGCGAGGCCTTGTGCGGGCCCTATCTCGTCTATGTCGTCTGCGTGCCGCCGCCGCCCTCCTCGGGCGTGGCGCTCTTGCAGATGCTCGCGATCCTCGACCGCACGGACATCGCCGCGCGCGGGCCTTCGGATCCGCAGGCCTGGTTCCTGTTCGCGATGGCGAGCCGGCTCATGTACGCCGATCGGGACCAGTGGGTCGCCGATCCGGAGTTCGTGCCGGTGCCGGTTGAGGGCCTGCTGGACCCCGGATATGTCGCGCGGCGTGCCGCGTTGATCGGTCCGGTCGCGGGTCCCGCGTTTCCCGTGGGCGATCCGGCGCCGATCCGGCGCGGCACCGATGCAACCGTCGAGGCCGCGGGCACTTCCCATTTCGTGGTGTGGGATCGCGCCGGCAACGTGGTCTCGATGACCACGACGGTCGAGTCGCTGTTCGGCTCCGGCCGCGCGGTGGGCGGCTTCATGCTCAACAACCAGCTAACGGATTTCTCATTCCGGCCGGTCGTCGAAGGCGTGCCGGCCGCGAACGCGGTCGCCGCCGGCAAGCGGCCGCGCTCGTCGATGGCGTCCGTGATCGTGCTCGACGCCGCGGGCCGCGCCGTCGCGGCGCTCGGCTCGCCGGGCGGCTCGGCGATCCTTGCCTACAATGCGAAGACGCTGGTCGGGCTGCTCGCGTGGAGACTGCCGCTGCAGGAGGCGATCAACCTGCCGAACGTGATCGCGCGCGGCGGGGAAACGTTCGGCGAGGCGGCGAAGCTTGCCCCCGGCGTGGCGGAGGGGCTGGCCGCAAGAGGCATCGTCGTGAAACCCGGCCGCGGCGAAGAGTCGGGCCTGCACGGGCTCGTCATCGGCGCCGACGGCACCGTGACCGGCGCGGCCGATCCGCGGCGCGAGGGCGCCTGGCGCGCCCTGGATCCGATTTCGAGGCACTGACCCCGTGCGCCAAGCCACTTCGGTTGCCGCAGGCGATCGCCGGCCCGCTGCGCAATTCATTTATCGCATCATCACGCTGGCCGCGATCCCCGTGATGCTGCTTGCCGTCATGCCAACCGCCTGGGTCAGCCGCGAGCCGCTCTATACGGTGTCCGCGGTCTTGATGTTCTCGCTGGTGCTCGTCGGCGTACCCTGCCTGGCGGTGCTGGCCATGATCGGCAGCATCACCCTCCGGCGCGACTGGCGCATCGCGCTGCCCGCCTGGATATGCCTCCTCGCCGTCGGAGCGATGGTCTTCGACCAGCTCGCGCTCGAGGGACAGTCGGGGTTCACGAAGCTGGGCTTCGGGCTCATCGGCATCGGCGTACTTGCCGCTGCCTGGGCCGGCTGGTTCGTCAAGCTCCGCTAATCCCGCGGAATCGATGGGGACGCGCCCCTTCTCGAATATGAGGGGGCGCGCCCCTTCAATTCGGCGTTGCGGCGATGCGATTGCGGATTTCCTTCAGCTTCGCCTGCACGCGCGCGGCATTGCCGGGACCCATGCGCAGCAGGAGCTTGCGACCCGCGGACTCGGCCTCGAGCGCGGGATCCGCGAACACGTAGTAGACGCTCGGCTGCGCGAGCGTGATCGTCGCCGGCGCTGCGGGCGCCGACAGCAGGTGATCGATCACGTCGATCACGCGGTCGTTGAAGTAGCCTTCGGGATTGCCGAGGTCCTCGTAGGCCTTCTAGAACTGCGGGTACAGGCGCCGGTAGAGCGCGGCCGTCGCGTCGGCGTCCAGCGAGTCCACCAGCTCGACCCAGGCCGCATAGCGCGCAAAGTTGGCGGCGCCGAGCACCAGCGCATCGCCCTCGCCCGCCGCGACGAAGCTGCCGGCAAGCGGCTGCGCGGGATTCATCCGTGCGGCGACGTCCTCGCGCGTGAGGCTGTCCACGGTCGCGACCACCTTGCGGACGAAGTCATCGGGCACCAGCAGCGCTTCGAAGCGCGGCGTGCCGATCAGTGTCGCCACCTGCTCGGTCGCCGAGAGACTCGGATCGACGTCGTCGGACGTCACGATGGGGTTCTTGATCGCTGGCGCGCTGGCCGCGGGCAGCGGTGCCGGTGCTTCGGCCTGGTCCGCGGCGCGCTTCTGCCAGTACCAGGCGCCTGCCGCGACCGCGAGCAGGATCACCCCGCCCAGGATCCAGCGGCCGAGATTCTCGTCGGGGGACGAAGGCTGGTCGCGCTTGTCGGCGTACATATGGTGCCTCTGACTGGCCAGAGCGAAGAGCTGCTCTCGGCTCACTGTAGTTGATACCGGCCGATCCGGCATCATTCACAAGGACAGTGCCCCTCCCGAGACGGTTCCCTTGATCCGCATTCCCTTGACGCCAGAGATGCCCCCCAAGGACTGCGCCGACTGCGCCTTCCTGCTCGACGCCATCGGCATCCCCTACGAGCGGCGCACCACGGCAACCGGCGCGAGCCTCTGGGTCGAGCCCGAATACCACGCGCGCGCGGCACGCGAACTCGGCGCGTACCTGCGCGAGAACCGCCGGCCGCAGAAATTGCCGGTCGTCTGGCCGCGCCATCCGCACGCGATGTACGGCGTGTTCGGCTACGCGGCGGTGCAGATCGCCGTCGCCTGGGCGGCGGTCGTGCACCTGTTCGACAAGGGCTGGCGCTCCGCCGGCGTGCTCGATGCGGGCTTCCTGGCGCGCGGCGAGTGGTGGCGCGTGCTGACGGCGCTCACCCTGCACGGCGACATGTTGCACCTGTTGTCCAACCTCGCCTTCGGCGCGCTGTTCGGCTACCCGGCCGCGCGTCTGTTCGGGCCGGGTGTCGCGTGGCTCCTGATCCTGTTGGGCGGTGCGGTCGCCTACGGCATCGACGCCCTGCTACACCCGCTGCAGCACCACTTGCTCGGCGCCTCGACCGCGGTGTTCACGGCGCTCGGGCTGATCGCCACCTACGGCTGGCGCCGCCACCTGCGCGACTGGAAACCCTGGCTGCGCAACGCCTCGCCGCTGCTCGCAGGCATCGCGCTGCTCGCCTTCACTGGTACGGGCGGCGAGAACACCGACCTTCTCGCCCACCTCGCGGGCTTCGTCGTCGGCGCCGCGCTCGGCGCGCTCTGCGCGCGCCTGCCAATGCCGCCACCGGGGCGCACGGCCCTCCAGTGGGCCGCGGGCCTCGCCTCCCTCGCCCTGCTCTCGTTCGCCTGGGCCCTAGCACTACGCTGAGCACCTGTCGACGCGTACAGGGACGGCGCGCGAGGTGGCGGGGTGCTCGCGAGCGAACCCTTGAAGTTCCGGCAGGGTTCGCGAGCGAGTAACCCCGCCGGATCCCGCGCGCCGGCCATGTGCACGCCAATGGCGCACAATGTCGCGTGATGCTGTCGTTCAGCGACGCCTGCGAACGCAACAAGGACCCGATCCTCGCCGTCCTGCGCGAAGCATTCGCCTCCTGCACCCACGTGCTCGAGATCGGCAGCGGCACGGGCCAGCACGCCGTGCACTTCGCGCTCGCGATGCCCTAGCTGGTGTGGCAGCCCCCCGAGGTCCTGGCGGAGATGCCGGGCCTGCGCAAGCGCATCTTCAGCGAGGGCCCGTCGAACCTGCGCGCGCCGGTCGTGATCGACGTCAACGAGACGCCCTGGGACGTGCGCAAGGTGGACGGCGTGTTCACCGCGAACACGCTGCACATCATGCATTGGCCACAGGTCGAGGCGCTGTTCGCGGGCCTGCCCGCGATCGCGAAGCCGGGCGCGGTGCTCGCGATCTACGGTCCCTTCCGCTACCGCGGCAGGCACACGTCCAGCAGCAACGAATCCTTCGATGCGATGCTGCATGCGCGGGATCCGGCGTCGGGCGTCCGCGATTTCGAGGCCGTGGACCAGCTGGCCCGCGCGGTCGGCTTCGCCTTGCTGGCCGACCACGCGATGCCGGCGAACAATCGGACGCTGGTCTGGCGGCGGGAGGCGACGTGAGCGGCATGCGCCAGCAGTTGCGCGACAACCTGGTGGCGCTGACCAGCCTCGCCGTCGCCCTCGCAGCGCTCGGGTACAACACCTGGCGCAATGAACAGACCGAGCGCAACCGGAACGTGCGCGTGGCCGGCATCGAGCTGCTGCAGGAAATCGGTTCACTGCAGCAGATCATCTTCTATGCGCATTACAGCGCCGGCGACCAGCGCGGCGATCCGAGGATGGGCTGGGCGGACGCGCTGACCATCAACGACCTGGCGACGATCATGCCGGCGGACGTCATGCGGGAAGCCGCGGAGCTGAAGTCGGCCTGGGAAGAGAACGCCGAAAGCCTGGTCGAGGACGAGGGCGCCTTCCGGCGCATCGACGGCGCGATCGAAGAGCTGCGCCAGGCGACGCTCGCTTCGCTGCGCGCGCTGCGCTAGCGCCGCATCCGCGCCCGTTGACACGCGGGGGCCATATCAGAACACGGGCTTCAGCACCATCAGCGCGAGCGCGAGCAGCGGCGTCGCGGTCGCGAGGAAGCCCCAGAAATCCCATTGCCGCGACAGGCGGTGATAGGCGACGTAGTCGAAGGCGCCGCCGTGCGCGCCCGCCTCCGCCTGGGCGCGCATCTGCCGCTGCAGCGGCGCGAGCCGTATGCCGAAGACCGCGCCCGAGATGCTGAACAGGACGAGCGTCCACAGTATCCACGGCGTGCGCAGCAGCGGAAAGCCGCCCTGGATCGCGCCAAGCACGCCGCTCACGATGATGAGGATCACGCCCGGAATGGTGAACAGGCGGTCGCTGCGGATCACGCCGTCCATCGCGTGCGCGAGCAGCCGGGCGTCGCGGGTCTTCATCGCGTGCTTGTGCCAGAAGACGCCGGTCACGATGTTGCCGATGAACATCACGACCGCGAGCACGTGGATCAGCTTGAGCCACAGGTACATCGCGTCAACCTCCTTGCGGCGCCTGGCTCACCTGGCCGCCGGTGCCATCTTCTCGGCGACCACGCCGAGCAGCGCGCCTGCGACCAGGTTGGACATCACGCTGCCGGCGATCCACCAGACCCAGATCTTGTCCGGCAGGTTGAAGATGCCGTGGTAGCCGAGCGCGTTGATGACGCAGAAGGCGATGGTGATTAGGCCGAACTGGAGCCCGCGGCGCCAGGATGGGCCCGTGAGTGCAGAGCGGACGACCGAGTAAACGGCGGCGGCGATGAGCGCTGCGGTAAGGCCGGACGGGATCCACAGCCGCCACATGAGGCTCATGTCGGGCGGATTCGACATGAGCTCGGGCCGCCAGAAGGCGGCGGTATCGCGATAGGCCCCGGCGAGAACGCCGGCGGCGGGATCGTGGATGAAATGGCCCAGCACCATCGAAACGACGAGCAGGGCCAGATAATAGGCCAGCCCACCGATCAGGGTGACCTTCCAGTTCATGTCGCGTCGTGCGGCGTCGCGTCGTGCGGTGCCGGGTCGCACTTATCGTACTTATTGAGTTGCAAGGGTGTATCCCTGCAACTCAATAAGTACGATAAGTGCGACCCGGCACCGATCAAAACCGGTCGAGGTTCATCACCTTCGTCCAGGCCGCGACGAAGTCCTTTACGAACTTCTCATTCGCGTCCGCGCTCGCGTACAGCTCGGCCAGGGCGCGCAGCTGCGAATTCGACCCGAACACGAGGTCGACGCGCGTGCCGGTCCATTTGACCTTGTCGGTCTTGCGGTCGCGGCCTTCGTACACGCCCTCGGCGCCCGCCTTCGGCCGCCACTTCATGCCCATGTCGAGCAGGTTGACGAAGAAGTCCGTCGTGAGCGCCCCGGGCCGGTGGGTGAACACGCCGTGCGCGGAACCGCCGGCATTGGCGCCGAGCACGCGCAGGCCGCCGACCAGCGCCGTCATCTCGGGCGCCGTCAGCGTCAGCAACTGTGCCCGGTCGACCAGCAGGTGCTCGGCCGGGACCGAGAACTTGCCCCTCAGGTAGTTCCGGAACCCGTCGGCGATCGGCTCGAGCACGGCGAAGGACTCGACGTCGGTCTGGTCCTGCCTGGCATCCATGCGGCCAGGCCGGAACGGCACCTTGACCGTGACGCCCGCCTGCTTCGCGGCCTGCTCGACGCCCGCGCAGCCGGCGAGCACGATCAGGTCGGCGAGCGAGACTTTCTTGCCGCCCTTCGCCTTCTTGTTGAAGGCCGCCTGGATGCCCTCGAGCGTCTTCAGCACCTTCGCGAGCTGCGCCGGCTGGTTCACCTCCCAGTTCTTCTGCGGTGCGAGGCGGATGCGCGCGCCATTGGCGCCGCCGCGCTTGTCCGAGCCGCGGAAGGTGGAAGCCGATGCCCAGGCCGTCGAGACCAGCTGCGCAACCGGGAGCTTCGACGCGAGAATCTTCTTCTTGAGGCCGGCGACGTCGGCCTCGCCGATCAGCTTGTGGTCGAGCGCGGGGATCGGGTCCTGCCAGATCAGCTCTTCCTTCGGCACTTCCGGCCCGAGGTAACGGGCGCGCGGGCCCATGTCGCGGTGCGTCAGCTTGAACCAGGCACGCGCGAACGCGTCGGCAAAGGCCTGCGGGTCCTCCAGGAACCGGCGCGAGATCTTCCCGAATTCCGGGTCGAAGCGCATCGTCAGGTCGGTGGTCAGCATGGTCGGCTTGTGGAACTTGCCCGGCACGTGCGCGTCCGGAATGATCGCCGGCGCATTCTTCGCGATCCACATCCGGGCACCGGCCGGCGATCGGGTCTGCTCCCACTCGTACTTGAACAGGTTCTCGAAGTAGTTGTTGCTCCACAGCGCCGGGGTCTTCGTCCAGGTGACCTCGATGCCGCTCGAGATCGTGTCGGCGCCGTGCCCGCTGCCGTAGTTGCTCACCCAGCCAAAGCCCTGCGCCTCCAGCGGCGCGGCCTCCGGGTCCGGTCCCTTGTGCGATTCCGGCGCGGCACCATGTGCCTTGCCGAAGGTGTGGCCGCCGGCGATCAGCGCGACGATTTCCTCGTCGTTCATCGCCATGCGGTTGAAGGTGGCGCGGATGTCCTTCGCGGCGGCCATGTAGTCGCCGTTGGCGTCCGGGCCCTGTGGATTCACGTAGATCAGCCCCATGTGCGTGGCGCCGAACGGGGCATCCAGTTCGCGGTCGCCGCTGAAGCGCTTGTCGACGCCGAGCCACGCGACTTCCTCGCCCCAGTTCACGTCCTCGTCCGGCTCCCACACGTCCGGGCGGCCGCCGCCGAAGCCGAAGGTCCGGAAGCCCATGGACTCGAGCGCCACGTTGCCGGCGAGGATCAGGAGGTCGGCCCAGGAGATCTGGTCGCCGTACTTCTGCTTGATCGGCCACAACAAGCGCCGCGTCTTGTCGAGGTTGACGTTGTCCGGCCAGCTGTTGAGAGGCGCGAAGCGCTGCTGCCCGCGACCGCCGCCGCCGCGGCCGTCGCTGATGCGATAGGTACCCGCGGCGTGCCAGGTCATGCGGATGAATTGCGGGCCGTAGTGGCCGAAGTCCGCCGGCCACCAGTCCTGCGAGTCGGTCATCAGCTTGTTGAGGTCCTTCTTCAGCGCCTTGTAGTCGAGGCGCTTGAAGGCCTTGGCGTAGTCAAAACCCTTGCCCATCGGGTCGGACTTCGACGAGTGCTGGTGCAGCAGGTCCAGCCGCAACTGGTTCGGCCACCAGTCGCGATTCGTCCGGCCGACGCCGGCGATGTGGTTGTACGGGCATTTCCCGGCGCCCTGGGCGCCCTTGGCAGTAACGTCATTCATCGGATTCCCCTCACGTGATACCGGTGCAGCATACGACTCGCGTCATCATTGCTGCAATCGATTGTCAGTATCGTTACGATAGTTTACATCTATGAATCTGCGCGACCTCCAGTACCTCGTCGCGCTCGCGGAAACCCGGCATTTCGGCCGCGCCGCCGAGCGCTGCCATGTGTCCCAGCCGACGCTCTCGGCGCAGCTGCGCAAGCTCGAGGAATTCCTGGGCGTCGCCCTCGTCGAGCGGCGGCCGCGGCAGGTCGCGCTGACGGTCACGGGCGAAGCCGTCGTCCAGCGCGCCCGGCGCATGCTGCAGGACGCCGAGGACATCCGCGGACTCGCCCGGGCCAGCCAGGACCCGCTCTCCGGACCACTGAAGGTCGGCCTCATCCCGACGCTCGGGCCCTACCTGCTGCCGCGGGTCGCACCGAAGATCGCCAGGGCGCTGCCGAAGCTGTCGCTGCTCCTGCACGAATACCAGACGGCCCCGCTCGTCGAGCGCACGCTCGACGGCGAGCTCGACCTCGCGATCCTTGCGCTGCCGGCCGAGACCCGGGGCCTCGCGACGCGCACGCTGTTTTCCGAGCCGTTCCTGGTCGCGATGCCGGGCCGTCACCGGCTGGCGGCGAAGCAGCAGGTGCGTGCGACCGATCTCGAGGGCGAGAAGCTGCTGCTGCTCGAGGAAGGCCATTGCCTGCGCGACCAGGCGCTCGAGGTCTGCGGGCACGTTGGCACGGAGGAGCAGGCGTTTCGCGCCACCAGCCTTGAGACGCTGCGGCAGATGGTGGCCTCCGGGCTCGGCCTCACGCTGCTGCCGGAGCTCGCAGCCGCCGGGCCGTTCGCGGCGACGCGCGGGCTGGCCGTGCGACCATTCGCGGCGCCGGCACAACACCGCGTGATCGGCGCCGCCTGGCGTCGCTCGACCTCGCGCGGCGAGGCGATCGCGGAAGTCTGCGAGCACCTAGTACGTGCGGCGCCGTGAACCGCGGCGCTAGACGGTGATCGACACGAGCTGGTAGAGACCGCCGAAGAAAGTCCGCTTGTGCAGACCGGCGATGCGCGTCCCAGGCGGAATCCAGCCGGCCAGCTCGCTGCTCCAGAAATCGAGCGCAAAGGGTTCCAGCGCCTGGAACACGCCGTGCATCGGCCAGTACAGGGGATGGAGCCGATGCGGGCGGTGGTAATCGACGACCACGACGCGGCCGCCCGGCTTCACCACGCGCAGGGCCTCCACCAGTGTTACGCGACGAACCTCGGCGGGCTGCTCGTGCAGCAGAAAGAACAGCAGCGCCCTGTCGTAGCTGGCGGACTGAAGGGTCAGCGCGGCGCTGTTGCCGTGGATCAGCTCCACGGCCGGCGTTTCATGACCCTCGTGGCTGCGCCGGCACAGCATGCCGACCGGCAACTTGCGCGCGAGATTCTCGAGCTGGATGCGCAGCACGTCGACCACGTGCAGCTGCGCGCCGCGGGCGAGCCTCGCCGCCATGCGGGTCGTCAGGTCACCGTACGCGCAGGAAACCTGCAGCGTCCGCCCGTGCAGGTTGCCGCCGAGTGCGGCGAGTGCCGCATCCCGCAGGCGGTTGAAGTTTCCCCACAGGATCAGGTTGACCACCCACTGCCGCTCGAACAGGTACAGGGCGCGCGGATGCAGGTAGGCCCACCAGTAGGCCTCCGCGAGGTATTGCGGTATCGCCACCTCGGCCGCGAGGCGCCGCGACTCGACGCTCAAGGCGACACCGTGGACGTGACTCAGCTCAAGGTTCCGCTGCTGCGGCTGCGCCATCACCGCCGCCGAACCGATAGCGGAATGAGACCCCGACCAGGCTGGCATCGTAGTCCCAGGCATTGGCGCCGCTTGCCAGGAGCGACGGTACGGTATCCGGCGGTCCGCACGCGAAATCCGCAGGCTGATCGCCCGCGGCCGACGCCATAATGGCCGGCGCCATGGGCGTCGCCGGTTTCCTGGGAACGACTGCCATCGCCATGACCGCCGGGGTCATGGTCGCCGCGCACGCGGCCGCGCCCTTGCCGCGACTCAATCTCCTGCCCGGCAGCCTCACGGTCTCCGGCGCCTCGTCCGGCGGCTACATGGCGACGCAGTACCAGGTGGCTTTCTCGCAGGACGTGATCGGCGCGGGTATCGTCGGCGCGGGACCGTGGCTCTGCGCGCAGGGCGTGGTAACCCGGGCGATGCGGGACTGCCTCGCGGGCTCCGCGGGCGGCCCGCATGAGCAGGCGCTGATCGCAGCGCTGCGCTCGAGCGCGGCCGCTGGCGTCGTGGACGATCCGTCCTGGCTCGCGCCGGATCGCATCTGGATCTTTCACGGTGCGAAGGACGAGCGAATAGGCCGGGCGGTCGCGGATTCGCTGCTGCGGTTCTACAAGGCCTTTGTGCCGCTCGAGCGGATCCGGTTCGAGACCCGGGTGCCGGCCGCGCACGGTTTTCCGACCGTGTCTGACGGCGGCGCCTGCGCCAAGGACGCGCCGCCGTGGATCCTCGCCTGCGGCTACGACGCGGCGGGCGAGATGCTGAAATACCTGTATGGCGATCTCGCCGAGCCCGCCGGCGAGCCAGGCGGCGAGCTGCGCGAGTTCGGGCAGTCGCGCTACGTCACTCGCGGCGCGCTCGCGTCAATGGCGGAAACGGGCTTCGTCTACTTGCCGAAGGATTGCGCTGCGGGCGCGCGCTGCCGGGTCCACGTCGCGTTCCACGGCTGCCGGCAGGGGATCGGATTCATCGGGCGGAGCTTCGCGCGCCAGGCCGGCTACAACCGCTGGGCCGACGCCAACCACATCGTCGTGCTGTACCCGCAGGTCGAGAAGAGCTGGTTCTGGCCCATGAACCCGCGCGGCTGCTGGGACTGGTGGGGCTACAGCGGCGCCGACTACGCGGCAAGAAGCGGCGCCCAGCTCTCCGCCGTGCGCCGCATGCTCACCGCCCTCGGCATCTGATGGTGCCGGGTCGCACTTATCGCACTTATTGCGGCGCGGTACACCCGGCAAGCCTGGCGCGGCGGCGAGAAAATGCCCGATGAACCCCGCGGCACAGGCGAAACGGTATGCTGGCCGTCCCCGATTGGGCCACATTTCAGGAGTACGCCATGTTTCGTCGCTCGACACGCTTCACACACGTCTGCTTCGCGTTCGCCTGCTGCGCGTTGTTGGGCCCGATCGGTGCGGCATCGGCCGATGCAGTTCACCCCGTCCGGATCACGCGCGACCAGGTTGCCGGGAAGATTTTCGAGGACTACGAGCCGGTGGTGAAGACCGAAGACGGCAACACGACGCACGACGTCGAATTTTTCCTGTCGAAGGACAAGCAGTTCGACGCCGGCATGTACCGCTCCGGCAAGGTGCGCGCCGAGATCAAGACCCCGTACGGGGTCAACGAGTACATGCACTTCCTCGAGGGCGGCGTGACGCTGACCTCGAGCGACGGCAAGGTCACCGAGGTTCGCGCCGGCGACTCAGTCGTGATCCCCGCCGACTGGACCGGCGTCTGGGACACCGAGGGCTATACGAAGATCTACGTGATCTACTCGCCTGAGGGGCCGATCACGGAGTAGATGCGATAACAGTGCCGGGTCGCACTTATTCGCGGGAGCGAATAAGTGCGATAAGTGCGACCCGGCACCATAAAATCGCCATAAAATCGCGGCATGCCGGCGTATCTCGAGACGGAACAGGAGCTATCGCGACTCGCCCGGCGCGCCGCGGGCATGCGTGGCGGCCCGCGCCTGCTGATCCTGCCGGGCATCATGGGCTCGAGCATCGGCCGCTCGCGCAAGAACGGGGGCATCGACGTCACCTGGTTCGATCCCGTCGAGATCGCGCAGGGCGAGCTGGTCAAGCTGGCCCTGCCCGACGGCAACCGTTACCGGGCGGTCAGCGTCATCAAGTTCGCCTATGAACGTCTGCGCCTGGTGCTGCGGATCGCCGGCTTCGACGCCGTGTTCCATCCCTACGACTGGCGCCGCGCCATCGACTGGAGCGGCCGCGAACTCGCCGACCGCCTGCTGCGCGAAAAGCGCTAGGACGTGGTCCTCGTCGCTCACAGCATGGGCGGCCTGGTCGCGCGCGCGGCCCTCGCCCACAAGGGCGGCGAGCGCATCGGCCGCGTGATCCAGCTCGGCACGCCGAACCGGGGCGCATTCATCGCGGTCCAGGCGCTGCGCGGCACCTACCCGCTCGTCCGTCGCGTCGCGATGCTCGACCTCAAGCACAGCGCCGACGAGCTCGCGCGCCGGATGCTGACCACATTGCCAGGCCTCCGCGGTCTCCTGCCCGCAGTCGGTCTGTGCAAGGATTTCGACCCCTTCGGCCCGGCCCAATGGCCGGACGGCCCGAAACCCGAAGCCGACCTCCTGAAGGCCGCCCGTAACTCGATCGCCGCCCTGCCCCCACCCGATGAGCGCTTCCGCCTGATCGCCGGTTTCGGCCAGGACACGATCCTCGGCCTGCGCCGCTCGCGCCGCAAGCTCGAGTACGGCCGCGGTCCGGCTGGCGATGGCACGGTACCCCTCGCGCTCGCGCAGTGGCCGAAGCTCGCAACCTGGTATGTCGGAGAGAGCCACGGCTCGCTGCCCGGCAACGCCGAGGTCGGGCGCGCGGTCGCCGATCTTGCGCGCGACGGCAGGACCGACGCCCTGCCCGCCGTGCTGCCCCACCGCCGCGGCGTGCCGACACTCTGGCAGGAGGACGCGCGGCTCGCGCCCGCACCCAAGGTCGCCTGGGGCGACCTGTCCGAGCGCGAGCAGCGCGAATTCCTGAAGGAGTTCATCGGCGTCACGCAGCCCTCCACCAAAGGCGCGCCGAGGCGTGACGCCCGTGCGAAATCCGTCGAACTCGCATTTCTGGAAGGCAGCATCACGCAGAGCACCGCGACCGCGATCGTGCTGGGCGCCTTTGCGAATGTCGAACCCGCGGGCGCTGCGCTCGCAGTCGACCGGATGCTCCACGGCGCAATCAGCGACCTCGCGCGCCGGAGGGCGATCAGCGCGACCGCCGGCGAGGTCTTCGTGCTGCCGGTCGGCCGCCGCGGTCTCGCGCCGCGACTCGTCGTGTTCGCCGGCCTCGGCCATTTCGCAGGCTACGGACCGGACGTGCAACGCCTCGCCGCGGCGAACGTCACCCGCACGCTGGCGCTCGCCGGCATCGACAACTTCGCGATGGTGCTCTGGGGCACAGTCTCCGGCATCGGGCCCGCGGATGCCGCGCGCGCCCAGCTCGAGGGCGTGCTGACGGCGCTCGGTGACCTCAGAACCCAGCAGCGCCCGCGGCGCATCACGATCGTCTCGCGCGATGCGGCGCGCCTGGCCGACGCGCGGCACGCCGCCGAGGATCTCCTGCGCCTGCATCCGGCCGCGTCCCTGCTCGGTCTTGCGCGCGAGCGAAAGCCTGCAGTCATCAAGCCCGTGCGCGCCGTCAAGCCGACGGCGACGCCGCTCGCCTGGCTGTTCGTGCAGGAGAGCGCGGCGCATCTTCGCGCCGCGCTGCTCGGGCCGACGCCCAAGGCGACCGCGCTGGTTGCGACCCGCCGTCTCGACCAGCGCCTGCTTGAGCGCGAGCACGCGCGGCTCGTGCCCGGCATCTCGATCGATGAACTGCGGGAATTCGGCGAGCGGCTCGGCGAGCTGCTGCTGCTGCCCGAAATCGCGGAGGCATTGCCCACTGTCAAGACCGCGCCAATCGTGGTGGTGCACGACACCGCGAGCGCGCACTGGCCCTGGGAGGCGCTCTCGCTCAAGGGCTGGGCGCCGGCGGCCGCGAAAGGCCTGTCGCGGCTTTACGCCGCGGAAGGCATGTCGGTCGCCAAGTGGCGCGAACAGCGTCGCCGCGCGCGCGAGTTCAACGTGCTGCTGGTCGTGAACCCGACCGGCGACCTGCCGGGCGCGATTGAGGAAGGCGAGCGCGTCGCCGCCATGCTGACGCAGGTCGAGGGCGCGGGCATCACCGCGATCCGCGGCAGCGATGCGACGCGCGCGCGCCTGCTTCCCGAGTTTCGCTCCGGCGACTACGACGCGATCCACTTCGCGGGCCACGCCTGGTTCGACGCACAGGCGCCCGCCTCGAGCGGCATCCTGTGCGCCGGCGGGCGGGTGCTCTCGGGCGGCGACCTCGCGGCCATGGATTCCGTGCCGGCGCTCGTGTTCTTCAATGCCTGCGAATCCGGGCGCCTGCGTACGACGGTCAATCCGCTGCGCCAGCTCTGCCGCAGCGTCGGCTTCGCCGAAGCCTTCCTGCGCGGCGGTGTCGCCAACTTCATCGGCACCTGGTGGCCCGTGTCGGACAGCTCGGCCGCTGCGTTCGCGGCGGCACTCTATCGCGACCTCGCAAAGGGCGAGTCGATCGGCAGCGCACTCGGCGCGGCGCGCACCGCGGTGCGCGCCCTGCCCTCCGCCGACTGGGCGAACTACCTGCATTACGGCAGCTACGACTTCGCGCTGAAAGCACCTCAAGGCTGAGCACGGCATGGCACATATCGCGAGTCTGCACGTCTACCCCGTCAAGTCCTGTCGCGGGATCGACCTGCAGCGCGCGCGCGTGACGGCAACCGGTCTCGAGTGGGACCGGCGCTGGATGATCGTCGATGGCGCGGGCCGCTTCGTCACGCAGCGCGAGAACCCGCGGCTCGCCGCGATCGCGACGGCAGTCGGCGGCAGACTCCGGCTCACGGCGGACGGCCTGCCGGCGCTCAGCGTCGATCCAGAGCATGGCGGGCCGGAACGTCCGGTCCGGATCTGGAGCGATACGGTCACGGGCGTGGATGCCGGCGAGGAGGCTGCCGACTGGCTGCTCGCAGCGCTCGGGGCGCCGCTGCACCTAGTGCGCATCGTCACGTCGAAACTGCGCGATGCCGATCCGGAGTACTCGGGGCCGGGCCGGCACCCGGTCACCTTCACCGACGGCTACCCGATACTGATGATTTCACGGGCCTCGCTCGAGGATCTCAACCGCCGCCTGCCGTCGCCCCTGCCAATGAACCGATTCCGGCCGAACATCGTGATCGAGGGCGTGCCGGCCCACGCGGAGGACGCAAGGACCGAGTTTCGCTTCGGCGCGGTCACGCTGCGCGGCGTGAAGCACTGCACGCGCTGCTCGATCACGACCACGGACCAGGAAACCTGCGCCCGCGACGCGGATCAGGAGCCGCTGCGCACGCTCAAGACCTATCGCTACAATCGCGCGCTCAAGGGTGCCGTCTTCGGCCAGAATTGCGTCATCGCCGCCGGTGTCGGCGAAGAGCTCCTCGCCGGCGCGGAGCTCATGATCGCCTGAAGGGAGCTGAAGGGGGCGCGCCCCTTCGGCTCCTTCAGTTCCTACCAGTTGTAACGGACGCGGTAGGTGACGACCGTCTCGCCGTCGGCCGCGACACGCACCGGGAACTCGATCGTCTGCGCGTCCTTCTTCTCGTGCGGCTGTGACTGTTGCACCAGCCTCCACTCGTTCCAGCGGTAGAGATTCTCGCGCACCACCACCTCCACCGCCTGGTCCTTGTGGTTGCGGACCTTGATCTCGAACGCCTCCTCCATCACCCGGCCCTTGGTGTCCATGGAGAAGTCCGTCTGCCGACGCTCGCCGACCACGTCGAAGGCCGTGCCGAGCTTGACCCGCACGTCCTCGTCCTTCGGCGTGTGCCTGATCGTGTCCTCGCCGATGAACTCGAGACTCCCGTCCGCCGTGTCCTGCTGCGAGACGCGGATGCGGCCGGCGGGCAGCGGCATGCCCATGCCCGAAGCCTTGTCGTTCCGGAACTTCAGGAACACGTCGACCTTCGTGTTGCCGCCCGGCCCGTACTCCGGCTCCTGCACGAGGCCGCCGTAGAACTGCATGCCCGCGGCGCCGTCGTACACCAGCTGCTTCTTCGCCGGCACGCGCGATGCCGCATCGAACAGTTCGATCTGCTTGGTCGAATTGTTCGGGATCGTCGCGGGACGGCCGAGCGTGTAGAGGTGGTATTCGAAGAACGCCTTCTCCTCGAAACCCGGCGCCGCAGCGGCATCCGCCACAGCCATCTCGTACACCTTCGCCCGCAGCACCCGGGGCGGCGGCTGCGCGCGGTTGACGTCCCCCGCGATCAGCTTCAGCTTCGCGTCCTGGTAACGCGCGCCGGACTGGTTCAGAAGACTGACCCACGCGCCCACGTCCACGAAGCCCGAGTTCGCGTCCGCACCCTCGCTGAAGATCAGATTGTAGTCCGCCCACCAGGTGATGCCGCCGGTCTGGTAGGACACGCGCGCGTCCTGCAAGCCGCCGCGTCCGGAAGCGATGTCCCACTCGAGTGTCGGCCGCGTGATCAGGCCGCCCGGCAATTCGCCGAAGCTCACGTTGCTCCACTCGCGCAGCGCGTGGATCTGCCCGTCCGCGCCGCGGATCACGAGCCCGTCGTTCGACGAGACCAGCGTCCCCTCGATGCGCTTCACGCCGTCGCCGCTCTGCTGCTCGACGCTGACGTTGCGGTCGATGTAGCGCGACAGCAGCTTCTCCTGGCTCACCAGATCGAACTGGAAGTTCTGCTCCAGCACCTTGGTGCCCTCGGGATCGGTCAGCGACAGGAACTGCACCGTGGTCGGGTCGATGAGCGCCGCGACGTCCGCGAACTGGATCGTCCCGCGCCCGCGCGGGACATGCAGCTCGCGTTCGAGGCGCACCAGCGCAAAGCCCGGCAGCTGGTTCGCCATCGGCGAGCCCAGCCCCGGCAGCGGCCGGTACCACTCGGCGGGGATGCCGCCCGGCTGCGCGGAGCTGTAGACCGTGAGCGAGGTCGTGCCCGGCGCGGCTGCGGCGTTGAGCGCGAGCAGGACCCCGGCGACCAGCAGGGCGGATCGTGAAGCAGTTGCGGACATGACGGGCCCTCCTTGGGCGTCGAATGCATAAATAAACGCACGCGCCCCCGGAGAAGGGTCAATGCCGATGGAAATAGGCCCCTGGATCGAGCGGCTGAGGGAACACCGGCTCGCGGTCGGCGCGGTGACCGCCCTCATCGTCCTCGCCGTCGCGCTCGCCTGGGTCGCCTGGCGCTGGGGCGTCACTGAGGACCGCATGGCCATGTTGCAGAAACAGGCCGATGCGGGCTTCCTGCAAGCGCCCTCCGGCACCCGTAAGGTGCGCGTGGACCTGCGCAACCCCGCCACCGTCTCGATCGGCGGCGGCGACTTCCCCGAGCGGGTCGACTTCCTGCTTAATGCGCGTTCCGACCGTTACGCGCGTTTCCGCGTGAGCCTCCTGCGCGACGACGGCACGCTCGTCCTGCACGCCGACCAGATGGTGCGCGATTCGAACCTGGACCTGCGGCTGTCCCTCAACAGCTCGGTGCTGCCGCAGGGCGGATACGTTATTCGCGTCGAGGGTTATGCGCGCGACGGGAATCTGCAGCGGTTCTCGGAGACGGGTATGCGCGTCGTCGGGCGCAAGCCCCTCACCTGACTCGCTTAGCCCTCCCGCAGCGTGCTGACCGGCGGATGATTCACCACGCCTCTCGCGGCTAAGGTCCCCGCCCCTCCCACGATCACCGCGCCCGCGACGAGCCCGCTGACCCATACCCACGGGTCAATCGTGTACTCGAGGTCGAAGACTTCCCGCGCCAGCAGCCAGCCGGCGAGCGTCGCGCCGACCGCCGCGAGCACCCCCGCGAGCATGCCGAGCACGGTGAACTCGGCGGCGACGCCGGCCAGCACCACGCGCCGGCGCGCGCCGAGCGTGCGCAGCATCGCACTCTCGTAGCGGCGCTCGTCGCGCGTCGACTGGATGGCGGCGAGCAGCACGGTGAGACCGGCCGCCAGCGTAAACAGGAACACGTACTGCACGGCGAGCGAAGCGCGGTCGATGACGTCGCGCACCTGCGCGAGGATCGCGTCAATGTCGAACACGGACACGGACGGGAAGCGGCGCACGAGGTCGGCGAGCATCTTGCGCTGTTCCGTGTCGAGTTTCATGCTGGTGAGCCAGGTGCCGGTGAGCCCGTCGAGCACGCCGGGCGAGAACACGAGGAAGAAGTTCGGCCGGAACGTGTCCCACTCCACCTTGCGGAACGAGAGCACCTCGGCCTCGACGGCCTCGCCCGCGACGTCGAAGGCGAGCCGGTCGCCGAGCTTGAGATCCAGTTCCTCCTGGTACTCCGTGGCGACCGACAGGTAGGCCTTGCCCCGGTCGGATTCGTTCCACCAGCGACCGGCGACGATCTCGTTGTCGAGCTGCAAGGTCTCGGCCCAGGACAGGTTCTGCTCGCGCTCGGCGAACCCCCGGGCGCGATCGGCCGTGAGCCCGAGCTCCTCCAATGGCTTGCCGTTGATCGCCGTCATGCGGGCGCGGATCATTGGGAAGAGCCGGGGCGGCGGATGCCCGCGGTCCGCGACGAATCGCAGGAAATCGGCGGTCTCCGCCGCCGGGATGTTGATCATGAAGAAATTGGGGGTGTCGGCGGGCAAGCTCGCGCGCCAGTCCCGCAGCAGGTCGTTGCGCACCACCGCGAGCAGCAGCAGAACCATGAGCCCGAGGCCGAAGGCGACCACCTGAGCGACGCTTTCACGTCCGCGCCGCGCCAGGTTCGCGACCCCGTAGCGCCAGGCGACGCCGACCGACCCGCGCAGCCGGCCGGCGAGGAACACCAACAGGAACCCCGCGCCATAGAGCACGGCGAGCGTGATGACGATCCCGGCCGCCACGATGCCGACCAGGGTCGCGTCGCGCACCAGCCAGTACAGCACGGCGACCAGCGTCGCGATCGCGAGGCCGATCGAAACCGAATAACGCAGCGGCGGCGGCTCGAGGTTCCGGCGCAGCACGCGCGCCGGCGGTACGCGCTTCAGCTGCAGCATGGGCGGCAGTGCGAAGCCGACCAGGATCGCGAGCGCGGTAGCGCCGCCCATCAGCGCCGGCGCGAGCGTCGCCGGCGGCAGCTCGCCCTGCACCAGGTCGCCCACGAGGCTGGCCAGCAGGGCCTGCGCGAGCCAGCCGAGCAGGCTCCCGGCGAGCGCCGCGATGAGCGCGATCAGCGCCAGCTCGATGACTGTCAGCTGCAGCACCAGCCGCTGCGGCGCGCCCATGCACTTCATCAGCGCGACGTTGTCGAGGTGGCGCCGCGTGTAGCGCCGCGCCGCCATCGCGACCGCGACCGCAGCAAGCAGTACGGTGATCATGGCCGAGAGGTTCAGAAAGCGTCCCGCGCGGCGCGTCGAGGACTGCAGCTGCGGGCTCTCCTCGTCCACGCTCTCGAGGCGCTCGGCCGGCCCTTTCTCCGCACGGATCTCCTCGAGCAATCCGCGGATCTGACCGGGCGAACCCGCGAACAGCAGGCGGTGCGAGGCGCGGCTCCCGGAGCCCAGGAGCTCCGTCGCCGGCAGGTCCGCGAGCGGGATCAGGAGCGAGGGCGCGAGATCCACGAAAGCCGAGCCCTGGTCGGGCCGGTAGTCGAGCACCCGCGTCACGGTGAAATTCACAGCGCCGAGGCTCACGCGGTCGCCAATCCCGGCGCCGAGCCGCGCCAGCAGACGCGACTCGAGCCAGACTTCGCCGCGCCCGGGCAGCTCGCCCGTTTCCCGCGCCGGCGCGAAGGGCGCATCAGCGATCTTGAGCCGGCCGCGCAGCGGATAGCCGGGGCTGACGGCGCGGACCGCCGCGAGACTCGAATCGGCGCCGAAGAACACCACGCTCGGGAAGGAGACGGTGCGCGCCGTCGCAACGCCGCGTTCCGCGGCCAGCGCCTCGAAGCGCTCGCCGACCGGTTGCGGCGAGCGCAGACGCAGGTCCGCCGCCAGCACCTCGGCGGCGCGCCGCTCCACCGCCTGCGAGATGCGATCCGTGAAGAAGCCGACGCCGGTCAGCGCCGTGACCGCGACCAGCAGCGCCGCCAGCAGCACGGCGAGTTCTCCCGAGCGCCAGTCGCGGGCGAGCGCGAGCAGGGCGAAGCGCAGCGCACTCACCAGGAGCCTCCTACCAGCCTGCCCGCGTCCAGCTCGATCACGCGCCCGCAGCGCGCGGCGATCGCGCGGTCATGGGTCACGAGCACGAGCGTCGTGCCGCTCGCGGCATTGAGGTCGAAGAGCAGGTCGATGACCCGCGCGCCGGTCGCGGTGTCGAGGTTGCCGGTCGGCTCGTCGGCGAACAGCACCGCCGGCCGGGTCACGAAGGCGCGCGCGATCGCGACGCGCTGCTGCTCGCCGCCCGAGAGCTGGCGCGGGTAATGGCCCAGCCGCGGACCGAGGCCGACCTGCTCGAGCACCGCGCGAGCCACCGCGCGCGCGTCGCGCCGGCCGGCGAGCTCGAGCGGCAGCATCACGTTCTCGTGCGCGGTAAGCGCGGGCACCAGGTGGAAGGACTGGAACACGAAGCCGACGTGGCGGGCGCGCAGCGCCGCGCGGCCATCCTCGTCGAGCGCGGAGAGTTCGACACCCTCCAGCCAGACGCTGCCCGCGCTCGGCTCGTCAAGGCCGGCGAGCAGCGCGAGCAGCGTGGATTTTCCCGCTCCGGATGCACCGACGACCGCGACGGTCTCGCCGGCCGCGACCGCGAGGCTGACGTCGTCGAGGATGGTCAGCATTCCCTCGGGGCTGGTAACCTGCTTGCGCAAACTTCGCGCTTCGAGAACGGTCTTCTGATCCATGCTGCGCGCGTTCTTCCTGGCTCTGGTTCTCGCCGCTGCGGCAACGCCTGCGCGTTCCGCCGAACCGCCGGTGATCCTCGTCCTGGGCGATTCGCTGTCCGCCGGCTACGGGCTCGCGCCCGGCCAAGGCTGGGTGGCCCTGCTGCAGCAGCGACTGAAGCAGGAAGGGTACGGGCACCGGGTCGTCAACGCCAGCGTGACCGGCGAGACGACCGACGGCGGCCTCGCCCGCATCGACCGGGCGCTCGCGGTCCACAAGCCCGGAATCGTGATCCTCGAGCTCGGCGGCAACGACGGGCTGCGGGGATTGCCGGTTTCACGCGTCGAGGCGAATCTCGGGCTGCTCATTACCAAGAGCCGCGCGCAGGGCGCGGACGTGCTCTTGCTCACCGTGCAGATGCCGTCGAACTACGGCCCGCAGTACACGAGCGCGTTCCGGAAGGTCTTCGACGACCTGCGCGCGCGCTACCAGGTCCCGGTGGCGGCGCTCATGAGCCCGGCGGTGGCGCTGGACCTCGACTACTTCCAGGCCGACGGCATCCACCCGAACGCGCGCGCCCAGCCGCTGCTGCTCGACAACGTCTGGCCGCGGCTCGAGGCGCTGCTCGCGCGCTAGGCCGCCTCAGCGGGTGCCGGCGAGCGCGGTCTCGAGCCCCGGGACGTGCTTCGCGCCTTCCTTCACCTCGAGGCTCGAGCCCTCGAAGTCGCGACCGACGGGCTCGAAGCGCCCGCCGAGGCACTCGGCCAGGAAGGCCTCGCTGATCGCGAAGAAGGAATTCCGGTTCTGCGGCCGCGCGAAGCCGTGGCCCTCGTCGGGATACAGCACGTAGGTGACCGGAATGCCCTTCGCTTTCATCGCGGCGACGATCTGGTCGGACTCGGCCTGCTTCACGCGCGGGTCGTTCGCGCCCTGGGCGATGAGCAGCGGCCGCGCGATCGCCGCCGCATGCGTGAGCGGCGAGCGCTCGGCGAGGAGCTTCTTCCCCTCCTCGGTGCGCGGGTCGCCGATGCGGCGCGAAAACTCCTCGAAGAACGACTTCCAGTACAGCGGGATCGAGGCGAGCAGCGTCTCGAGGTTGGAGGGACCCACGATGTCGACGCCGCAGGCGAACCGGGTCGGCGTGAAGGTGAGACCGACCAGCGTCGCGTAGCCGCCATAGGAACCACCGTAGATCGCGATCCGCTCCGGCGTCGTGATGCCCTCGCGCACCGCCCAGTCGATCGCGTCGATCAGGTCGTCGTGCATCCGGCCGGCCCATTCGCGGTCGCCCGCGTTGACGAATGCCTTGCCGAAGCCGGTCGAGCCGCGGTAGTTGACCGCGAGCACTGCGTAGCCGCGGTTCGCGAGCCACTGGTGCTCGGAGTCGAAGCCGTAGGAATCGCGCGCCCAGGGGCCGCCGTGGACGTTCAGCACCAGCGGCAGGGAACCCGTCGCACCCTGCGGCCGTGACAGGTAGCCGACGAGCGTCAGCCCGTCGCGGCTCTTGATCTCCACGGGCGTCATCGCGACCAGCGGCGCGCCCGCGAGCGCAGGCCGCTGGTCGAAGAGCTTGGTGACGCCGCCGCTGTCGCGGTCATAGAGGTGGTAGGAGAGCCCGCGCTCGGGCTGATCGGCGGCAATTACCCAGCGCCGGTCATCGAGCGTGCGGCTCGTGACGGCGAATCCGGCGCCGACCGCCTGCGTGAGCGCCTCGATGTCCTTGGCGACCGCCGGGTCGAGCGCCGAATGGGTGACTGTCAGGTACTCGACCGAGTAGGCCTGCAGCGCCCGCGTGCGCGGCTCGAGCCAGACGTCCGCGATGTCCGCGCGCTCGTCCTGCGCGACCAGCGAGACTGCGCCGGACTCGAGGTCGAGCCGCACCAGCGCCGAGGTGTTGCGGTCCACCGAGGATTGCAGCAGCGCGGTCCTGCCGCCCTGCTCGATCGTGAGCGCGCCGGTCGTCAGCGTGTCGGCCTGGCCCACCTTGAGCACGCGTTCCCAGCCGGCGGGCGTGCGCCGCAGGATTTCGTCGCCGTCGGCCAGCGAACGGCTGGCGAGGCGCGGCACGAGCTGCAGGTCCTCGGTGAAGCCGACCAGGTTTTCCTCGTTCTTGAGCACGAGCTTGCGCTCAGCAGTCGCCACGTCGATCTCGTAGACGTCGTGCCACTCGGGCACGCGGTCGTTGAGGCCGACGAGCGCGGTGCCCGGCCGTTCCGGAGAAAGGCCGATCAGCTGCGCCTGTACGCCCGGGAGCGGTGTCAGGTCGCGGTCGTTGCCGGTCGCGATCTCGACGCCGTGCAGGCGCCAGTTTTCGTCGCCGCCCTGGTCCTGGAGGTACAGGACGTGCGTGCCGTTCGGCATCCAGAAGTGCTGGCGGATGCCGCGCTGGCGGTCGTTGGTCACCGCACGCGCGGCGGCGGGATCGCCGACCGGCGCGACCCAGACGTTCAGCACCCCGTCGCGCGGGGCGATCCAGGACAGGTGCCGGCCGTCCGGCGAGATCCGCGCCTGGGTCCGCTCCGGGTTGCCGAACAGGGCATCGCGCGCGATCAGCGGCGTTTCCGGCGCGGCAGTCCCGGCGGGCAGCACGGCAACGGGCATGAAGGCGAGGACGAACGCGAGCAGCAGGCTTCGGGTCATGGCGGCACTCGACAGGTCGTGGCGGAAGGAACGCCATCTTGCCAGAAGTCGCCGCGCTTGCTGTTCGCCGCGAACCTGCGTTAAATCCAAGGCGACGATCGGCACAGTGACAGGCGGGCTTTTTGCATTGCAGCAATGAATGACGCGCACGAAACCGTAGACAGGTTCTGGCTCCGCGACTACCCGCCGGACGTCCCGGCGGAGATCGACCCCGACTCGATCCCCTCGCTCAAGCAACTTTACGAAGACGCCTGCCGCAAGCACGCCGCGAAGACCGCCTACTGCAACATGGGCGCGCGGCTCAGCTATGCGGACCTCGAGGAGCAGTCGCGCCGCTTCGGCGCCTGGCTGCAGAAGGTCGCGGGACTCGGCAAGGGCGACCGCGTCGCGCTCATGATGCCGAACCTGCTGCAGTACCCGGTCGCGATCGTAGGCAGCCACCGGGCGGGCTGCACCGTCGTCAACGTCAATCCGCTCTACACCGCGCGCGAGCTCGAACACCAGCTGAACGACTCGGGCGCGACCGTGATCGTGATCTTCGAGAACGCCGCCGCGACGCTGGAACAGGTGCTCGCGCGCACGGCGGTGCGGCACGTCGTGATCACCGGCATCGGCGACGCGCTCGGTTTCCCGAAGGCTGCGATCACGAACTTCGTGATCCGCCGGGTGAAGAAGATGGTGCCGGCCTGGTCGCTGCCCGGCGCCGTGCGCTGGAGCGAGATGCTCGCGCGGGGCGGCGCGCTCGAGCCGGTCACGGTCACGGGCGAGGACATCGCCTTCCTGCAGTACACCGGCGGCACGACCGGTGTGTCGAAGGGCGCGGTGCTGACGCACCGGAACATGGTCGCGAACACGCTGCAGGTGGTCGCGTTCATGCCGGAACTCTCCCAGTTCGAGAATCCCGCGGTGATCACGGCGCTGCCGCTGTACCACATCTTCGCGCTGACCACGAACTTGCTGGTGTTCACCTACGTCGGCGGCAACAACGTGCTGATCACCAATCCGCGCGACATGCCAGGGTTCGTGAAGGAGCTCTCGAAGGTGAAGTTTACCTTCATCACCGGCGTGAACACGCTGTTCAACGCGCTGCTCAACACGCCGGGCTTCGAGGCGCTCGATTTCAGCTCGCTGCGGGTTTCGCTGGGCGGCGGCATGGCCGTGCAGGCAGCCGTGTCCGAACGCTGGCGCAAGGTCACGGGGCGGCACATCTGCCAGGGCTGGGGGCTCACCGAGTCGTCGCCGGTCGGCACGGCGAACCTGCCGCGGACTGCCGAATTCACCGGCTCCATCGGCTACCCGATCCCCTCGACCGAGATCTCGATCCGCGATGACGGCGGCAACGCGCTGCCGGTCGGCGCGGTCGGCGAGATCTGCATCCGCGGCCCGCAGGTGATGCGCGGCTACTGGAACCGGCCGGAGGAAACGGCCAAGGTCATGCTCCCCGGCGGGTGGCTGCGCACCGGCGACATCGGCCGCATGGACGAGCGCGGCCGCACCTTCATCGAGGACCGCAAGAAGGACATGATCTTGGTCTCGGGCTTCAACGTGTACCCGAACGAGGTCGAGGGCGTCGTGGCGCAGATGCCCGCGGTGCTCGAGGTCGCGGCCGTGGCGCAGCCGGACGAAAAGTCGGGCGAGGTCGTCGCGCTGTTCATCGTGAAGAAGGATCCGGCGCTGACCGCCGAGGACGTCATCGCCTTCTGCAGGCGCGAACTGACCGGCTACAAGGTCCCGAAGTCCGTGTACTTCCGGCAGGAACTCCCGAAAACCAACGTCGGCAAGATCCTGCGCCGCACGCTGCGCGACGAGCTGAGTGCGGTCTGACGGCACGTGGGGGACTGTTCCCTGCGGATGCGAAACAGCACAATGGGCCGAACCAGGGGGTCACACGCCATGCGAGTCCTGCCGCTGCTGGCGCCGACATTGACGCTTGCCGCCGCCGCGGCGCTGGCGGGCGAGCCGATCCCGGCCGAGACGGCCGGCCGGGTGACGCTGCCCGAGCCCAAGCCGAGCTGGTTCGTCGCCTCGGATTCCAATGCCGGCTATGTCTTCGACGGCGCCGACGGGCAGATGAAGGGCCTGATCACGCGCACGGATTACACGCCCGCGATGGTGACGCTGCCGTCACGCAAGGAGGCCTACCAGGTCGATTCGTACTACTCGCGACTGGTGCGCGGCGAGCGCACGGACGTGCTTACGGTCGTGGATCTTAAAGACCTGACCACCAAGGCGGAAATCGAGCTGCCGCCGAAGAGCGCTGCGCTGTCTACCCGCGGGCATATCGGGCTGTTGAGCGACGAGCGCCACGTGGTCGTGTTCAACATGACGCCGGCGCAGTCGGTCAGCATCGTGGATGTCGTCGAGCGCAGGTTCGCAGGCGAGATATCGACCCCCGGCTGCGCGATCATCATGCCCGTCGAGCCGCGCAGCTTCCTGATGATCTGCGGCGACGGCACGCTGCAGCTCATCGGGCTCGACGCACAGGGCGGCGAGGCCAGGCGCGAACGCAGCGAGCCGTTTTTCGACGTGCTGCGCGACCCCTTGTTCGGCCTCGGCCTGCATACCGGTTCCGGCTGGCTGCTCGTCACGCACGACGGCCTGGTGCGCGAGGTGCGTGCAGCGGGCGGCCGGATCGAGATCGGCGCGGCCTGGTCGATGCTGAACGACGAGGATCGCGCGGACGGCGACGACCGGGAGCAGTGGCGCCCGGGCGGCCAGCAGCCGCTCACGCTGCATCGCGGCACGTCGCTGCTCTACGCGCTCATGCACAAGGGCAAGGTTGACACGCACGGTGCCAACGGCCAGGAAGTCTGGGTGTTCGATACCGAACGCCGCAGGCGCGTGGCGCGCCTGCGCCTGCCGGCCGAAGCCAGCGGCATTCACGCCAGCCAGGAACCCGTGCCGCGGCTGATCCTGGCTGACAAGGACGACAGGCTGCAGATCTACGACGGGCTCAGCCTGAACCTGCAGCGCACGATCGAGCAGCCCGGGCCGACAGGATCACCCGCGCTGCAGGCGCTGGCGCCGCATGATTGATCCGCTGTCGGACAGCGCCAGCGGACTCGGGGGGCAAGTTTCATGATCGCGAATCTGCGGCTGGCGAAGGTTTTCTGGCGCTGGATGGATCGCAGCGCAGGCTCCGGCAGCCGCCACCTCGCACGCACGACGTCACGGCGCAGCGTCCTGGCGCGGCTCGGCACCCTGCTGACCGGCGTCGCGGCGCTGCCGCTCCTGCCGGTGGCGCGCGCGCTCGGGGCGGAATCCGTCAGCGAGCTCGGCGATCCGCAGAGCTGCGAGTACTGGCGCTACTGCGCGCTGGGCGGCACCCTGTGCGCGTGCTGCGGCGGCACCTACAACTCCTGCCCGCCCGGCTCCGAGCTCTCGCCGGTCAGCTGGGTCGGCACCTGCCACAACCCGGTGGACGGTCGCGACTACCTCATTTCCTACAGCGACTGCTGCGGCAAGGCCTTCTGCGAGCGCTGCGAGTGCCACAACACCGAGCGCGAGCGCCCCGTGTACTACGCCGCCAAGAGCACCTCCGCCCTGTGGTGCTTCGGGACGCAGAGTCGTGCCTACCACTGCACGATTGGCGTCGTGCTTGGCGTGGCGAATGACGAGAATTGACCGCCTGCCGCGGCGTCGCCGCGAACTGCCGCTCGCCGGCGTCCTGTTCGCGCTCGCGGCCCCCGCCCTCGCCGGCCCGCGCGTCGACTATCTGCTGCACTGCGCCGGTTGCCATCTCGCGGACGGCCGCGGCAGCCCCGGGGCCGTGCCATCGCTCGCGGGCCCGCTCGGCCGTATCGCCGCGTCGCCCGCCGGGCGCGACTACCTCGCCCGCGTGCCGGGCGCCGCGCAGGCGCCGATCAGCGACGAGGCGCTGGCGGCCGTGCTGAACTGGCTGCTGCTCGAATTCAATCGCGAGACGCTGCCGCCCGGTTTCCAGCCGTTGAGCGGCAGCGAAGTCGCCCGCTCACGCGCGCGCGCGCGCGTGCTCGCGGACCCGCTCAAGCTCCGCCGCGAGCTGTGGCCAGACTCCACGGACTACTAGGAGGAATTGCTCCCCTGTTAACGGTGGTACTGCGGCGAAAGTTCGTGAACGGCCGCCACCATCGCCGCGACGTTCTCCGGATCGACGCCCGGCTGGATGCCGTGCCCGAGATTGAAGACGTGCCCGGGCCCGCGACCGTAGTTCTCGAGCACGCGCGCGACTTCCGCGCGGATCGCGGCGGGTGGCGCGAACAGCACGCCCGGGTCGAGGTTGCCCTGCAATGCGACGCGGCCCAGGGTGTCGCGCCGCGCGGCGGAAAGCTCCATCGTCCAGTCGATGCCGAGCGCGTCCGCACCCGTGGCCGAGAGCCGCTCGAGCCAGGCGCCGCCGCCCTTGGTGAACAGGATCACCGGCACGCGCCGCCCCTCGTGCTCGCGGATCAGGTCGGCGACGACCTGTTCCATGTAGGCGAGCGAGAATTCGTAGTACGCAGGGGTCGCGAGGATCCCGCCCCAGGTGTCGAAGATCATGACCGCCTGGGCCCCGGCGACGACCTGGGCGTTCAGGTAGTCGGTCGTCGCGTGCGCGAGCTTCGCTAGCAGCGCGTGCAGCGCCTTCGGGTCGCCGTACAGGAGCGCCTTCGCCTGCGCGAACTCGCGGCTCCCGCCGCCTTCGATCATGTAGGTCGCGACCGTCCACGGCGAGCCCGCGAAGCCGATCAGCGGCACGCGGCCCGCGAGCTCGCGGCGGATCAGTGTCACCGCATCCGTGACGAAGCGCAGTTCCCGCCCGATGTCGGGCACCGGGAGCGCGTCGATGTCGCGCGCGCTGCGCACCGGCCGCGCGATGCGCGGACCCTCGCCTTCCTCGAAGGCGAGCCCGACGCCCATCGCCTTCGGAATCATCAGGATGTCGGAGAACAGGATCGCGGCGTCGAGCGGGTAACGGGCGAGCGGCTGCAGCGTCACTTCGCAGGCGAGCTCGGGATTCGTGGCGAGCCCGAGGAAGCTGCCTGCTCTCGCGCGCGTCGCGCGGTATTCCGGCAGGTAGCGGCCCGCCTGGCGCATGAACCACACCGGCGTGCGGTCCACGGGCTCGCGCGCGAGCGCGCGCAGCAGCCGGTCGTTGGCGGGCCGGCTCATTGTGCGGGGAACAGCCCGGAAATCGTGGCCTGGATCGCCTCGGCAGCGATGCGCGGGTCGGGAGCGTCGCGGATCGGCCGGCCGACGACGATGTAGTCGGCGCCGTTCGCAAACGCTTCGGCGACGCCGACCACGCGCTTCTGGTCGTCCACCGGCCGGTTCTCGACCGGCCGGATGCCGGGCGTCACCACGATCAGGCGATCGTCCACGCCCTCGCGCAGCAGCTTCGCCTCGAGACCCGAAGAGACGACGCCGACGCAGCCCGCGGCCAGCGCACGGCGCGCGCGCGAGAGCACGAGCGCCTCGACGTCACACTGGAAACCGAGATCGTCCAGGTCGCCGCGGTCGAGGCTGGTGAGCACGGTGACCGCGAGGATGCCGACGCCCTCGGCAGCCCCGGCGGCGGCCTCCATGATCGCCTGGTTACCGTGCACGGTGGTGAACGTCACGCCGCGGTTGCGCAGGCTGCGGACCGCGTTCGCGACCGTCGCGGGCACGTCGAACAGCTTGAGGTCCAGGAATACCTTCTTGCCGCGCCCCACCATCCAGTCGAGCAGCTCGAATGCGCCGCCCGACATGAAGAGCTCGAGCCCGAGCTTGTAGAAGACGACCGAGTCATCGAGCTGGTCGGCGAGCCGGCGCGCTTCGCCCGTGCTCGGCACGTCCAACGCGAAGATCAGGCGTTCGCGCGCGGGGATGTCGGCTCGGGTCACGCGGTCCTCCTGCGGGCGGTCATCCTAGCAGTCTTGCGTGTTCCTGGAACGCATAGCGGTCGGTCATCCCGGCGATGTAGTCGACGACCGCGCGTGCCCGGCCGACGGCGCCGGACCCGGCCTCGAGCGCGCGCGCGGCATCGCGGTGCTCGGGCGGCATGCGGGCGACGTCCGCCATGAAACCCTCGAACAGGTCCTTCACCACCTGGCCCGCGCCGAGGCGCGTCGCCTGCATCTTCTCGTGCTGGTACAGCCGCGCGCGCAGGAACTTCTTCATCTCGCGGTGCTCGTGGTCGCGCTCCGGCGAGAAGCCGATCAGCGGGCCGGGCTGCGCGCGCACGGCCTCGATGTCCGCGGGCCGCGCCGCTGCGAGACGCCGGCCGGACTCCTCGATCAGGTCGCTGACGACGTCGTGGATCATGCGCCGGACGGTCTCGTGCACGCCGCGCCGCCCGGGCAGCTCGCCGTAACGCGCATGCACCGTGTCGTGGTGGCGCGCGAACAGCGCGACACCGCGCAATTCCTCGATCGTGACGAGCCCCGAGCGCAGGCCGTCATCCACGTCATGATTGTTGTAGGCGATCGCGTCCGCGAGGTCTGCGACCTGTGCCTCGAGCCCGGGCTGGCGGCGCTCGAGGAACCGCTGCCCGACATCGCCGAGGCGCCGCGTATTCGCGAGCGAGCAGTGCTTGAGGATCCCCTCGCGCGTCTCGAAGCACAGGTTGAGGCCGCTGAAGCCGGCGTAGCGCTCCTCGAGCTCGTCCACGACGCGCAGCGACTGCAGGTTGTGCTCGAAGCCGCCGTACTCGCGCATGCAGTCGTTCAGCACGTCCTGTCCGGCGTGGCCGAAGGGCGTGTGACCGAGGTCGTGCGCGAGGCAGATCGCCTCGGTGAGCGGCTCCGAGAGCGCGAGCGCGGTGGCGACCGAGCGGCCGATCTGCGCCACCTCGATCGAGTGCGTCAGCCGCGTGCGGTACAGGTCGCCCTCGTGGTTGATGAACACCTGCGTCTTGTAGACCAGGCGGCGGAACGCGTTCGAATGAATGATGCGGTCGCGGTCGCGCTGGAACTCGCCGCGCCAGTCGGCGGGCGGCTCGGCGTGGCGCCGGCCGCGGGACGTGCGCTCGAGGGCCGCCCAGGGCGCGAGCCCGGCGTCCGGGTCGCGGCCGCGCCTCATGCGCCCGCCCGTTCTTCCAGCAGCGCCTCGAGCGCCTCGCGCGGGTAGTCGTCCGCGACCGCGGCGCGGCCGATGCCGTCGAGCAGCACGAGGCGGATCGCGCCGCCCTTGACCTTCTTGTCCATCGCCATGAGCTCGAGCATGGGCGCGGCTCCGAGCCGCGGCGGATCGACCGGCAGGCCCGCGGCGGCGAGCAGTTCGCGGATCCGCCGCGCGTCCGCGCCGGGCAGGCGGCCGATGCGCGCGGACAGCTCAGCGGCGAGCACGAGCCCCGCGGCCACCGCCTCGCCGTGCAGCACGGCGCCATAGCCCGCGCCCGCCTCGATCGCGTGGCCGAAAGTGTGGCCCAGGTTGAGCAGCGCGCGCCGGTCCTGCTCGCGCTCGTCGTCGGCGACGATCGCCGCCTTGATCGCGCAGGCGCGGCGGATCGCTTCGGCGAGCGCCGCGGAATCCCTGGCCAGCAGCCGGCCGAGATTCTGCTCCAGCCATGCGAAGAAGGCGGCATCGGCGACGAGTGCGGCCTTGACGATTTCCGTGAGGCCGGCGCGCAGCTGGCGGTCCGGCAGCGTCGTGAGCGTGTCGGTATCGGCGAGCACGGCGTGCGGCTGGTGGAAGGCGCCGATCAGGTTCTTGCCGCCCGGGTGGTTGACGCCGGTCTTTCCGCCGACGGAGGAGTCGACCTGCGCGAGCAGCGTGGTCGGCAGCTGCACGATCGCGATGCCGCGCTGGTAGGACGCCGCGGCGAAGCCGGCGATGTCGCCAATCACGCCGCCGCCGAGCGCCAGCACCATCCCGTCGCGGTTGAGCCGCGCGGCGACCAGCGCGTCGATGATCACGGCAACGTTGCCGAGCGTCTTTTGCGACTCTCCGCCCGGCAGCACGCAGGTCGCGAACGGGCGGCCCGCGAGCCCCTGCTCGAGCCGCGGCAGCCAGAGCGGGCCAACGACGTCGTCAGTCACCACCAGGAGCTTGCCGGCGGCCGCGTGCTCGGCGAGGAGTGGCTGCGAGCCGAGGAGCCCCGGGCCGATCAGGATCGGGTAACTGCGCTTGCCGAGCCTGACGTCGAGGCGCTGCATCAGGCGTACCCCTGTTCCGAGAGTGCCTGCGCGATCTCCCCGGCGACCTCGGCGGGTGCGCGGCCGTCGGTGCGGATGGTGATCGCGGCGAGGGAGCGATAGAGCGGCTCGCGCAGCTTCGCGAGTTCCTCGAGCCGTGCGCGCCGGTCAGTGCCAGCGAGCAGCGGCCGGTGACGGCTTCGGCGCGTGCGCTCGAGCTGGCGCTCGACCGTGGTTTCGAGCAGGACGACCGTGCCGCGGGCGGCGAGACGCTCGCGGTTCTCGGGCAGCAGCACGGCCCCGCCGCCCGTCGCCAGCACGATGCCGGGCAGTTGCGTCAGCGCATCGATCACGTCCCGCTCGCGGATGCGGAAGCCCTCCTCGCCCTCGCGCTCGAAAATGTACGCGATGTCGACGCCGGTGCGCGACTCGATCTCCGCATCGCTGTCCACGAACTGGCGTCCCAGGCACCGCGCGAGCGCCCGCCCGACAGCCGTCTTGCCGGAGCCCATCGGGCCTATGAGGAAAACACTGCGCATCTTTGTGGTGCCGGGTCGCACTTATCGTACTTATTGAAGGGGACGCGCCCCTTCAGCAGCACCGATCTTATGCCATTCGGCCGACAGCCGGCTGAAGGGGCGCGTCCCCTTCAATAAGTACGATAAGTGCGACCCGGCACCAAAGAGAACCTATTCGATCGTCGAGCCCTCGCGCAGGATCTTCGGGGTGACGAAGATCAGCAGCTCGTCGCGCATGTCGGGATCCTTCTCCGAGGGCCCGAGCACCTAGAAGTCGTAGCTCACTTCTTTCATCGGGAACGGGATGTACTGATCCGCCTGCATCTCGGTCTGCTGCTCGAGCTCGGCGTCGGAAAGGTTCTTGGGCATCTGCACGGACTTGGTGATCGCCGCGTCGCCCGAGATCGCGACCGCGCACTCGCGGGCACGGACACCTGAGCGCTTGACCGCCCGGCGGATGGCATCGCCGACGGCTGCGGCGTCGACGATCGCCTTCTCGTTGATCGAATTGTGCGGGGTCGGCTCGGCGGCGTAGGCCTCGACCCGGTATTGGCCGCCCGAGTGGGAGAGTTCGATCAGCTTGATGGAGGATGTCGTGATATCCAGGCCGATCAGCGGCGAGTAGCTCCGCCCCAGCGAGATTTTCGGCAGCTTGAGCACAGAAATTTCCTTTTCAGGTCAGGCTATTACGCGGCCAATCGCTACTCTGGGTCAGGTTAGCGAGCACTGCATAGCAAGCAATTGTTAAATTGAACGTGACTCGACTCGCAAATAGGCCCCGTTTCCCGGACCCACGCCAGCAGCCGGGGCACTCGCCCCGGCCCTGACCGCTCGCACCCGGCTTTTCGCGCCCACGGGCCTCCGGAACCGGATCCGCTAGCGATGCTGCACTCGAACGGCAAGGCCAACCGTGTCTGCCGTCACGGTCCGGGCCGTCGCGGGCGGGCGACCCCGCCCCCCGGCAGTTCCGGACATTACTATGCATAATCGCTGCCGGTGATCACGCCCCTCAACCGCCGCCTGCGGATCGCGGCCACCGTCATCGTGTCGATCGCCGGCCTCATCGGGCTGGCATTCCTGGCGACCTACTACTACCTCAAGCCGACCCTGCCGGACGTCGCCGTGCTGCGCGACGTGCGGCTCGCGGTGCCGCTGCGGGTGTACAGCCGCGACGGCAAGCTGCTTGCGCAGCTCGGCGAGCAGCGCCGCGTGCCGGTGACCTGGGAACAGATCCCGGAAGTCGTGGTGCAGGCGGTTCTCGCCGCGGAAGACGACCGCTTCTTCCAGCATCCGGGCGTCGACTGGCAGGGCATCGTGCGCGCGGTGCTGGTCGCCGCGACCACGATGCAGGCGACGCAGGGCGGCAGCACGCTGACCCAGCAGCTGGTCCGCACGACGCTGATCACCAAGGAAAAGCAGCTGCGCCGCAAGCTGCGCGAGGTATTCCTCGCGCTGTCGCTCGAGAACGAGCTCACCAAGCAGGAAATCCTGACGCTGTTCGTGAATACGCAGTTCCTCGGCCAGCGCTCGTACGGATTCGCCGCGGCAGCCGAGACCTATTTCGACAAGCCGCTGGCCGAGGTGGACGCCGCGGAAGCCGCACTGCTCGCGGGCATCCTCCAGGCGCCGTCGCGCCAGAACCCGGTGGCAAGCGCCGCCGAGGCCACCGAGCGCCGCAGCTACGTGCTGCGGCGCATGCGCGAGCTCGGTTTCCTGGACGAGGCCGCCTGGCAGGCGGCGATGGACAAGCCGGTCACGCGCGGGCAGCACGGACCGCGCGTGCAGGTGGACGCGCCCTATGTCGGCGAGATGGTGCGCATCGTCCTGTACGAGAAGTACGGCGAGCGCATCTACTCGGACGGCTTCCAGATCGTGACGACGGTCGACAGCCGCCTGCAGCGCGCGGCGGACGTCGCGCTCCGCAGCGCGGTGCTCGAGTACGACCGGCGCCACGGCTGGCGCGGACCGGCCGGGCACGTGGAGGTGCGTGACCAGGACGACGCTGCACTCGCGGCACTCATCGCGGACCGCCCGGTGGTGGGTGGCCTGATTCCCGCCGTCGTGGTCCGCACCGGGGCGAGCGAAGCGACGGTGGTCGCGCGCAGCGGCATGCGTTACCGCCTCGGCATGGACGGCATCCGCTGGGCACGCACCGGCGACGTGACCCCGAAATCGCCGCGCGACGTCCTGCGCATCGGCGACATCGTGTTCGTGCTGCCCTCGGGCGAGGGCGTGGCGCTGCTCGCGCAACTGCCGGAGGCGCAAGGCGCGGTCGTCGCGCTCGACCCGCACGATGGCTCGATCGTCGCGCTCTCGGGCGGCTTCGACTATGCCGCCTCCAAGTTCAACCGGGTCACCCAGGCCCGCCGCCAGCCCGGTTCGTCGTTCAAGCCCTTCATCTATTCCGCGGCGCTCGAGGCCGGTCTCACGCCCGCGACCGTCGTGCTCGACGCCCCGGTCGTGTACGAGGCGCCCGACCCGGAGGTCGGCATCGGCCAGGGCACGGAAGCCGTGCTCGAGGGCGAGGAGCCCGAGCAGGAAGATTGGCGGCCCGGCAACGACTCGGGGCGCTTCTACGGCCCGACGCGCCTCAGGGACGCGCTCGCGCGCTCGCGCAACCTGGTCACGATCCGCGTCATGCGCCGCATCGGCGTCGGCTTCGCCCGCGAGCACGTGCAGCGCTTCGGCCTGCCGGGCGAGCACATCCCCGCGGACCTGACGGCGGCGCTCGGCACGGCGCAGCTCACGCCGCTCGAGATGGCGAACGGCTTCGCCGTGTTCGCGAATGGCGGCTCGCTGGTGACGCCGCACGTGATCGACAGGGTCCTCGCCGCCGACGGTTCGGTGCTCGAGGAGACGGACGCACCCGCCGCCTGCCCGCTGTGCCCGGCGGAGTCGCCGCCCCTGGCGGGCGACCCGCCCGTGATCGCCCCCGACACTGGCAGCGGCGCGGTGCACGCCGCGGACGTGGGCGGCAGTCTTCCGGTGCCCGAGCCGGAGCGGACCGCGCCGCGCGTGATTTCGGAAGCGAATGCATGGATCGTCACCGACATGCTGCACGACGTGATCACGCGCGGCACCGGCCAGCGGGCGCGCGCCCTCGGGCGCAGCGACATCGCCGGCAAGACCGGCACCACCAATGAGGGGCGCGACGCCTGGTTCTCGGGCTTCAACCCCGACCTGGTCGCGACCGCCTGGGTCGGCTTCGACCAGGAGCGCTCGCTAGGCCGCGACGAGGAAGGCGCGCGCACGGCGCTGCCGATGTGGATCTACTTCATGCGCGAGGCGCTCGCCGGCGTCCCGCAGCGCCGCCTGTCGATGCCTGCCGGCGTCGTGACCGCACGCGTCGCGCCGGATGCGTCGGTGTTCGCAGGCGACGCGCCGCCGGAGTTCGAGTATTTCCTCGCCGATCATCTGCCCGAGGGCGCCGCCGGCGTGGATGCCGAGACCGGCGAGCCGGTCGGGCAGCCCCTGGAGGAGCCGATCTTCTGATGGCGAAGCGCTCGGTCCGCGGCGATATGATGCGCCAGGCGATCGCGCGCGAGGCCGCGCGGCTCATGATCGACCACGGCCACGAGGATTACGGCATCGCCAAGCGCAAGGCGGCCGAGCGCTTCGGCGTAACCGACCTTGCGGTCCTGCCCCGCAACACGGAGATCGAGGAGGCGCTCGCCGAGCACCAGCGGCTGTTCGGCGCCGAGGAGCACGCGCGCACGTTGTCGGCGATGCGCAGAGCGGCGCTCGAAGTGATGCGCCTGCTCGAGCATTTCGAGCCGCGACTCGTCGGACCGCTGCTCTCGGGCACCGCGACCGCGCACAACGACATCACCTTGCACCTGTTCGCCGACACGCCGGAGTCGGTGGCCGTGCGGCTCCTGGATTACGGCATCCCGCACCAGGTCGTGGAACGGCGCTTGCGCACTTCGCGCGACGTGATCGAGGCGTATCCGGCGCTGCGCTTCACGGCCGGCGGCCATGAAGTCGACGCCACCATCTTCCCAAAGGACGGCATCCGCCAGGCGCCGCCCGGTCCGGTGGACGGCAAGCCGATGCGCCGGGCGACGCGCGCGGAAGTGGAGTCGCTGGCTAACGGTGCCGGGTCGCACTTATCGCACTTATCGCCAAGGCAATAAGTGCGATAAGTGCGACCCGGCACCGTCAACCGTCAAACGCTTCAGCGCTTGCTGACCGGCACGTAATCGCGGCGGGTGGGGCCGGTATAGAGCTGGCGCGGGCGCGCGATCCTCATCTCGGGATCGGCGATCATTTCCTGCCAGTGCGCGACCCAGCCGGCGGTGCGCGCGATCGCGAACATCACGGTGAACATCGAGCGCGGGATACCGACCGCGCGGTAGATGATCCCGGAGTAGAAGTCGACGTTCGGGTACAGCTTGCGGCTGATGAAGTAGTCGTCCTTGAGCGCAACCTCCTCCAGCTTCAGCGCGAGCTCGAACAGCGGGTTGTCGCTCTGGCCGAGCCTGCCGAGCACCTTGTGGCACATCTCGCGGATGATCGTCGCCCGCGGGTCGAAGTTCTTGTACACGCGGTGGCCGAAGCCCATCAGCCGCACGCCGCCCTTACTGTCCTTGACCCGGGCGAGGAACTCTGGGACCCGGCTCACGTCGCCGATCTTCTCGAGCATGTCCACGACCGCCTCATTGGCGCCGCCGTGCGCCGGCCCCCAGAGCGCGGAGACGCCGGCCGACATCGCGGTGTAGGGATTGCAGCCCGTGCTGCCGGCGAGGCGCACGGTCGAGGTGCTCGCATTCTGCTCGTGATCGGCGTGCAGGATGAACAGCAGGTCCAGCGCCTTCGCGTGCAGCGGGTCGACCGCATAGGACTCGCAGGGTACCGCGAACAGCATCTGCAGCAGGTTCCCGGTGTAGTCGAGGTCGTTGCGCGGGTACATGTGCGGCTGGCCGAGCGCGTGCTTGTAGGCCGCCGCCGCGATGGTCGGCAGCTTCGCGATCATGCGATGCGAGAAGATCACGCGGTGCCGGTCGTCGTAGATGTCCGTGGAGTCGTGGTAGAAAGCGGCGAGCGAGGCGACGATGGTCGCGACCATCGCCATCGGATGCGCATCGTGATGGAAGCCGCGGTACAGCCGCATGATCCACTCATTCAGCATCGTGTGACGCGAGATCGAAGTCGTGAACAACGCGAGCGCCTTGCTGCTCGGCAACTCGCCCTTCTGCAGGAGATACGAGACCTCCAGGAAGTTCGAGTGCTGGGCGAGCTGCTCGATCGGGTAGCCCCGGTACAGCAGGACCCCCGCGTCACCGTCGATGTAGGTGATGGCGCTCGCCGTTGCGGCGGTTGCCATGAAACCGGGGTCGTAGGTGAAGACGCCCTGGTCCTTCAGCAGCGCGCTGATATCGAGCGCGTCCGGCCCCACGGAGCCCTGGTGAGCGGCGAGTTCGGTCGAGCGGCCGTTCGCCGGGTTGGTGAGCTGAAACTTCTTGCTGGTCATCGATTACCCGCGTCGCAGCCTGTCATGCTGCAGTGCAGGAATCAAGGCTTGACGGCGGCATCCGCGCCTAGAATGCAGGCATGAGCGAGCCGCTCGCGATCTACGTGCACCTGCCCTGGTGCGTGCGCAAGTGCCCCTACTGCGACTTCAACTCGCACGTGCGCCCGGAAACGCTGCCCGAGCAGGAGTATGTCGCGGCGCTCCTCGCTGACCTCGACGGAGATCTCGACCTGGCCCTCGGCCGCCCGGTGGCGAGCGTCTTCCTCGGCGGCGGCACACCCTCGCTGTTCGGGACCGGCGCGATCGCGGCGCTGCTCGACGGGCTCGCCGCGCGCCTGCGGTTCCTGCCGGACGCCGAGATCACGCTGGAGGCGAATCCGGGCACGGTCGAGCACGGACGCTTCGCGGGCTATGCCGAGGCGGGCGTCAACCGCGTGTCGCTCGGCGCCCAGTCCTTCGACGCGGAGCGCCTGCGCGTGCTCGGGCGAATCCATGGGCCGGACGAAATCGGCGCCGCGGTCGCCGAACTCGCCGACGCCGGCATCGCGAATTTCAACCTCGACCTCATGTATGCGCTGCCCGGGCAGACGCGCGACGCTGCGGCTGCCGACCTCGAGGCCGCGATTGCGCTTCGCCCGGCGCACCTGTCGCACTATCAGCTCACGCTCGAGCCGGGCACGTTGTTCCATCACCGGCCGCCGCCCCTGCCCGACGACGACCTCGCCTGGCAGATGCAGCTCGATAGCCAGCAGCGCCTCGCGGCGGCGGGCTTCGCCCAGTACGAGGTCTCGGCGTACGCGCGACCGGACCGGCAATGCCGCCACAACCTCAACTACTGGCGCTTCGGCGACTACCTCGGCATCGGCGCCGGCGCGCACGGCAAGGTCACGGTCGGCGGCCAGGTCTTGCGCACCGAGAAAGCGCGCTCGCCGCGCGCCTACCTCGAAGCCGGCGGCCGGGCGGGCTCGCGCCGCGCAGTGCCGGCGACGGAGCTGCCGTTCGAATACATGCTGAACGTCTTGCGGCTCATGGAAGGATTCTCGGCTATCGACTTCGAGCTCGCGACCGCCCTGTCCGCCGAAACCGTCCGCCCGACGCTCGCGGACCTCGCCACCCGCGGCCTGGTCGAGTCCATCGCCGATCACTGCCGGCCGACCGCGCTGGGTTTCCGCTTCCTGAATGACCTCGTGGCCGCCTTTCTGCCGGGCGAAAAATGCCGGTTTCCGCCGCCGCGAGTTGTACACAGCGGCATTTCGCCTCGCGCCGGAGAGGGACTTTCGTGATTTTGTTAGCGAGGTGCGTGAAGTCCGATGTAGTAACTCGTTGATGGATATAGCGAATATGGCCTGCTCAAAAATTAGTCAAACCGACATAAATGCGCAAATGCCCGGCAAGCGGTCCGCGGTTGGCCGCGCGGTCCACAGAGTTATCCACACATTTTGTGGATAAGAAAAAATCCCGCGTAAATCCAATAACTTACGACACCGTGGCAGCGTACTTCGGGCTCATCTTGAATGTGTGGGTCGCCACCTTTAGACTGCGCGACCCCACGCACCGCGGCCATGGAAAGCACGGCAATGAAAGAAGGCATTCACCCCGAGTACGCCGAAATCACGGTGACTTGCAGCTGTGGAAACACCTTCCAGACGCGCTCGACGCTGGGTCAGAACCTCGAGGTCGAGGTCTGCTCGAACTGCCACCCGTTCTACACGGGCAAGCAGAAGATCGTGGATTCGGGCGGCCGCGTCGACCGCTTCCGCAAGAAGTACGGCCTGAAGTAAGCGCTGACCGCACCACCGCAGGACGGCGGTCAACTTCCAGACGTTTCCCGCGTCTAATGACCCGGTACCGGTACCCTTGGGACCGGGCCTGGAGACCTTCATGCGGCAACTAGCCTCCCGTCTCGCCAGCCTCGCCCTCGGCGTGGCCGTCGGCACGCTGGCGCTCGCCGGCTCGCCTCTCGCGGATGAGAAACCGCAGAAGGAGAGCAAGGACATCCAGACCGCGAAGCAAATGCACGTCGCTTTCACCCGCTCGATGGGCGTGCACCAGGACCTGGAACTGCAGGACTACGTCCAGCGCGTCGGCGAAAAGCTCGCGGCAGTCAGCGAGATGCCGGACCTCGAGTGGCATTTCACGATCGTCGACACGGATGACGTCAACGCGTTCGCAACCCTCGGCGGCTATGTCTACATCTCGCGCGGCATCCTGCCCTACTTCCAGAACGAGGCGGACCTCGCGGCCGTGCTCGGTCACGAGATCGGCCACATCACGGCCGAGCATCTCAAGAAGCAGAATCGCAAGGGTATGATCTCCGGCCTCGCGAGCGTCGCGACCGCGATCTTCACGGGCATGCCCGCGCTCGCCGACCTCACCAACATGGCCGGCCAGGCGATCATCAGCGGTTATGGGCGCGACGCCGAGCTCGAGGCGGACCGCCTCGGCGCGAGCTACCTCGCGCGGGCAGGTTACGACCCCGAGGCGATTATCGACGTCATCTCGACGCTGAAGGACCAGGATACGTTCGAGCGCGAGCGCGCGCGGCTCGAGGGGCGCGAGCCGCGCCTGTATCACGGCGTGTTCGCCTCGCACCCGGACAACGACACGCGCCTCAAGGAGGCGGTCGCCCTCGCCGGGAAAAATGCGAGCGCGGCGACCGGCAACATGTCGAATGCCGAGGGCTACCTGCAGGCGATCCAGGGCCTGCCGGTCGGCTCGAGCGCGCGCCAGGGGATGGTGCGCGAAAATCGCTTCTACCACGCCGACTTCCAGTTCACGCTCGCCTTCCCGCGGGACTGGCAGATCGTCAACCAGCCGGACAAGATCCTCGCGATCGCGCCCCGGAAGGAGCATTACCTCGAGATCCGCACGCAGTCGCCGCCCGCGGATCTCACGAACCCGCGCGACTTCGCGCTGCGTGGCCTCGCGAACAAGCGTCTCGCGCGCACCGAGACGCTCGAGATCAACGGGCTGAAGGCCTGGACCGGCGTCGTGCGCGGCGACCCATCGCCATACGGCCAGGCGACCAACGTCCGCTACGTCGTCATCTATTACGCGAACCTGATGTGGGTCTTCAAGGGGGCGAGCCGCTCAGGGATGGAGGCGCCGTCGGGCGACCCGTTCTTCCTCTCGACGGCGAACACCTTCCGCCGCATGCGGGGCAACGAATTCGCGCTCGCGGAGCCGTACCGCCTGCGCGTCGTGCAGGCGAAGGACGACACGACGATGGAAACGCTCGCCGCCGAAAGCTCGATCCAGAAGTACCCGCTGCAGCAGCTGCGCCTCATCAACAAGCTCTACCCGGACGGCGAGCCCAAGCCCGGCGACTACGTGAAAACCGTCAAGTAGGAGCGCGCCCCTCTTTCACCACCCCGCCGCCTTCATTTTCACCGCCAGCGCTGCCAGCGCCTGGCCTCGGTGGCTGACGCTGTTCTTCTCCCGCTCGGGCATCTCGGCCGCGGTGACGCTGCTGCCCGCCACGATGAACAGCGGGTCGTAGCCGAATCCGCCGGCCCCGCGGCGCTCGAGCCCGATGCGGCCTTCCCAGGACGCTGCGGCGATGATCGGCTCCGGATCCGAAGCCGCGCGTACGAAGACCATCGCGCAGCGATAGCGCGCTCCGCGTCGCGACTCGGGCGTGCCAGCCAGCTCGATGAGCAGCTTGTCGTTGTTGGCCTCGGCGTCCCCGCGCGGCCCCGCGTAACGCGCCGTGTGGATGCCCGGCCGCCCGCCGAGCGCGTCCACCTCGATCCCCGAGTCGTCGCCGATCGCCGGCAGCCCGGAGGCGGCGGCTGCGTGCCGCGCCTTGATGAGCGCGTTCGCAACGTAGCTGTCGCCGTCCTCGACCGGGGGCCGGATGCCGAATTCGGACTGCGCGATCACCTCGAGACCGTGACCGGCCAGGATCGCCCGCATCTCGCGCAACTTGCCGGGATTGCCGGTCGCGAGGACCACGCGGCGAGAACTCATCGAGATGCTCGACAGAGAGTGCCGCGTCCCTCTCAACCCTGGCGCGCCTGGGTCTGCAGGCCGAACAGCCGCGCCGTGCCCGCGACCGCGAGGTTCAGCATGGCGTCGAGCTCCTCGCGCCGGAACGCGTGGCCCTCGGCCGTGCCCTGCACCTCGATGAAGGCGCCGCCCGAGTTCATCACCACGTTCATGTCGGTCTCCGCATCAACGTCCTCGGCGTACTCGAGGTCGAGCACCGCGATACCCCGGACGATGCCGACCGAGACTGCCGCGACCTGGCCATGCAGCGGGCTCACGGCCAGCTGCTTGCGCGACATCAGCGTGTCGATCGCGTCGGCGAGCGCCACGAAGCCGCCGGTGATCGCCGCCGTGCGCGTGCCGCCGTCCGCCTGCAGCACGTCGCAATCGATCGTGATCGTGCGCTCGCCGATCGCCGCAAGATCGATGCAGGCCCGCAGCGAGCGGCCGATCAGCCGCTGAATCTCCTGCGTGCGTCCGCCCTGGCGGCCGCGTGCCGCCTCGCGCGCGCTGCGCGTGTGCGTCGCGCGCGGCAGCATGCCGTACTCCGCGGTCAGCCAGCCCTTGCCGCTCCCGCGCAGGAACGCGGGCACCCCGTTCTCGACGCTCGCGGTGCACAGCACGCGCGTGCCGCCGAATTCGCACAGCACCGAGCCCTCCGCGTGCTCGGTGAAGCGGCGCGTGAAGCGCACGGGTCGCAATTCGTCGGCTGCGCGGCCGCCTGGTCGCATGAAATGCTCCGTCGCCCGGTCAGTGGCGCCAGACGACGCTGACGGCCGTGGCATTGTCGCTGTGCGGCGCGGAAGCCGCGACCGCCCGCTCGACCAGCTTTTCGAGCGCCGGGCCGGTGCTGCCGTTGCCGGCGTGCGGCTTCAGCTGCGCCGCGATCTCGGCGTCCTTCAGATTCGACCAGACGCCATCGGTACAGACCATGATGACGTCGCCGTCCTCTAGCGTGTGGCGCCGCGAGAGCGTCATCTCCGGTAGCATTGCCTCGCCGCCGAGGCAGCACTCGACGAAATTGCGCATCGGGTGGCCCGGGATCTCCTCCTCGCGGATCGAGCCCTCGCGCAGCAGCTGCTCGACATGGCTGTGATCGCGCGTGCGCGACACGACCGCGCCGCCGCGCAGGTGGTACACGCGGCTGTCGCCGATGTGCGCCCAGTAGGCCTCGCCGCGCTGCACCAGGCACACGGCGCAGGTCGTGCGCGGACGCACGTCGATGGCGAGCCTCGCGCCGAGGGCGACGACCGCGTCGTGCGCACGACCGAGCGCGAGGTGCAGGAAGCCGAGCGGGTCGAACAGGGGCTTGGTCTCCTGCTGGTACAGCTCGAGCATCACCTTGCAGCCGGTCTCGGCCGCGCGCGCGCCCCAGGCATGACCGCCCATGCCGTCCATGACCACGAGCAGGGCCGCGCCCTCGGCGGTCGCGACGGCGGCCCGATCCTGGTTGTCCTCGCGATCGCCGATCAGGCTGATCTCGGCGGATTCGATCGCCACGCTGCCACCCCGCGGTGCGGAGACTTCGCCCCCTGCTAAACTGCGGTGAAGTTTACATCAGCGGCCAGTGAATCACCCCGGGGACCCGTATCCGATGTTGAGGAGCATGACCGGCTTCGCGCGCGCGGAGCGGGTGACCCCCGCCGGGCAGCTCGCCTGGGAAATCCGCAGCGTCAACCATCGCTTCCTCGAGGTGGGCCTGCGCCTGCCGGAGGAGCTGCGCGCGTCGGAGACCGACTTTCGCCGCGCGATCGGCGCGGTCGCGCGCCGCGGCAAGGTCGACGCCTCGCTCTATGTCAGGCCGGGCCCCGCCGCAGGCCGCGAGCTGAAGCTCGACGCCGAACTGCTCGAGAGGCTGATCGACGATGCGCGTGCCGTGCGCGAGCGGCTCGGTCCCGAGGGACGGATCGATGCCGCGGACCTGCTGCGCTGGCCGGGCGTCGTGAAGGAAGCCGAGCGTGACGCCGCGCCGCTCGCGGCTGCGGCCATGGACCTGCTCGCCGAGGCGCTCGCCGCGTTCACGGCCTCGCGCGAGGCCGAGGGCGCCCGAATTGCCGAGATGCTGCGTGCGCGCAGCGCGCAGCTCAGCGCGCTCGCCACCCAGGTCGCCGCCCGCCTGCCCGAGGCGCAGGCGCGCATCCGCGCCAGATTCGCCGAGCGCCTCGCGGCGCTCGCCGCCGAGGTCAACCCCGAGCGCTTCGAGCAGGAGGTGGCGCTGCTGCTGCAGAAGATGGACGTCGCCGAAGAGCTCGACCGCCTGCGCAGCCACGTCGAGGAACTGCACTCGACACTCGCCTCCGGCGAGGCGGTCGGCCGCAAGCTCGACTTCCTGATGCAGGAGGTCAACCGCGAGGCGAACACGCTCTCATCGAAGTCGCAGGACGTGGAGACCACCCGTCACGCGGTCGAGTTGAAGGTGCTGATCGAGCAGATGCGCGAGCAGGTCCAGAACGTCGAATAAACTCGTAAGTTATTGATTAATATATATTTGGAAGTTATTTGCATGGACTTGGCTACGCTACTGGCTACAGCACAACGCAACGCTAGCCGGCCAATTGGCTACAGATAGCCGCTCGGCGGTCCCCGCTTGGACCGCTCCAAATTCTTCGGCCTACCGCATCCGATGATCTCCCCGTTCGCGCACGATATGCGCGCCTACGG
>VGUH01000014.1 GCA_016874295.1 Gammaproteobacteria bacterium | reverse complement strand
GATTACGTCGAGCGGTTCTACAATCCACGACGACGGCACTCGACGCTCGGCTACGTGAGCCCCGTGGAATACGAAAATGCCATGGGCTCAGCTTAGGACGGTGTCACTGGAAGCCGGGCAATCCCAGAGCTTGACAGAGAATCGCAGGAACACCGGCGCATTGCAGGCCGCACAGCGATACACGAGGCCGACGTGCGACGGCTTGTGCTGCTGGAGCGCGTTGTAATCCGGCACCGAGACGGGCGTGATGTGCGCGAGTACGCCGCACTGCGGGCAGTTGAGCGCGAGCGCGCTCTCCTGGTCGTGGTGCAGGCGCCCCGACGAGTCGATGTAGACGGCCATGCCAAACCTCGCCTTGCGGCGAGTGTAGCAGGAGGGGACGCGCCTCTTCAGCGAGAGAGGCGCCGGCCGGGCGCGTACTTCGCCGGCGGGACCCCTCGCTCGCGCGGCCGGAACTTACGCGCTCGCTACGGGGTCCCGCAACGGCTCGCACGCGCCCGAGAGGCGCCGCTGTCGCTGGGGAGGCGCGCCGAATCCGGCGCCGACCTGCCGCGCACGCAGGCCTTGCGGGGTTCCGTGCGAGCGACTTGCGGTCGCCGCCAGGAGCGAGTACGGGACCCCGCACGGCCAAACGTGCGCGGCAAGACCGCGCGTGATGAAGGGGCGCGTCCCCTTCGTTACGCGTGCAGGGGCTTGTAGCGCAGCCGGTGCGGCTGGTCGGCGTCCTTGCCCTTGCGGCGGCGCAGGTCCTGCACGTACTCCTGGTAGTTGCCCTCGAACCAGACCACCTCGCTGTTGCCCTCGAAGGCCAGGATGTGGGTCGCGATGCGGTCGAGGAACCAGCGGTCGTGCGAGATGACGACCGCGCAGCCGGGGAAGTTGAGCAGCGCCTCCTCGAGCGCGCGCAACGTCTCGACGTCGAGATCATTGGTCGGCTCATCGAGCAGCAGGACGTTGCCGCCGTTCCTCAGCAGCTTCGCGAGGTGGACCCGGTTGCGCTCGCCGCCCGACAGCTCGCCGATTCTTTGCTGTTGCTGGTTGCCGCGGAAGTTGAACCGGCCAACGTAGCCGCGCGAGGCGGTCTCGTAATTTCCGACCTTGATGATGTCCTGGCCGCCCGAGATCTCCTGCCAGACGGTCTTGGCGTCGTCGAGCTTGTCGCGCGACTGGTCGACGCAGGCGATCTGCACCGTCGGCCCGATGCGGACCGAACCGGCGTCCGGCTTCTCCACGCCGGTCAGCATGCGAAACAGCGTCGTCTTGCCGGCGCCATTGGGGCCGATGATGCCGACGATGCCGCCCTGCGGCAGGCGGAAGGAGAGGTCGTCGATCAGGAGGCGCTCGCCGTAGGCCTTGCGCAGGCCCTCGACCTCGATCACGAGGTCGCCGAGCCGCGGGCCCGGCGGGATGTAGATCTCATTCGTCTCGTTCCGCGCCTGGAACTCGACCGACGACAGCTCCTCGAACTGGCGCAGGCGTGCCTTGCTCTTCGCCTGGCGGGCCTTCGGATTGGCGCGCACCCACTCGAGCTCGCGCGCGAGCGTGCGCCTGAGGCCCTCCTGCTGCTTCTCCTCCTGCGCGAGGCGGCGCTCTTTCTGTTCCAGCCAGGAGGAGTAGTTGCCCTGCCAGGGAATGCCGTGGCCGCGGTCCAGCTCCAGGATCCAGCCCGCGACGTTGTCGAGAAAGTAGCGATCGTGGGTCACGCAGATGACGGTGCTCGGGTATTGCTCGAGGTATTTTTCGAGCCAGGCGACGGACTCGGCATCCAGGTGGTTGGTCGGCTCGTCGAGCAGCAGCATGTCCGGTTTCGACAGCAGCAGGCGGCACAGCGCGACGCGCCGGCGCTCGCCGCCCGAGAGCTGCGACACCTTCGCCTCCCACGGCGGCAGGCGGAGCGCATCGGCCGCGACGTCGAGCTGACGTTCGAGATTGTGGCCGTCGACGCTGGCGAGAAAAGCCTCGAGCCGGCCCTGTTCGGCGGCGAGCCGGTCGAAGTCGGCGTCGGGCTCGCTGTAGAGCGCGTAGACCTGCTCGAGGCGCGCGAGCGCGTCCTTCGCCGGCTTCACCGACTCCTCGACGACCGACCGCACGTCCGCGGCGGGATCGAGCTGCGGTTCCTGCGGGAGCAGGCCGACCTTGATGCCGGGTTGCGGCCGGACCTCGCCCTCGATGTCGGTATCGACGCCCGCCATGATCCGCAGCAGCGTGGATTTGCCCGAGCCGTTCAGACCCAGCACGCCGATCTTCGCGCCCGGGAAGAAGGACAGCGAGATGTCGCGCAGGATGTGCCGCTTCGGCGGCACCACCTTGCCGACGCGGTTCATCGTATAAATGTACTGGGCCATGGATCGCCAGGGTTGCGTAGGGCCGCGGATTATCTGCGATGGCGGTCCCTGCCGCCACCCGTGCTAGTCTGGCCCGGCAACTTCACCGACCTGGCGGCAGCGCGTGACTGAGAACGGCGGACCGGACACCTGCGTCGTCGCCGGCGAGCGGATCGCCCGTTACGGCTTTCCCGACGGCCATCCGTTCGGGCCGGACCGGCACGACGCATTCTGGCGCGAGCTCGTGGCCCAGGGTTTCGACCGGCGGGTGCAAACCCTCGCTCCGCGCCGCGCGACGCGCGCCGAACTTGAGACATTCCACGACCCCGGCTACGTGGACTTCGTCATTGCGTGCTCGGCGGCCGGCGAGGGCTTGCTGGATGCCGGCGACACGCCCGCGTTCAAGGGCGTGTTCGAGGCCGCCAGCGACGTCGTGGGCGCATCGCTGGTCGCGATGGAGGCGATCATGTCGGGACGCGCGCGGCGCGGCTTCGTCCCGATCGCGGGACTGCACCATGCCGGGCGCGCACACGCCGCCGGGTTCTGCGTGTTCAACGACATCGGGGTGGTGATCGAGACATTGAAGCGCGAGCACGGCCTCGCCCGCATCGCCTACGTCGACATCGACGCGCACCACGGCGACGGCGTCTGCTACGCGTTCGAGGACGATCCTGCCGTGGTGTTCGCGGACACGCACGAGGACGGCCGATTCCTCTACCCGGGCACGGGCGCGGCGGACGAGGTCGGCACCGGGGCCGCGACCGGTTACAATCTCAACCTGCCGCTGCCGCCGGGCGCGGGCGATGCCGAGTTCCTCGCCGCCTGGCCGGCCATCGAGGAGCACATCGAGCGTCACGCGCCGCAATTCGTGCTGTTCCAGTGCGGCGCCGACAGCCTGGGCGGTGACCCGATCGCGCACCTCGCCCTCACCGAGGAGGCGCACGGGCATGCCGCGGGGCGGCTGGTCGCGCTCGCCGACCGGCACGCGGCCGGGCGCATCCTCGGCTTCGGCGGCGGCGGCTATAACCGGCGCAACATCGCCCGGGCCTGGACCCGCGTCGTCCGGGCTTTCGTGGAAGGGGCCTGAATCGGGCCTTTCGGTTAGACTTCGCGATCCATGTTTGGACGCGAAATGAGCATCAAGTCCTTCGATCCGCAGCTCGCGGAAGCGATCGCTTCCGAGCGCCGCCGCCAGGAAGAGCACCTCGAGCTGATCGCCTCGGAGAACTACACGAGCCCGCGCGTGCTCGAGGCGCAGGGTTCGGTGCTGACCAACAAGTACGCTGAGGGCTACCCGGGCAAGCGCTATTACGGCGGCTGCGAATTCGTGGACATCGCGGAGCAGCTGGCGATCGATCGGGCAAAGCAGCTGTTCGGCGCGGCCTACGCCAACGTGCAGCCCCACTCGGGCTCGCAGGCGAACGCGGCGGTGTTCTTCGCGCTCATGAATCCCGGTGACACCTTTCTCGGCATGAGCCTGGACCACGGCGGGCACCTGACGCACGGCGCGAAGGTCAACTTCTCGGGCAGGTTCTTCAACGCCATCCAGTACGGCCTCGACCCGGCGACCGGCGAGATCGATTACGCCGCGGTCGAGCGGCTGGCGGCGGAGCACAAGCCGAAGATGATCCTCGCCGGTTTCTCGGCGTACTCGCGCGTCATCGACTGGCAGCGCTTCCGCAAGATCGCCGACGCGACCGGCGCGTACTTCGTCGTGGACATGGCGCACGTCGCGGGCCTGGTCGCGGGCGGCGCCTACCCGAACCCGGTGCCGCACGCCGACGTGGTCACGACCACGACCCACAAGACGCTGCGCGGGCCGCGCGGCGGGCTGATCCTCGCGCGCGAGCACCCGGAGCTGCACAAGAAGCTGAACTCGATGATCTTCCCGGGCACGCAGGGCGGGCCGTTGATGCACGTCATCGCCGCCAAGGCCGTGGCGCTGCTCGAGGCGCTGTCGCCCGGGTTCAAGGCCTACCAGCAGCAGGTGGTCGCTAACGCGCGCGCGCTCGCGAAATCGCTGCAGGAGCGCGGCTACCGCATCGTCTCCGGGGGCACTGACAACCACCTGTTCCTGCTCGACCTGATCGGCCGCCCGTACACCGGCAAGGACGCCGACGCGGCGCTCGGGCGCGCGCACATCACCGTCAACAAGAACGCGGTGCCGAACGACTTGCGCCCGCCGTTCGTGACCAGCGGCCTTCGGATCGGCACGCCCGCGATCACCACGCGCGGCTTCGGGCTGGAGGAGACGCGCCTGGTCGGCGGCCTGCTCGCCGACGTGCTCGACGCCGTGGGTGACGAGCGCGTGGAACGGCGCGTGCGCGAGGCGGTGCTGGCCCTGTGCGGGCGATTCCCGGTCTACGCGTGAGCGGGCCGGAGGCTGGGCCGTGCACTGCCCGTTCTGCAACCACGACGACACGAAGGTGACGGACTCGCGCCTCGCGGGCGAGGGCCACCAGATCCGCCGCCGTCGCGAATGCCTCTCCTGCGGCGAGCGCTTCACGACCTTCGAGACCGCGGAGCTGGTCATGCCGCAGGTGGTCAAGAACGACAGTACGCGCCAGCCCTTCGACGTGGGCAAGCTGCGGGGCGGCATCATGAAGGCGCTGGAGAAGCGGCCGGTCAGCCGCGAGGCAGTCGAGGCGGTGATCGAGCGCATCGGTCACCGCCTGCGGGTGCTGGGCGAGCGCGAGGTAGCCTCGCGCGCAATCGGCGAGATCGTGATGGAGGAACTGCGGCAGCTCGACGAAATCGCATACGTGCGCTACGCGTCCGTCTACCACCGATTCCACGACGTCGACTCGTTCCGCGCGGAACTCGAACAACTCGACAAGCGCAGGCAGCGCGACCCGTCGGCGGGCCAGATGTCGCTGCTGCCCTCCCAGGCGCGCGAGCCGCGCGGCAGGCGATGACCGCGGCTGCTGCGCTCGACGCCGGCCACATGGCGCGCGCCCTCGAACTCGCGCGCAGGGGCCTGTGGACCGCCGATCCGAATCCCCGCGTCGGCTGCGTGCTCGCCGACGGTGCGCGCGTCGTCGGCGAGGGCTGGCACGAGCGGGCGGGCGGGCCGCATGCCGAGGTTGTGGCACTGGCCGCGGCCGGCGCCGCGGCGCGCGGCGCGACGGCCTATGTCACCCTCGAGCCCTGCTGTCACCAGGGCCGCACGCCGCCCTGTGCGGACGCGCTGATCGCCGCGGGCGTCGCCCGCGTGGTCTACGCCATGCGGGACCCGAACCCGCGGGTCGACGGCGGCGGGGCCGCGCGGCTCGCTGCCGCGGGAATAGCCGTCGAGGGCGGCCTGCTGGAACGCGAGGCCGAGGAATTGAATCCGGGATTCATCTCGCGCATGACCCGTGCCCGGCCGTGGGTGACGGTCAAGCTCGCCGCCAGCCTGGACGGTGGCACCGCGCTGCCGGGCGGCGAGAGCCGGTGGATCACCGGCGAGGCCGCGCGCGCGGACGTGCAGCGGCTGCGCGCACGCTCCTCGGCGGTGCTGACGGGCAGCGGCACGGTGCTCGCCGACGACCCGCGGCTCGACGTACGCCTGCCGGGCGCCGCGCGGCAGCCGCTGCGCGTCGTGCTCGACTCGCGGCTGCGCACGCCGCCGGCCGCGCGCATCCTGGCGCCGCCGGGTCAGGCACTCATCTTGTGTGCACAGGCGGACCCCGTGCGCGCCGCCGCGTTGCGAGCGGCTGGCGCGGAAGTGGTGACGGTTACGGGCGCGCAGGGCGGCGTCGACCTCGAAGCCGCGCTCGCGCTGCTCGCCTCGCGCGGCGTCAATGAGCTGCTCGTGGAGTGCGGCGCCGGGCTCGCCGGCGCGTTGTTCACCGCCGGACTGGTCGACGAGCTGCTGCTCTATCTCGCGCCGACCTTGCTCGGCCGCGGGTCGCGCCCGCTCGCCGACCTGGAGCCTCCGGCCTCGATGGCCGGGCGGCTCGAGTTTGCGATCGTCGGGCGCGAAGACGTCGGCGGCGACCTGCTGCTGCGGCTGCGGCCACGGCGGGGGACGGGCTGATGTTCACCGGCATCGTGCAGGCGGTCGGCCGCGTGGCCGAGGCCGGGGCCGGAACCGGCGGTGCGCGCCGGCTCGCGATCGACACCGGCGGGCTCGCGACCGCCGGCTGGCGGCACGGCGACAGCATCGCCGTGGCGGGCGTGTGCCTCACGGTGATCGCGCTCGCCGACGGGCGCTTCGCGGTGGAACTGTCGGGCGAAACGCTAGTGCGCACGACGCTCGGGCGGCTCGCGGCCGGCGATGCGGTCAATCTCGAGCCGGCGCTGCGCGCCACCGACGCGCTCGGCGGCCACTTCGTCACGGGCCACGTGGACGGCGTCGCGCGCGTGCGCGACTGCCGCGAGTTGGGCGGAGTGCTGCACGCGACCATCGAGGCGCCGGCTGCGCTCGCGCGCTTCATCGCCGAGAAGGGCTCGGTCACGCTCGATGGTGTGAGCCTGACGGTCGGACGCGTGAGCGGCGGCGCATTTGCAGTCGTCCTCGTGCCGCACACGCGGGCGGTGACGACGCTCGGCGCGCTGGCACCGGGGCTCGAGCTCAACCTCGAGATCGATCTCGTCGCCCGCTATCTCGACCGGCTGCTCGACGCCCGGGGACGCCCATGAACACCACCGAGGAACTGCTCGCGGAGCTCGTCGCCGGCCGCATGGTCGTCGTGATGGACGACGAGGAACGCGAGAACGAGGGCGACCTGCTCATGGCCGCGGCGCGCGTGCGGCCCGAGGACATCAATTTCATGGCGCGCCACGGCCGCGGCCTCATCTGCCTGACGCTCACCGAGGAGCGCTGCCGGGCGCTGCGGCTGCCGCTCATGGTGCGCGAGTCGGAAGGCAGCCACGGCACGAACTTCACCGTGAGCATCGAGGCCGCGCGCGGCGTGACCACCGGGATTTCCGCCCAGGACCGCGCCCGGACGGTGCAGGCGGCGGTCGCGGCGAATGCGCGGCCCGAGGACCTGCGCCAGCCCGGGCACGTGTTCCCGCTGATGGCGCGGCCGGGGGGTGTGCTGACGCGCGCCGGCCACACGGAGGCCGGCTGCGACCTGGCGCGCCTCGCCGGGTTCGAGCCGGCCGCGGTGATCGTCGAGATCCTGAACGAGGATGGCACGATGGCGCGCCGGCCCGAGCTCGAGCGCTTCGCGCGCGAGCACGGCCTCGCGATCGGCACGATCGCGGACCTGATCCGCTGGCGGCTCGCTAAGGAAAGCTCGATCGAGTGCGTCGCGGACCGGCAGGTGGAGACCGAGGCGGGCAGCTTCCGCATGCGCTGGTACGCCGACCGCGTGCACGGCCGGCTGCACGTCGCGCTGGTGCGCGGCGAGCCGGGCGCGGTGCCGCCGCTCGTGCGCGTGCACGTGCGCGACACCCCGCGCGACCTGATCGGCATCCACGGTGAGCATACCGGCTGGACGCTGCGCGCGGCGCTCGCGCGGATCGCGCGTGAGCCGCACGGCATCGTGGTCGTGCTGCGGCCCGACGAGCTTGACTCCGAGGTCATCGGCACCGGCGCGCACGAGCACGAGCCGGACACGGGCCAGGGCGGGGCGGTGCTGCGCACTTACGGAATCGGCGCGCAGATCCTGCGCGACCTCGGCGTCACGCGCATGCGCGTGCTGTCCGCGCCGCGCCAGCTGCTCGGCATCGCCGCGTTCGGGCTGGAGATCGCCGGCTACGAGGAGTGAGCGCGCGAGCGCCTGATATACTCGCGGCGTGAATACGCCACGCATCATCGAGGGCGATTCCCGCGTCGGGGATCTGCGCATCGCGCTGGTCGCGTCGCGCTTCAATGCGCCGGTCGTCGAGCGCCTGGTCGCGGGAGCCGTCGAGGCGCTCGCGGAGCTGGGCGCGGACCCGGCATCGCTCGAGCTGGTACGCGTGCCGGGGGCGTTCGACCTCCCGCCCGTGGTGCGGCGCCTCGCCGAGTCGCGCCGCTGCGACGCGATCGTCGCGCTCGGCGCGGTGATCCGCGGCGACACCCCGCACTTCGACTACGTCGCCGGGGAGTGCGCCGCGGGTCTCGCGCGAATCGCCAGCGAGACCGGCGTGCCGGTCGCATTCGGCGTGCTGACCACCGACACCGAGGAGCAGGCGCTTGAGCGCGCGGGCGGTAGCGAGGGCAACCGCGGGGCGGACGCCGCGCGGGTGGCCGTCGAGCTCGCCAACCTGATGCGCAGGCTTGCAAAGTGAGCGCGCAGTCGTCCGGCCGTGACCGCGTGCAGGCACGGGCGGCGGCGCGCAAGCTGCTGGTGCAGGCGCTCTACCAGTGGCAGCTCGCACGCCAGCCCGCCGCGGAGCTCGCCGCGCAGTACGAGCTGGCGCCGGAATTCGCCAGGGCCGATCGCGAGTATTTCCGCACCGCGCTTGCCGCGATCCCGGCGGAGTTCGCCGGTCTCGACGCGGAGCTCGCGCGCCACTCCGACATCGAGCCCGCGCGCCTCGACCCGGTCGAGCACGCGATTCTCGTGCTCGGCCTCTGGGAACTCATGGCACGCCCGGAGATTCCATGCCGGGTGGTGATCAACGAAGGCATCGAGCTCGCCAAGCGCTTCGGCGCGACCGACGGCTACCGCTACGTCAATGCCGTGCTCGATCGCGCCTCGCGCGCGCACCGCGGCGCGGAGCTCGCCTAGGGCGGGGCTGGCCGTGTCCGGCGAGTTCGAGCTGATCGAGCGGTACTTCACCGGGCGCGGCGCGCAGCGCAAGGACGTGCTGGCCGGCGTCGGCGACGACGGCGCGCTGGTCGCGCCGACGCCGGGCGCGGCGCTCGTGCTCGCGCTCGACACGCTGGTCGACGCCGTGCACTTCCCGGCGGGTTTCGACGCGCGCTTCGTCGGTCATCGCGCGCTCGCGGTGAATCTCTCCGATCTCGCGGCCATGGGCGCGGAACCCGACTGGGCGCTGCTCGGCCTCACGCTGCCGGCCGTCGACGAACACTGGCTGGCAGGCTTCTCCGCCGGCTTCGATGCGCTCGCGCGCCGTCACGGCGTCGCCCTGGTCGGCGGCGACACGACCCGCGGGCCGCTGACCGTCTCTGTGACCCTGGCCGGCGCCGTGCCGGCGGACCAGGCGCTGCGGCGCGGCGGCGCGCGCCCCGGTGACGACCTGTGGGTCAGCGGCACGCCCGGCGATGCGGCCGCCGGCCTCGCGATCCTCCAGGGGCGCCTGAACGCCCAGGGCCGGGCGCGCGAGGCGCTGCTCGCGCGCTTACAGCTGCCGCAGGCGCGCGTCGCGCTCGGCGTCGCGCTGCGCGGGATCGCGACCGCCTGCATCGACCTTTCCGACGGGCTGCTGGGAGATCTCGGCAAGCTGTGCGCGGCGAGCGGTGCCGGCGCCGACATCGCGAGCCGCGAGCTGCCGCTCTCGGCCGGCCTGTGCTCGGTGGCCCCGCCCGGGGAACGGCTGCGGTATGCGCTCGGTGGCGGGGACGACTACGAGCTGCTGTTCAGCGCGAATCCCGCCGAGCGGGCGAAGCTCGCAGCGCTCGACGCCGGCGTGGTGCTGCGGCGCATCGGCGTGGTCACGGAGGCGCCGGGCGTGCTGGTCGACGGCGCGCCGCCGGGGCGAGATGCCGGTCACGGTTTCGACCACTTCGGATGACCACCTGGCGGCCCCCGGCGAAGCGCGAAGCGGTTCACGGTTCCGGGGGTTTTGACGAAATATCCTCACGGTCGATCCCGAGAGGAGCCGGCCATCGCTACCGCAACCGTGCCGACGATCATGCGCCCCGCAGACGGTGGCCCCGCCCTTGGCGAGCGCATCGGCAAGTACGACGTGATCCGCGAGGTAGGGCGCGGCTCCACCGGCACCGTGTACCTGTCGCACGATCCCTTCTACGGCCGCGACGTCGCGATCAAGGCCTACCGCATCGCGGCCGACGACGACCCGGCGCGCGCCAAGGTCGCGCGCAAGATGTTCCTCTCCGAGGCGCACATGGTCGGGATGCTGCAGCACCCGAACATCATGCCGATCTACGACGCCGGCGAGGAGAACGGCCATTACTACGTGGTCACCGAGTTCACCCACGGCGCGCGCACGCTCGCCGCCTATACGCGGCCGGATAACCTGCTGCCGGTGGACGACGTTCTGACGCTGATGTTCAAGTGCGCGAAGGCGCTGCACTACGCGCATTCGCGCGGCGTGATCCACCGCGACATCAAGCCCAGCAACCTGATGCTGACCACGGACAGCGACCTCCGGCTGATCGACTTCGGCATCGCGCTGCATAACGACGCGGATTTCTCGCGCATCGAGGGCATCCCCGGCAGCCCGAGCTACATGTCGCCGCAGCAAATGCAGTCGCTCGAGCTCACCAATCACTCGGACATCTACTCGCTTGGCGCCGTCATGTACGAGCTGCTGACCGGCCACCGGCCGTTCCGGGCCGGCGTGCTGGCGAAGCTGCTGCACGCGATCGTCTATGCGACGCCCGCGCCGATGCTCTCGCTGCGCGCCGAACTCCCGGCCGAGCTCGAGAACGTGGTCGCGATGGCGATGCACAAGGAGATCGACAAGCGCTACCCGAACGGGGCGGAGTTCGCCAACGCGATCGCGCGCGTGCACGCGCAGCAGCGCAGGGGCGCGGACCGCAGCGATCGCCAGGAGCACTTCAACCTGCTGCGTCGCCTCAAGTTCTTCCACGACTTTTCGGCGGGCGAGATCTGGGAGGTGCTGCGCGCCGGCACCTGGCAGTCGCACGCGCAGGGCGACGAAATCGTCCGCGCGGGCGGCATCGACGATCGTTTCTACGTGATCGTCACCGGCGCCTGCACGGTCGAGCGCGACGGGCGCATCGTCGGCCGGCTGGAAGCGGGCGACTGCTTCGGCGAGACCAGCTACCTGCGCGGCGCCAAGCGCCAGGCGGCCGTGCTCGCGGGCAAGGACGTCACGGTCCTGCGCGTCAGCTCGACGCTGCTCGAACAGGCCTCATCGGCCTGCCAGCTGCGATTCAACAAGGTCTTCCTCAAGTCGCTGATCTCGCGCCTGCAGAACGGCGAGTCCCGCGGCGTCAGCTGACGCGCGTATCCATTCGCGCGTGCTTTGGCCGGGCGGGGTTCCCGCACTCGCTCCTGGTGGCGACCGCAAGTCGCTCGTACGGGACCCCGCCCGGCCCAAGCGCGCCAACGGCTCGCGCACAGCGGCCGCCGACGCGGTCCTTCATACGCGCGGGTCGGATGCCGCCCGGCCGCGCGCCGACAGGGGCGGCCGGGGTCCCGAGTGAGCGACTAAAGTTCCGGCGGAGCGAACGAGGGAACCCCGGCCGACCCCTGGGTCGGCGCGCAGGTCAGGTCGGCTTCTCGTCCTTGTCGCGCTCGATGCGCGCGTAGGCCGAGTGGTTGTGGATCGACTCGAAATTCTCGGCCTCGATGACGTACGAGCGGATCCGCTCGTCGGCATTGAGCCGCGTGGCGACGTCGCGGACGATGTCCTCGACGAACTTCGGGTTGTCGTAGGCGTGCTCGGTCACGAACTTCTCGTCCGGACGCTTGAGGATCCCGTACAACTCGCAGCTGCCTTCCTCCTCGGCGATGTCGATCAGTTCCTCGAGCCAGACGTGCTCGCGGATCCTGGCGGAAATCGTCAGGTGCGAGCGCTGGTTGTGGGCGCCGTAGTCGGAGATCTGCTTCGAGCAGGGGCACAGGCTGGTCACCGGCACGAGCACCTTGATCCAGGTCTCGATCCGGCCGTCCCGTATCTCGGCGGCGAGCGTCGCACGGTAGTCGAGCAGGCTCTGCACGCCGGAGACCGGCGCCTGCTTCATGACGAAGTAGGGGAAAGTCATCTCCAGGTGGCCGCCGCCGGAGTTCAGGCGGGTGGTCATGGATGCCAGCATTTCGTTGAACGACTCGACCGAGATCTCGCGCTCGTGCTCGTTCAGGATCTCCACGAAGCGCGACATGTGCGTGCCCTTGAAATTGTGCGGCAGGTGCACGTACATGCTGAAGTTCGCGATCGTGTGCTGCTCGCCGCCCGAGCGGTCCTTGACCCGCACCGGATGGTAGATCTCCCTGATGCCGACGCGGTCGATCGGGATCCGCCGCGTGTCGGCGCGTCCCTGCACGTCCTCGATGATCGGGGCAACAATCCCCGCAGGCTTCGCGTTCATGCCGAAATCATACCATATTGGTCCTGATTAGCCGGCGGGCACAGCCCGCGCGACGGCGTGGCCGCGCCAGAAGTGCTCGATCGCGGCCCTGAGGCCCGGGCTGTCGAGCCCGGCTCCCGCCAGGTTGTCCTCGCGCGAGCCGTGCTCGATGAATCCATCCGGTACGCCGAGCTGCAGAACCGGGATGACGCTGCCGATCCGCTGCAGCTGCTCGAGCACCGCCGAGCCGGCGCCGCCCGCCACGGCGTTTTCCTCGAGCGTGACGATCGCGCGGTGCTGCGCGGCGACCTCGGCGACCAGCGCCTCGTCGAGCGGCTTCACGAACCGCATGTTGACCAGCGTGGCGTCGAGCGCCTCGGCGACCGGGGTGGCGGCACCCACCATCGTCCCGAACGCGAGCAGCGCGAGTCCGCTCGCGCCCTGCCGGCGCAGCTCGGCGCGGCCAACCGGCAGCGCGCGCATGGTCCGCTCGACGGCGACGCCCGGCCCGCGTCCGCGCGGGTAGCGCACCGCGGCCGGCTGGTCGAGCTGGCCGGCGGTGTAGAGCATCTGGCGGCATTCGTTCTCGTCCGCCGGCGCCATCACCACCATGTTCGGCACGCAACGCAGGAATGACAGATCGAAAACGCCCTGGTGGGTCGCGCCGTCGCCGCCCACGAGACCGGCGCGGTCGACTGCGAACACGACCGGCAGCCGCTGCAGCGCCACGTCGTGGATCAGCTGGTCGTAGCCGCGCTGCAGGAAAGTCGAGTAGATCGCCACGACCGGGCGCATGCCGTCGCAGGCGAGGCCGGCGGCGAGCGTCACCGCGTGCTGCTCGGCGATGGCAACGTCGAAGTAACGTTCCGGGAAGCGCTGCTCGAACTCGACGAGTCCCGAGCCTTCGCGCATGGCGGGCGTGATGCCGACGAAGCGCGCGTCGAGCTCGGCCATGTCGCACAGCCACTCGCCGAAGACCTGCGAATAGGTCGGGCCGGCGGATTTCTCCTTGAAGAGCGTCCCGCTCGCGGGATCGTAGGGGCCCGGGCCGTGCCACTTGATCGGGTCGGCCTCGGCCGGCGCGTAGCCCTTGCCCTTCTGCGTGACGACGTGCAGGAACTGCGGGCCGGGGAGCCTGCGCATGTTGCCGAGCGTCGCCACCAGCGCATCCAGGTCGTGGCCGTCGATCGGCCCGATGTAGTTGAAGCCCATCTCCTCGAACAGCGCGCCGGGCAGCACCATGCCCTTGGCGTGCACCTCCGAGCGGCGCGCCAGCTCCCACACGGCCGGCATCCTGCGCAGCACCTTCTTGCCGCCCTCGCGCAAATGCGAGTAGGTGTGTCCGGACAGCAGCCGCGCGAAGTACTTGGACAGCGCGCCGACATTTTCCGAGATCGACATGTCGTTGTCGTTCAGCACCACGAGCAGGTCGACATCCATGCTGCCCGCGTGGTTCAGCGCCTCCCAGGCGAGACCCGCGCTCATCGCGCCATCGCCGATGACCGCCACCACGCGCCGGTCGTTGCCGGTCAGCCGGTTGGCGATGGCCATGCCGAGCGCGGCGCTGATCGAAGTGCTCGAATGGCCCACGCCAAAACTGTCGTACACGCTCTCGGCGCGCGCCGGGAAGGGTGCAAGTCCGCCACGCTGCTTGATGCTGGACAGCCGGCGCCGGCGTCCGGTCAGGACCTTGTGCGGGTAGGCCTGGTGACCGACGTCCCAGATCAGCCGGTCGTAGGGCGTGTCGAAGACGTAGTGCAGGGCGACCGCGAGTTCGACCGTGCCCAATCCCGCGGCCAGGTGGCCGCCCATCTGGCCGACGGTCTCGACCAGGTACCTGCGAAGTTGGTCCGCGAGCGGGCGCAGCTCGCCGCGCGGCAGGGCCCTGAGGTCCGCCGGCGCCTCGATCCCGGCGAGCAGGCTCCCTTCGGCGTCCTCACCCATGGTCAGAGTCTACTGGAGCGCGGCAGGGGGGGCATACGCGTCAACCGCAGCCTATCGCCCGCGCCGGACGAGGTCGCCCGCGAACTCGCGCAGCCGGTCGGCCCCCGGCCCGAAGCCGCTGAGCGCCGCGATGCCTTCCTCGGCGAGCTGCGCGGCACGCGAGCGTGCCGCGGCGACGCCGGCCACGGCCGGGTAGGTTGGCTTGCCGCGCAGCGCATCCGTGCCCGCCACCTTGCCGGTCACGGCGGTATCGCCGAGGACGTCGAGCAGGTCGTCCACGATCTGGAAGCACAGGCCGATCGCGCGGCCGTAGCGGTCGAGCGCCTCGCGATCCCGCTCGGGCAGGCCCGGCCTGGCCGCGCAGACCATGAGCACTGCGGCGCGGATCAGCGCACCGGTCTTGAGCGCATGCATCGACTCGATCTGCTGCGGCGTGAGGCGCCGCCCGGTGGCGGCGAGATCGATCGCCTGGCCGCCAGCCATGCCCTGGGTGCCGCTTGCGTGGGCCAGCAGGCGGATCATTTCGATGCGCGCGGCATCGGTCACGCCCGGCATCGGCCCGTCGGCGAGCAGTTCGAATGCCAGTACCTGCAGCGCGTCGCCCGCGAGGATCGCCGTCGCCTCGTCGAACGCGCGGTGCGTGGTCGGCCGGCCGCGCCGCAAGTCGTCGTCGTCCATCGCCGGCAGGTCATCGTGCACCAGCGAGTAGGCGTGGATCAGCTCTACGGCGGCGGCGGCGGCGTCGACGACGTCCGGCGCAACGCCGATCGCCCCGGCGCTGGCGTACATGAGCAGGGGCCTGATGCGCTTGCCGTCGCCGAGCGCCGCGTAGCGCATGGCGGCATGGAGGCGCGCGGGTTCGCGCGATTCCGGGGGCAGCGCGCGCTGCAGCACCACTTCCACGCGCTCGCGGTACGCCGACTGCCAGTCGCCGGCCGGGGCAGGAGCCTGCATGGCGTCCCGTCAGTCCTCGTCAGCCGCCTCGAAATCGCGCTCCACGAGCTCGCCGTCGGCGCCCTTCGAGAGCACGCGGATCTTCTCCTCCGCCTGCCGGAGCGCCTTCTGGCAGCTGCGTGTGAGCACGACGCCGCGTTCGAACTGGCGCAGTGACTCCTCGAGCGGGAGCTCGCCCTGCTCGAGGCGCTGAACGATGGTCTCGAGCTCGGCGAGCGCCGCCTCGAAGTCGGGTGTCGGCTGTTTCTGTCGGCTCACGCGTGGTCCGCCCGTGCCGGATGGCGCAGGCAGTTTACTTCACGCATCGCCCGGCGGCGACCTCGGCCACAACGAAAGGGACGCGCCCCTTCAGCGAGGGGGGTGCCTAGCGGGCGCGCACTTCGCCGGCGGGACTCTCCTCGCTCGCTCGCAGGTCCCGCCGGCTCGCGCGCGCCCGACCGGCGCCACTATCGCAGGGGGTGGCGCGTCTCATTCGACGCTGGCTTGCCGCGCACGCAGGCCAGGCGGGTGCCCGAGCGAAGTGACTAAGTTCCGGCGGAACGAGCGAGGGCACCCGCCCGGCCGCCCGTGCGCAGCAAGTCTGTGCACAATGAAGGGGCGCGTCCCCTTCGTTGCCTTCGTTGTAGAATCCCGGCCCGCATGGCGCAGTCGTACACCGCATCGGACATCGAAGTCCTCGAGGGACTCGAACCCGTCCGCCGCCGTCCCGGCATGTACACCGACACGAGGAGCCCCAACCACCTCGTGCACGAGGTCGTGGACAACAGCGTCGACGAAGCGCTGTCCGGCCATTGCGAGCATATCGCCGTCACGGTGCACAAGGACGGCTCGGTCTCGGTCGTGGATGACGGCCGTGGCATGCCGGTGGACATCCACCCGAAGGAAAAAGTGAGCGGCGTCGAGCTGATCCTGACGCGCCTGCACGCGGGCGGGAAGTTCTCGGACAAGAACTACGAGAGCGCGGGCGGCCTGCACGGCGTCGGCGTCTCAGTCGTCAACGCGTTATCGAAGCACCTCGAGTGCAACGTCCTGCGCGACGGCAAGGAATGGAACATCGGCTTCAAGAACGGCAAGGTATTCTCGAAGCTCGAGGCGGTCGGCGGCGCGAAGCGTGGCCAGACGGGGACCACCGTCCGCTTCTGGCCGGACCCGGCGTTCTTCGACTCGCCGAACGTGTCGGTGCCGCGGCTGAAGCACGTGCTGAAGGCCAAGGCCGTGCTGTGCCCGGGCTTGCGGGTGAAGCTCAGCGTCGAGTCCACCGGCGAGTCCGAGGAGTGGTACTTCACCGGCGACCTCGGCGCCTACCTGCTGGAGCAGCTCGGCAAGTCGGCGCGCCTGCCAGAGGAGCCTTACGCGGGCCATGTGAAGGGCGGCAACGAAAGCGCGGACTGGGCGTTCTGCTGGGCCCCGGACGCGGAATCGCCGGTGTCCGAGAGTTATGTGAACCTGATTCCGACGCCCGAGGGCGGCACGCACGTCAATGGCCTGCGCTCGGGCGTGACCGACGCAGTGCGCGAGTTCTGCGAGTTCCGCAATCTTGTGCCGCGCGGTCTCAAGCTGGCGCCCGAGGATGTCTGGAGCGGCGTCGCGTTCGTGCTATCGGTGCGCATGCAGAACCCGCAGTTCGCCGGCCAGACCAAGGAGAAGCTCTCCTCGCGCGAGTCGGCGGCATTCGTCTCGGGAGTGGTCAAGGACGCGTTCGCACTGTGGCTCAATCAGCACCCGGAGGCCGGCGAGGAGGTCGCGCAGTTCGTGATCGCGAACGCCCAGGAGCGCAGCAAGGCTGCGGCGCGCGTCACGCGCAAGCGCATCACCTCCGGCCCCGCGCTGCCCGGCAAGCTTGCGGACTGCACGCTGCAGGAGCCCGAGCACTGCGAGCTGTTCCTGGTGGAGGGCGATTCCGCAGGCGGCTCGGCGAAGCAGGCGCGCGACCGCGCGTTCCAGGCGGTCATGCCGCTGCGCGGCAAGATCCTGAACACCTGGGAAGTGGAGGCGGCGGATGTCCTGGCCTCGCAGGAAGTGCACGACATCACGACCGCGCTGGGCGTCGACGCGGGTTCGGCGGATCTCTCCGGGCTCCGGTACCACAAGGTCTGCATTCTCGCGGACGCAGATTCGGATGGTGCGCACATTGCGACGCTGCTGTGCGCGCTGTTCCTGCGCCACTTCCGCCCGCTGGTGCTCGCCGGTCACGTGTTCGTAGCGATGCCGCCGCTGTTCCGCATCGACGTGGGCAAGAACGTCTACTACGCGCTCGGCGAGCACGACAAGGCGGGCGTCCTCGACCGCATCCAGGCCGAGGGCATCCGCGGCAAGCCGGTGATCACGCGCTTCAAGGGCCTCGGCGAGATGAGCCCCCTGCAATTGCGCGAGACGACGATGGCACGCGACACGCGCCGCCTCGTGCAACTTACGGTCGAGGCCAAGGACGGCGCCGACCAGGTGCTCGACATGCTGCTCGCCAAGAAGCGCGCTGCCGACCGCCGCGAGTGGCTCGAGACCAAGGGCAACCTGGCGACCATGGCATGACTGCACGGCAGCCGCCACTCGACTTCGATGGCATCGAGAGGCAGCCGCTGCGCGCCTTCACCGAGAAAGCCTACCTCGATTACTCGATGTACGTGATCCTCGACCGCGCGCTGCCGCAGCTCGCGGACGGGCTGAAGCCGGTGCAGCGCCGGATCATCTACGCGATGAGCGAGCTCGGCCTGTCGGCCGGTTCCAAGCACAAGAAGTCCGCGCGCACGGTTGGCGACGTGATCGGCAAGTATCACCCGCATGGCGACTCCGCCTGCTACGAGGCGATGGTGCTGATGGCGCAGGACTTCTCCTACCGCTACCCGATCGTGGACGGTCAGGGCAACTGGGGTTCGACCGACGACCCGAAGTCGTTCGCGGCGATGCGCTATACCGAGTCGCGCCTGCGACCGTACGCCGAGGTGCTGCTCGCCGAGCTCGGCCAGGGCACGGCCGACTGGCAGCCGAATTTCGACGGCACGCTCGACGAGCCGAAGCTGCTGCCGGCGCGGCTGCCGAACGTGCTGCTGAACGGCACGCAGGGCATCGCGGTCGGCATGGCGACCGACCTCCCGCCGCACAACCTGTGCGAGGTCGCGGCCGCCTGCATCCAGCTGCTGGACGATCCCGAGGCGACGCCCGCGCAGCTCGGCAAGTACGTGCAGGGTCCGGATTTCCCGACCGGCGCGGAGATCGTCACGCCGAAGTCGGAACTGCGCGCGATCTACAAGACCGGCAACGGCACGTTCCGCGCGCGCGCGGTGTACGAGATGGAGGACGGCGAGGTGGTGATCACCGCGCTGCCGTATCAGGTCTCGGGCTCCAAGGTGCTCGAGCAGATCGCCGAGCAGATGCGCGCGAAGAAGCTGCCGATGGTCGAGGACCTGCGCGACGAGAGCGACCACGAGCACCCGACGCGGCTCGTCGTCACGCCGCGCTCCAACCGCGTGGACGTCGAGCAGCTGATGGCGCACCTGTTCGCGACCACGGACCTCGAGCGCAGCTACCGGGTAAACATCAACGTCATCGCGCTCGACGGCCGGCCGCGCGTGTTCGGCCTGCGCGAGCTGCTCCTCGAGTGGCTCGGCTACCGCAAGGAGACGGTGAAGCGGCGGCTGCGCTACCGGCTCGAGAAGGTTACCGCGCGGCTGCACATCCTCGACGGCCTGCTCAGCGCTTTCCTGAATCTGGATGAAGTGATCCGCATCGTCCGGCGCGAGGACGAGCCGAAGCCGGTGCTGATGAAGCGCTTCAAGCTCTCCGACCTGCAGGCGGAGGCGATCCTCGAGACCAAGCTGCGCCACCTCGCCAGACTCGAGGAGATGAAGATCCGCGGCGAGCAGAAGGAGCTCGTTGCGGAGCAGGAGTTGCTGGAGAAGACGCTGAAGAGTGCGGCGAAGCTCAGCAAGCTGATCCGCGACGAGCTCGAGGCGGACGCGAAGCGGTACGGCGATGCGCGGCGCACGAAGATCGTCGAGCGCGCCGCCGCGCAGGCGATTTCGGAGGAGGAGCTGGTCACCGCCGAGCCGGTGACCGTCGTGCTCTCGAAGCTCGGCTGGGTGCGCCAGGCGCGCGGCCACGACCTGGACCCGATCGCGCTCTCCTACAAGCAGGGCGATGCATTCCAGTCGGCGGCCAGGGGCCGCAGCACGCAGCAGGCGGTGTTCATCGACTCGACCGGGCGCGCGTACTCGCTGGCCGCGCACACGCTACCCTCGGCGCGCGGGCAGGGCGAGCCGCTGTCGGGCCGCCTCGATCCGCCGGAAGGCGCGACGTTCGCGGCGGTCGCGATTGGCGAGCCGGCAGACAGGTGGCTGCTCGCCTGCGACGCGGGGCACGGCTTCATCGCGCGCCTCGAGGCCCTGACCGGCCGCAACCGCGCCGGCAAGACCGTGTTCCGCCTGCCGGAGAACGCGAAGGTGCTGCCGGCCTCGCCGGTGCCGGCTGCGGCGGGTGCGCTGGTCGCGGCGGTCAACACGGACGGGCGCCTGCTGGCATTCCCGGTCGCGGACCTGCCCGAGATGGAGAAAGGCCGCGGCAACCTGATTTTCGGCATCCCCGGCAAGAAGTCGCGCGCAGGAGACGAACTCATGGTGGCGGCGATCGTGGTCGCACCGGGGCAGTCGCTGGTCGTGCACTGCGACGACCGCAGGATGACGCTTGCCTGGAAGGACCTGCAGGAGCACCTCGGCGCGCGCGGCCAGCGCGGCGCGGTCCTGTCACGCAACTACCGGAAGGTGACCCGCCTGACGGTCGAATAGCTCTGGTCCGGCGACCGAGCGGCGCCGGGTCCCGAGCGAGTGACTAAGTTCCGGCGGAACGAGCGAGGGAACCCGGTGCGGCGAAGGTCGCCGGACGAGCGCGATTCAACCGTCAGCCGAGGACGACTTCCTCGGGCGCGTTGACGAAATAGCCCTGGATGAACTCGACGCCGAGCTGCCACAGCACGGCCATCGTGTTGGCGTCCTGCACGCGCTCGCCGATCGTGATCGCCTTGCACTTGCGGGCGAGTTCGACCATCGCTTTCACGCGCGCCTGCTTGCCCTGGTCGGCCGAGAGGCCCTGCATCAGTGCGCCGCGGATCTTCACGAAGTCCGGCTTCAGGTGGTTCAGGAGCTGCTCGGTGTCGCGTCCGACACCGAAACCCTCCAGCGCGAATCGGAAGCCGCGCTCCGCGAGCGCCTTGTGCAGTGCGACGGCCTCCTTGATCTGCTGCGCGGCCGATTCCTCGCGGACCTGGAACACGATGCGCGCCGGCTCGATCTTCGCCTTCTTGAGATCGTCCGAAAGCCAGTCAGGCAGCGCCGCGTCCGCGAGCGTGTCCTGCGAAAGCCGGACGAACAGCGCACCGGGCTTGCGCGCCGCACAGAACGACATCGCCGCGCTGATCACTTAGCGGTCGATGTCCTTCATGAGATCGTTGCGCTCGGCGGCTGGCATGAATGCCGACGGCAGCACCTCCTGGCCCTGCTCGTCCAGCATGCGCACCAGCACGTCGTACATGCCGAGGTCTTCGCCGACCAGGCTCGCGATCGGCTGCTGCACGAGCCGGAAGCGGCTCTCCTCGAGCGCCGTCCTGATCCGCTGCACCCAGAGTCGGTCCTGGTCCTGCAGTCGCAGCATTGCGCCCGTGTGTTCGAGCAGCTGCACGCGGTTGCCGCCCATCTCCCGGCCCTGGCGCTGCGCCTGGTAGGCGTCGCTCGCCGGGCCTTCGGGCGTGCGCACCTCGGCTGGCACGGGCCCGAGGCCGATGGTGCAGGTGGTGGACATGGACTTGGCACCGGCCTGGAACACTTCGGTCGCCACCTTGTGCACCACGTGCTCCGACCAGGCCTCGACGTCCCGGGTGTTGCCGCGTTCGACGAGCAGCATGAATCCATTCCCGCCGAAGCGACCCGCGAGGTCGCCGGGCTGCAGCTGCTCGCGCAATACCCGGGCGAAGTCCGAGAGGAACTCCTCGCCGGACAGGACGCCGAGTTCCTCGTGCAGCGCCTGGTACTTGTCCGGCTCGATGTAGGCGATGCAGCGCACGCCGCCCCGGACGGGCTCGCTGATCCGCTCGCGGAGTTTTTCGATGAAATTGCGGCGGTGCAGGAAGCCCGTCGCGGGGTCGCTCTGCAGCGCCTCTTGGAGCTTGCGTTCGTATTCCCCTGCGTCGCCGACCTTGGCCGGCACGACGACCTGCACGCAGGGCTCACCGTCGAACTCGGCGCGCACGAGCTGGAACTCGAGCGACGGATGGTGGCCGCTCACGACCAGCGCCGAGGCGCGCAGCGTGTGTCCGGACCACTTGCCATGCATGCTGGCGACCAATGCGCCCTTAATGGCGGCGTGGTCGTCGGGATCGAATGCATCCATCAGCGGCGTACCGACGACTTCTTCGGGGTTCGAGTACCCGAACAGCGCGAGCCATGCAGGGTTCGCGTCGACGATGATGCCCTCCTGGACCTGCGCAATCGCGTCGGTCGAGCTTTCGACGATGTGCTGCAGTTGTTTCTTGGCTTCGCGGGCCGAAGCGAGCGTCGCCGACAGCGCGCGGTCGAGACGGAAGGTGCGCAGTTCGCGGCCGACTACCAGCTGCAGCCGGGGCACATTGCCTAGGGTCACGGCGTCCTGCGCGCCGAGCGCGAGGGACTTCGCGATCTCGTTCTCGTCCAGTTTGTCGCGCACGATGAGGACCGGCACCTCGGGGGTAAAACGGGCGCGGAAATCCATGGCGCTCGCGAGGTCGACGATCCCCTCGTCGGCGAACAGCATGAGCATCTCGGCCGAGGCCTGGGTCAATACGTCGCCGAGGTCGCGCGCGTCCGGCAGCCAGGTCACGTGGACCGGGTGGCCGGCGTTCCGGAGCGCCTTGTTGATCGCCTCGACGTTGTCCTGGCTGCGTGTCAGGGCAATCATCGGGACCGCGGAAATCGGCTTCATCGGACTCCGGGGGCGTCCTGCCTCGGGGGTGGCGGCGGGGATAGCAACACCCGGAAAACCCCGGATTTCGCGATCCGCGTCAAGCTCCCGGGCAGAGTGGCCGGTCGTGCGGGCAGCGGCTATCATACGCGGCCCCGAGGCTCCACCTGCCCGGCCATGCCGGGCGGCCCGCGACGGCGGATTGCGATGTCCAGCTACAACACCAGCGAATTCCGCTCCGGCCTCAAGATCCTGCTCGACGGCGACCCGTTCACGATCGTGGAAAACGAGTTCGTGAAGCCAGGCAAGGGCCAGGCCTTCAATCGCGTGCGCATCAGGAACCTGCGCACCGGGCGGGTCATCGAGCGCACGTTCAAGTCCGGCGATTCCGTCGAGGCGGCGGACGTCATGGATGCCGACATGCAGTTCCTGTATTCCGACGGGCAGTTCTGGCACTTCATGAACCCGGAATCCTACGAGCAGCTCGCGGCCGGTGAGACCGCAATCGGTGACGCCGCGCAGTGGCTCAAGGACGGCACGGTCTGCATCGTGACGCTCTGGAATGGCCAGCCGCTGACGGTGACGCCCCCGCCGCACGTCGAGCTCAAGATCGTCGAGACGGATCCCGGCATGCGCGGCGACACCGTCACCGGCGGCACGAAGCAGGCCAAGCTAGAGACTGGGGCCGTCGTCAAGGTGCCGCTGTTCATCAACCAGGGCGAAGTCATCAAGGTCGATACGCGCAGCGCCGCCTATATCGCCCGCGCGAAGTAGCATGGTGCCGGGTCGCACTTATCGTACTTATTGGGCGATGCCCAATAAGTACGATAAGTGCGACCCGGCACCGATCAAAAACCGTCGATAGCGGCGAGGCTCCAGTCGCATGCTGCGACGAGACGTTCCGCGAGCGCCTCCAGCAGTCGTGCGTCGTCAGCGCCGAAGCGGTTGAGACGCGGGCTGTCGAGGTCGAGCACACCAACCAGCCGGTCGCTGGCGAGGAGCGGTACCACGATTTCCGAGTTCGAGGCGGCGTCGCAGGCGATGTGGCCCGGGAACGCGTGCACATCGGGCACCAGGAGCGTCGCACGTTGCGCAGCCGCAGTGCCGCACACGCCCGACCCGAGCGGAATTCGTGCGCAGGCGACCCGCCCCTGGAAGGGACCGACGACCAGCTCGCCGCCACGAAGGAAGTAGAAACCCGCCCAGTTGAGGTCCGGCAGGCGCTCGAACACGAGCGCCGCGGCGTTCGCGGCGTTCGCCCAGGGATCGCGCTCGCCCGCGAACGCCCCTTCGGCCAGTTTCAGGAGGTCCGTCGAGTCGTCTTGCGTGCGCAGCATCGCTGCTCCTCAAGCTCGTGCAATAGCAAATGCCATGGCCGCATCGAGTGACGGCAGGCGATGGGCCGCCATCACCAGCCGGTCGAAGCCGAGCGCAACGCCGGCACAGTCCGGCAGCCCGGCCGCGAGCGCCGCGAGCAGCCGCTCGTCGATCGGCCGCAGCCGCTGGCCGCGCCGCCGGCGGGTCGCCTGGTCCTGCTCGAACCGGCGGCGCTGTTCCGCGGCGTCGCCGAGCTCGCGGAAGCCGTTTGCGAGCTCGAGCCCGTCGACGTAGAGCTCGAAGCGCTCGGCGACCTCAGATCCGTCGGGCAGCGTCCGCAGGCGCGCGAGTGCCGCCTGCCCGGGCGGGTAGTCGTGCACGAACACCGGAGCGTCGTGGCCGAGCGCCGGGCCGACCACGGCGCCCATCAGCAGGTCGAGCCACTCGTCGCGCTCCCAGGCGCCGAATTGCGCCGGCTCGATGCCGCGCGCCGCCAGCACCTCACGAATTTCCGGCACCCCGGCGCTCACGCAGTCGACGCCGCAGCACTCGAGCATCGCTGCCCGGTAGCTGACCGCGCGGGCGGCCGGGAAGCCGCGCAGCTCCGCGCAGGCGACGCGCAACAGCCGGTCCACGTCGTGCGCCATCTCGCCGACGCCGAAGTCGAGCCGGTACCACTCGATCATCGTGAATTCCGGGTTGTGCAGGCGCCCGGATTCGCCGTCGCGGAACACCGGGCAGACCTGGTAGCAGTCGCCGAAACCGGCGGCCAGCAGCCGCTTCATCGCGTATTCCGGCGACGTCTGCAACCAGAGCCGCTCGCCGTGCTCCGTTCCTGCCCCGACCGATTCGATCGCCGGGTCGCTGACGGCGGCCGCCGAGAGCAGCGGCGTCTGTACCTCGAGCACTTGCTGGGCCGCGAAATACGCGCGGATGCGCTCGAGCATGCCGGCGCGCGCCCGCAGCAGTTCGAGAGAGGCCGACGGCCGCCAGTCCTCGCCCGTCATCGCGGCAGCGCCAGGCGCTCGCCGACCCGTACGGCGCGGCCCGGCGCGAGTCCCTCGACCAGCGCTGGCCCGCGCGGACCGAACAGGACGACGACCGTCGAGCCCATGTTGAACCAGCCAAGTTCGGCGCCACGGTCAAGCGCAATGATCGGGTCGTGCACGGCCAGTTCGTGCACGCGACCGCCGCCGTCGGCTCGGATGCGGCCCGCCCAGGCGAGACTCATGCTGCCGACGAACAGCGCGCCCACGAGGACCACTGCCATCGGGCCGGCCGGCGTGTCGAAGATGCACACCACGCGCTCATTGCGCGTGAACAGACCCGGCACGCTCGCGGCGGTCGCCGCGTTGACGCTGAACAGGTCGCCCGGGACAAAGCGTGCGACCCTCAGCGTACCCGCCAGCGGCATGTGGACGCGGTGGTAGTTGGGCGGTGCGAGGTAGATGGTCGCGAACGCACCGCCGGCAAATTTGCTGGCCTGCGCCGGGTCGCCGCCGAGTAACGCCGCGGCGGAATAGTCGATGCCCTTGGCCTGCAACAGCGTGTCGCCCGCGACGGGGCCCGACTGGCTCAGGGTGCCATCCGCCGGGCAGAGCGCGGCACGCGGGTCGGCGTCGAGCGGCCGCGCACCGGCCTTCAGGCGGCGCGTAAAGAAGTCGTTGAAGCTCGCGTACGCGTCCGGTTCAGGCTGCGCGGCCTCGGTGAGGTCGACCGGGTAGTGGCTCAGGAACGTGCGGACGAGGAACCGCCGCACCAGGGCTACGCGGCACTCCGCGACCCAGCCGACCAGGCGCGAGAGAACATGCTGCGGCAACAGGTACTGCAGCCCGATGAACGCGCGCTCGCCGAGGCTGCGTCCGCTCACGCGGCGGTCCCTTTCAACGCGCAGTGACGATGCGCCGGTAGTCGCGCGCGATCGTCCCGGCCTCGTGGGGGCCGCTGAAGAGCGCGGCCACGCGGCCTTCGGGGTCGACGAGGAAGATGGCCGCCGTGTGGTCGACCGAATAGTTGCCAGCAGCGTCGGCCGGCCCGGTCATGACCGCGACCCCGAGCCCGTCGGTGAGCACGCCGATCGATTCCCGCGTCCCGGTCACGCCGGTGAAGGACCGGTCGAAGTGCGTGACGTAAGGCGCGAGGACATCGGGCGTGTCACGGTCCGGGTCGACGCTGACGAGCGCGACCGCGGGTTGCCGGTCCCCCGGCAGGTCGGCGAGCGAATTGCGCACGGCGGCGAGCGTCGCGAGCGTCGTCGGACAGACGTCGGGGCAATTCACGAAGCCGAAGAACAGGAAGGTCCATTGCCCGCGCAGTCGCCCCGGGCCGAACGGCTGCCCGGCGTGGTCGATCAGCGCGAACTCGGGGAGGGCGCGCGTGACCGCGAACATCGCGGCCCGCTCGAGCTCGGGCGGGGCCGGGTCCGCACGCCGGAAGTACTGCGCTGCGGCGATGCCGGCAATGGTTCCCGCAAGGATGATGGTGGCGATGAGCAGGCGCGGCATGGCCGGATTATTCCATGGCCGGGACCGGCACGCGCGGCGCCGGGTAGACTGCCCGCCATGACTGCAAGGTCACGCGGCGGGCGCCGCGAATTCGCGGATGTCGGCGAGCTGCTCGACCTGGCGACCGAGCGGCTCGCGCGCGCGCGGCTGCACTACGGTCACGGCACGGACAACCCGCGTGACGAAGCGGCGGCGCTCGTGTTCCACGCGCTCGGTCTCGCGCATCAGTCGGCGCCGGCAAGCTACCGGCTCCCCGTCGCCGGGCAGGCCGCCGCGCGGGCGCTCGCGCTCATCGAGCGCCGCGTGCGGGAGCGCCGCCCGTCGGCGTACCTCACCGGTATCAGCTGGTTCGCGGGACACCCGATCCGGGTGACGCCCGACGTGCTCGTGCCGCGTTCACCGATCGCCGAGCTGTGCCTCGCGGGCTTCGCGCCGTGGGTGGATACCGCGCGCGTCAGGAGCGTACTGGATATCGGCACCGGCTCCGGCTGTATCGCCATTGCGGCGGCGCACGCGCTGCCGCGAGCCCGCGTGGACGCGACCGACGTGTCGCCGGCGGCACGCAGGGTGGCCCGCGACAATGTCCGCCGCCATCGGCTCGGCGGGCGCGTGCGCGTGCTGGCTGCCGATATCTATGACGGCCTGGGAGCGCGGCGCTACGATATCATCGTGAGCAACCCCCCCTACGTGTCTGCCGGAGAAATGCGCCGCCTGCCGCGCGAGCATCGCGCCGAACCGGTTTCCAGCCTGCGCGCCGCGCGCCACGGCCTCGCGGTCATTGAGCGCATCGTCGCGGGCGCCCGGCAGCACCTCGCGCCGCGCGGCATCCTGGTCGTCGAGGCCGGCAATGCCGCGCCGCGCGTGCGCCGCCGCTTCGCCGATCTGCCGCTCACCTGGCTCGCATTCGAGCAAGGGCATGCGGAAGTCTTCCTCGCGCACGCCGCCGACCTGCCGGGCTGAACGGTGTCAGGCAATACCTTCGGGCGCTTGTTCTGCGTGACGACCTTCGGCGAGAGCCACGGTCCGGCGATCGGCGCGGTCGTCGACGGCTGCCCGCCGGGGCTCGAGCTCGCCGAGTCAGACATCCAGGACGATCTCGAGTCGAGGCGCACCGGGACGTCACGGCACACGAGCCAGCGCCGCGAACCGGACACCGTCCGCATCCTGTCCGGAGTGTTCGAGGGGCGAACGACCGGCACTCCGATCGGCTTGCTGGTTGAGAACGTCGATGCGCGCGGGCGCGACTACGAGACGATCAAGGACCGGTTCCGGCCCGGTCACGCGGATTACGCGTATCAACAGAAGTACGGGTTTCGCGACTACCGCGGCGGCGGCCGTGCCTCGGCGCGCATCACGGTTGCGACCGTGGCGGCCGGCGCGATCGCGCGCAAGTACTTGCGCGCGAAGTTCGGCCTGACCGTTGCCGGTTGGCTGTCCCAGGTCGGTCCGCACCGGCTCGAGTGCGTCGATGCGGACACCGCCCGCGACAACCCGTTCTTCTGCGCCGATCCGTCGCGTCTGCCGCTCCTCGAGGACTACGTGCAGCAGCTGCGCCGCGCGGGCGATTCCATCGGGGCGTGCGTCAGCGTGCGCGCGAGCCGCGTGCCGCCGGGTCTGGGCGAGCCGATGTTCGACCGGCTCGACGCCGACATCGCCCACGCGATGATGGGCATCAATGCTGCCAAGGCGGTGGAGATTGGCGACGGCGTCGCGGTCGCCGGGCAGCGCGGCACCGAACATCGCGACGAGCTTACGCCGCACGGATTCCTGTCGAATCACTCCGGTGGCACACTCGGCGGCATCAGTTCCGGCCAGGACCTGATCGTGCACGTCTCGTTCAAGCCCGCTTCCAGCATCCAGGTGCCGGGCCGGACCATCGACGTCGCCGGGCAGCCGGCCGAGATCGTGACCACCGGCCGGCACGATCCCTGCGTGGGACTGCGGGCCGTGCCGATCGTCGAGGCGATGCTCCTGCTGGTGCTTATGGACCACGTCCTCCGGCATCGCGCGCAATGCGCCGACGTCGCGTCATCGACCCCGCCGATCACCGGCTGAAGTCCCGCGAATCAACGCATTGCGGCACACGCCCGAAGCGTCTTCGGGGGCCCGGCAATGCGTGACGCGAGGCAAGATTTTGGTAAATACGGCGTGTAAGCTATAGTCCCAAAGGATCAGGGACTTGTGACCGGATTCACACCCATTTCACAAGCTCGCGGCCACGCTATGTTCACGCCGCGGTCTTGGGGGGACACGATGAGCGGGATATTGCGCGTCCTCATTTCGGCGCTCTTGTTGACGCCTGCGGTGGCCCTCGGACTCGGCCTCGGCGAGATCCGCCTCAATTCGGCACTCAACCAGCCGCTCTCGGCCGAGATCGACCTGGTCGCCGCCACGCCCGAGGAGCTCGCATCCCTCAACGCGAACCTTGCTGCGTCGGAAATCTTCGCGCGCTACGGGCTTGACCGTCCCGCTTTCCTGAGCTCGCTCGAATTCACCGTTGGCCGTGGCAACGACGGGCGCAGCGTGCTGCTGGTCCGTTCCCGCGACGCGATCACGGAACCCTTCGTTTCGTTCCTCGTGGACGTCAACTGGCCGCGCGGCCGTCTGCTGCGCGAATACACCGTGCTGCTCGATCCGCCGGCCGTGCTGTCCGCCGCGGAGAGTCCCGTGGCGGTGCCGATCGCGGCGCCCGTGACGATGGCGCCCGCCGCCCCCGCGCGCCCGGTGCCGGAGGAGCCTGCACCGCAAGCTGCGCCAGAGCCCGCGCCAGAGCCCGCGGCAGACGCGCAGCCGGCGTCGGCCGTCGCCGGCAGCTCGAGCTTCGAAGTCGCGCGCGGCGACACCCTGTACGGGATCGCGAGCAAGCTGGCCGCCGGCGATCGTCAGTCCATCCAGCGCACGATGATCGCGCTGTTCCGCGCGAATCCCCAGGCCTTCAACGGCAACATCAATCAGTTGCGCGCCGGGGCGATCCTGCGCGTGCCGACCTCCGAAGAAATCGCCGGCATCGGAGCCGGCGAGGCGGCGGGCGAAGTGCGCGACCAGACCGCCGCCTGGCGTGCCGCCGGCGGCGGCCAGGAGTCGGGCCGCCTGCAGCTCGAGACGCCGCAGCCCCCGGACGAAGCTGCGGTCGCTCCCGAGGACGATCTGGGCCGGGAGGCGGTTCCGCCGGCGGAGCCTGAGCAGCCGAAGCGGGCCAGGCCGAAGCCGGCAGCCAAGGCCGACGCCGGCCCGTCGTTGTTCGACACACTGGCCGACAACTGGCTGCTCCTGCTCGGTGCCGCGGCCCTCGTGGTACTCGGCTTGCTCGGCTTCAACTTCATACGCCGTCGCCGCAACGAGGACGTGGACGGCGCACTGAAGGGGTTTGACCTGCCGGCCACCGCACCGATCCCGACCGAAACCATGCGCCTGCGGGCGCTCGCTACCGGCGAGAGCATCGCCGACCGTACCGCCGAAATGGTCCGCCCGCCGGTGTTCGAGAGCCGCGACGAGGACGACGAAGACCAGGATATCGTGGTCGAGGAGCGGCCGGTCGCGCGGCCCAGGACCGAGGCGCCGCGACCAAGCGTCAGCCACGAGGAAACGATCAGCGCCGAGGCGGCGATTGACCTCGACCAGGCGGAGCCGCTCGCCGAAGCCGACTTCCACATGGCCTACGGCCTCTACGACCAGGCAGTCGACCTGGTGCGCATGGCCCTGCAGAAGGAGCCCGGGCGCAACGACCTCAAGCTGAAGCTGGCGGAGATCCACTTCGTTGCGGGCGACACCAGCCAGTTCCTGGCCATCGCGCGCGATCTCAAGCAGTCGCTGGGCGCCGGCGCCGAATGGGACCGCATCGTCATCATGGGCCGCCAACTCGCGCCGGATGATGCGATGTTCGCGGGCGCCGTGCAGGATGCGGGGGTCGACCTCTCGCTCGAGGGCGGCGACAACCTCGTCGACCTCGACCTGCTGTCCGCACCGGACGGGGACGAAGGCCTCGACCTCGACCTCGGCAAAGTGGCCGAAGCGGAACCGACCGGCGAGCACGCCGCGGTCGAATTCGACCTCGGCGATGCCTCGATGTCGTTCAGCACGACCCAGGACATTGGCGGGCAGGAAGGCGGCGGAACGGTCGAGATGCCGACGCTCGAGCTGCCCTCATCCGAGACGCCGACCGTCGAGACGCCCGGACTCAAAGCGAGCCAGCAGGCTGTGCGCGACCGCATGCAGCCTGCGACACCCGAATCCACGGCCGAGATGGCGATCGAGGATCTCGACCTCGGCAACCTCGACAGCCTGCCGGGCATCGACGATGCGACCGCGATCGCGGCCGGCGTGCACGACGAAACCACCTTGATCGCGCAGCGCGGCCATGAACACACGACCGTGCTGGAGCGCATCGAGGAAACCGACCGTACGGCGTTGATGCCGGCCGGTGCCGACGGCGCGACGGCTGTGCTGCCGAGGGTCGACTTCGGCGAGGTCGACCTCGACACCGGTGGGCCGGATGCGTCCGACAGTTCCCCGACGGCGGGCGGCACGCTCAGGACCGAGCAGATGCCGCAGCTGTCGCAGCCCGAGCCGGTGACGATGAGCGAGGTCGGCACGAAGCTCGACCTGGCGCGCGTTTACATGGACATGGGCGACCCGGACGGGGCCCGCAACATCCTGCAGGAAGTGCTGGCTGAGGGCAGCGCCTCACGGAAGCAGGAAGCGCGCCGGCTGATCGATTCCCTGCCGGGAGCGTGAGCAGCACGGTCCTGCGCCTGGCCGTCGGCATCGAGTACGACGGCACGCGGTATTCGGGCTGGCAGCACCAGCCCGGCCTCCTGACGATCCAGGACAGCGTCCAGAAGGCGCTCTCGGTCGTCGCCGACCACCCGGTCAGCGTCGCAGCGGCGGGCCGCACCGACGCAGGGGTCCACGCCTGTGCCCAGGTCGCGCACTTCGACACGCACGCCAGCCGCCCGGTGCGCGGCTGGGTGCTCGGGGCGAACAGTCGCCTGCCGCCCGACATCGCCATCCACTGGGCGATGGAGGTCGAGCCCACGTTCCACGCACGGCACACGGCGCAAGGGCGCACTTACCGCTATTGCATCCTGAGGCGCGCGACGCGCCCGGCGATCCTGCGTGACCGGGTGTGCTGGACGCGCGCCGCGCTGGATCCCGATGCCATGCACGAAGGCGCGCAGGCGCTGGTCGGCGAACACGACTTCTCGTCTTTCCGCGCGGTGGAGTGCCAGTCCACGACCGCAATGCGCCACGTCGACGCAATTTCGGTCAGGTCGGAAGGTCCGCTCGTCGTGCTCGAGATCAGTGCCAATTCCTTCCTGCAGCACATGGTAAGGAATATCGTCGGCACGCTGATGGAGGTCGGGGCGGGCGAGAAGCCGCCGGCCTGGGTGGCCGGCGTGCTGGCGGCCCGGGATCGGACGCGGGCCGGGATCACCGCGCCCGCCAGCGGACTCTACCTCTGGCAGGTGCGCTACCCGAAGTCCCTGCAGGTACCTGAAACCGCGTACAACCGCCCATGGGCTATGATCTCCGGCCTGGACTTCGACTGACATGACCTGGTTCGAGAAGATCATCCCGTCGCGGATCAAGACGGAACGCCGCATGCGTTCCGTGCCGGAAGGCCTGTGGATGAAATGCCCGGCCTGCGACTCGGTGCTGTACCGGCCCGAGGTGGAGCGGAATCTCCAGGTCTGCTCGAAGTGCGCCCACCACATGCGCATTGGCGCGCGCGATCGGCTGATGCAGTTCCTGGACCCGGAGAGCGCGACCGAGATCGGCGCCGACGTGGCACCCGAGGATCCGCTGCGGTTTCGTGACTCGAAGCGCTACCGCGACCGCCTCGCCGCGGCCCAGAAGGCGGTCGGCGAGCGCGACGCTTTCGTGGTGATGGCGGGCACGCTCGAGGGTCTCGACATCGTTGCCGGCGCCTTCGAGTTCTCGTTCATGGGGGGCTCGATGGGCTCGGTGGTCGGCGAGCGCTTCGTGCGCGGCGTCGAGCACGCGATCGCGCAGCGCACGCCGCTCGTGTGCTTCTCGGCGAGCGGAGGCGCGCGCATGCAGGAGGGGCTGCTCTCGCTCCTGCAGATGGCCAAGACCAGCGCGGCGCTGGCTGCGCTCGCCGCCGAAGGACTGCCGTTCATCTCGGTGCAGACCGACCCGACGACCGGCGGCGTGTCCGCGAGCCTCGCCATGCTCGGCGACGTGAACATTGCCGAGCCGAAAGCTTTGATCGGATTCGCGGGCCCGCGGGTGATCCAGCAGACCGTGCGCGAGACGCTGCCCGAGGGCTTCCAGCGCAGCGAATTCCTGCTCGACCACGGCGCGATCGACATGATTCTCGACCGCCGGGAACTGCGCGAACGCATCGCGTCGCTCCTCAGGATCCTCCTCGGCCGGCCCGCGGCTTCCGGCTGAACGTGCGGTTCCGCGGGCTCGGGGACTGGCTCGCCTGGCAACAGACGGCGCACCCCGTCGAGATCGACCCCGGGCTCGAGCGCGTAGGCGCGGTCTGGCGCAGGCTTCGGCTGCCGTTCGCGGCGACGGTCCTGACCGTGGGCGGCACTAACGGCAAGGGTTCCACGGCCGCCTATCTCGACGCCATCCTGCGCGCCGCGGGCTACGACGCAGGCCTGTTCACGTCGCCGCACCTCGTGCGCTACCACGAGCGCGTACGCGTATGCGGCCGCGACGTGACGGACCAGGAGCTGCTCGAGGCATTCGCCGAGATCGACGCGGCGCGCGGCGACATCTCACTGACCTACTTCGAATGGAGCACGCTCGCGGCGCTGGTCGCGTTCGCGCGCGCGCGGGTGGACGTCGCCGTGCTCGAGGTCGGCATGGGCGGGCGTCTCGACGCCGTGAACCTGCTGGACGCCGACGCGGCGGCCGTGGTCTCCGTGAGCCTCGATCATCAGCAGTGGCTCGGCACGACGGTCGAGGCGATCGGCGCCGAAAAGGCGGGCATCTTCCGCACCGGGCGGCCGGCGATCTTCGGCGGCCGGCAAATGCCGGCGAGCATCGCCGCCCGCGCTGCGGCGAACGGCGCGCAGCTGCGGCGCATCGGCACGGACTTCGACTTCGTGGAGCGTTCGGACGGCTGGGACTACGTGGGCTTCGGCTCGCGCCGCCGGGAGCTGCCGCTGCCGGCACTCGCCGGCGCGAACCAACTCGGCAACGCCGCGGTCGCGCTCGCGATGCTGGAGTCGGTCGAGCCGCGGCTGCTCGTGCCGGACGAGGCGGTGCGGGCGGGGCTCGCCGCCGTGCGCCTGCCGGGGCGGTTCCAGGTGATCCCCGGGGATCCGGAATTGATCCTCGACGTTGCGCACAATGCCGAGGCTGCGGCGTCGCTCGCCGCGAGCCTCGCGGCGCGACCACGCGCGAATCGCACGATCGCGGTCTGCGGAATCCTCGCGGACAAGGACGTCGAGGCGGTGGTGGCGGCGCTTGCGCCCCGCATCCAGCGCTGGATCGCGGTGGGACTCGAGGGACCCCGCGCGCTCCTGCCGGCGGATCTGGCGCGCCGCATCCAGGCGGCCGGTGCGGCGTCGGTGGTCGCCGTTGCCGACGTCGCTGCGGGACTCGCGCAGGCGCGCAGCGAAGGCCGGCCGGGCGACCGGGTGCTCGTGTTCGGCTCGTTCCTCACGGTCGGGCCGGCGCTCGCGGCCCTTGGCGCGGCTCCCTGAACGCCGGCCGGGCTACAATCGATCGCCATGGAAGTGCGGGTTCGCGAACGCCTGGTCGGAGCGCTGGTGCTGGTCGCGATCGTCGTGCTGATCGTGCCCGCCATCCTGACTGGCCGCGGCCAGGCCCCGGTCGAACCGCCTGCCCAGCCAACACGAAGCCAGGAGTTTCTCCTGGATGATGGCCGGCAGACGCCGAACGATGAGGTGCTCGTGCCCGAGCCGGTTGCCGATGCGCCCAGGCCGGCCGGCGAGGCGCCCGGCAAGCCGTCGGCCAGCCAGCCGTCCGCAGCGCCGGCTGCGACCGTGCTGCCGCGCAGCGACGCCGCTGAGCCTGAACCGCAGCGCCCGGAATCCGCCTCCCAGTCATCCGCGTGGGCCGTGCAACTCGGCGCCTTCTCGAATCGCGCCAAGGCCGAACAGCTGGTCGCGGAATTGAAGAAACGGCGCTACGCCGCCTTCATGCTCGAGTACCGCGCGTCAGGGCAGATCCTGTATCGCGTGCGCGTGGGTCCGGAACAGGAGCGCGCGCGCGCGGAGGAGATCGCCGCACGGCTCGCCAAGGATGGTTTCCAGACGGTCGTCGCGCGCCACCCCTGATCGGCTAGAATGCCGCACGATTTGCAGGGCTCCCCTCATGGACGGCGCCGACCACATCTTCGCCATCATCCTGCTGCTGTCGGGCGTCGTCGGCTACTTCCGGGGGTTCATCCGCGAGTCCATTGCGCTCCTCAGCTGGCTGGTGGGGCTGTGGATCGCCTGGCATTTTGCCTACCTCGTCTACCCCTGGCTCGGGGGCGCGCTGGCCGAGCCCGGCGTGCGCGAGTGGCTGGCGCGGGCGATCATGCTGCTCCTCGTGCTGCTCGCGGGCTCGCTGGTCGGCAGCATCGTCGCCCACTTCGCGCGGCGCGCAGTCGGGCTCGCGGTGATGGACCGGCTGCTCGGCGCGGTGTTCGGCCTGGTGCGGGGCATTGTTATCGTGGGTCTGCTGGTGCTCGCGGGGCGCGCTGCCGGACTCGACAAGGAACACTGGTGGGCCCAGACGAAGTCGATGCCCGCGGCCGAAACGGTCGCGAACTGGCTCGAGGACTACGCGCAGCCCGCCGCCATCGAGCTCTACGAGCAGGCGACCGGCGAGGCGGCCGGCTGATCATGTGCGGTCTGGTCGGCATCGTCGGGACCGCGCCGGTCAACCAGCGCATCTACGACGCGCTCACCGTGCTCCAGCACCGCGGCCAGGACGCGGCCGGCATCATGACCATGGACGAGCACGCGCTGTTCGTGCGCAAGGACGCGGGCCTGGTGCGGGACGTGTTCCGCGATGAGGACATGCGGCAGCTGTCGGGGAACGCGGGGATCGGTCACGTGCGCTACCCGACCGCCGGCTGCGACAGCGCCGACGAGGCGCAGCCGTTCTACGTCAACGCGCCATTCGGCATCGGTCTCGGCCACAACGGCAACCTGACGAACGCGGTCGAACTGTCGCGCACCATGGTCGAGGAGGATCGGCGCCATCTCAACACGCGCTCCGACTCCGAAGTGCTGCTCAACGTGTTCGCGAGCGAGCTGCAGCGCTCGACCGCCGCGTGCCCGGCCCCGACCGACGTGTTCCGGGCGATCGAGGGCGTGTTCCGCCGCTGCCGCGGCGGCTACGCGGTGGTGATGCTGATCGTCGGTCATGGGATCGCGGGCTTTCGCGACCCGCACGGGATCCGCCCGCTGGTGCTCGGCAAGCGCAAGACCGCGCGCGGGCTCGAGTGGATGCTCGCCTCCGAGAGCGTCGCGCTCGACATGCTCGGATTCACGCTGGAGCGCGACGTGGCGCCGGGCGAGGCGATCTACGTGGACATGCACGGGCGCATGCACTCACAGCAGTGCGCGCCGCCGGGGCGGCACACGCCCTGCATCTTCGAGTACGTCTATTTCGCGCGGCCCGACTCGATCATCGACAACATCTCGGTGCACAAGGCGCGCATGCGCATGGGCGAGAAGCTCGCGGAGAAGATCCAGAGGCTGCGGCCCGAGCACGACATCGACGTCGTGATCCCGATCCCGGACACCAGCCGTACGAGCGCGCTGCAACTCGCGCTCGCGCTCAGCGTCAAGTACCGCGAAGGCTTCGTCAAGAACCGCTACATCGGGCGCACGTTCATCATGCCGGGCCAGGACATGCGCCAGAAGTCGGTGCGCGGCAAGCTGAACGCCATCGATCTCGAGTTCCGGGGCCGGACCGTGCTGCTGGTGGACGATTCGATCGTGCGCGGCACGACCTCGGCGCAGATCATCGAGCTCGCACGCGAGGCGGGCGCGAAGAAGGTCTACTTTGCCTCGGCCGCGCCGCCGGTGCGCTTCCCGAACGTGTACGGCATCGACATGGCGGTCGCCTCCGAACTGGTGGCGAGCGGCCGGAGCGAAGAGGACGTCGCTGCGTCGATCGGCGCGGACTGGCTCATTTATCAGGATCTCGAGGACCTCGTGGCGGCCTGCCGGCACGACGACGCGCGGATCACGGCCTTCGACACGTCCTGCTTCTCGGGTGAGTACGTGACCGGCGACGTGACGCGCGAGTTCCTGGCCCGCATCGAGCACGAACGTTCCGACGGCGCGCGCGCCCAGCGTCTGCTGGATCTGCCGGGCGGGCGCACGGCCCGCGCCATCTAGCGGCAGCGAAGGGGACGCGCCCCTTCAGCATGCACGACTGCGGGCGCGCAACATCATGGCGCTGAAGGGGCGCGTCCCCTCCGAGGCCGACCCGCGCCGCGAGTTGCTCCTGGACTTGTTCCGGATCGCGCTGGCAGCGGTGGACGGCCGCCGCCGCGTGCGCGCGGCGCTCACCGGCCGCGAATCCGCCGGCGCGGCCAGCGCCTTCGCCGTCGGCAAGGCGGCAGCCGCGATGATGCAGGGCGCGGTGGACGTGCTCGGTCCGCGCCTCGAGCGCGGCCTCGTGATCATGCCGGACGGCGACGTGTCGCCCTCGCTCGCGCAGCGCCCCGGCATGCGCGTGCTGCACGCAGGCCATCCCCGGCCGGACGAGCGCAGCCTGGCCGCCGGCGAGGCGCTGCTCGCGTTTGCGGCGGCGACGCCGCGCGCGAGCCGCGTGCTGCTCCTCGTCTCGGGCGGCGCATCCGCGCTGCTGGAGGTGCCAGCGCCGGGTGTCGGGCTCGCCGAGCTGCGCGCGCTGTTCGACCGATCGCTCCACGAGCGGCTCGACATCGAACAGCTCAACCGCGCGCGTGTCGCACTGTCCCGCATCAAGGGCGGGCGCCTCGCCGGCCTGTTCGCGGGCGCAGCCGTCGAGGCGCTCATGATCTCCGACGTGCCGCGGGATGAGCCGGCCGTGCTCGCCTCGGGTCTGCTCGACACGCCCGGGCTCCCGCGCCAGCTGGTCGGTTCGGTGGACGACGCGCTGGACGCGGTGGCGCGCGCCGCGGCGATGCGCGGGCTGCGCGTGGCGCCGCGCGCCGAGCGCCTCGCCGGCGACGCGGAATCGGCGGCACGACGCATCTGCCACGAACTCGCCGGCGGCGAGGCGGACCTGCACGTTCACGGCGGCGAGACGGTGGTGCGGCTGCCCGCGCGCCCCGGGCGTGGCGGCCGCTGCCAGCACTTCGCCGTCGCGGCCGCCCGGCATCTCGCGGGTCACCCCGATCTCCTGCTGCTGGCGGCAGGCACGGACGGAATCGACGGCGACAGCGAAGACGCCGGCGCGATCGTCGACGGCGAGACCGCCGAGCGCGCCCGGGACTGCGGCCTGGATCCGGCCGGCGCACTCGCGGCCGCGGAATCCGGGTCGCTTCTCGAGGCGACCGGCGACCTGGTTCACACCGGCCCGACGGGTACCAACGTCGGCGACATCGTGCTGGCGTTGCGCCAGGCGCCGGCCGACTTAGCGCGCAGGTAGAATACGCGCATGTCCGTGCGGGTTCTGATCATCGACGACCAGAACGATGTCCGGCGTCTTCTCGCACGCCACATCCACACCGGTTTCGAGTCCCCCTCGGTTGCCGAGTACGAGCCCGCGGCGCGCGGGCGGCTGCCGGGCGACTTCTCGGGCAGCGCCTACGATGCCGTCCTGCTCGGCGACCAGCCCGGGCGCGAGATCGGCGTCGACTGGCTGCGTGACCTCAGCCGCCGCAACGGCTTTCCACCGATCATCTACCTGATGTTGCGGCCATCGCCGGAAGCCGAGGAGCTCGCGATCTACGCCGGCGCCCATGCCTGCCTGTCACGACAGAAGATCGACCACGGTGCGCTGATCGCGGCGCTGCGCGCTGCGCAGGCACGCCGCGGCCAGTTTTCGCGGCCCGCGGCGCGCGCCGACGAGACAGCGCGCGCTTCGCGCTTCGGCGACGCCCTGATCCGCGGCTTCCGCTTCGTGAGCCAGATCGCGGAGAGCCGGGTGTCAAGCGTCTACCTCGCGGAGAGCGAGCGCACCGGCGGCGAGGTCGCGCTCAAGGTCCTGCACCAGCCTCCCGACGAAGGGTCGGGCCTGCGCAACTTCGACCGCTTCCTGCGCGAATACCAGATCGCTGCGGCGATCGAGCACCCGAATGTCGCGCGGGTACACGACTTCGGCGTGGCCGACGACCACGCATTCATCGCCATGGAGTACTTTCCGCTGGGCGACCTGCGCGGGCGCATCAAGCAGGGGCTGCCGCCGCTGCGCGCGGTGGCATTCATGCGGCAGATGGCCGAGGCGCTCAGGGTCCTGCACGGGGCCGGCGTCCTGCACCGCGATCTCAAGCCTGGCAACGTGATGCTGCGCGACGAGTCCTCGGTGGCGCTGATCGACTACGGGCTCTCGAAGCACGTCGAGCTCGACGCCGCGATCACGAACAGCGGCGAGATCTTCGGCACGCCGTACTACATGAGCCCGGAGCAGGGACACGGCCGCGACACCGACGAGCGCAGCGACATCTACAGCATCGGCGTCATCTTTTATGAGCTCCTGATGCGCCGTAAGCCCTACGTTGCTGGCACACCGATGCAGGTGATCTACAAGCACGCGCACGCCCCCCTGCCCGAGCTGAAGGCCGAGCTGATCCACTTCGAGAACGTCCTCTACCGCTGCATCGCGAAGGACCCGGGGCAGCGTTACCACAGCGCCGAGCAGCTGCTGGACGCCGTGCGCGAACTCGAGCGCGACGAGCTTGAGCGGTAACCGCGGTATTTCCGGCGCGCGCACGCGCGCGGCGGGACTCCCGCTCGTTCGCTCCGCCGGAACTTTAGTCGCTCACTCGCGGGGTCCGCCGCGCTCGCACGCGCGCCTGATTCACCGCTGCAGTTCACGCGGGGCAGGGCAGGAGCTGCCAGCCGGCGTCGTCCCAGCGCACGACCTCGGCCTCGTCGTGCCATGCGCCGAGCACGATGCGCGTGCCGCCAGCGCCGCCCGCCTCGAGGCGATGCACCCCCGGCCGGTGCGTGTGGCCGTGGATCATGAGCGACGCGCCGGCGCCCGCGAACACCCGCGCGACGGCCGCCGCGTTCACGTCCGTGATGTAGGCCGACGCCGCCGCGAGGTGCTCGCGGCTCCCGGCGCGCGCCTCGCTCGCCAGCCGGCGCCGCGCCTCGATCGGCAGCCGCGCGAACGCGTCCCGCAGACCGGCATCGCTGACCAGGGCGCGCAGGCGCTGGTAGGCGCGGTCGTCGGTGCACAGGCCGTCGCCATGCGTCAGCAGCACGCGCTCGCCCGAGATCGTCACCAGCGACGGGTCGTCGAGCAGCGTCGCGCCAGACTCGGCGCAGAAACGCGTGCCGATCATGAAGTCGCGATTGCCGCGCATGACGAAGACCCGGGTCCCGGCGGCGCCGGTCGCGGCGAGCGCGGCGATCACCTCGCGATGCGCGGGCTCGGGATCGTCGTCGCCGATCCAGGCCTCGAACAGGTCGCCCAGCAGGAACAGCGCATGCGCACCGCGCACGGGGCCGTCGAGGAACCGCCGGAAACGGGCGGCGACGCCCGGTGTGGTTGGATCGAGGTGCAGGTCCGACGCGAGCCAGGTGGTCACTCGGTGCCGCTCGGCTGCTCCGGCACCGGTTGCGCGGGCGTCTCGGTCACGTAGGCGCGCCGCACGATGGGCCGCTCGACGGGCACGTCCGTGCCGAAGTTCGCCACGGTCTCGGTGCGCATGTAGCCGATCCGGTCGATCACCTCCATGCCCTCGACCACGCGGCCGAACACGGCGTAGCCCCAGCGGCTCGGCAGCGGGTCGAGGCCCGCGTTGTCCACCAGGTTGATGTAGAACTGCGAACTGCCCGAATGCGGCGACTCCTCGCGCGCGAGGCCGAGCGTGCCGCGCCGGTTCGAGAGCCCATTGCCGCTCTCGTTCGGGATCGGGGCGCGCGGCGCTCGTTCGGCGAGGCGGTCGTCGTAGCCGCCGCCCTGGACGACGAAATTCGCGATCACGCGATGTAATACCGTGCCGTCGTAGGCGCCGTCGCGCACGTAGCGCAGGAAGTTCTCGCCGGTGAGCGGCGCGCGGACCGTGTCCACCTCGACGACGAAGTCGCCGACCGTGGTCTCGAATCGCACGCGCGGCGCGAGCGTCGAGGCCGGTTGGGCCGCGGCAGCGAGCGTGATGAGCAGGGCGGGCAGGGCGAGCGCGAATCGCGGCATGTGGGTCTCCTCGCCGCGATTTTAGCCTACCTTCCGCGTGAGGCGGCACGCCCGATCCCGTAGACTGTGGCGCGATGGAACCCGCCGTCGTCACGCGCTTCGCGCCGAGTCCCACGGGCGCCCTGCACCCGGGCAACGCCCGCACGGCGCTGTTCAGTTTCCTGCTGGCGAGGGCGCGCGGCGGGCGCTTCCTGCTGCGCATCGAGGACACGGACCGCGAGCGCGGCAGCGAGCAGCACGTCGCCACGCAGCTGGCCGAGCTCGAATGGCTCGGCATCGGCTGGGACGCTGGCCCGGGGCGCGACGACGGGCGCGGCCCGTACCGGCAGTCGGAGCGCGGCGCTTTGTATGCCCGCCTGTTCGCGCAGCTCGAACGCGAGGGCCAAGCCTATCCCTGCTACTGCACGCCCGCCGAGCTCGAGGTGGCGCGCCGCACGCAGCTCGCCGCCGGTCAGCCACCGCGCTACCCAGGGATCTGCCGCGCGCTGGATGCCGCCGCGCGCGCCGCGCGCGAGCGCGAAGGGCGGACGCCTGCCCTGCGATTTGCCGTGCCGGGAGCGGAGACGCTGCGTTTCGACGACCGGGTGCGCGGCCCGCAGGCGATCGAGGCCGCGACGCTCGGCGACTTCCTGGTGCGGCGCGCGGACGGCGGCGCCGTGTTCTTCTTCTGCAATGCGGTCGACGACGCGCTGATGGGCGTGACCGACGTGCTGCGCGGTGACGACCACCTCGCGAACACGCCGCGCCAGCTCCTGCTGCTGCGTGCCCTCGGCCTCCCGACGCCGCGCTACGGCCACCTGCCGCTGCTGCTCGACGCGAGCGGCGCGCCGCAGTCCAAGCGCCGCGGCAGCGTCACGCTGTCGCAACTGCGGGAGCGCGGTTACCTGCCCGCGGCGCTGGCCAACTACCTGCTGCGGCTCGGCCACCACGGGGCCCCGGACGGCTGGCTCGATCTTGCGGAAATGCCGCGGCACTTCGACGCCGGCCGCCTCGGGCGCGCGCCGGCGCACTTCGACGCGGCCCAGCTCGATCACTGGCAGCGCGAGGCAGTGCTGCGCCTGGACGGCGCTGCCGCGGCCCGGTGGCTCGCCGCCGAACTGCCTGCGGACTGGGACGGCGAGCGCCGCGCCTCGGTCGCCGCCCTGCTGAAAGGCAACGTGCTGCTGCCGGGCGACGCGCGCGACTGGCTCGCGGTGCTCGGCGGCGCGCTGCCGCCGCTCGCGCCCGACGCGGCGCAGGCGATCAGCGAAGCGGGGCCCGCGTTCTTCGATGCCGCCCTCGCCGGATACGCCGAGACCGGCGGCGACCTTGCGGCGCTCGCGGACGTGCTCAAGCGCAGCACCGGCCGCAAGGGAAAGGCGCTTTACATGCCGCTGCGCTGCGCGCTGACCGGCCGGCACGACGGGCCGGAGCTCGCGGCCCTGCTCGCGGCGATCCCGCAGTCGCTGGTGCGCGACCGGCTCGCCGGCGCCGCGCGCCTGGGACGCGGTTGAGCCGATGCTGCGCATCCACAACTCGCTGACCGGCCGCAAGGAGCCGTTCGAGCCGATTGAGCGCGGACATGCGCGCATGTACGTCTGCGGCATCACGGTCTACGACCACGTGCACGTCGGCCACGCCCGCTCGCAGATCGCCTTCGACGTCGTGCGCCGCTGGCTGCGCGCCTCGGGCTATCGCGTCACCTACGTGCGCAACATCACCGATATCGACGACAAGATCCTGGCCCGCGCGCGCGAGCGCGGCGAGCCCTTCGAGGCGCTGACCGCGCGCTTCATCGCGGCGATGGACGAGGACTTCGCCGCGCTCGGGATCGAGAAGCCGGACCGGGAGCCGCGCGCGACCGGCTACATCCCGGAAATCGTCGCGATGATTGCGCGCCTGGTCGAGCGCGGCTACGCCTACGTCGGCGCCGACGGCGACGTGTTCTACGCGGTGGCGCGTTTCGCGAAGTACGGCCGGCTGTCCGGCAAGAAGCTCGAGGACCTGCGCGCCGGCGCGCGCGTCGAGGTCGACGAGGCGAAGCGCGACCCGCTCGACTTCGTGCTGTGGAAGCGCGCCAAGCCCGGCGAGCCCGCCTGGGACTCGCCCTGGGGCATGGGCCGGCCCGGCTGGCACATCGAGTGTTCGGCAATGGCAGTCGCGCTCCTCGGCCCCGCGTTCGACATCCACGGCGGCGGCATGGACCTCAAGTTCCCGCATCACGAGAACGAGATCGCCCAGAGCTGCGCGGCCTGCGACGCGCCGTTCGCGACCCTGTGGATGCACAACGGATTCGTGCGCGTGGACGACGAGAAGATGTCGAAGTCGCTCGGCAACTTTTTCACCGTGCGCGAGGTGCTGCCGCGCCTCCGGCCGGAGGTGCTGCGCGCCTTCCTGCTCGCGTCGCACTACCGCGCGCCGGTCAACTACTCGGATGACAACCTGCGGCAGGCGGACGCCGCCCTGCAGCGGCTGTACGTCGCCCTGCGCGACGTGGAGCCGGCGCCCCGCGTGGTGGCCGGCGCGGCCACGCGTGCGTTCGCGGAGGCGATGGACGACGACTTCAATACGCCCGGGGCGATCGCTGCGCTGCAAACGGCGGCACGCGAGCTGAACGTCGCGAAATCGGCTGGCGACGGGTCGCGGGCTGCGGCGCTCGCCGCCGAGCTCAGGCAGCTCGGCGGGCTGCTGGGGCTGCTCGCGCACCCGGCAGCGGCATGGCTGGCGGCGCCTTCACAGCTTGGCGGCGAGACGACGGCGGCGACCGGCGGCCTGGATCCGCCCGAGATCGAACGGCGCGTCGCCGCCCGCCTTGAAGCGCGCCGCACCAAGAACTTCGCCGAGTCCGACCGCATCCGCGACGAACTCGCTGCCGCCGGGATCCTGCTCGAGGACGGACCCGCCGGCACCACCTGGCGCCGGAAGTGACGGTGCCGGGTCGCACTTATCGCACTTATTGCCAATAAGTGCGATAAGTGCGACCCGGCACCCTCAGTTCGATCACTTCCGCCGCAGGCAGGACTCGAGGGTGTTCTTCATGAGCGCGGCGATGGTCATCGGGCCGACGCCACCGGGTACGGGCGTGATCCACCCGGCGCGCTCCGCCGCCCCTTCGTAGTCGACGTCGCCGACCAGCTTGCCGTCCGGCAGGCGGTTGATGCCGACGTCAAGGACGATGGCGCCGGGCCGGACCCAGCTTCCTGGCACGAAGCGTGGCTTGCCGATGGCCGCTACAAGGATCTCTGCCGCGCCGACGTGGCGCGCAAGGTCCTTCGTCTGGCTGTGGCAGACCGTGACGGTGGCCGCCTTGATGAGCAGCTCGAGCGCCATCGGGCGGCCGACGATGTTGCTTCGCCCGACGATCACCGCGTCCTTGCCCCGCACGTCGATGCCCTCGCGCTCGAGCATCAGGATCATCCCGTAGGGCGTGCAGGGCCGCATCACAGGCGTGCCCTGCGCGAGCCGGCCGACGTTGTACGCATGGAAGCCGTCCACGTCCTTGGCCGGGTCGATGCGCTCCAAAACCGCGGTCGACCCGATATGGGCGGGCAGCGGCAGTTGCACCAGGATGCCGTCGATCGCGGAATCCGCGTTCAGGCGGTCGATCAAGGCCAGCAGGTCGGCCTCGGACGTCGAGGCGGGAAGGTCGTGGGCAACAGAGGCGATGCCCGTCTCCTCGCAGGCGCGCCGCTTGTTGCGCACGTAGACCGCCGAGGCGGCGTGGTCGCCGACCATCACGACCGCAAGACCGGGCCGTCGCCTTCCCCGGGCCGCCAGCGCGTCCGTGCCCTTGCGCACCTCGCGCCTGAATTCTTCCGCGATCCGTTTGCCGTCGATGATTTTCGCTGTCATGGCAAGAATTCCTTCACGTGGCACGCAATAAAGGGGGCGCCGATGCGCCCCTCCCTGCAGCCTCACGGCCGCAACCGTCAGAACCGAAACATCGTCTTGAAGGCCCGGAAGTGACCGCGTGGGTAGTGCTGGCTGGACGCGTAGCCGAACTCGTCGCCGTATCCGTCGCCAATCGCGAATGGCATCTTCTCGTCGAATCCGTTGTCGATCGACTGGGTGTGCACAGTACTTGAAATGCCTTCATAGGTGAACTCAAGGTTGGTGGTCGCGAACGAGCCAACCGTGCGCGTCGCGTTTCCCGCCGCCGCTGGCAGCACGCGGAAGTCCTGGAAGCCTCCGACGCTAAATACCCGTGCACTGGCACCAAGGTCACCAACCGTATGGTCGCCTTCCACGGTGAAGCGATCACCCCCTTACTCGTATTCATCCCCCAGGTCGCGTGTCGAGCAACTTCGGGCCGACATCGACCGTGCGCAGTCGCGCAATGGAATTGTTTTGCTGGACTGCGATTTCGGCAAAAAACCTCGATGTCGTCGGCGATATACCTGAAGCCGAGCAGCGGCAAGCACGCGCGCTCAGATCCCAGAAACGACGCGCTGTCGGGCGAGTAATCATGTCGGCAAATTCCAGCTGCCAGCTCGGGGCGATCAAAAGGGCATGCTGGATCGAAAGCCACAGTTTCGGTCGGCAGCCCGCGTCGACGAGGATCATTCCCGGCAAGCTGCGGGTCGATCGCCGATCTGAACCGGCTCGCGACCTGAAGTCGGTCATGCTGGTTTCGTGGACTTCGTCATTTCCTAGCGTGCTGTTCCAGAGTTAGTTGAACATCACGGTCACGTTGCCCGTGTCATCGCCCGTTCCCCGGAAGGCGGAGGCCGCCAACTCATCCATGCCGCTGGCTGCCGTCGCACCATAGCTGCCGGCAATCTCGAGACCCTCGAAATTCCTCCGCAGAACGTTATTGACGACACCAGCCAAAGCGTCCGACCACGCGTCAGCGCCAAGTCCACGCAAGCTGACCGCTGCGATGCCATTCGCGGTTGGATGCTGATTGTTGGCACGCGTCGAGAACGTGACGTTGCCGGTCATCGGCAAGGCCTCGAGGACTTCCTGCAGATTGTTATGACCGGATGTGTCGAGCGCATCGCAATCGACGGCCAATACGGGCGCCGGGCCCTTGAACTGGCTGCCATGCCTGTTTCGCGACCCGACGAGCACGATGTCTTCCTATTCCTGGGTGAGCATGGCCTGGGCCGTCAGCACGATCGACAGGCTTATCGCGCCGCCGATCGCGAGGTGAATCGCCCTTGCGAGCGGTTTCCCGTGGGTCGGGCTCAAGTCCCCCATTTATGTGGATACGACTGCTACAGGCCAGCTTTGGCAGGCCGAATCCACGCCCGCTAACTTGCCTTCCGCTGCTGCTGCTGGAAAATGGGGCTCCCCCCGTTGTAAAAAAAACACAACGTTTGTCGCGAACACCTGCCCAGACGGCTGCCATCCACGTATCCTGCGAACGGCCGTCGGGGCATGGCGCAGTCTGGTAGCGCATCTGCTTTGGGAGCAGAGGGTCGGGGGTTCAAATCCCTCTGCCCCGACCATTTGAACGGGGCGCCCGTAGCTCAGCTGGATAGAGCAGCGGATTTCTAATCCGCCGGTCGGGGGTTCGAGTCCCTCCGGGCGCACCAGCACGCGTCCCGGGAGGCCTTCCTATATAATTTCGCCGGACCACGTTGGCGGGCGTAGCTCAGCTGGTAGAGCCCCGGATTGTGATTCCGGCCGTCGCGGGTTCGAATCCCGTCGCTCGCCCCAATTTGCCAAGGGCCATTAGCTCAATTGGTAGAGCTCCGGACTCTTAATCCGTAGGTTGTAGGTTCGAGTCCTACATGGCCCACCATTCCCGCCGCGATATTCCCGAGCCGACCTATCACTGGCCGGGCGGCATTTCGCCCGACGATGACCCGACGCCGGTCGAGTCGGCGCTGGCCGCGCTCAAGTACGGGGCGATCCTCGCCGCCGGCGTGACGATCGTCTTCTTCTACCTAGCGACGTACGCGGGCCGCGTGACCCCGCGCGGCGCCGCGACGCTTACGGTGCTCGCCGCCTTCGTGCTGCCGAGCCTGCTTGCCTTCCTGCGCACCCGCCTGGCGCGCCGCCGGCGGCGCCCGCCGCCGGCCGGCTGAGCCCCTTACGCTATAATTATCGGCTGAGGCGCGGCGGGGGTCGCCGCCGCCTGTCGCCCGGTTCCAGATGCGAAAGTGGCGGAACTGGTAGACGCGCCGGATTTAGGATCCGGTGGGGAAACCCTTGAGAGTTCGAGTCTCTCCTTTCGCACCACGAGGTTGAGCGGCAGATGATGGTTTCAGTGGAGACGCTACCGGGCCTCGAGCGCCGCATGGAAATCTCGGTGCCCGCGACCCGCGTGCGCCAGCAGGTCGACGCGCGGCTGCTCAAGGTGAGCCGCACTGCGCGCATCAAGGGTTTTCGTCCGGGCAAGGCGCCGATCCACGTCGTGCGCAAGCATTACGGCACCCAGGTCAAGGACGAGGTCGTCTCCGACCTGATCCGCGAGACCTTTGCCGAGGCGCTTCGGCAGGAGAAACTGCAGCCCGCCGGCGGTCCGCGCATCGAGGCGCAGAAGACCGGCGAGCCCGACGGCCTGCGCTATACCGCGACCTTCGAGGTCTACCCGCAGTTCGAGCTGGCCGACCCGGCGAAGCTGAAGCTCACGCGGCCGGTCGCCGCGGTCGGCGAGGGCGACGTGGACGCCATGATCGAAAGCCTGCGCCGCCAGCGGCCGAACTGGACCGAGGTCGCGCGCGGCTGCGGTGACGGCGACCGCGTCACGATCGACTTCGAGGGCCGGATCGACGGCGCGCCGTTCGAAGGCGGCAAGAGCGAGAACCACGTCATCGTGCTCGGCGCCGGGAGGCTGCTGCCGGACTTTGAGCAGGGGCTGAGGGGCTCCGCCCCGGGCGAGAAGCGCGAATTCGACCTGCGCTTCCCGGAGGACTACCCGGCGCGGACGCTCACCGGCAAGACGGCGCGCTTCGAGACGCTCGTGCACAAGGTCGAGGAGAGCAGCCTGCCGGAAGTCGACCCCGCGTTCTGCGAAGCCTTCGGCGTCGCCGAGGGCGGCATCGAGGCGCTGCGCGCCGAGGTGCGCCAGAACATGGAGCGCGAACTCGCCCAGGCCGTGCAGTCACGGCTCAAGGCCCAGGTCATGGACCAGCTGCTGGCGGCGAACCCGATCGCCGTGCCGAAGTCGCTGGTCGATGCCGAGATCCGCGACATGCAGGTCGCGCTCCTGCGCCGCAGCGGGCAGCGCGACGCGCGCCAGCTGCCGCCGCGCGAGAACTTCGAGCCCGCGGCGAAGCGCCGTGTCGCGCTCGGGCTGCTGCTGAACGAAGTAGCCCGCAGGGCGAACATAAAGCCGGACGCGGCGCAGGTTCAGAGCCGGCTGGACGAGCTGGTGTCGACCTACACCGATCCCGACGAGGCGCGCCGGCAGTACCTGCAGGACGAGGCGGCGACGCGCCAGCTGCAGATGTCGGTGCTCGAGGACCAGGCCGTGGCCTGGGTGGTCGCGACCGCGGACGTCAGGGACCAGGCGGCGACCTTCAAGGACATCATGAACTTCGGGGCCGACGCGGCGTCCGAAGCAGTGGGGTGATGACGTGAGCGGCAGCATCGAAACCAAGGCCCTGAACCTCGTTCCCATGGTGGTCGAGCAGACCGCCCGCGGCGAGCGTGCGTACGACATCTACTCGCGGCTCCTGAAGGAGCGCGTGGTGTTCATCGTCGGCGAGGTCGAGGACCACATGGCGAACCTGGTGGTCGCCCAGCTCCTGTTCCTCGAGTCCGAGAACCCGGACAAGGACATCCACCTCTACATCAATTCGCCGGGCGGCGCCGTCACCGCGGGTCTGGCGATCTACGACACGATGCAGTTCATCAAGCCTGACGTCAGCACGATCTGCGTGGGGCAGGCGGCCTCGATGGGAGCGGTGCTGCTCGCGGCGGGCGCCAAAGGCAAGCGTTTTGCGCTGCCGCACTCGCGCGTTATGGTCCATCAGCCGCTCGGGGGCTTCCACGGCCAGGCAACCGACGTCGAAATCCATGCCCGCGAAATCCTTGACTCGCGTCGCAGGCTCAACGAGATTCTCGCGCGCCACACCGGCCAGCCGCTCGACAAGATCGGCAGGGATACCGACCGGGACAACTTCATGAGCGGCGAGCAGGCCCGCGAGTACGGAATCGTGGACGGGGTCCTCGACAAGCGGGTGCAACTGCCGGAACCTGCCAAGTGAGCGTGAGGATCCGCTGTAGATAGGAAATGCAAGTACTTGACTTGGAAAAGGAATTTACCGGCCGGGACCGGCATGCTATAAAACCGGAACCGGCCTTCTAGCGGGCGAGGGGCGCGACGCATGGTTGATGACACGCGGGGCAAGCACGACGACGGCAAGCTGCTGTACTGCTCCTTCTGCGGCAAGAGCCAGCACGAGGTCAGGAAGCTGATCGCCGGTCCCTCGGTGTTCGTCTGCGACGAGTGCGTCGAGCTCTGCAACGACATCATCCGCGAGGAGCTCGAGGAAAAGCAGGAGCGCTCGCGCGACCGCCTGCCGAAGCCCCACGAGATCCGCAAGGTCCTCGACGAGTACGTCATCGGGCAGGACCGCGCCAAGAAGATCCTCGCGGTGGCGGTCTACAACCACTACAAGCGGCTCCAGGCCCGGCCGGGCGACAAAAAGCATCGCCACGACAAGGACGAGGTCGAGCTCGCCAAGAGCAACATCCTGCTGATCGGGCCGACCGGCTGCGGCAAGACGCTGCTGGCTGAGACGCTCGCGCGGCTGCTGAACGTGCCATTCACGATCGCGGATGCGACCACGCTCACCGAGGCGGGTTACGTCGGCGAGGACGTCGAGAACATCATCCAGAAGCTGCTGCAGAAGTGCGACTACGACGTCGAGAAGGCGCAGACCGGCATCGTCTACATCGACGAGATCGACAAGATCTCACGCAAGTCGGACAACCCGTCGATCACCCGCGACGTGTCGGGCGAGGGCGTGCAGCAGGCGCTGCTCAAGCTGATCGAGGGCACGATCGCCTCGGTGCCGCCGCAGGGCGGCCGCAAGCATCCGCAGCAGGAGTTCCTGCAGGTCGACACGGGCAACATCCTGTTCATCTGCGGCGGCGCATTCGCGGGCCTCGAGAAGATCATCGAGAAGCGCAGCTCCCGGGGCGGGATCGGCTTCGCGGCCGAGGTCAGGGCTCCCTCGGAGCGCCCGCAGGGCGCCGATCTGTTCAAGGACGTCGAGCCCGAGGACCTCATCAAGTTCGGACTGATCCCGGAGTTCGTCGGCCGCCTGCCGGTGGTCGCGACCCTCGAGGAACTGGACGAGAACGCCCTCGTGACCATCCTGACCCAGCCACGGAACGCGCTTTCCAAGCAGTACGCGCGCCTGTTCGACATGGAGAATGTCGACCTCGAGATCCGCGAGGACGGCCTGCGCGCGGTCGCCCGCAAGGCAATGGAGCGCAAGACCGGCGCCCGGGGCCTCAGGACGATTCTCGAAAACGTGCTGCTCGACATCATGTACGACCTGCCGTCGCTCAAGAACGTGGCCAAGGTCGTGGTGGACGAGATCGTCATCCTGGGCGACAGCAAGCCCTACCTCGTCTATCGCAGCGACGAATCCCAGGTCACGGCGCCCGAGATCCGCCGGGCCTGAAGCGACCGCCGACCGCCAAGGGGTCCCGCTCGGGGGGTCGAACCCCGTCAGCGACGAGTCTGCAATCCGGTGACGTGCGTCGCAGCTGAGGGGGCGAGACCCCTCCGGTTCCGCGACTTGTTTCGCCCGTGTACCGGCCCCATCACGTATCCTACCTGAAACCAGGCGGCGCGACCGCCCCCGAGGATCCGACAGTGCCCGAGACCAAGAGCAAGTCCCCGAGCGCCCCCCAGGCCACCCGCGTGCCGATCCTGCCGCTGCGTGACGTTGTGGTCTATCCGCACATGGTCATCCCGCTGTTCGTCGGCCGCGACAAGTCGATCCACGCGCTCGACGAGGCCATGCGACGCGACAAGCAGATCCTGCTGGTCGCCCAGAAGCAGCACGACGTGGACGACCCGAAGCCGCGCGATCTCTACACGGTCGGCACGGTCGCGACGATCCTGCAGCTCCTGAAGCTGCCCGACGGCACGGTCAAGGTGCTGGTCGAGGGCGTGTCGCGCGCCATGGTCGAGAACATCGACGTGGACGGCTACTTCACGGCCGACATGACCCCGCTGCCGGACGTCGAGCAGTACGAGGAGCGCGAGATGGACGTGCTGACGCGTTACGTCGTGTCGCACTTCGAGCAGTACGTGAAGCTCAACAAGAAGGTGCCGCCCGAGATCCTGACGTCGCTCGCCGGCATCGAGCATCCGGGCCGCCTCGCTGACACTGTCGCCGCCCACATGGCGCTCAAGCTCTCCGAGAAGCAGAAGATGCTGGAGCTGCAGGACGTGCGCGCCCGCCTCGAGCAGGTCATGTCCCTGATCGAGGGCGAGATGGAAGTGCTGCAGATCGAGAAGAAGATCCGCGGCCGCGTGAAGTCGCAGATGGAGAAGAGCCAGCGCGAGTACTACCTCAACGAGCAGGTGAAGGCGATCCAGAAGGAGCTCGGGGACCTGGAGGACGCGCCGAACGAGCTCGCGGACCTCGAAAAACGCGTCGCCAAGGCCGGCATGCCGAAGGAGGCGCGCGACAAGGCGACCGCCGAGCTCAGCAAGCTGAAGCTGATGTCGCCGATGTCCGCCGAGGCCACGGTGGTCCGCAACTACGTGGACTGGCTGGTCAAGATGCCGTGGAAGAAGCGCACCAAGGTGCACCACGACATCGCGGCCGCCCAGCGGGTGCTGGACGAGGACCACTACGGCCTGGAGAAGGTCAAGGAGCGCATCGTCGAGTACCTCGCCGTCACGCAGCGCGTGAAGCGGCTCAAGGGCCCGATCTTGTGCCTCGTCGGTCCGCCCGGCGTCGGCAAGACCTCGCTCGGCCAGTCGATCGCGCGCGCCACGAACCGCAAGTTCGTGCGCATGTCGCTCGGCGGCGTGCGCGACGAAGCGGAGATCCGCGGGCACCGGCGCACCTACATCGGCTCGCTGCCGGGCAAGGTGCTGCAGAACATGGCGCGCACCGGCGTCAGGAACCCGCTGTTCCTGTTCGACGAGGTCGACAAGATGTCGATGGACTTCCGCGGCGACCCGTCGTCGGCGCTGCTCGAGGTGCTCGACCCCGAGCAGAACACCTCGTTCGCCGACCACTACCTCGAGGTCGATTTCGACCTGTCCGAGGTCATGTTCGTGTGCACGGCCAACACGCTCAACATCCCGGCGCCGCTGCTCGACCGCATGGAGGTGATCCGGCTGCCCGGCTACACCGAGGACGAAAAGCAGAACATCGCGCGCCGCTTCCTGCTGCCGAAGCAGGTCAAACAGAACGGGCTGAAGGGCGGCGAGCTGACCGTCGATGACCCGGCGATCCTCGACATCATCCGGCACTACACCCGCGAGTCGGGTGTGCGCAACCTCGAGCGCGAGACCGCGAAGATCTGCCGCAAGGCGGTCAAGCAGCTGTTGCTCGAGCCGGACCGGAAGACGGTCGCCGTGACGCTCGACAATCTCGGCGACTTCCTTGGCGTGCGCCGCTTCCGCTTCGGCCGCGCGGAGGAGGCGAACCGGGTCGGCCTCGTCACCGGGCTCGCCTGGACCGAAGTCGGCGGCGAGCTCTTGACCATCGAGGCCGCGGTCGTGCCGGGCAAGGGCAAGCTGCTCTATACCGGCCAGCTCGGCGAAGTGATGCAGGAGTCGATCCAGGCGGCGATGACCGTGGTGCGCAGCCGCGCGGACCTGTTCGGTCTCGAGGCCGACTACCACCAGAAGGCCGACGTGCACGTGCACGTGCCGGAGGGCGCGACGCCCAAGGACGGTCCGAGCGCGGGCATCGGCATGTGCACGGCGCTGGTCTCGGCGCTGACCAGGATCCCCGTGCGCGCGAGCGTCGCGATGACCGGCGAGATCACGCTGCGCGGCGAAGTGCTGCCGATCGGCGGACTCAAGGAAAAACTGCTGGCCGCCCAGCGCGGCGGCGTCGAGTCCGTGCTGATCCCGAGCGAGAACGAGAAAGACCTCGTCGAGATCCCGGCCAACATCAAGGACAAGCTCGACATCCGCCCGGTCAAGTGGATCGACGAGGTGCTCGAGATCGCGCTCGAGAAGAGCCCGCAGGTGACGACCACGACCGTGGCCGCCGCGCCGGTTCCGGTCGAGGCGCCGAAAGAGCCGGAGCGCCGTACCAGCCGCCGCGCAGTCAAGCCGTTCCAGCCACACTGAATGTGAAGGGGCGCGTCCCCTTCATTTGCGGCGGCTTGGCCTTCCGGGGGTCGATGCCGTATAGTTCCGCGCCTCCCAGGGGGGCCGGATTGCGGTCCGCCGGGGTGCTTAGCTCAGCTGGTAGAGCGTCGCCCTTACAAGGCGAATGTCGCAGGTTCGAACCCTGCAGCACCCACCAGTGACCTGGAGCGGTAGTTCAGTTGGTTAGAATACCGGCCTGTCACGCCGGGGGTCGCGGGTTCGAGTCCCGTCCGCTCCGCCATCATCCTCGCAGGGTCGCCAGAAATGGCGACCCTTTTTCATTGCCAGCTGATTCGGCCGCGACCTTGCCTTCGCGCGCCGGGTTTCGCTCGTTCGCTCCGCCAGAACCTAGTCGCTCACTCGCGAACCCGGCCCGCTCGGCGCGGTCGCCGCCGTTTCCGCAGCCGATGAAGCAGGGCGGTCATGCCTGGCGAACCAGGCGAGGATGTAGGCGATGCGGGCGTTGAGCTGGCTGGGGCGGACGTCCAGGGAGTGGGAGGCACCCGGGACACGGACCAGCAGCGTGTCGACGCCGCGGATGCGCAACGCCTGGTAGTACTGCTCCGATTCCGAGATCGGCGTGCGGAAATCCTGCTCGCCGGTGACCACAAGGGTCGGCGTCCTGACATTCCCGACGCGTGAGAGCGGGGAACGGTGCCAGTAAGCCTCGTAATCCTCCCAGGGCGGCGCGGGGAACCAGTACCTGTAGAAGTAGTTCGGCAGGTCAGCCGTCAGCGCAAAGCTCGCCCAGTTGATGACCGGCTTCTGCACCGCCGCCGCGCGGAAGCGGTCGGTCGTGCCGACGATCCACGCGGTCAGCACGCCGCCGCCGCTGCCGCCGGTCACGAACAGGCGCGTGTCGTCGACGCCACCGCGCGCGATCGCCGCGTCCACCGCCGCCATCAGGTCGTCGAAGTCGCGGCCCGGGTAGGCGTGGTGGATCGCGTTGCCGAATTCCTCGCCGTAACTCGTGCTGCCACGCGGATTGGAGAACAGCACGTTGTAGCCGGCCGCCGCAAAGAGCTGCAGTTCCGCGGCGAAGCGCGGGCCATAGTTCGTGTGCGGGCCGCCGTGGATCTCGAGGAGCAGCGGGTACTTCTTCGCGGGATCGAAGCCCGGCGGACGGATCAGCCAGCTCTGCACGCGGCGCCCGTCGGCCGGCGTCGTGCTCCAGATTTCCTCGACCTGGCCGAGCTCGCGCAGCGCCAGGAGGTCGTCGTTGAGCGCGGTGAGGCGGCGCGTCCTGCCGCCGTCATAGACTCCGACCGCCGACGGATCATGGACGTCGTTGGCGCTGTAGGCGATCGTGCCATCGCTCGCAACCGAATACGAGCCGCCGCCGTAGGGGCGCGACCAGGCCTCACCGCCCAGGTCGTCCACGAGGTTCGTGACCCGGCCCGCGAGGTCCACCTCGGCGATGCGGGTCGTGCCCTGGTCGTCGTACTGGAAGTACAGGCGCCGGCTGTCGCGGCTCCAGGCCGGCCGCTCGATGTCGCGGTCGAGGTCGGCGGCGAGCTCGCGAATCTCGCCATTCTCGCGGTGCAGCAGGTACAGTCGCGTGCGCTGGTAGCTCTGGTAACGGTCATCGTAGCCCGTGAAGGCGATGAACCTGCCGTCCGGCGACGGCGCGGGCTCCGCGTCCGGACCGAAGCGCTTCGTGAGCGCGCGCATGCTGCCGGTCGCGACGTCCACGGCATGCAGGTCGCCGTCGTTCGGCTCGAGGTCGGCGTTCTCGTGACGGTTCGCGGACACGAGGATCTCGCTGCCGTCGGCGGACCAGGCCAGGTCGCGATGGTCGAACGCGCCCTCGGTGAGCTGGCGCGGCGTGCCGCCGTCCGCGGGTACGACGAACACCTGGCCGAAGGCATCCGGCAGGTAGCCCTCGCCGTCGGCGCGGTAGACCATGCGGTCGATGGCCTTGAGCGGCGGCGCCCAGCTGGCGTCCTCGGGCCGCTCGGGGAGCGTGACCGCGAGCGGCTCGTGCTTTGCCGGCACGCGCATGACGAACGCAAACTGGCGGCCGTCGGGTGACCAGGCGAGGCTGCTCGGCGGCTGCAGAAGGTTGGTGATGCGCGCGGCGACGCCCGCCTTGAACCAGTGCACGTGAATCTGCGCGCCGTCGCCGTCCGCGGCAACGAATGCGAGCCGGTCGCCGTCCGGAGACCAGCGGGGGCTGCCCTGATCGCCGCCGCCGCCGGCAAGCGGGCGGTGATTGCTGCCGTTGCGGTCCATGAGCCAGATGGCGCCGCGCTGAGTGTCGGTCTTCACGTCGAACGAGCGACGCACGTAGGCGATCCGCGCGCCATCCGGCGAGATCCTCGGGTCGCTCGCCCACTCGAGCCCGAACACGTCGAGCGGCGCAAATGGCGGTTTGCCGGCGGCTGACGTGACGCACGGCAGGGCAACGAGCGCGGCGAGGACCAGGGTGGCGGCACGGGTCGTCATCGGGATCTCCAGACTTCGGGCGGAAGGCCGGACATGCTACCCTAGCGCCCCGTTTTTTCCGACGGCCGACGATCCGGCACCGTCAATAGCAACATGCTGCAGACGATTCACGACAAGCTGAAAGGCATCTTCGCCGTCGCGATCCTGGTCGCGCTCGGCATCGTGTTCGTGTTCTGGGGCGTCAATTTTTCCACCGATTCGGGCGGGCTCACGCGCGCCAAGGGCATCGAGGTGAATGGCCGCGAGATCCCGACCGCGGACGTGCTGCGCAACTACCAGGAGGAGATGTCACGCCTGCACACGATGATGGGCGAGGCCGGCGTGCCCGACGAGCTGCAGGAGTCCGTCAAGCAGCGCGTCGTGTACATTGCCGTGCGCGGCGAGCTCCTGCGCCAGCGCACCGAGAAGCTCCGCTACCAGGCGAGCGACGGGCAGGTGCTGATGGCGATTCACGAGGTCCCCGCCTTCCAGGTGGCGGGCAGGTTCTCCAGGGACGCCTATCTCGCGGCGCTGCAGTCCGCCGGCATGACGCCGGAGCGCTTCGAGACCGAACAGCGCCGTTACCTGCTCGCGAGCCAGGTTGACCGCGCCCTTTATCAGTCCGCGTTCGTGCTGCCGGCCGAGCTGACGCGCTCGGTTGCGCTGCGCGACGAAGTGCGCAGCGTCGGCTGGGTCGCGGTTCCCGCGTCGGCCTTCGATTCGGCGGTCCAGGTGGACGACGAGGCGCTGCGCAAGTTCCACGCGGCGAACCAGTCCCGCTACATGACCGAGGAGCTGGCGACCGTCATGTTCGTGCGGCTGGACCTCGACGCCTTCGCCGCGCAGGCGGACGTGTCCGAGGACGAGCTGCGCGCCTGGTACGACGAGAACCGGGCGCGTTACACCGTGCCGGGCCGTCGCCGCGCGCGGCACATCCTGATTGCCGGCGACGACGCGGCCGCCGAGGCAAAGGCGAGCCAGGCGCTCGAGCGCGCCAGGGCGGGCGAGGACTTCGCTGCGCTCGCACGCGAGCTGTCCGACGACGAGGCGTCGAAGGAATCGGGAGGCGATCTCGGCGAGGCCCAGCGCGAGGATTTCGTCGGCTCGTTCGCGGACGCGGTCTGGGGCATGCAGCCGGGCGAGATCCGCGGGCCGGTACGGACCGAGTTCGGCTGGCACGTCATCCGGCTCGATTCCATCGCACCCGAGGTTTCCCGCAGCTTCGAGGACGTGCGCGCCGAACTGGAGCCCGAGTTCCGGCGCTCCCAGGTGGAGAAGGCCTTCGGCGATGCGCGCGAGCAGCTCGACACGCTGGCCTTCGAGGCTGCGGGCGACCTCGACGCCGTGGCGACGAAGATGAATCTGCCGGTGCAGCGCATCGAACGCTTCACGCGGGCCGGCAGTCCGGAACTCGGCTCATCGCGCAATCTGACCGACACCGTGTTCTCGCCCGAGGTTCTTGCCGGCCGCGAGTTGCGCCTCGTCGAGCTCGCCCCGGAACGTGTGGTCGCGCTCGGCGTGAAGGACCACCAGCCGGCCCGCGCGCGGCCATTCGAGGAAGTGCGCGCCGTGGTCACCGCGGCCGCGCGGCTCGAGGCCGCCGGCAAGCTCGCCGCGGCGCGCGCGGCCGAGGCCGCCAAGGCGCTGTCGGATGGCGCAGCCTGGCTCGATACGATCGCGCCCTGGCGCGGCGAGGCGGGAGCCGGGTTGCCGAGGTCGCTACGTCGCAGCGATCCGGACGTGCCAGCCGGGGTCCGCGAGGCCGCCTTCCGCGCACCGGTGCCCTCGGGTGCCGCGCGATACGGATCCGTGGTTCTCGCCGACGGCAACGCGGCGCTCTGGACCGTAACCGCGGTGCAGCCGGGCAGGCTCGATGCGCACGACGCGGACGCGCAGCGCGCCGCGCACGACCAGGCTCGCGACCGGATCGCGATGTCCGACGCCAACGTCTACCTCACCGAGATGCGCGCCAACGCGGACGTGGACGTCAACCCGAAACTCTTCGAGTAACGAACGGGACGCGGTCTTCTGAGGGTGCCGGGTCGCACTTATCGCACTTATTGCCAAAGCAATAAGTGCGATAAGTGCGACCCGGCACCCTCAGACCCGTCGATTGCTATTCAGCGAAACTCATCCCGACGTGGGAGTAGCCGGCATCGACATAGAGCGTCTCGCCGGTGATGCCGGCCGCGAGGTCGGAGCAGAGGAAGGCGGCGGCATTGCCGACGTCCTCGATGGTGACGTTGCGCCTGAGCGGCGACACCTGCTCGACGTGGTGCAGCATCTTGCGGAATCCCGGGATGCCGGCCGCGGCCAGCGTCTTGATCGGGCCCGCCGAAATCGCGTTCACGCGGATGTTCCGCGCGCCGAGGTCGGCGGCGAGGAAGCGCACATTGGCCTCGAGGCTCGCCTTCGCGAGACCCATCACGTTGTAGGCCGGGATCGAACGCACGGCCCCGAGGTAGGAGAGGGTGAGGATCGCACCGGCGCGCCCGGCCATGAGCGGCAGCGCGGCGCGCGCGAGGGCGGTGAGGCTGTAGCTCGACACGTCGTGCGCGGTCGCGAAGTTCTCGCGCGTCGTCGCCTCGACGAACCCGCCGGTCAGCGCCTCGCGCGGCGCGAAAGCGACCGAGTGGACGAGGACGTCGAGCGACTGCCATTCGCTGCGCAGGCGCTCGAACGCCGAGGTGATCTCGGCATCGACGGCCACGTCCATCGGCATGACGAGCTGCGAGCCGAGCTCGCCGGCGAGCTCGATCACGCGCTCCTTGATGCGCTCGTTCTGGTAGCTGAAGGCAAGCTCGGCGCCCTCGCGGCGCATGGCCTGCGAGATGCCCCAGGCGATCGAGCGATCGGTCGCGAGCCCCACGATCAGGGCTTTCTTGCCGGCCAGGAACCCCATGCCTTCCCTCCCGTTGAAGCCTTGGTCGCGCCCATGCGCGGGCGAGACCGAGGCTTCTCAGCCGCCGACGCCCGTGCCGCCTCCGACGTGGATGGTCAGGGACTGCCCGGCGCGCAGCGCGGTGCTGCCGCCCATGTTATTCCATGACTGCAACTCGCGGACGGTCACCGCGTAGCGGCGCGCGATTCCGGACAGGGTATCGCCGCGCCTCACCTTGTAGTTCACCTTGCCGTCCACGGCCGCCGTGCGTGCCTCGGCGGCCTCGGAGCCCGATGCGCCGCTGCCGCCGCTGCCCGCGACCTGCAGGCGCTGGCCCGGCTGGAGCACCGCCTTGGTCGAGATATGGTTCATGCGTGCGAGCTGCGCCACCGTCATGCCGTAGCGGCGCGAAATGCTCCACAGTGACTCGCCGCTTTTCACTCGGTGCAGGCGCCGTTCCAGGTCCGATCCCAGCCCCGCGTGCAGCTGCGAAACGTCGCCCGCCGGCACCCAGAGCGCGTCGCCGGGCCTGAGGCCGGTCTGGGGCCCCCCGTTCATGCGGTCGATGACGGTCTCCGGCACCTTGTAATAGCCGGCGATGGAGGCCAGCGATTCACCCGGAACCACGGTGTGCACCGCGAGCCGCGCGCGGGCGCTGCCGTCGAGCGCCGCGAGCTTCGCGGTGAAGCCGTCGGCGACCACTTCCGGCACCAGCACGCGGTGCGGGCCGTCCGGGTCGGTCATCCAGCGGTTCCAGCCGGGGTTGAGCGCATGCAGCTCTTCGGGATCGACGCCCGCGAGCTCGGCCATCAGCCGCAGGTCCACCGGGCCCTCGGTCGGCACCACGCGGAAATACGGCGCGTCCGGCACCGGCGGCAAGTAGAAGCCGTAACGATCCGGCTCGCTCACCATCTTCGCGAGCGCGATCAGCTTCGGCACATAGGCGCGGGTCTCGGCGGGCAGGGACAGCGAGAAGAAATCCGTGCGCCGGCCGAGCGCCCTGTTGCGATTGACCGCGCGCTGGACATTGCCCGTGCCGTAGTTGTAGGCCGCGATCGCCAGGAACCAGTCGCCGTCGAAGCGCTCCCTGAGCGCCGTGAGGTACTCGAGCGCGGCGCGCGTGGATTCGAGTACGTCGCGGCGCTCGTCCTTCCAGTAGTTGCGGCGCAGGCGGTACAGCTCGCCGGTCGGCGCGATGAATTGCCACAGGCCGGAGGCATGGGCGCGCGAGTAGGCGAACGGGTTGAAGGCGCTCTCGACCACCGGCAACAGTGCGAGGTCGGCGGGCAGGCCTTTCGCCTCGACCTCGTTGGCTACGTAGTGCAGGTAACGCTGCGCGCGGCCGAACACGCGGGCGAGGTAATCGGGATTGCGCTGCAGCCACTCGATCTCGCGGTCCACGCGCGGGTGGCTGACCTGGGGCAGGACCAGGTTGTTGCGGATGCGCACGACCACGTCGCCGTAGGCGACCGCCGACGCGAGCGGCTCGACCTGCGGCGCCTCGGCTTCCAGTTCCTCGGGCGACGTCCCGGCGCTGTCGCCATCGTCGGCGATCGGGTCCCCGGCCTGGGTGCTGGCGACCTGCTCGGGCAGCGGCGCGGGAGCACTCGTGGCCGATTGCGAGGCGCAGCCGGCGAGCGAAAGTGCGGCGACGGCCAGGGCGAGCGGCGCCAGGATCCCGAATCGCGCATCAATCATCGGAACGTATCCTTCCAGCTGCGAAGTTCCGCAAACACGGCGGCCGGTGTCGGCAGCATTCTGCCGGCACGGCGCTCGGCCGATGATTTGACATTTTCATGGCGGGTTCGCAGAAATGGGTTGACGCGCTTCTCAAGCCCGATGGTTGACGGCAGCGTGGGCCGCCCCTCCCCCCGGAGGACGGCGGCCCGTTTGACATAGTCCATTATGGCCGAGTTGCCGGGGTCCACGGTGAGGGCGAACCTCAGGTTGGCCTCCGTGTACTCATGCCCGCAAAACACCCGGGTCTCATCCGGCAGCCCCGCCAGGGCATCGAGCGAAGCCAGCATCTGTTCGGCTGTCCCTTCGAACAGGCGACCACAGCCAGCGCTGAACAGCGTGTCGCCGGAGAACAGCACCCCGTGCCCCGTGAGGGCGACGTGCCCCGCCGTATGGCCGGGCACGTCGAAGATGCCGAACTCGAGCCCGAGCGCGGCGATCCCCACGCGCTCGCCGCCCGCGAGCCGCACGCAGGCGACCGGCATGCGCTCGCGCGCAGGTCCGAACACCCGGGCTCCGGTCACGGCGACGAGTTCAGCGATGCCACCCACGTGGTCGGCATGATAATGCGTCGCGAGGATGGCCTCGAGCTTCAGCGCACCGGCGGCGAGCGCCGCCAGCACTGGCTGCGCATCGCCCGGATCCACGACCGCGACACCGTGCGGGGCGCCGATGCCGTGGATCATCCAGATGTAGTTGTCGCGGAACGCGGGGATCGGCCGCACGTCGAGCATGTTGGCAGTGTATCGCGCAGGCTTCGCTGCTGGGACTCCCGCTCGCGGCGGCGGAAGCGGTTATGCTTTCGGCATGGGCTCGCCAGCGATCGACATCGATGCCTGGCTCGCGGGGCCGCTGGGCGGCATCCTGGCCGGGCAGGAGCGCGCGATCGTCGCCGCAGCGCTCGAGTGCGCCTTCGGCCTGTACTGCGTGCAGGTCGGCTGCTGGGGCGATTGCGACACTTTCCTCGCGCACGCGCGTACGCGCCGCGCCGCGCTCGTGGCGGGCCGGCCCGCGCCGGGGGTCGCGCTGATTTCCGAGCCGGCGGCACTCGCGCTCCAGTCCGACAGCGTGGACGTCATGCTGCTCCCGCACACGCTCGAATTCGCGCCGGAGCCGCACGAGGTGCTGCGCGAGGCGGCGCGCGTGCTGACAGGCGATGGCGAACTCGTCGTGCTCGGCTTCGAACCGCTCGGCGCGTGGGCGCTGCGTCACGCCTTCACGCGCGGCGGCTGCCCGCCGGGACTCCCGCGTACCATCCCGGCGGCGCGGCTCGCGGACTGGCTGAAACTGGTCGGCTTCGAGGTCGGCGCCCCATCGCGCTATCTCTACGCGCCGCCGCTCGCGGGCCGGATCGCCGCGCGCGCGCGCGGCTTCCTCGAGCGCGCCGGCATCCGCGTCTGGCCGCGCTTTTCCGGTGCGTACCTCCTGCACGCGCGCAAGCGCATGCACTCGATGACGCCGGTGCGCCTGCGCAGGCGGATGCGCACTGCGGTCATCGGCGGTTTGGCCGAGCCGGCGGCGCGGCGCGTCTCTTGAGTCGCGTCGAGATCTACACCGACGGCGCCTGTCGCGGCAACCCGGGCGCGGGCGGCTGGGGTGCGGTGCTTCGTTACGGGGACCGGGAGCGCGAGCTGTACGGCGGCGAGGCCGACACCACGAACAACCGCATGGAACTGACGGCGGCGATCCGTGCGCTCGAGGTGCTGCAGCGGCGCTGCCGGGTTGCCGTCTACACGGACTCGCAGTACGTACGCGGCGGAATCACCACTTGGCTCGCCGACTGGAAACGCCGCAACTGGCGCACTGCCGGCCGCAAGCCGGTCAAGAACCAGGATCTCTGGCAGCAGCTCGACGCGCTCGCAGCCGCGCACGACGTGGAATGGCACTGGGTCCGCGGCCACGCCGGTCACCCGGAGAACGAGCGCGCCGACGCGCTCGCGAACCGCGGCATCGATGAGCTGAAATGAAGGGGACGCACCCCTTTATCGAAGGGGACGCGCCCCTTCAGCAGTCCAACCGTGCGCTGTCATCACCGTGTGGAACTGAAGGGGCGCGTCCCCTTCGATAAAGGGGTGCGTCCCCTTCATTTCCAAGCTGGTATCCTTCCGCACCGTGCGCCAGATCGTCCTTGACACCGAAACGACAGGCCTCGAGCTCGCCGACGGGCATCGCATCATCGAGATCGGGTGCATCGAGCTGGTGCATCGCCGGCCGACCGGCCGCCACTGGCACCGCTACCTGAAGCCGGGGCGGGAGGTCGATCCGGGCGCGCTCGAGGTGCACGGGATCAGCAACGAATTCCTGGCCGCGCAGCCGGCATTCGCCGACGTCGCTGCGGAGTTCCTTGCGTTCGTGGAGGGCGCCGAGCTCGTGATCCACAACGCCGAGTTCGACGTGGGCTTCCTCGACGCCGAGCTCGCCGCATCGGGCATGACCGAGACCATCGCGGACCGCTGCCGGGTGCTCGACACGCTTGCGCTCGCGCGGCGCATGCACCCGGGCCAGCGCAACAGCCTCGACGCGCTCTGCAAGCGGTACAACGTGGACAACACCGGCCGGGACCTGCACGGCGCCCTGAAGGACGCCCGGATCCTCGCCGACGTCTATCTCGCGATGAGCGGCGGCCAGGCAGCACTCGGGCTCGACGCGGCGTCGGCGGCTACCGGGCCGCGGGTCGCGGCGCGCTCCGCCGCGCGTGCCCGTGCCCGGATTCCGGTGGTGCGGGCGAATGAGGCCGAGCTCGCGGCCCACGGCGAGGCACTCGAGACGATCGATCGCGCCTCGGGCGGGCGCACGCTGTTTCGCGCCGGGGGAGCCCGTGGCGCGTGAGAAGTCCCGCGGGCTTTCGCTGCATGGCTGCCGCATCGGCGTGCTCGGGCTCGGCTACGTCGGGCTGCCGCTCGCGGTCGAGTTCGGCAGGCACTACGACACGGTGGGCTTCGACATCGACCCGGACCGCATCGCCGACCTCAGGCGCGGCCGGGACCGCACGCTCGAGGTCGAGCGCAGGGAGCTGGCCGGGGCAAAGCGGCTGCGCTTCAGCGCGGAGCTTCGTGATCTCAAGTCCTGCAACGTCTTCGTCGTCACGGTCCCGACACCCATAGACGCCGATCGCCGACCGGACCTCGCGCCGCTCGAACGCGCGAGCGAGTCGGTCGGGAAAGTGCTGAAGCGCGGCGATATCGTGATCTACGAGTCGACCGTGTTCCCGGGCTGCACCGAGGAGATCTGCGTCCCGATCCTTGAAAAGCAGTCGGGCCTCAAGTTCAACCGGGACTTCTACGCGGGCTACAGCCCCGAGCGGATCAATCCGGGCGACCGGGAGCACCGGCTGCCGACCATCCGCAAGGTCACGTCAGGATCGACGCCCGCGGCGGCCGAGTTCGTCGACAGGCTCTATGGCTCGATCGTCAAGGCAGGCACGCACAAGGCCTCGTCGATCCGCGTCGCCGAGGCGGCCAAGGTGATCGAGAACACGCAGCGCGACGTCAACATCGCGCTCATCAACGAGCTGGCGATAATCTTCAACCGTCTCGGCATCGACACCCAGGAGGTGCTCGAGGCCGCGGGCAGCAAGTGGAATTTCCTGCCGTTCCGGCCCGGCCTGGTCGGCGGGCACTGCATCGGCGTCGATCCCTACTACCTGACGCACAAGGCGCAGCAGATCGGCTATCACCCGGAGATGATCCTCGCGGGCCGGCGCATCAACGACAACATGGCGCTGTACGTCGCGGGCGAGATCATCCGCCTGATGGTGGCGAAGCGTATCCACGTAAACGCCTCGCGCGTGCTGGTGATGGGCCTCGCCTTCAAGGAGAACACGCCGGACTTGCGCAATTCCAAGGTTGCGGACCTGATCGCCGAACTTCAGGCGCACCGGGCGAGGGTGGATGTCTGGGATCCGTGGGTGGATGCGCGCGAGGCGCAGGCGGAGTACGGCTTCAAGCCGGTGAAGCGGCCCGCGCGCGGCCGTTACGACGCGATCGTGCTCGCGGTCGCGCATCGGGAGTTCCTCGCCATGCGCCCGGAGGAGATCCGCCGGCTCGCGAAGCGCAGGCACGTCATCTACGACATCAAGTACCTGCTGAACCGCGGCCAGTCCGACGGCAGGCTGTGATGAAGATCCTGGTGACGGGCGCTGCGGGGTTCATCGGCTACCACGTCAGCAAGCGGCTGCTCGCGCGCGGCGATGAGGTCATCGGCCTCGACAATCTGAACGCGTATTACGACCCGACGCTCAAGCAGGCCCGGCTCGCGCGCCTGACCGCCCGCGAGGGCTTCAGCTTCACGCGCACGGATCTCGGCGACCGCGCGGCGATGGAGGGCCTGTTTGCGGGCGGCGGCTTCGCGCGGGTCGTCCACCTCGCGGCCCAGGCCGGCGTGCGCTACTCGATCGAGAACCCGCACGCCTACGCCGACAGCAACCTGACCGGCACGCTGCACGTGCTGGAGGGCTGCCGGCACCACGACGTCGAGCACCTCGTCTATGCCTCGACCAGCTCGGTGTACGGCGCCAACACGAAGATGCCGTTCTCGGTGCACCACAACGTGGACCATCCGCTGTCGTTCTACGGCGCGACCAAGAAGGCGAACGAGCTGATGGCGCACACCTACGCGCACCTGTACCGGCTGCCGGTGACCGGGCTGCGGTTCTTCACGGTGTACGGCCCCTGGGGCCGGCCGGACATGGCGCTATTCCAGTTCACGCGCAACATCCTCGCGGGCAAGCCGATCGACGTGTTCAATTACGGCAAGCACCGGCGCGACTTCACGTACGTCGCCGACATCGTCGGCGGCGTGATCGCGGCGCTCGATCACGTGGCGCAGCCCAATCCGGACTGGAACGGCGACGACCCCGACCCCGCGACCAGCAGCGCGCCCTACCGCCTCTACAACATCGGCAACAACCAGCCGGTCAAGTTGATGCACTACATCGCCGTGCTGGAGCAATGCCTCGGGCGCAAGGCCGAGATGAACCTGCTGCCGCTGCAGACCGGCGACGTGCCGGACACCTGGGCCGATGCCGAGGACCTGGTGCGCGACGTCGGCTACCGGCCCTCCACGCCGGTCGAGATCGGCATTCGCAAGTTCGTCGACTGGTACCTCGAGTACTACCGGGACGGCGCACCGCCGGATCCGAGGGTCACCAATCTTGGCTGAGAGCCTCACCGGTCACGCCAGGAGGCTTGCCGCCGTTTCGGTGAGCAAGCTGTTCGCGCGCAACGCCAACCGCTTCAAGCACTTCTCCCGCGCGAGCGACGGCCTGCTGTTCGACTTCAGCCGCCAGCACCTCGACGTCGAGGCGCTCGCGATGCTGCTGGCGGACTGCGAGCGGGCGGGGCTAGCCGCGCGCACCGAGGCGATGTTCGCGGGCGAGATCGTCAACGACAGCGAGCAGCGCCAGGCGCTGCACACGCTGCTGCGCGCGCCGGCGGGCACGGCGGTGCCCGCGAAGCTGGTGCCGCTCGAGGGCGCCGTGCGCACGATGCGCGCGCGCTGCGCGGCCTTCGTCAGGGACGTGCACACCGCGAAGCGCAAGAGCGCAACCGGCGCGCGCTTCACCGACGTGGTCAATATCGGCATCGGCGGCAGCGACCTCGGCCCCGCGATGGCGGTCGAGGCGCTCAGGCCATACCGCACCGGCCACCTGCGCTGCCATTTCGTCTCCAACGTGGACGGCACGCAGTTCGCGGACCTCGCGGCCGAGCTCGACCCGGCGCGCACGCTGTTCATCGTTTGTTCCAAGACCTTCACCACGCAGGAGACGCTTGCCAATGCGCGCCGTGCGCGCGCGTGGATCGCGGGCAAGCTCGGCGAGGCCGCGGTGCGCGCGCATTTCGTTGCGGTGTCCACCAACGGCAAGGCGATGGACGAATTCGACATTGCGGCGGATGCACGCTTCGAGATGTGGGACTGGGTCGGCGGGCGCTATTCGCTGTGGTCGGCGGTCGGGCTCGCGATCGAGCTCGCCATCGGCACGCAGCACTTCGAGGCTATGCTCGCGGGCGCGCGGGCCATGGACGAGCACTTCCGCCAGGCCGAGCCGCACGAGAACCTGCCGGTGCTCGCCGGGCTCATCGCCCACTGGAACCGCAACGTGCAGGGCTGCGCCGGCCACGCGGTGCTGCCGTACACGCAGCGTCTCGCGCGGCTGCCCGCATACCTGCAGCAGCTCGAGATGGAAAGTCTCGGCAAGTCGATTACGCGCGGGGGCGAGGAAGTCGTCGGCGACACCGGCGCCGTGATCTTCGGCGAGCCCGCCTCGAATGCGCAGCACTCGTTCTTCCAGCTGCTGCACCAGGGCACGGCGCACGTGAGCCTCGATCTGCTGCTGCCGCTCACGGGTGCCGCGGACGCCGCGGCTGACGAACTGGTGATCGCCAACTGCCTGAGCCAGGCGCAGGCTTTCATGACGGGGCACGAGTCGGACGACCCCCAGCGCCGCCATCCCGGCAGCCGACCGCTGTCGCTGCTGGTGTTCCCGAAGCTCGATCCGACGATGCTCGGCAAGCTCGTGGCGTTCTACGAGCACAAGGTGTTCGTGGCATCGGTGCTCTGGGACGTCAACCCCTTCGACCAGTGGGGCGTGGAGCTAGGTAAGAAGCTTTGCGGCGGGATCCTGCCGGTGCTGCACGAGCCGGCCCGGGCAAGTGAGGCGCCGGCGGAGCTTGCCGGGCTGCTGGGCTGGATCCGGCGCCAGCGCTGACGCTTCCTAAAGCGACTCGGGCGGCGGCTTCCACAGGCGCAGCGGACAGTACGCGGCCACCGGGAACGACTCAGCAGCGGCAAGGCCAGCGACCAGACGCTGGTATCGACCAGCAGGGTCACGAGCGGGAACGCTCAGCCTTGCAGTCGTAGGACTTGTTTCAATCGAGCTTGTCCATCACATCAGTCTGCACAGCGCGGCGGCTTGATCAGGCTCTCGAGTGGAATGCCGAGCTGGTGGTGCAGGTTCCAGATCATCCGGAGCGTCAGCGGCCGCCGGCGGTTCAGCACCTCATATACCCGATTGAGCTTCCCGATCATGGGCACCAGGTCACGTGCCGACAGCCCGCCGCGTTCCATCTGAAAGCGGATCGCGTCGACCGGCTCAGGCAGCTCCATGGGGAAGTGCTTCCGCTCCCAGGCCTCGACCAGCGTCACGAGGACATCCAGCTTCTCGCCGGCCGGCGATCCGGCCTCGGCGTCCATGAGCGAATCAATTTCCCGCAGTGCGGTGCGATAGTCCTTCTGGCTGCGGATCGGCTTGATATTCACGGGGCGGCTACCTCAGATGGTCTGCGCGTCGATCCGATCATATTCGGCATGCGTGCCGATGAAGCGCACGTACAGCACCCGGTAGGGATAGTTGATCCATACGACGATGCGGTACCGGTTGCCAGCAATATTGAACACGGCGCGGCCCGCGTACGTGAATGCGGCGCTCAAGCGCGTGCGGGGGGCGGCGCGTGCCGCCACGCGCGTGGGGTCGATGGCCTACGAAGCGCGCCTCGCCGCCTCGGAGAAGCCCGTGACGCTGCGCCGCTTCGGCGACGTCGCGCGCGAGGAGGGCGAGCTGTCGGGCGCCCTGCAGTACACGGGCGACCGCTTCGCCCTGCGGCTGCAGGCGACGGTCGTCGCGGATGCCGACGGCGGCAAGGACGTCCGGGCGGACGGCAGCTATGCCGGCATGGTGCTCGGCAACCGGATGCTCTCGGCCGGCTACCTCGACCGCTGGTGGGGGCCGGGCTGGGAGGGCAGCCTGATCCTCGGCACCAACGCGCGACCGCTGCCCTCGATCACGATCGAGCGCAACTTCTCCGACCCCATCGATCACCCCTGGCTCGCGTGGATCGGGCAGTGGCGCCTGGTCGCGACCATGGGCCAGTTCGAGGGCAGCCGCGACGACGCGCCGGACGCGCGCTTCTTCGGCATGCGCGCGACCTGGAAGCCGCACCCGCGCTTCGAACTCGGGCTGTCGAGGAGCGCGCAGTGGTGCGGCGAGGGCCGGCCCTGCGACTTCGACACCTTCCTCGACCTGCTCGCCGGCAACGACAACGACCAGGACCCCAGCCTGCAGCCCGGCAACCAGATGGCGGGCGTCGACATGCGCTGGTCGATCCCCTGGCTGCCCGCCGCGTTGTACCTGCAGGCGATCGGCGAGGACGAGGCGAACTCGATGCCGAGCAAGTACCTGGGCCTGGCGGGCCTGGAGATCTGGGGCGGGCTGGGCGACCGGTCCTGGCGCGCGCACGTCGAAGTTGCGGATACGGCCTGCGCGTTCTACCAGAGCGAGCCGCGGTTCGGCTGCGCCTACCGCAATTCTATTTACGAGGATGGCTACCAGTACCGGGACCGCTCGGTCGGCCATGCGCTCGACGGCGACAGCCGGCAGATCGCAGCGGGCTTCATGCTGGTCGGCGGCAGGGGCGACAGTTGGGAGCTGGCGCTTCAGGACGCGGACATCAACCGGGAGGGCGCCAATGCCGTGCACTCGGTGTCGCCGGTCGCAGCTGCGATCCGCTCCGCGGACCTGTATCATCGGCGCAAGCTGCTGGGCGGCGAGCTGCGCCTCGGCATCGGCTACGAGGAAAGGGAGATCGACGTGACGGGAATGGATGCCTCCGATATCCTGGGCTTCGCGCAATGGTCGGCGTCGTTCAAGTGATCCGCGTCCTTGCAGTCGTAGCCGCGCTCTACGGTGCGTTCATCGTGCCCGCGCAGGCGCAGACCGAGGAGCAGATCGAGCGCTTCCGGTCGCTGACCCCGGAGCAGCAGCGGGCGATCATGGAACAGCCCGCGAGCGGTGTCGCAGTCCAGGCGGATGCGCCGCTCGCTGTCCCGGACGTCCATCGGCAGAAGCCAGCGCAGCAAGATGAAGCCGCATTGCGGCCGTTCGGGTACGACCTGTTCCGGACCGTGCCGACCACCTTCGCGCCGGCGACCGACATCCCGGTGCCATCAGACTACGTCATCGGGCCAGGCGATACCTTCGAAGTGCAGTTGATCGGCGAGCGCGGCGGCCGGTATCGGCTGGTTGTGGGCCGCGACGGCGTCGTGGACTTCCCGCAGCTGGGGCCGATCGCGGTGGCCGGGCTACGCTTCGAGGCAGCCCGTGAGCTGCTCGAACGGCGCGTCGCCGAGCAAATGATCGGCATGCGGGCCAGCGTCTCGATGGGCGCGCTACGCTCGATCCAGGTGTTCGTACTGGGTGAAGCCGAATCGCCTGGCTCGTACACCGTGAGCGGGCTGTCCACGATCACGAATGCACTACTGGTCAGCGGCGGCGCAAAGACCATCGGCTCGTTGCGCAACATCCAGCTCAAGCGCGCGGGCCAGATTGTCGGGCGCATCGACCTCTACGACCTGCTGCTCGAGGGCGACACCAGTGCCGACCGGCGGCTGCAGCCGGGAGACGTGATCTTTATCCCGCCAGTCGGCACTACCGTAGCGGTCAGGGGAGAAGTACGCCGTCCGGCGATCTACGAGCTGAGGGACGGCGCGGTCGCGTCCGACATCCTCTATCTCTCGGGCGGGCTGACTCCGCAGGCGGACCCGCGCACCGCCAAGCTCGAGCGCGTGGACGACCGTCGCAACCGCACGGTGGTGGACATCGACCTCACCACGCCCGCAGGCCGGTCCGCACGGTTGCAGGCCGGCGATACGATTCGCATCCAGGCAATCCGCGACAGCCAGGAAGGCACGGTGGCGCTGCTTGGGCACGTGTACCGCGGCGGCGACGCCGAGTTCCGCCCCGGGATGCGCCTGACCGACCTCGTCGGCAGCCTGGACGAGCTGCGCCCGCGCGCCGATCTCCACTATGCGCTGATCCGGCGTGAGACCGGGCCGACTCGGATTGTCTCGGTCGTCTCCGCGGACCTTGCGGCGGCCTTCGCCGACCCTGCTTCGGCTGCGAATCTGCCGCTCCAGGCGCGCGACAAGGTGCATGTTTTCGACCTCGCCACCAACCGCACAAACGCAGAAGGCGCTGATGTCATCCAGCCGATCCTCGATGAACTGCGCCGCCAGAGCAGCCGCGACGAGCCGCACCAGGTGGTCGGCATCGGCGGGCACGTGAAGGTTCCGGGCGACTATCCGCTCGAGCGTGGCATGACGGTCAGCGACCTGCTGCGCGCCGGTGGCGGTCTCGATGACTCGGCCGACGGCGGCGTGGCGGAGTTGGCTCGCTACGAAGTAGTCGGAGGCGAAGGGCGCCAAACCGACCTGATCGAGATCCGTCTCGCCGACGTGCTGGTGGGCAACGCGTCGGCGGATCTGCCGTTGCGACCATTCGACTATGTGGTGATCCGCGCAGTGCCGGACTGGCACGAGCGGGAAACCGTGACGATCACCGGCGAAGTGCACTTCCCCGGCACTTACCCGATCAAGCGCGGCGAATCACTGCGTTCGGTCATCGAGCGCGCGGGTGGGCTGAGCGACCGCGCGTTCGCGCGCGGCAGCGTGTTCACGCGCGAGGAATTGCGCCAGCGCGAGCAGAGACAGATCGAAGTGCTGGCCGAAAGGCTGCAGAAGGAATTGACGGCATTGTCCTTGCA
>VGUH01000013.1 GCA_016874295.1 Gammaproteobacteria bacterium | reverse complement strand
CGCTCCAGCCTCCGCCTCCCTCAACACCCCGATGGTCTTCTCTTCCGTATATCTCGTCGCCTTCATCGCCTGCTCCTGGTGAAGCAGACTCTGCTCCCGTCCGGGACTAAACTCGGGTGTCAGGTCGCTGGCGCTCATGGATGCTCGATGGCGCGCTGTTGCCGCGTGGGCGGCATGCGCTTTCAACAAGTCTGGCGAAGCGCTTGTGGCGATTGCAAGGCTGCGACGGAGCCGCAATGACAATTGCCGGGATTATGGTAAGCGCACGCTCACATTCGATCGGCATCGGCCGGTTTTTCCACTACGGGCAGCCGGCTGGCGTCGCGGCGCAGGAGGCGATCATAGGCCTCGCCGAAAACGATCTCGAATCCGATCGCCGCACCGACGCAGGAGTCACACCGGTCCGACGGTGTCGGTCCGTCCGCCCAGAAGAGCTCCGCGCCGAATTCCAGGAACAGCCATTCGCGCAGTACCGAGCGCCGGTGAGTCAGCGCGACGCCATACAGGTCCGGCTGGGTGCCGTCGGTCTCACCGCGCACGAATGCCTCGTAGCGCATCGCCCGACGGTAGTCGAACGCCTGGTACAGGGCCGGACGGATACGCCAGCGCACGCCATCGGTATCCTCGGACAGGCGCGCGGAGCTGCTGAGCCGAAACAGGTAGGCATCGCCCAGCACCTTGTCCACGTCGAAGGCTTGCGTCACGCCGAAACCCTCGTCGTTCTCGACGAAGAACGTGGTGCGCAATGTCAGCAGGACACCCGACGGGCGATAGATGTAGTGGCGATAGCGCGCGTTGCCGTACGGGTTGAGCGGCGACTCGAGCTTGAGCCCAGCACCCAGGTCAAAGCGGCTGTCGCGGCCTCGGTGGGCGCCGTAGCCGACGCCCGCGAACCATTCTGCGGGCTCGTCGTCCGTAAATGCACCCACCACCGAGTTGAAGGCGCCGGACTCGTCGGCGAGGAACTCGTCCTGACTCGCGCGCCCGATCGTCGCGCTGAAGCGTTCGTTGATCTGAGGCAGGCTGACGCTGGCGCGCAGGCGGGTGTCGACCTCGAAGTTGTCGTGCTCGTCCCAGCCCAGCGTGACGCCGGCGCGCCCGTTGGAGGCGTCCTGGTACTCCGAGAACTGGTTGTCACGCCCGAACATGCGATCGACGTAGCGTGCGGTGCTGCAAACGCCGCGATGCAGGCCCGCGCGCAGGGAATCGATGCCCTTCGGGTCAGCCGGTACCTCGCCCTCGCAGCCGTCCGCCGGGGCAGGCCTGATTTCCGGTTCCGGTGCCGGCAGTTCCTGCGCATGCATCGTGAGCGGCAGAGCGCACAGAAGCAGCAGGACCAAGTGTCGCGACTCGCGCGCGGCCGACATCGTCAGGACGGACGGCCCCGCCCGCTCGCTTCGAAGTAATGGCGGCGGCACAGCGAGACATAGCGCTCGTTGCCGCCGATCTCGACCTGCTCGCCGGCCTGTTCCGCGCGCCCCTCCGCGCCAACGCGGATCACCATGGTGGCCTTGCGGCCGCAGTGGCAGATCGTCTTGAGCTCCGCGAGCTCGTCGGCAAGCGCGAGCAGGCGCGCGCTGCCCTCGAACAGCTCGCCGCGGAAGTCGGTCCGCAGGCCATAGCACAACACCGGAATGGAGAGGCGATCGACCACCATGGCCAGATCATCCACCTGTTGGCGGGTCAGGAACTGCGCCTCGTCGAGTAGGACACAACTGACGGGCTCGCGGCTGTGCGCCGCGTCAATCTCCTGGAACAGGTCCGTGCCCGGGGCGAAGTGCCGCGCCTCGCTCTCGAGCCCGATCCGGGAATGCACTTTCCCGCCGCCCCGCCGGTCCAGCGCGGCCGTATAGACCAGCGTGCGCATGCCGCGTTCGCGGTAGTTGTGACTCGACTGCAGCAGCGCGGTCGACTTGCCCGCGTTCATCGTCGAGTAGTAGAAGTACAGCTTGGCCACCTGTGCAGGGCTTTCCTAGTACAGCAACTTGATCTCGTGCAGGCGCTGGCGCAGGTAGTCGTCGGCCAGGATCGGCTCCGGATAGCGATTCGGGCGCTCGGGCGTCACGCAGCCGGGCAGCGTCGCGATCGGGAAGTCCGAGTTGAAGTGCAGGAAGAACGGCATCGAGTAGCGCGGCCGGCACGCGCGCTCACCGGTCGGATTCACCACGCGATGCGTCGTCGACGGCAGCACGTGATTGGTGAGACGCTGCAGCATGTCGCCGACGTTGCACACCAGCGTGCCGGGCGGCGGGTTGACCGGCAGCCAGCGGCCGCCGCGATCGAGCAGCTCGAGGCCGCCCTCCTCCGCGCCGAGCAGCAGCGTGATGACGTTGATGTCTTCGTGCGCGCCCGCGCGCACGCCGGTCGCGCCCGGGGCGAGCGGCGGGTAGTGGATCACGCGCAGGACGTTGTTGCCCTCGCTGACTTTGTCGTCGAACCAGCCGCGGTCGAGGGCCAGGCTCGCGGCGATGGATTCGAGCAGCTTGCGCCCCATGCGGTCGAATGCTTCCCACAGCTCGAGCGTCGCGCGCCTGAAGTCCGGGTCGCCGTCGATCCAGACGTTGTCGGGCATCGTCGCGCGGTAGCGATGGCCGGCGGGCAGCTCGCGGCCGACCTGCCAGAACTCCTTGAGGTCATGGTGCACAGCGCCTTTCGCCGTCTCGACGCCGAACGGCGTGTAGCCGCGCGCCCCGCCGATCCCGGGCACGTGATAGCGGCGCTTGGCGGCCGCATCCTGCGCGAAGAACCGCTTGAAACGGTCGAGGCACCCGTCGATCAGCGCCTGCGGCAGTTCATGATCGCTGACCACGGCGAACCCGTAGCGCTCGAAGCTGCCCGCGAAGCGCCGCACGAATTCCGCGGAATCCGAGTTTGCGAGCCCGTAACTGACGGTTTCGATCGCGTCGCGCACGCGCGCACATTATGGCTCATCATGGCGACGGTGATCGATCCGGCGGCCTGGTACATCGTCGTGAATCCCGCGAGCGGCGGCGGCCGCGCCGCCCGCTTCGCGCCCCGGCTGGCCGCCGCGCTCGCGCGCACCCACGTCCGGTTCGAGATGACCCCGAGTGCCGCGCCGGGCGACGCGGAGCGACGCTTTGCGCAGGCCGCCGCTGGCGGATGCCGGCGCCTGCTCTCGCTCGGAGGCGACGGCACGTTCAACGAACTCGTCAACGGCCTGATCCGCTCGGGCGCGACGCCACGCGACTGCCTGGTCGCCGCGGCCGCCGGCGGGACGGGCAACGACTGGTCGCGCGAGATGCAGGTTCCGGGCGACCCGGAAGCGCTCGCGCGCTGCATGGCACGCGCCGCCGCGCGGTCCGTGGACATCGGCATGGCGACGACCGCCGGCGGGCGGCGCCAGGCGTTCCACAATGTCGCGGGTGCCGGACTCGATGCCGAGGTGATCCGCCGGACACCGCGCCGCGGACCGCGCGCGACCGCCTATCTCCTCGGTGTCCTGCGCGCGCTCGCGGCATACCGTCCGCCGGTGTTCGAGGTTGCCGCCGACGGACAGGCCCTGCGCGGGCGCTTCCTGCTCGCGCTCGCCTCGATCGGGCCGCGCTGTGGCGGCGGCATGCGGCTGACGCCGGGTGCCGTCGTCGACGATGGCCTGCTGGACCTGCTGCTGCTGGATCCGCTGAGTCTTCCGGCCGCGCTCGCGCGGCTGCCGAAGCTCTTCGATGGCCGTCTCGCCGGCGATCCCGCTTTCCGTGTCGCGCCCTGTCGCACTGCGACGATCACCGCCGACCCGCCCTGCGGCGTCGAGCTCGACGGCCAGCCGTTCGGCACTACCCCGCTCACCGTAGAGGTAATGCCAGGCGCCTTGAGCGCGCTTGACTGCCGCCCGGCCGCACGCGCGTAGCGCCAGGGAACGCGGCGAGCGAGCGCGTAAGTTCCGGCGGCGCGAGCGAGCCCGACTCCCGGGCGCGTACGCGTGCGCGAAACCCCGCCGGATCCCGCGCGTGGCCGTGTGCTAGCGAAACGCCGAGAGAATCCCGTGGAGCTTCGCCGCGCCCGGACAGAGCCGGTCGAACGGCACGGCATTGAGCGCCGACTCCGAAGTGCCGTGCTGCTCGTGGAAGTCCCGCCGCCTCGTGTCGACGTGGATCAGGCCGGTCACGTACTCGTTGCGCAGCGCCCGCTCCTGCACGTAGGCCGCCGCGCGCGTCCGGTCGGACGGATCATAGGCAGGGTCGAGCTTGCGCAACACGACGCTGCTGCCGTCGTGCATCGCTACCGAGACCGTCTCGCCGGGAGCGTACTGGACGCGGATCTCCTGCTTCGGCGCGATGTAGTCGGCGGCGACCGGCGCCTCGCTGTGCCCGCGGACGTACTCGTAGCTCTTGGTCGAGCCTTCGTGATCGTTGAAGGTCACGCACGGCGAAAGCACGTCGATGATCGCGAAGCCCTTGTGGGCGAGCCCGGCCTGGATCAGCGGGACCAGCTGCTCCTTGTCCCCGGAGAAGCTGCGCGCGACGAACGAGGCGCCGAGCGTGAGCGCAAACAGCACCGGGTCGATCGGCTGCTGCTCGTTGGCCTCGCCCTTCCTGGACTTCGACCCGACGTCCGCCGACGCCGAGAACTGTCCCTTGGTAAGGCCGTACACACCGTTGTTCTCGAGGATGTAGACCATGTCGAGGTTGCGGCGGATGGCGTGCGCGAGCTGACCGACGCCGATCGAGAGCGAGTCGCCGTCGCCCGAGACCCCGATGTAGCGCAGGTGCCGGTTCGCCGCGCTCGCGCCGGTCGCGATCGAGGGCATGCGCCCGTGCACGGCGTTGAAGCCATGCGCGCCCGAGACGAAATACGCGGTCGTCTTCGATGAGCAGCCGATGCCCGAGAGCTTCACCACGCTCTGCGGCGGCATCGCGAGCTCGAAGCAGGCCTGCACGATCGCGGCGGTGACGGAATCATGGCCGCAGCCGGCGCAAAGCGTCGACATGCTGCCTTCGTAGTCGCGCCGGTTGAGACCGAGCTCGTTGCGCGGCAGCCCCGGGTTGGCGACCTTCGGCTTGTTCATCGAACTCATGCCGCGACTCCGGGGGCAAGCGCCTTGCCGACCGCGTCCGCGACGAACCCGGCGGTCATGGCAAGGCCGTCGTAATGCAGGATCGAGCGCAGCTTCCTCTTGTCCACCGCGGTCTCCAGCGTCAGCAGTGCGCGCAACTGGGCGTCGCGGTTCTGCTCGACCACGAAGTTCGTCTGGTGCGCCGCGAGGAACTCCTCCACCTCGGCCCCGAAGGGGAAGCCGCGCACCCGCAGGTAATCGATTGCAACGCCCGACTTGCGCAGCGCAGCGAGCGCCTCGCGCACCGGCGCATCGCAGGAGCCGAGGCTGACGATCCCGGTGGGCGCGCCTCGCCCATCGACCACCGCGGGCGGCACGAGCTTCGCCGCGGTGCGGAACTTGCGTGTCAGGCGGTCAAGGACTTCCTGGTACTCGGCCGAATCCTCGGTGTAGGCGCCGAACTTGCTGTGCCCCGAGCCGCGCGTGAAGTACGCGGCCTTCGGGCTGACGCCGGGCAGCGTCCGGTACGGGATGCCGTCCCCGTCGGGGTCCATGTAGCGCTGGAACTTTTCGATGCCGGCGACCTGTTCGGGAGTCAGCATCTTGCCGCGGTCCGGCCGCCAGGCGTCGTCCCACTGGAAGTCGGGGCACATCCAGTCATTCATGCCGATGTCGAGGTCGAGCATCACGAACACCGGCGTCTGCAGCCGCTCGGCGAGGTCGAATGCCTGCACCGCCATCCGGAAGCTCTCCTCGGGCGAGTCAGGGAACAGCATCACGTGCCGCGTGTCGCCGTGGCTGGCATAGGCGCAGGCGAGCAGGTCGCACTGCTGCGTGCGGGTCGGCATCCCGGTCGACGGGCCGACGCGCTGCACGTCGAAGATCACGGCCGGCACCTCCGCGTAGTACGCGAGGCCAATGAACTCCTCCATCAGCGAAATGCCGGGGCCCGAGGTCGGCGTGAAGGCGCGGGCGCCGTTCCACATCGCGCCGATCACGATGCCGATCGCGGCGAGCTCATCCTCGGCCTGCACGACCAGGTAATCGCGCCGGCCGGTTTCCGGGTCAGTGCGATACCGGCTGCAGAACGAGTGAAACGCGTCCATCAGCGAGGTCGAAGGCGTGATCGGGTACCAGGCGCCGACCGTCGCGCCGGCGTACAGGCAGCCGAGCGCCGCGGCGGTGTTGCCGTCGATCATCACGTGGCCGCGGGTCCGGTCCATGCGCTCGATGCGGATCGGCAGCGGGCACTCGAAGTGCTCCTTCGCGTACCGGTAGCCGATCTCGATCGCCTTCATGTTCGACTCGACGAGCTTCGGCTTCTTCGCGAATGTTTCGGCCAGCTGGCCGCGGATCACCTCGAGGTCGATGTCGATGAGCGCCGCCACAGTGCCGGCATACATGATGTTCTTCATCAGCGTACGGGCGCGCGCGCCCTCGAAGTGCTCGTTGCACAGCTGCGCGAACGGCACGCCGAAGGCGCGGATGTCCTCGCGCTGGTGCAGCGCGGCGCGCGGCCAGGTCGAGTCGTACAGCAGCCATCCTCCCGGGTCGACTTCGCGCACATCGCGCGCGTAGGTCTCGGCGTTCATCGCGACCATCAGGTCGATGCGCCCGGAGCGCGCGCGCCAGCCGTCGCGCGTCACGCGGATCTCGTACCAGGTCGGCAGCCCCTGGATGTTTGACGGAAAGAAGTTCTTGCCTACCACCGGCACGCCCGTCCGGAAGATCGCCTTCATGACCAGCGCGTTCGCGCTCGCCGAGCCCGAACCGTTGACATTGGCGAACTTGAGCGTGAAGTCGTTTACGCGCGGCGCAGCGCTTGAGCGCTCTGGCATCGGGCCTCGTCCTCGGCGTGTGGAATCTCGATCCAGGACTTCTGCATGTCCCAGGCATCGGTCGGGCAGCGCTCGGCGCACAGGCCGCAATGCACGCACAGGTCCTCGTCCTTGACCATGATGCGTGCCGTCTGCCTGAGCGGCTCGGACACGAACAGCGGCTGCGCCGGGTTGCGCCGCGGCGCCTTGAGCCGCGCGGTGACCTCGGCTTCCGCGCCATTCGGCGTGATCGTCAGGCAGTCGGTGGGGCAGATGTCGATACAGGCGTCGCACTCGATGCACAGGCCCGCGTGGAACACCGTCTGGATGTCGCAGTTCAGGCAGCGCGCGACTTCCTCGGCCGCCTTCGCGGCGTCGAAGCCGAGCTCGACCTCGATGTCGAGGCGCTTGAAGCGCTCCTTGAGGCTGACGTGCGGCATAAGCCTGCGTTCCTTGCCGTCGTAGTCGTTCTTGTACGCCCACTCCTGCATGCCGACCTTGCGGCTCTGCAGCCGCACGCCGCGCGGCGGGCGCTCGGCGAGCGGCTCGCCCATGCAGCGCTTGTGGATCGAGATCGCGGCCTGGTGGCCGTGCTCAACCGCCCAGATGATGTTCTTCGGGCCGAATGCGGCGTCGCCGCCGAAAAACACGCCCGGGCGCGTTGATTCGAATGTCACCGCGTCGACCTTCGGCACGTCCCAGCGGTCGAACTCGATGCCGAGGTCGCGCTCGATCCACGGAAAAGCGTTCTCCTGCCCGATCGCGAGGATCACGTCGTCGCAGGGAATGAACACCTCCTCGACGGTGCGCTGGCCGGTGATCTCGAGGCCTGCCATGTCGTACTCGAGCCGTTCGAAGGTCATGCCCTTGAGCTTTCCGCCCTCGACCACGAATGCCTTCGGCGCATGATTGACGACGATCTCGACGTTTTCCTCCTCGGCGTCCTCGAGCTCCCACTCCGAGGCCTTGAAGAAGCCGCGCGGCTTGCGCGCCATCACCTTCACGTTCTTCGCGCCGAGGCGGAGCGAGGTGCGGCAGCAGTCCATGGCGGTGTTGCCGACGCCGATGATCAGCACGCGCGCGCCGACGGAACCGACGTGCCCGAATGCCACCGACTCGAGCCAGGTGATGCCGATGTGCACGCGCTCCGAGTCCTTGCGCCCCGGCAACGAAAGCTCCTTGCCCCTGGGAGCCCCGGTGCCGACGAACACGGCGTCAAAGCCGCCGCCCGCCAGCAGATCGCGCAGGCTCGCGACTGGCGTGCCAAGCCTGAGGTCCGCGCCCATGCCGACCACGTAACCGATCTCCTCGTCGAGCACCTGCGCCGGCAGGCGGAAGGACGGTATGTTCGTGCGCATCAGGCCGCCGGCGGTCGCGAACTGCTCGAGGATCACGACCTGGTAGCCGAGCGGCAGCAGGTCATTCGCGACCGTGAGCGACGCCGGGCCCGCGCCGATGCAGGCCACGCGCTTGCCGTTGCCGCGCGCGGGCGGCTTCGGCAGGCGCGGCGTGATATCCTCGCGCAGGTCCGCAGCCACGCGCTTCAGGCGGCAGATCGCGACCGGCTTCTCCTCCACCCGGCCCCGGCGACAGGCCGGCTCGCAGGGGCGGTCGCAGACGCGTCCCAGGATGCCCGGAAATACGTTCGACTCGCGGTTGACCAGGTAGGCGTCGGAGTAGCGACCCTGGGCGATCAGCCGGATGTACTCCGGGACGTCGGTGTGCGCGGGGCATGCCCACTGGCAGTCCACGACCTTGTGGAAGTAGTCAGGGTCCGCCGTGTCGGTCGGTTGCATCAGCCGCTCAGTATACCGGCCGGCGGCCCGCCTTCTCCGGCGCCAGCACCCCGATTGACGAGTTCCGCGATACGCGTCGCCGTCTCGAGCGCCCGCAACCCGTCCTCCCCGGACACCACCGGCCGTTTACCCTGGCGCACTGCGTCGACGAACGAGCGGATCTCGTCGGCGAGCGCATCGCCCTGCTCGAAGCTCCGCTCCTCGAGGTCGACCTTCGGCAGCGTGCCCTCCTCGATCACCGCCGGCTTGCGGACCACCGAGAGCAGCTTCTGCTGCAGGTCGATCGACAGATAGGCGTTCGCCTGGAACACGCGCAGCTTGCGCTCCGCCTTCAGGCTGATGCGGCTTGCGGTGACGTCCGCGACGCAGCCGTTCGCGAACCGCATGCGCGCGTTCGCGATGTCGATCTCGTCGGTGAATACCGGCGCGCCGATCGCGTCGATCGAGGCGATCGGCGAGCGCACCATGTGCTCGATCAGGTCGATGTCGTGGATCATGAGGTCGAGCACGACGCTGACGTCGGTGCCGCGCGGCTTGAACGGCGCGAGCCGGTTGGACTCGATGAAGCGCGGGCTGGAAAGCTCGCCGGCGACGGCGAGGATCACCGGGTTGAAGCGCTCGAGGTGGCCGACCTGCAGCACCAGTTGCCGGGCCGCGGCGAGCGCGATCAGCTCGCGCGCCTCTTCCGCCGTCGCCGTGATCGGCTTCTCGACCAGCACGTGCGCACCCGCGGCCAGGAAATCGCGCGCCACTGCATGGTGCAGGGCGGTCGGTGTCGCGATGCTGACCGCATCGACCCGACCGAGCAGCTCCCGGTGGTCGGCCGTACCGGCGACACCGAGCTCTGCCTGCAGGCGCTCGCGCACCGCGGTCGAGGGATCGGCGACACCGACCAGCTCGCAGTCCGCGAGACCGGCGTACTTCTGGGCGTGGAAGCGGCCGAGGTATCCGGCGCCGACAACGGCGCAACGCAGTCGCGTCATGCGGCGCCCAGTATAGCCGTGCGCGGCAGGCTTGCCGCGGCAGCGTCGAGCGGCGAGACTGCCGCGATGGCCTGGCACGATCCTGTCCGGCGGTGGTATGGCGGTCTCACCCCCGCGTGGCGGCGCGAATTGCGCATCGCGGGGCTCTGGTTCGCGTTTGGGCTGCTCGCCATGCCATTCCTCATCTATCTGGCTGGCGTGCTGACGCTCGGCCCTTACGAGGGCGGCCTGCTCGCGTTCCTCGGCTCCCTGCTGGCGGCCTTCTTCACCCTGAGGCCGACGGCCTGGCTGCTGGTCCTAGGGCCTTACCTGCTGTTCACGGCCGTCCGCCTGCTGACGCGGCCCCTGCGCCGCCGCCCGGAGGCCTAATCGGCCTTGCCTGCGCGCGCGGCTCTTCGCGCTCTTCTCGCGCGCGGGACGGAATTCGTTGCCCGCGCGCCACTCAGGCCAGGCGTCCTCGCTCGCGACGCGCGCGCCGACCTCGAACAGGAGGCGCAAGTCCTCGACTGTGCCTCTGACGTCCCAGTCCTCCGAATACTCGTCTCCGGACTTGTGGTAGCGCTGCGCGTAGTAGTCGTCGAGCAGCGCCTGCCCCGCGCCCTCGGGGCGATCACGCAGTTGCGTGCCTGACTTCACGTACAGCGCGGGTACTCCCACCTTCGCAAAATTGAAGTGGTCGGAACGATAGAAGTACCCGGCCTCGGAGCGTCGGTCCGGGGTCAGCGAGCGTTTCTGGACCTTGGCCGCGTCCGCGAGCAGGTCCTCCAGCTCCGACGCGCCGTAGCCGACGACCTCGATGTCCCTGGCGCGGCCGAGTGGAACCAGCGCGTCGATGTTGATGACGGCGGCGGTCTTCTCCAGGGGTGCCAGCGGATGCTCGACATAGTATTCGGAGCCGAGCAGCCCCGACTCCTCCGCGGTCACCGCCAGGAACAGCACCGAGCGCGACGCGCCCGGCAACAGGTCGCGGTACGCGCGCGCAATCGTCAGCATGCCGGCGACACCCGTCGCGTTGTCGACGGCACCGTTATAGATTCGGTCGCCTTCGGTGCCGTCATCGACGCCGAGATGGTCCCAGTGGCCCATGTAGACGATGTATTCGTCGGGCCGGTCCTTGCCCGGCATCAACCCCGCGATGTTAGGCGAGCGCTTGTGCCGGATCGTGTTCCTTACGCCCCCGCTCGCCGTCACGCCGAGCGGCACCGGCCGGAAGCCCCGCTGGACGGCGGCTGCCTTCAGCGCGTCGAAGTCCAGGCCGGCGAGCTCCACCAGCTGGCGCGCCCGCGACTCGGTGATCCAGCCTTCGAGCTGGGTGCGGTCCGCGTTGCCGTCGGCGCTGTCCAGATAGAACTGCGGTCCTGACCAGCTGTTACGCACCACCTCCCAGTCGTAGGAGGCCGGCGCGGTTTCGTGGACGATGATCGCCGCAGCGGCGCCCTGGCGCGAAGCTTCCTCGAACTTGTAGGTCCAGCGCCCGTGATAGGTCATTGCCCTGCCGCGGAACAGCGACTCGTCACCCGTCACGAAGCCCGGGTCGTTGACCAGGATCAGCGCGGTCTTGCCGCGCATGTCGATGCCGGCGTAGTCGTCCCAACCGTAGTCCGGAGCGCGGATGCCGTAGCCTACGAACACCATCTCGCTGTCAACGATGGTTGCCGCCGGCTGCACGCGGCGTGAGCCGATCACCATGTCATCGCCCTGCGCGAGCGACATTCCGCCGCCGCCCTTCCTGAATGACAGCGCCTGGCCGCTGCCCGCGATCTCGACCAGCGCCACGTCCTGGCGGAAGTCGCCGCCAGCTGCCGGCTGCAGGCCGAGTTCGAGAAATTCCTTCTCGAGGTACTCGATCGTCTTGCGCTCGCCGTCCGACCCGGGGGAACGGCCCGCGAGATCGTCCGATGCGAGTCCCTCGACATGGGCGGTGAACACGGCAGCCGTGATCGCCTGCGATGCGCGCTTGCGCATCTTGGCGTCGGCGTTGAACGCGCCGACCGCCGCGACCAGCGACACGGCGATCAGCGCGCTGCGGATTCCCTGGTCGAATCGGTTCATGTCATGCCCCGTGTCATCCGCCCGCCGGCCAGAAATACCAGGCGATCCCCGCCAGCAGCAGCCACATCGCCGCCTGTGCGACCCACCGCCACGGCCGCCCCCGCTGCAATCCCACGAACGCCGTGCCGGCGAGTGCCGCGAGGGCCGCAAATAGGCCCGCGGTTGCGACCAGGACCGGGTATTCGCGGCCGATTTCGGGCGCCGCACCCGTGGACAGCGCGAGGGTCAACACGACCATCAGCAGCACAAGCGAGATCGCGGCGGCAGACCCCAAGACGACCCCGGTCAGGAAGCCCAATGGCCGCATCCCCGCACACCCTCCACGGCGTGACGCCGGTACTTGATACCGGGCCCGCCCGCCCATAGCCTGTGAAGACTGGTTACGGCCCGTGGGGCCGCCAAAGTCGAGTGTAACAGCCCATGACCCCGTGGCTCCGAGCGCCTATCGCCCCCCGGCTCCGGCTCGCCCTCGCCTGCGCCGTGGTGGCGGGCGTGCTGCTGCTGGCCGGGACCGGCGCGGAGCGGGCGCCGCTTGCGCCCGCGATCACGCCGGCTGCGGCCTCGTCCGGTGAACTCGTCCCCAGCGAGCGCCACCGCCGCGTGCTGCGGCTCGTGTCCGAGGTGGTCGAGCGCCAGCACTACCGCCAGGCGCCGCTCGACGATGCGATGTCGTCGCAGATCTTCGAGCGCTACCTGGAGTCCCTGGACGGCGCCAGGAGCTACCTCCTGGCCTCCGACGTCGCGGAATTCGAGCCGCTGCGCTACCAGCTGGACGATGCGATCGAGCGTGCCGACGCAGGCCCCGCGTTCACGATCTTCACGCGCTTCCAGGAACGCAATCGCGAGGCGCTGCATCACGCGCTCGCCCTGCTCGACACGGAGCCGGACTTCACGCTCGACGAGTCATTCCGGTTCGATCGTGCCGACCTCGGCTGGCCTGCCTCCGAGGACGAGCTGCACGAGCTGTGGCGCAAGCGCGTGAAGAATGACGCCCTGTCGCTGGTTCTCGCGGGCAAGACCTGGCCGGAGGCCCGCGACGTGCTGCGCAAGCGCTATGAGCGCGTCGCGAAGCGCATCGAGCAGATCACCGCCGACGACGTGTTCGAGACCTTCATGAACGCCTACTCGCACGTCTATGACCCGCACTCGAACTACCTGTCGTCGCGCAATTCCGAGGAATACAAAATCGCGATGAGCCTCTCCTACGAGGGCATTGGCGCCTCGCTGCAGCTGGTCGACGACTACGTGACCATCATGAACATCCTGCCCGGCGGCTCCGCGGCCGCGTCGACCGAGATCAAGATCGGCGACCGCATCACCGCTGTCGGCCAGGGCGAGGCCGGCGCACTGACCGACGTGGTCGGTTGGCGCCTCGACGACGTGGTGCAGCTGATTCGCGGGCCGGAAAACAGCGTGGTTCGCCTGCAGGTCCTGCCCGCGTCGGCTTCGCCGGGCACCCAGGAAGCGCTGCTCTCGCTGAAGCGGTCCAGGATCACGCTCGAATCGCAGGCGGCCAAGAAGGAGCTGCACACGATCAAGCGCGGCGACAAGGAGTTGCGGGTCGGGGTCATCGCGGTGCCGAGCTTCTACCAGGATTTCCAGGCCCGCATGAAAGGCGACCCGGACTACCGCAGCACCACGCGGGACATCCACCGCCTCGTGGACGAGTTGAAAGCCGAGGGCATCGACTCGCTGGTCGTCGACTTGCGCGACAACGGCGGCGGTCATCTGTCGGAGGCGACCGGGCTGGTCGGATTGTTCGTCGAACGCGGGCCGATCGTACAGCTGCGCGAGACCAGCGGCCGCATCGAGGTGCTGGATGACCCGGAACCTGGCGTCGCCTGGGAAGGACCGCTGATCGTGCTTGTGAACCGCGCCAGCGCGTCGGCGTCGGAGATCTTCGCGGGCGCGATCCAGGATTACCAGCGGGGCCTCCTCGTCGGCCAGCAGACCTATGGCAAGGGCTCGGTGCAGAACCTCTACCCGCTCGACCGCTATGCGCTCGGCCCGAAGGCGGGCTTCGGGCAGCTCACGGTCACGATCGGCAAGTACTACCGCGTGACGGGCGACAGCACCCAGCACCGCGGCGTCGAGCCCGACATCGCGCTGCCGTCGCTGCTCGACACCGCCGACATCGGCGAGAGCACGCGCGAGAGTGCGCTGCCCTGGGATCGCATCAACGCCGCGCGCTACACGCCCGAGTCCGCGGAATTGCCGGTCGTCGCGGCCATCTCCCGCGCCCACGAGGAGCGCGTTGCGCAGAATCCCGACTTCGTCGCGCTGCAGGGCGACGTGGACGCGCTGGCGCAGCTGCGCAGCCAGCGCGACCTGTCGCTCAATCTCGACAAGCGGCGAATCAAGCGTGACGCCGTCGACACGGACCGGCTCGCGCGCGAGAATGCGCGTCGCGCCGCCCGGGGTCTCGAGCCGCTCGCGGACGTGGCCGCACTCGACGGTTCGGACGCCCCCGACGCGGTGCTCGATGAGGCCGTTGAGATCGCGGCTGACGCCGCGGAAATGCCGAAAGCGAAAGATCACGCGCGCCTGAACTGAGCTTTGGCCCCCGTTGATTTGTCCTACCCTCTCAGTCGGTTACGGTTCCTCTATGCCTTTAGTGTTATACTTGACTACAACACTAAGGAACCGTAACATAGGCCCACTTGACCGTCCTGAACCGACTGTGATGCGCACCGAATCTGCCTTTCATGACCCGTTTTTCGCGCCCGCTCGCTGCCTCGCCCTGACCTTGCTGCTGGCGGGGGCCACCGCCCTGGCAGCCTGCGGCCAAGCCGACGGCGACAATTCGACGGAGGACAAGGAGGCGGTCCCCGCCGTACCCGTGGAGGTCGCCACCACGCAGCGCGCGGAAATGGCTGCCCTGTATTCCGGCACTGCACCGGTCGAGGCAGAGCGCAAGGCCTACGTGATGCCAAAGGTCCAAGGCGAGATCCGCCAGGTGCTCGCGGACGAGGGCCAGCGCGTGACAGCCGGCCAGGTGCTGGCGCGCCTCGACGGCGACCGGCTGCGCCTCGAGGTTGCCCTCAACGAAGCGACGATGCGCAAGCTCGAGCGCGACTACAACCGCAATCTCGAGTTGCAGCAGAAAGGCCTGGTCAGCGCCACCGCGCTCGACAATCTCAAGTACGAGCTCGACGCCGCGAAGGCGGCCTGGGAGCTCGCACGGCTGCAGCATTCCTACACCGACATCCGCTCCCCGATCGACGGCACGGTCACGCAGCGCCTCGATGTCGTGAAAGTCGGCAACACGGTGACGCCGGTCGGCGGCGTGATCGAGAGCGCCGACAGCGCGCTGTTCGTGGTCGAGGACCTCGACACGCTGATCCTGCGCGTCAACGTGCCGGAGCGCGAACTGGCGAAGCTGTCGGCCGGCCAGCCCGCGGAGCTCTCTTTCGACGCCGTGCCCGGCAGGATCTTCCGCGGTGAGATCGCGCTGATCAGCCCGTACGTCAATGCCGATACCGCGACCTTCTCGACCCGCATCCGCGTCACCGAAACCGCGGGCTTGCTCAGGCCCGGCATGTTTGCCCGCGTCGCGATCGTCTACGAGCGCAAGCCGGATGCGCTGCAGATTCCGCGCACCGCGCTGCTCGACACGGACGGCCAGCCGAAAGTGTTCGTGGTCAAGGACGGCAAGGCGGCGGAACGAGCCGTGCAGCTCGGGCTCTCGAACGGCGCCTGGATCGAGGTCACCGCAGGTCTCCAGGATGGCGAGCAGGTCGTGGTCGTCGGTCAGGGCGCGGTGAAACCCGGTGCAGCGGTGCGCGTGGTGAATTCATCGGCGCGGCCCGCGGCCTCCAGGCTCGCCCCGCTGAATGCCGGCTGAGCGCGGCGCCTGGCCATGAAGATCGTCGAGTTCGCCACGCGGCGCCGCGTCACGATGCTGATGGTGGCGGTGGCGATCGTGCTGTTCGGCTTCGTATCGCTCGCCCGCCTGAAGCTCAACCTGCTGCCAGACCTGTCGTACCCGACATTGACCGTGCGCACCGACCTGCCGGGCGCCGCGCCGCTCGAGCTCGAGACGCTGATCACACGCCCGATCGAGGAATCGGTCGGCATCATCCGCAATGTCCGCTCGGTGCGATCGGTCTCCCGCGCCGGCCAGGCCGATGTAATCCTCGAATTCGCCTGGGGCACGGACATGGACCTCGCGGGTATCGACGTGCGCGAGAAGATCGACCTGCTGCAGCTGCCGCTCGAGGCGAGCCGTCCGATCCTGCTGCGCTTCGATCCCTCGACCGAGCCGGTCATGCGTTACGCCTTCGTAGACACCGACGAATTCGCGCAATCGGACACCGCCGGGAGCGGCACCGTCGAGCGGCTGAAGGCCCTGCGGCGCTTCGCCGATGACCGCCTGAAGCCCGACCTCGAGTCGGTCGACGGCTCCGCCGCGGTCAAGGTCAGCGGCGGCTTCGAGGACGAGATACAGGTGTTCGTGGACCAGCAGAAGCTGGCGCAGCTCAATCTGTCGATCGACATGGTGGCGCAGCGGCTGCGGGAGGAGAACGTGAATCTCTCCGGCGGCCGGCTCGAGCAGGGCACGCAGCGCTTCCTGGTACGTACGCTCAATGAGTTCGCGTCCGTGCAGGAGATGGCGGATGCGATCATCGCCAGTGTCGAGGGGCGACCCATCTACCTGCGCGACGTCGCGAACGTCACCAGCGGCTACAAGGATCGCGAGGCGATCACGCGGGTCAATGGGCGCGAGTCGGTCGAGCTCGCGGTGTACAAGGAGGGCGATGCGAACACGGTCCAGCTAGCCGCCCGGATCCGCGCGGGCGTCGAAGAGCTCGGCAAGTCGCTGCCGCCAGGCAGCGAGCTGAAGCTTGTCTACGACCAGTCGACGTTCATCTCCTCGGCAATCGGCGAGGTGCGCGAGGCGGCGCTGCTCGGCGGGCTGCTCGCCATCCTGGTCCTCTACCTGTTCCTGCGCGACGCGCGCGCGACATTCATCACCGGGCTCGCGATCCCGGTCTCGGTCATCGGCACCTTCGTGCTGATGTACCTGTTCGACCTGTCGCTCAACATCATGTCGCTCGGCGGCATCGCGCTTGCGGTCGGCATGCTGGTGGACAATGCAGTCGTCGTGCTCGAGAACATCGTGCGCCACCGCGAGGAGGGCCGCACGCGGCTCGAGGCCGCGACCCGCGGGACCAGCGAGGTGGGCACCGCGATCACGGCCGCGACCCTGACCTCGGTCGCGGTGTTCTTTCCGATGGTATTCATCACCGGCATCGCCGGTCAGCTGTTCCGCGACCAGGCGCTCACCGTGAGCTTTTCCCTGCTGTTCTCGCTGGTGGTCGCCATGACCCTGGTGCCGATGCTCGCGGCCGGAAAGCCCGGGCAACCCGTGCCCGACCCCGGGCGCAGCCCGGGCCGCGCGGGTAACGTGATCGCACGCGCGCTGGCGTGGAAGCGGCGCGCCGCGGCCCGGGTTTCCGACGCCATGGCCTGGCTGCTTGGCTTCGCCGCGCGGCCGACCCAGGCCGGTTTCGCGGCCGTCCAGCGCGCCTATCTGCCCGCCCTGCGCTGGTCGCTCGGGCACCGCGGCCGCGTGGTCGCGATCTCGGCGGGCATCCTGCTGCTGACCGCGGCGCTGGTGCCGCGGCTCGGCTCCGAGCTGATTCCGCAGTTGGCGCAGGGCGAGTTCATCGCCGACCTCAGGCTCGCGCCCGGCACGCCACTCGAGCAGACCGACCGCGCGATGGCCGCCGCCCAGCAGCAGGCAATGACCTTGCCGGGAATCGCCCTCTCCTATGCCGTCACCGGCACCGGCAACCGCCTTGACGCGAGCCCGACCGACGCCGGCGAGAACACCGGCCGCCTGTCGGTAACGCTGGTGCCGGGCACCGGTTCGGCCGCGGAGCAGGCCGCGACCGACGCGCTGCGTGCCCGCTTCGACTCGCTGGCCGGTGTCCAATACCGGTTCAGCCGCCCTGCCCTGTTCAGCTTCGCCTCGCCGCTCGAAGTGACCGTCACCGGCTACGATTTCGACCGGCTACGCGAGGCTGCCGAGCAGATCCGCCTGGCCATGCAGGCGAGCCCGACATTCAGCGACATCAAGTCGACGGTCGAGGCCGGCAGCCCGGAGATCCGGATCGTATTCGACCAGGAGCGCGCCGCGCAGCTCGGCATCACCGTGCGCGAACTCGCCGACCGCGTGGTCGCGAGCGTGCGCGGCGACATCGCCACGCGGTACAAGATGCGCGAGAAGAAGATCGACGTCCTGGTGCGCAGCGTGGACCCCCGCGCCTCGTCGGTCGACGAAATCCGCTCGCTGATCGTGAACCCGGGCAGCGAGCGCCCGCTGCCGCTCTCCGCCGTGGCGGAAGTCACGGTCGCGACCGGCCCGGCCGAGATCCGCCGCGCGCGCCAGCAGCGCGTCGCCATCGTCTCGGCCAATCTCTCGGGCGGCGACCTCGGTTCCGCGGTCGCCGAGCTGGAACGGATTGTGGCAGACGCCGCGATGCCGGTAGGCGTCGCCGCGTCGGTCAGCGGGCAGAGCGACGACATGAAGGACTCATTCCGCTCGCTGCAGTTCACGATGCTGCTCGCCGTGTTCCTGGTCTACCTGGTGATGGCCTCGCAGTTCGAGTCGCTGCTGCATCCGTTCGTGATCCTGCTGACCATCCCGCTCGCCCTGACCGGCTCGGTCTGGGCGATGTTCCTGACCGGCACGACCGTCAACGTCGTCGCCTACATCGGTCTCATCATGCTGGCCGGCATCGTCGTGAACCAGTCGATCGTGCTGATCGACGCGGTCAACCAGCTGCGCGAGAAGGGCATGGCCAAGCACGACGCGATCGTCGAGGCGGGACGCCTGCGACTGCGGCCGATCGTGATCACGAAGCTCACGACCATCCTCGGCCTGCTGCCGATGGCGGTCGGTCTCGGCGAAGGCGCGGAGATTCGCAAGCCGATGGCGATCACCGTGATCGGCGGCGTCGCCATCGCCAGCTTCTTCACGCTGCTCGTGATCCCGGTGGTCTACTCGCTGCTCGACCGGAAACGCTTCCGCGCCGCTGCCGCCGCACCGGGCGCGCAGGTCGCCGCGGGGCACGGCGGGGCCTGAGGGAGCCGGATGATCCACACGCGCTTTGCGCTACGCAGGCCCGTCACGACGCTGATGACCTTCATCGCCATCGCGCTGATCGGCATCATCGCGACCCGGCTGCTGCCGCTCGAACTTTTCCCGGACATCCGCTTGCCGGGCATCCAGGTCACGATCCCATACGCCGGTTCGACGCCCGAGGAAGTCGAGCAGCTGATCACGCGGCCCGCCGAAGAGGCGATCGCGACGCTGTCCGGAATCAAGGAGATCCGCTCGACGTCGTCCGAGACCGGTACCGAGATGATCGTGTTCTTCCAGTGGGACCGCGACCCGTCCGCGGTCGGCTTCGAGGTGCGCACGCGGCTGGAATCCATTCGCCACGAACTCCCGCCGACCGCGAACCGGATACTGACGGAGATGTTCGCGGCGGGCGACGACCGGGTCGTCGCCATCCGCATCGCGAGCCAGGAGGACTTGACCCGCCAGTACGACACGCTCGACCGCTACCTCAAGCGGCCGCTCGAGCGGCTGGACGGCGTCGCGCGCGTCTCGCTCGAAGGCGTCGAGCCCCTCGAGCTCAGGATCCTGGTCGACCCGGTACGCCTCGCCGCCCACGGAGTGGACATCGCACGGTTGCGCGACGCACTCGAAGGCGCGAATTTCTCGGTCAGCGCGGGCGAGGTCACGGGCGGCGCACAGCGCTTCCTGGTCCGCCCGATCGGCGAGTTCCGCACCATCGAGGACGTCCGCTCGTTCATCGTGACCGGCAATGTCCGGCTGCGCGACATTGCGGACGTGAGCCTGATCACGCCGGAACTGACCGTTGGCCGCCACCTGAACGGGCGACCGGGCGTCGGCCTCGACGTGTTCAAGGCGACCGGGGCCAACATTGTCGATGTCGCCGAGCGCGTCATGGCGGTGGTCGAAGAGCAGCGCCAGCTGCCGCAGCTGCAGGGAATCGACGTCATCGTGCTGCAGGACCAGGCGGAGAGCATCAGGAGTTCGCTGACCGAGCTGCGGAACGCCGGCCTGGTCGGCGCCGGCCTCGCCCTCGTCGTGCTGTTCCTGTTTCTGCGCGACTGGCCGACCACGCTGATCGTCGGTCTCGCGGTGCCGTTCTCGCTGCTGATCACCGTCGCGGCGATGTTCTTCCTCGGCTTTTCGCTCAATATCCTGACCATGATGGGCATGCTGCTGTCCATCGGCCTGCTGGTCGACAATGCGGTCGTCGTGACCGAGAGCATTTTCCGCCACCGGCAGACCAGGGGCGCGGACCCGCTCGAGTCGACGCTGACCGGCGTCACGGAAGTGGGCCTCGCGGTGCTGGCCGGCACGCTGTCGACCGTGATCGTCTTCCTGCCGATCATCTTCGGCGAGGAGAGCAAGATCTCGATCTTCATGGTGCACGTGGCCGTGCCGATCGTGGTCGCGATGCTTGCCTCGCTGCTGGTCGCGCAGACCATCATTCCGACGCTGACCGCGCGCTTCCCGCCGCCGCCGCCGATCCGCGCCGGCTCATTCTTCGCGCGCATCCAGGAGTGGTACCTGGTCCGCCTGCGCTGGCTGTTCGGCCACAAATGGTGGGCCGCATTGCTGGTGGGCTTGACCGTGCTGTCACCGGTGCCGCTGTTCGCGCTCGAGTTCGTCAAGATGGACATGTTCCCGCAGGACGCATCCGACCGGCTGTTCCTGCCGTACCACGTCGAGGGAGCCTTCCCGCTCGCGCGTACCGAGGAGGCGGTGAACCGGGTCGAGGGTTACCTGCTGGGGAACAAGGAGCGTTTCGGGATCGATCTCGTGTACAGCCTCTACATGCCGAACATGGCACAGTCCGTGATTCGTCTCAGGCCGCGCGACGAGCTGCCGATGGCGCCGCGCGAACTCATGCAGGAGATCGAGAAGGGCCTGCCCGAGATCATCATCGGCAAGCCGAGCTTCCGCTTCGACGAGGACCAGGACGGCACCGGCGCCTTCGCCATGCGGCTGACGGGCGAGTCGACCGAACAACTGGTCACGATCGCGCACGACGTCGTGCGGCGGCTGCGCGACGTCGAGGGGCTCGACACGGTACGCACCACGGCCCGGGCCGGAGAGCAGGAGGTGCAGATCATCGTGGACCGCGAACGCGCCGCGCGCCTCGGGCTCTCGCCGCAGGCCGTCGCGCAGACGGTCGCGGTCGCGATGCGCGGCGACCCGCTCAAGGAATTCCGCGCCGACGACCGCGAGATCCAGATGCGCCTCGCATTCCGCGCCGACAACCGCCAGACCCTCGAGGACCTCGCCGCCACCCCGCTCTACCTGCCGGACGGCACGCGCAGCACGCTCGGCGCCGTGGCGAGCTTTCGGATCGACCAGACGACACGAACCATCGAGCGCGTCGACCGGCTCACCTCGGTCGCCATCGAGGGCATCGTGGCCGAAGACTCGTCGCTCGACGAGGTCAAGAAGGGCGTCGAGGCGGTGATGGCGCAGTTCCCGCTACCGCCGGGCGTCGGCTGGCAATACGGGCGCAGCGTCGAAGACAGCGGCGATACCGCGCAGACAATGCAGACCAACATCCTGCTCGCGGTCGCGCTGATTTTCCTGGTGATGGCGTCGCTGTTCGAGTCCCTTCTTTATCCAGTCTCAATCATCACCTCGATCGTGTTCGCGATCGTCGGCGTGTTCTGGGGACTCGCCATCACGGGGACACCGTTGTCATTCATGGCGATGCTCGGGATCATGATCCTGATCGGCGTGATCGTGAACATCGGCATCGTGCTGATCGCGCACGTCATCGACCTGCGCAAGGAGGGCATGGGCCGGCAGGAGGCGATCGTCGAGGCGGCGCGGCACCGCCTGCGCCCGATTCTGATGACGACCGTGGTGACGCTGCTCGCGATGCTGCCGCTCGCGGCGGGCGACATGCAGATCGGCGGTGACGGGCCCTCGTATTTCCCCATGGCGCGCGCGCTGATGTCGGGCCTGCTGTTCGGCTCGGTGACCTCGCTGTTCTTCGTGCCGCTGTTCTACGTCTGGCTCGACGACCTGAATGTCTGGCGCCAGCGCATCAAGCTGCGGTCGCGGCTTGGCGGTGCCGGAGGGGACGCATCCCTTCAGCGAGAGTAGCGTTTACCTGGCGCGCACGCAGGCCGGGCGGGTGCCCGAGCGAAGTGACTAAGTTCCGGCGGAACGAGCGAGGGCACCCGCCCGGCCGCCGGTGCGCGGCAAGTCCGTGAATGATGAAGGGGGGCGCATCGTCCCCCTTTGCCCCTGCGTCTGCTCAGCGCAGCAGGACCTTGTAGACGTCCCAGTAGTCGTCGACCAGCACGTTCGCGTCCGGGACGTTCCCGGATGCAGCGGGAGCCAGCGAGGCGGGTTGCGGGACGGTTTCGTTGGCGTTGCGCCAGGTCGCGGCCGGGGCGAGCGCCTCGCCACGCTTCTTGATCTCGGCGGCAAGCCCGTCCTGCGCGCGCACCATGGCGAGCGCCTGAGAAATCTCGCGCAGCCGCGCGAGGCAGGCGTCGAGACTGCCGTGCTTGGCGCTCTCCACGCTGCGGTTGTTGGCGAGTCTCGCGTCCATCGCAAGGCCGGACACCGCGAGCCGCATGAACAGGTGCTGCGCGCAGGCGATCACCGCGAGATTGACCATGCGGCGTCCGGCGATCGAGATGCCCGGGAACTCCGGCCAGGGCTCCTTCTCGATCGTGCGGTGCGCCTCCTGCATGTCACCGAGGTGGCGCTCCGCGGCCACGACCTCCTGGGACTGGCGCAGGCGGTCGTCGGCGATCTTCAGCCGGTCGGCGCGATCGGCCTGGAACTCCGCGAGCTGATGCTTGCGTTCCGTGTCCTGCCGCTCGCGCTTGAGCTCGCCGGAGAAATTCTCCAGCTGCTCGCGGCAGGCGCGCCACAGCGCCTTGAGACCGAAATGCACCAGCGCATCGAGGCCACGCTCGGGATTGCCAAGCAGCAGCACCTCGAGCTGCTCGAGCTGCTGCTGCAGGCGCGAGTTCGCATTCTCCTGCTGCTTCAGCTTGTTGCGCAGGTTGTGCAGCTGGTCGTCGAGGTCCTGCAGTTCCTTCTTGAGTTCCGCGCGGTTCCAGAACAGCTTGAGCAGGCGCTCCTGCTCGGCCGGATCCGCCTTGCCGATCGACGACAGCTTGAGCTGCGACCACTTGTCGGGAAGCATGACGGCCATGGGCCCTGTTCAGGCGACGTGCACCGCGAAGCGGTGGCCGCTCTCGACGCAGTACTCGATCCACTTGTTGAGCAGCATGTTACACGACCAGCGCTCGCCGCGGCTCGCCGGTACGGCGGCCGCAAGACTGCGCAGCCGCGAGTGCGCCACGGCAGCGCCGGCGCCGCAGGCCTCCGCGAGCCGCGCGTCGTGGTAGACGCGGACCTCGAGCCCGGGCTCGCGCGAAATCGCGCCGCCGTCGGCGAACAGGTAGCTCAGCCGAAAGGCCGTGGTGTAACGGCACTGCTCGACGACCGCGAGCTCGAGCGCGGGTTCGCCCGGCACCTCGGAAATCGCCGAGCCGCGCAGCCGGCGCAGGTCAGGCGCGAGCCAGCCCAGCCGGATGAAGTTGCTCTCGTAGAGCGTCATCAGGCTCACGAACGATCTCGGCCTTGCGCGCCAGGAGATCGTGCACAGGTGGTCTGACACCATGGATTTGACTATATCACAGGAAAATCGGCGCAAATCCCGCGCGAATCGTGCGCCTGGTCACGATTCCGTCACGGGCGGACGCGCCGCGGTATCGCCAGCCGCTCGAGCACGCGGCTCGCGATCTCCTCGATGGAAGTGTCGGTGGTTTCGAGGTACGGGACACCGTGGCGCTCGAACAGCTGCTCCGCCGCGCGCACCTCGTATGCGCACTGCTGGGCGGACGCGTAGCGACTGTCGGGACGGCGCTCCTGGCGGATCTGCTGCAGCCGTCCCGGCTCGATCGTCAGGCCGAACAGCTTGCGGCGCCAGGGCACGACGACCGCCGGCAACCTGCCGCCGTCGAGGTCCTCCTCGGTCAGAGGATAGTTTGCGGCGTAGGCGCCATACTGGAGCGCCATGTAGACGCAGGTCGGGGTCTTGCCGGAGCGCGAAACCCCGATGAGGATCACATCCGCGCGTTCGTAGTCACGCGTCTGCGCGCCGTCGTCATTGGCAAGCGCGAAGTTCGTCGCATTGATGCGCATCGTGTAGGCCGTCAGGTCAGTCATGCCGTGCGTGCGTCCCAGCACGTGCGCCGACGGCTGGCCGAGCTCCTGCTCCAGTGGGCCGAGAAATGCGTCGAAGAAATCGAGGAACAGGCAACGCGCCTCGCGCAGCGCGTCGCGCACCTCGTTGTTGACCAGCGTCGCGAACACGATTGGCCGCGCACCCTCGTCGCGGCCCGCCTGGTCGATCTTCGCGACCGCCTCGCGCGCCTTGTCAACCGTGGAGATGAATGGCAAAGTGACCGGCCTGAAATCCATGCCGTCGAACTGCGTCAGCAGGCTGTGCCCCATCGTCTCGGCAGTGACGCCGGTCTGGTCGGAAACGAAGAAGACGGTTCGTCGTTGCGTCATGGCGGTTGATCCGTTTGCCGTCGCGGCCACGCGGGCCCTGCCCGCGGCTGATCGTAACAGGTGGGAAACAAGCGGGGATCACGCGTGACCAGCTACACGGTTCCACTCAGCCGGCTGCGGATGACCGACGTCGAGTCGGTGGGCGGCAAGAACGCCTCGCTCGGCGAGATGATCGGCAGCCTCGCAGGTGCCGGTGTGCGCGTGCCCGACGGATTCGCGACCACCGCCCAGGCCTACCGGGATTTCCTCGCCCAGGACGGACTCGGGGCGCGAATCGCGACCGAGCTCGCGGGCCTCGACATCGACGACGTGACCCGGCTCGCGGCCGCCGGCAGCCGCATCCGCGGCTGGATCCTCGGCACCCCGCTCCAGCCGGGTCTCGAGCGCGAGGTGCTCGCGGCGGCTGCACGGCTCGGCAACGGCGCGTCGGCGGTCGCGGTGCGCTCCTCCGCCACCGCCGAGGACCTGCCCGGCGCCTCGTTCGCGGGCCAGCAGGAGACCATCCTGAATGTGCGCGGCCCGGCCTCCGTGCTCGCCGCGATCCACCAGGTCTACGCCTCGCTCTACAACGACCGCGCGATCTCCTACCGCGTGCACCAGGGCTTTGACCACACCCGGATCGCGATTTCCGTCGGCGTCCAGCACATGGTACGCAGCGACGTGGGCGCGAGCGGCGTGATGTTCACGCTCGACACCGAGTCCGGCTTCCGCGATGCAGTCTTCATCACCGCCTCCTGGGGGCTCGGCGAACTCGTGGTCCAGGGCGCGGTGAACCCGGATGAGTTCTACGTCTACAAGCCGGCGCTGCGCGCAGGCCGCCCCGCGGTGATCCGGCGCAACCTCGGCTCCAAGGCCTCGCGGATGGTGTACGCGGCCGAGCCCGGTCCCGGGCGCTGGGTGGAAACCGTCGAGGTCCCCGCCGCCGACCGCACGCGCTTCTGTATCGGCGACGCCGACGTGCACGAGCTGGCCCGACAGGCGCTGGTCATCGAGGACCACTACCGCTGCCCGATGGACATCGAGTGGGGCAAGGACGGCGAGACCGGCGCGATATACGTGCTGCAGGCGCGCCCCGAAACCGTGCAGAGCCGCGCCGGCCGCACGATCCAGCGCTACACGTTGAAGCAGCGCTCGCGCACGCTCGCGCGCGGCCGGGCGATCGGCCAGCGCATCGGCTCCGGGCCGGCGCGAGTCGTGTCGGGCGCGCGCGAGATGTCGAGGGTCCAGCCGGGCGACGTGCTGGTCTCGGACATGACCGACCCGGACTGGGAGCCGGTCATGAAGCGCGCGGCGGCGATCGTCACCAACCGCGGCGGGCGCACCTGCCACGCGGCGATCATCGCCCGCGAGCTCGGCATTCCCGCGGTGGTGGGCTGCGGGGATGCGACGACCAAGATTCGCGACGGCGAGCCGGTGACCGTGACCTGCGCCGAGGGCGACACGGGCGTCGTCTACGAGGGTCGCCTCGACTTCGAGCAGCGGCGCATCGAGCTCGACGCGCTGCCGCCGCCGCCGGTGCGGATCATGATGAACGTCGGCAACCCCGACCGCGCCTTCGATTTCGCCTCGATCCCCAATCACGGCGTCGGCCTGGCCCGGCTCGAATTCATCATCAACCGCATGATCGGCGTGCACCCGCGGGCGCTGCTCGAGTTCGCGACGCTCGAGCCGGACTTGCGCGACCAGGTGCTGCGCCAGATTGCGGGCTATGCCGATCCTGTCGAGTTCTACGTGGCGAAGCTCGCGGAAGGGATCGCCAGCATTGCGGCCGCGTTCGCGCCGCAGCCGGTGATCGTGCGCCTGTCGGATTTTAAGTCGAACGAATACGCAAACCTGATCGGTGGCCGGCAGTACGAGCCGCACGAGGAGAACCCGATGCTCGGGTTCCGCGGCGCTTCGCGCTACACGGACGCCGCGTTCGGACCGTGCTTCGAGCTCGAATGCCGCGCTATCCGGCGCGTGCGCGAGGACATCGGCCTCGCCAACGTGCAGGTCATGGTGCCATTCGTGCGCACGGTCGACGAGGGCCGGCGCGTCGTCGAGCTGCTCGCCCGACACGGACTCGAACGCGGCAGGAACGGGCTCAAGGTCATCATGATGTGCGAGCTGCCGACCAATGCCCTGCTCGCGCGCGAGTTCCTCGAGCACTTCGACGGCATGTCGATCGGCTCGAACGACATGACCCAGCTCACGCTCGGCCTCGACCGCGACTCGGCGATCCTCGCGCCGCTGTTCGACGAGCGCGACCCGGCCGTCAAGGCGCTGCTGGCGATGGCGATCCGCGCGTGCAAGGAGGCCGGCAAGTACATCGGCATCTGCGGCCAGGGTCCTTCCGATCACCCGGACTTCGCCCGCTGGCTCGTCGACCAGGGCATCGACTCGCTGTCGCTCAATCCCGATGCGGTCGTCGAGACCTGGCTGTTCCTGGCAAACGGCGCGAAGGCATAGGGCGCGTCCCAGGGCCGGGCGGGGTTCCCTCGTTCGCTCCGCCGGAACTTCAGTCGCTCACTCGGGACCCCGCCCGCCCCTGGCGCGCGTCCAGGCCGTTGCGCGCGGTTTCCCAGTTGCGGCCGTCGTAGGGGCGGATCGTCAGCGAGGCGATCGTGGCGGGATCGAGGCAGCGGACATTGACGCTGTAGCCGTCCGGGTGCGAGCGCGGGACGTAGAAGGACTTCACGCCGCAGTGGCGGCAGAAGCGGTGCTTCGCGACGCCGGTGCCGAAGCAATACTCGGTGAGGTCGCCGGCCCCGGACAGCAGCCTGAAGTCGTCCGCCGCGACGATGAGGTGCAGGTAGCCGGAGCGCGAGCAGACTGAGCAGTTGCACTCGCGCGCCTCGAGGTGAGCCGGCGCCCGGGCTGCGAAGCGCACGCGGCCGCAGTGGCAACCGCCCGCGTGCCAGGATGGCGCCGGTGCCGTCATTCGCGCGGCGTGTTCCAGGGCGCGGCGAATAGCGCCGACCGGTAATGGCGCAGCTCGGCGATCGACTCGTGCACGTCGGCGAGCGCGGTGTGTCGCGACTCCTTCTCGACGCCGGCCGCGACCTCCGGCGCCCAGCGGCGCGCCAGTTCCTTGACGGTGCTCACGTCCAGGTTCCGATAGTGAAAGTAGCGCTCGAGTTCCGGCATCCAGCGTGCCAGGAACCGCCGGTCCTGGCAGACGCTGTTGCCGCACATCGGGGAGCGGCCCGCGGCGACGTGCTGCGCCAGGAAACCGAGTGTCATTCGCTCGGCCGCGGTCTCGTCATCCAGGCTCGCGAGCACACGCGCGGTGAGCCCGCTCACACCGTGCGTGCGCGTGTTCCACTCGTCCATCGATGCGAGCGTCGCCTCCGACTGGCGCACGGCGATGACCGGGCCCTCGGCGATCACCGCGAGGTCGGCATCGGTCACGATCGTCGCGACCTCGATGATCCGGTCGCGCTCGGGGACGAGGCCGGTCATCTCGAGATCGATCCAGATCAGCCGGTCGTCCTGAGCCATGTTGCCGCTGATCTTACCAGAGGCTAGAGTGCCCCTCGCCCGCCCGCCATGCGTTCTCCCACGATCGATCCCCAGTTGCTGCACGCCGGCCGCGTGGTCGCAAGCCACGGCCGCGATGCGCTCGTGGTCGGCGAGCGCGGCGAGCGCATCCATTGCCGCCTGCACGGCCGGCGGCTCGTGGTCGTGTGCGGTGATCAGGTGCGCTGGCGCGCCGCGCGCACGGAAGGCGGAGCCGGCGTGATCGTCGAGGTGCTGCCGCAGGCGCGGGTGCTCGCGCGCATTTCCGCGCGCGGCGACCCGGAGCCGGTGGCCGCCAACCTCACGCAGCTCGTCGCCATCGTCGCGCCGCTGCCGGCCCCGGACTTCGGGCTCTGCGATCGTTACCTCGCCGCCGCTGAGTGGAGTGGGCTCGACGCCTGCGTGGTCGCAAACAAGTGCGATCTGGACGGCGCCGACACCGCGCTCGAGGCGCCGCTGGTGGACTACGCGCGCATCGGCTACCCGGTGCTGCGCGCCAGCAAGCGGCTCGCGGGCGGCGTGGATGCGCTGCGCGCGCGACTCGCGGGCCGCGTGAGCGTGCTGGTCGGCCAGTCGGGGGTCGGAAAAAGCTCGCTCACCAATGCGCTGGTGCCCGGCGTCGAGGCCGCCGTGGAGGAGGTCTCTCGTGCAAGCGAAAGCGGGCGCCATACGACGACGACCGCCTCTCTTTACAGGCTGCCAGCGGGTGGCGAGCTGATCGACTCTCCGGGCGCGCGCGACTTCTCGCCGCCCCTGCCCGCGCCGCGCGACGTGGCCGGGGGCTATCGCGAGATCGCGGCGCTGGCCGCGGACTGCCGGTTCCGGGACTGTTTGCACCGGCGCGAGCCGGGCTGTCGCGTGGCGGCCGCCGCTCGGGAGGGCGGTCTCGCGACGCGCCGGCTGGAAAGCTACCGGCGCCTGCTCGCGCTCGCGGAAGAATTGGCGGCGCGGATCAGGCGATGACCTGGCGGCCGGCCAGCGCGTGCGCGAGCGTGCCGCCGTCGACGTACTCGAGCTCGCCGCCGACCGGCACGCCGTGGGCGATGCGCGACGCGCGAATCCCGCGGCGCGTGACCAGCTCGCCGATATAGTGCGCCGTGGCCTCCCCCTCGACGGTCGGGTTGGTGGCGAGGATGACTTCGCGGATCTCGCCCTCGTCGAGCAGCGCCTCGAGCCGGTCGAATCCGAGCTGGTCCGGTCCGATCCCGTCGAGTGGCGACAGGTGGCCCATCAGCACGAAATAGCGGCCGGCGTATCCCCCGGACTGCTCGACGGCGACGACATCGGCCGGCGACTCGACGATGCACAGAGACGCCGCGTCGCGGCGCGGCGCGGCGCAGATCTCGCACAACTCGCCGTCGGTCAGCATGCGGCAGCGCCGGCAGTGAACGACATTGGCCACCGCCTCCTCCAGCGCACGCGCGAGCGCGCGGCCGCCTTCGCGGTTGCGCTCGAGCAGGTGGAAGGCCATGCGCTGGGCGGACTTCGGGCCGACGCCCGGCAGCACGCGCAGGGCCTCGATGAGGCGGGCGAGTCCGGGGGAGTACTTCATCGCGACCGTCAGAACGGCAGCTTCATGCCGGGCGGCAGCTGCATCCCGCCCATCGCCCCCGCCATGTGCTGCTGTGCCGCCTCGCCCACGCGCCGCGCGGCGTCATTGCAGGCCGCGGCCACGAGATCCTCGAGCATCTCACGATCGGATCCCGCAGCCGCCGGGTCGATCACGACGCGCCGCACCTCGTGGCGCCCGTTCATGGTGACCTTGACCATACCGCCACCGGACTCGCCGGTGACTTCGATGCTTCCGAGCTGCTCCTGGGCTTTCTGCATGTTGGCCTGGAGTTGCTGCGCCTGGCGCATGAGCTGTCCGAGATTCGGTTTCATGCCTGCATTTTAACCCACGGGCTTGATGGAGTCCGGCTGCAGGACCGCGCCGAAACGGTCGCGCAGGGCCTGCACGTTCGGGTCGCGCTCGAGCGAGGCGCGCGCGGCCTCGAGGCGCTCGTCGCGCGCCATCTCATCACGCCGCGCGGGCGTGTCGCCGGCGCCGCCCTGCTCGATTTCGAGCGTCGCCGCATCACCCACCAGGTTGCGCAGCGCCTGAAGGAATCGTTCCTCCAGCTGGCGCGTGTGCAGGCTCCCGGCGCGCGCGTCCAGCAGGAACCGGAACTTGTCGCCCTCGCGCGCCAGCAGCTGGCAATGGCCGGCGAGCTGGCGGGCAGGGCCGCGGAGTTCCAGCTTCGCAAGCAGCGCGGACCAGTCGCTGCCGGCGTCCGCCGGCGGCGGATCAGGCCGCGTCGCGGGCGCCGTCGCAGGCGTGGCAGCGCGCTCCTCGGCTCGCTGGCGCGCACCGCCCGCCGCGTCGGCCGGTCGGAACGCGAGGATCCTGAGCAGCGTCATCTCGAAGCCGGTGCGCGGGTCCGGCGCGAGCTCTAGGTCGCGTCGTCCGACGATGGCGAGCTGGTAGGCGAGCTGCACGTCTTCCGCCGGCAGGCGCGCGGCGAGCGCGGCCAGCGACTCCGAAGGCCAGATCTCGTCGTCCGCGAGGTCCGGCACCGCCTGCCTGAGGGCCACGCGCTGCAGCACGGCGGCGATCTCTTCGAGGAGCTGCCCGTAATCCGGCGCGAACTCGTCGATCGCGGCGATGATCGTGCACAGCGCCTTCGCGTCGCGGTCCGCGAGGCCCGCGACCAGCCAAAGCACCTGCTGGCGGTCGACCGTGCCGAGCATCGCGCGCGCGTCGTCCTCAGTGACGCGGCCGGCGCCGTAGGCGAGCATCTGGTCGAGCAACGAGAGCGCATCGCGCAGGCTCCCATCCGCAGCGCGCGCGAGCAGCGCGACGGCGGAAGGTTCGGACGCGATGCCCTCGGCCGCGAGGATCTGCTGCAGGCGCCCGGCGATCAGCGACGCCGGCAGCCGCTTCAGGTTGAACTGCAGGCAGCGCGACAGGACGGTCGCCGGCAGCTTCTGCGGGTCGGTGGTCGCCAGCAGGAACTTCACGTGCGGCGGCGGCTCCTCGAGGGTCTTCAGCAGCGCATTGAAGGAATGCGGCGACAGCATGTGCACTTCGTCGATCAGGTACACCTTGTAGCGCCCGCGGGTGGGCAGGTACTGGACGTTGTCCAGCAGCTCGCGCGTATCCTCGACCTTGGTGCGCGAGGCGGCGTCGACTTCGATCAGGTCCACGAAGCGCCCCTCGTCGATCTCTCGGCAGGCCGCGCACTCGCCGCAGGGCGAGGCGCCGACGCCGCGTTCGCAGTTGAGCGCCCGGGCGAGGATGCGGGCGATCGTGGTCTTGCCGACTCCGCGCGTGCCGGTGAACAGGAAAGCGTGGTGCACGCGTCCAGAGTCGAGGGCGTTGACCAGCGCCTGGCGCACGTGCTCCTGGCCGACCAGCTCGGAGAAGTTCCGCGGGCGCCACTTGCGCGCGAGTACCAGGTAGCTCATCCGGTGCCCAGCCTCCAGGCCGCCATCATCGCCCATTCAGAGGCCGGCGGGAGGCGGCCCGCGCCAGCACCCCTCCGGCACCCGATGCCGCCGCTACCGTTGCTTCCTTCCGGACCTGGCGGGGTTCACGACTGATCGTCGCGGAGGAACCGGCGCGAGCCACCATGGAAATCGCCGGGCCCGGCATCGTAAAGTCGGCCCCCTGCAGCGTCAACCGCGCGGCGCACGCGTCCACCCACACCTCGCGTGACGGTGCCGGGTCGCACTTATCGCACTTATTGCAAAGCAATAAGTGCGATAAGTGCGACCCGGCACCGTGAGACGCGCCTTGCGTTGGCCGTTTTCGGCCAGGAGCGGCCGTCAAGGGCGGCCTTCCAATTTGCTCCAAAGCGGACGTTCAGGCGACCGATTCGGGGACACGAACGCGCCACCTAACGTCGTAGGTGTTAGGCGCGACCTACGCACCACGGACCGGGCTTCAAGTCCGTCGGCAGCCCTGGCACTCCCGGAGCTGGAAATCGCGTTTTGAACGTAAAGGCCTCGCGCGTCGGTCCGTATCGATCCAGTCGCCAGAGCCGCGAAAGACCTTCGTCAACTGTGGGAATGTGTCCTGTCTGGACCCACCAAAGCGCCTGGTAGGCACCATCAAATCGCTCAAAGAAATCTCTGCGCTTCGTCATCACCGCTGTGTGCGCGCTCCGATAGACGAAATCGAACAATGACTCGGCGTCGGTCCAAATCGACATGTTCACAAAAAACAACGGATCGGCAGTCGGCTGTATGTCGGTAGCGTTACCAATTTCGCTTTGTAGACGCCAAACGAAACCGGGCGACTGATCCGCGAGTGCGTTGACACGATCCAGCGCATCAAAGAACGGCGCCACACGCGGATCACCTTGCGGAGCTAGGAGTTTGCCGACATTGATCTGTGCGAGATGCCAGTCAGAAACAGCTTGATGCCCTGTCACGGAAATTCCTTAGGCGGGAAGTCGCTATATCGTACCGCAGCGTGGGTAGCGCTAGAGCAATCAGCCGCCGGTGCGCTATCATCGCCCGGCTCGGCGACACCGGCGAGTTCATCGATCCGCACCTGCATTTTCAGGTGAACGCCGGGCCAACCCGCTTAACTCTCAAAGCCTTCCATTTGCATTTGACGATGCGTCTGCGGTTGGGTCCGCGAGCGATCTCGGACGCATGATCGCTTCGAACAAAGCGCACCGTTAAAGCCCCCGCTCATAAATCCGGTACTTCTTGTAGATCTCGCCGCCCATGTTGGTGAGCATGGTCAGCATGTCCTTGTTGATTTCGAACATCCAGGAGAGCTCAGACGAGACGACGCCGTGGAGCTTCTGTGAATAGATTCGATGTCACCGCGCAAGCTGTTTCGGTTGTCGAGGGAACGAACCGGGTATCTGTCCGCAGCAGAGCGAAGCTGACCTTGGCCAGCTTGCGGCTCAGCGCCACGAGGGCGGTGGTACTGCTCATTCCACGTTCCCGCACTCGCAGGTAGTACGGCGCTCATTGCGGGCCGCATCGCCCCTGCATCGCGGCGTTGTACCGCGCCGCGCAATCTCGTGGGCGCCCCGCGCGCCCGCGACCCGCCCGAACTCGCGGCTGAAGGGATCGGCACCGCCGCCTTCGCGTTCGATCAGTCCCCGGCGTGGGACCCGGCCGCAGCACCGCCCGACCCCGGCTACCACTTCGATCGGACGCTGAACTGATCACCCGGCTCGCAAATCCGCGTCGCTGCTGCGCCGCGGGTGCTCCTCCCTTTGCGCCACGACACCGGCAGCGGCGAAGTTCGTGCCTCGAGGACCGCTCCGTCGCCGTCGTCAACCCGCCCTCAGTCGCTGCCCACCCCGGTCGCGCTCCTTTCCGTCGCCCCCACCACCGCACACAGGCCCCGGTCGCCTCCGGTGCGCAACCAACACACGCGGGCTCACGCCCTCCCCTTGACAGAAATAGGCGTTTGAATGTCCTATCCCTTGCCGTTCGGCGGCTTCAAGCAGAGCGGCAACGGGCGCGACAAGTCGATGCATGCATTCGACGATTACACCGAACTCAAAACTACCTGGACCGAATTCGAATAGGCAGTCTGGAGGGCTTTATACGGATCCAGCCGATCCATACCGAGCTACCTGATAACGGCAGCAATAAGCGAGGCGGCGATGACCATGAAGAAGGACGAAGAAAATTCGCGGTTTCCGGGGGCGAGCGGCGTGAAGCGCGCCAGGCGGGTATTGAGTCGCCGCGATTTCGCCAAGACGACTGTCGCCGCCGGCGCCGCAGCCGCATTTGCGATGCCCGACGCCGGTTACGCCGCATCCCGGTCAGCCGACGTGAAGCCGGCTCGAGCCGCCGCTGCCAACAGTGAAACTTCAAAGGAATGGCGGGCGGGCCGCACGATACCGGCCGAATACTATTACGACGACGAGCATTACAAGAAGGACGAGCGCTATATCGCCGAAAACTTCTGGCTCCTCGCCGACCACGCGAGCCGGATTCCGGACACCGGCGATTACTTCGTGTTCAAGTTCGGCCTCGGCGAGAGTGTCATCGTCCTGCGCGACGAGTCAGGAAACATCCGGGCATTCAACAACGTCTGCCGTCATCGCGGATCACGCCTGTGCCGGCACGACGGAGATCCCCGACCGGAGGACGAGCGGCTGTCGGTCCGCCAACTAGGGGAGAGTGGCAACGCCCAGGTGATCGCTGCCCATATCACGCCTGGATGTACGATCTGGGCGGCAGCCTCATCGAAGCATACGATGTCCACGAAGATTTCGACATGAACGCCAACGGCCTGGTTCCGTGCCATATGCGCGTGGAAGAAGGCCATATATTTCTGAACTTCTCCCGCAGCGAGACGCCGCCGGACTTCGATGCGATCACTGCATACGGCTTCAGGAACGTCGCTGCACGGTATGGGCTGGCGGATCTGAAGGTCGGCGCCCGACAGCAGTATCCCATCAGGGCCAACTGGAAACTGGCGCTCGAGAATTTTCTCGAGTGCTATCACTGCGGTCCCGCGCACCAGAACCTGGTGACCACCCATAACTGGGACTACAGCCTGTCGGATGCGCGCCAGCAGCGTCACGACAGCCGAGTCGCCGACTGGCTCGGGCCGGAGCTCGCCGCGGACAAGGGAACGGGTTCCGGAGGGCCGTATGACGGCGCGCTGAATCCGGGATTCCTAACCGGATCGCTGGACGGCAAACCACTGGCGCCCTTGCTTCCGGGCATCAAGGACTGGACACACGACACAGCGATCGGCATAACCGGTTATTCGACCGGCTACTGGCAGGCTTACGACGACCACGTGGCAGTCGTTCGGTTCACGCCGCGAGGCCCCGAGCTGACGGACAGCGAAATACTCTGGTTAGTGCATCCTGAAGCTGAAGCAGGCAGGGACTACCATCCGGATAGGCTAATGGCGCTGTGGGATATCACCATCAAGGAAGACGCCTGGATCGTCGAGAACAATCACGTTGGCACCAAATCGGGCGGTTACCGGTCCGGCCGTTACTCCGTTCACGAGGAAGAGCCGTCAGGCTTTGCCGCGTGGTACATGCGAGAGATCGCGAAGGCTTGAGCGCCCAATGCGCAGCGCCGTGGTCGGATTATCCGCTGCCAGAAGGGCGCCGGGGGGTATCGCGTCGATCTGCGTCGTTACCGCCGTGCTGGTCTTTTCTGCCTGCGCGCAGGTAACAGGCCGGCCATTGCTGCCGGATACGGTTCCGTCCGCCAGCCTCCTGGCGACGAGCACCTCGGTTCGGGACGGCGTCTATTCCAACGAGCAAAGCCGGCGCGGCGAGGCGCAGTACCTCGAACATTGCAAGCGTTGTCACCTGCGAGACCTGTCCGGGGATTTTGGTGAGGATGCGCCCGCGCTGGTGGGTGAGGAGTTTCTGTCCAACTGGGTCAACTGGACGCTGGGCGACCTGTTCGACTTCATGCAGACCGAGATGCCGCCAAAGCGCAAGGACCGGCGCAATCTGACTGCCAACACGTACGCCGATATACTGGCCTATATCCTGGAGCGAAACGGCTTCCCGGAGGGAACGGCCGAGCTGCCGCCCGGCTTCGACCCGCTGAGCGAGATTGGAATGAGCTCGAACCCCCAGAGTCGGCCGGCACTCGCTAAAAGCCTGCAACGCCGGTCGGAAAGGCTGGCGCGTCTCCCTCCGTGTGGCCGTGCTTTTCGACGTGTCGGATGGCGTCGTTCGTCCGGCCCGGAAATCCGGGACAGCCAGTTTTGGTCTGAAGGGGTCAGACCCCTTCAATGGGCGGCGTCGCGTAAACCAAGCACGCCGTTGGATTGAAGGGGTCTGACCCTTTCAGATCTGGCGGAGAGGGTGGGATTCGAACCCACGTAGGGCGTAATGCCCTCAACCGATTTCGAGTCGGTGCCGTTATGACCGCTTCGGTACCTCTCCGTCCGGGATTCCGGCACCCGTCATAGCGGGCTGATCCGGAAGCGCTATTCTACATCAATGCACCCGGAAACCGCGCCCGCCGCGTCGCCCCGGTGGCGACTCCGCAGCCGGTTTGGCATCCCGGCGATCATTCTGGCCTCGTTCATGATCGGCACCTGTTCGCGGATGCCCGGCGCCCTCGAGCAGATACTCGCTCAGGGTGCGATCCAAGCGGTGACCCGCAGCAGCCCGATGGCCTACTACGAGGGCGCTGCCGGGCCCGAGGGCCCGGAGTACGAGCTCGCGCGCGCATTCGCCGAGCACCTGAAGGTGCGCCTCGAGCTGCGAGTCGTCCGCTCGTCCGCAGCCGCGCTGGACGCCGTCGCCAGAAATCTCGCGCAGGTCGCCGCCGCCGGGATCGTGACGAGTGGCGGGCGTCCGCCTCGCGTACGCTTCGGGCCGGTTTTCCAGCGCATCGACCAGTATGTCATCTACCGTGTGCAGGACCCCTTGCCCAGGGCAGCGGCCGACCTGGTTGGCCGGCGCGTGGTCGTGCCGCACGACTCCGCCCATGCGACGGCGCTGGCGCAGCTCGCGACGCAGGTACACGACCTGGCCTGGACCGAGGTTCGCGACGCCGATGCCCTGGACGTGCTTGGCCGCGTCGCGCGCGGCGATGCGGATCTCACGATCGCGGACTCCGTCGAGTTCTCGCTGGGCCGGCACTTCTTTCCCGACCTGCGGCCGGCATTCCGCGTCGCGGAGGCGGAGGCGGTGGCATGGGCCGTGTCGCCACACGGCAAGGACCTGCTGCCTGAACTCGAGCGCTTCTTCGCCGGCATGGCGGCGGCCGGCAGGCTTGGGGACATTCTCGAACGCAACCGCCGCGCGTTGGTGCGCTTGGATCGCGTCGATGCGGCCAATTTCGTGGCCGGCGTCCGCGAGCGGCTGCCCCGTTTCCAGGCCTGGTTCCAGGAAGCGGCCGCCGAGACCGGGATCGACTGGCGATTGCTCGCGGCCGTCGGCTACCAGGAATCGCGCTGGGATGCGGCTTCGGTTTCTCCGACCGGCGTCCAGGGGCTCATGATGCTGACCGCGGAAACGGCCAGGCGCGTCGGCATCACTGACCGCGCCGATCCGCGCGAGAGCATTTTCGGCGGCGCGCGCTACCTGCAGATCGTCGAGCGGACGATCCCGGAACGGATTCCAGATCCGGACCGCACCTGGCTGACGCTCGCGGCCTACAACGTCGGCTACGGCCACCTCGAGGACGCACGCATCCTGACGCAGCGCCGCGGCCAGGATCCCGACCGCTGGCCGGACGTACGCGACAACTTGCCCCTGCTTGCCCAGGAGCGTCACTACGAGACGCTGAAACGCGGCTACGCGCGCGGCTGGGAACCGGTCGGCTTCGTCCGCAACGTCCAGACCTACGCAGAGTTGCTGCGCTGGATGGTGCCCGATGAGACGCCCTCAGCGGCGCCCGGCAAAGAACCCGCGAAGTAAGGCACCGCACTCCTGTGACAGGACGCCACCGAGCACGTCGACGCGGTGGTTCAACGCGTCCGAGGCAATCAGATTGAACGCACTGCCAGCGGCGCCCTGGCGCGGGTCCCAGGCGCCGAATACCAGCCGCGCGATGCGCGCGTGCACGATCGCCGCCGCGCACATCGGGCACGGTTCGAGCGTCACGTAGAGCGTCGCACCGCCCAGGCGGTAGTCCGCCACCGCCGCGGCCGCCGCGCGAAGCGCGAGGATCTCGGCATGGGCGGTCGGGTCATGCGCTGCGATCGGCTGGTTCCAGCCCTCGCCGAGCAGCTTGCCGTCGCGCACGACCAGCGCGCCGACCGGGACCTCGCCCATTCCTTCGGCGCGCTTCGCGAGCGCGATCGCCTCCGTCATCCAGGCCTCGTCACGGCTCATGCGCCACCCTGCGGGACGATTCAGCCGCCCGGCGTCTTCCGTCCACAATACAGGGCTTCGGGCCGCGGCAATGCGGCGTGCAGCGACTGGATCTCGCGCAGTCTCGCTTGCAGGGCCTCGGCGGGCGGCGATGCACGCCGCGTGGCCAGCGTGACGTGGACCAGCAGCTGTTCCGCCGTGGCAAGCAACCGCCCGCCCGCGGCGTGCATCCTGCTGAAAAGGTGCAGCCTGTCCCCGGCGCTGGCGAGCAACTGGGTCGTTACACGCACGCGGTCGGCCAACCGCGCCTCTGCGAGGCGCTGCAGATGTGATTCGGCCGTGACGTAGCGGCCACCACGGGCCGGGACGCCGGAATCGCAACCGATCAGTTCAAGCAAACGGTCCGCCGCATCGCTGAACAATTCGCAGTAGCGCGCCTCGTTCATGTGTCCGTCAGGGTCGGTCCAGTCCACCGGCACGGTACGCGCTGCGGTCTCGACCGGCTGCGACCAGTCGGGTGCGGCAACCCGACCGCGCAGCCGTGCATCATGCTCGCGATGCGTACGGCCGGACGCCCAGTCGCGGCCCTTCAGCGCGCGCATCATCGCCACGAGGTTGTCGTCGCGCAGGCGCTCGAGCTCACGGATGCTGCGCGCGCCCGACTGGGTATCGGACTGGCTCGAGATCTTTCCGATCAGGGTCGCATCCAGGTCGGGAACGTCGGTCAGCCGGGTCCAGGGCCATTGCAGGCAGGGGCCGAACTGCGCCAGAAAATGCGCCATCCCCGCCTCACCCCCCGCAATGCGATAGGTCTCGAACAGACCCATCTGCGCCCAGCGGATGCCGAAGCCGAAGCGGATCGCATCGTCGATGTCGGAGGTGGTGGCGACGTCGTCCTTGACGAGCCAGAGCGCCTCGCGCCAGACGGACTCGAGCAGGCGATCGGCCACGTGCGCGTCGATTTCGCGGCGCAGATGCAGCGGCATCATGCCAATCGAGCGCAGCGTCTCCATCGCCCGCTCGACGAAGGCGGGCTCCGCACCGGCGTGCGGCACGACTTCGACCAGCGGCAGCAGGTAGACCGGATTGAACGGGTGCGCCACCAGCACCTGCCCGGGCCGCTGCAGGCGGGCGCCCAGATCCGAGGGTTTGAAGCCCGAGGTCGAGGAACCGACGACCGCGCCGGCGCTCGCGGCGGCCTGGATCTTCCTCAGCGCATCGTGCTTCAGCTCGAGCCGCTCGGGAACGGACTCCTGGATCCACTGCGCGTCGCGGACGGCGTCCTCGATCGTGCGGCTATAGCGCAGCTGCCCTTCAGGCGGCAGGGCGGCATCGTAGAGTCCCGGCAGCGAGCGCCGTGCGTTCGCCAGCACTTCGGAAATCTTGCGCTCGGCCTCGGGGTCGGGATCGAAGATGGCGACATCCCAGCCATTGAGCAGAAACCTCGCCAGCCAGCCACCCCCGATGACGCCGCCGCCGATGATTGCCGCCTGCCGACTCATGCGCGCGCGACCGGAGCACGCTTGGTCAAACCGAGCTTGCGGCGCACCTCGGCAGGCGTCAGCACGCGGGAGCCCATGCGCTCGATGATCCCGACGGCGCGTTCCACGAGCTGCTCGTTGCGCGCCAGCACGCCCTTGTTGAGCCACAGGTTGTCTTCCAGGCCGACGCGGACATTGCCCCCGGCGAGCACGGCGGCCGCGACATAGGCCATCTGCTCACGCCCCAGGGTGAATGCGGACCACGTCCAGTCGGCCGGCACGTTGTTGACCATGGCCAGCAAGGTGTTGAGGTCGTTGGGCGCTCCCCACGGCACGCCCATGCAGAGCTGGACCAGTGCCGGACCCTGCAGCACGCCCTCCTCGAACAGGCGTTTCGCGAACCACAAGTGCCCCGTATCGAAGGCCTCGACCTCCGGTCGCACGCCGAGCGCATTCATCATGCCGCCCATGGTCCGCAACATGGCGGGCGTATTGGTCATCACGTAGTCCGCCTCGGCGAAATTCATCGTGCCGCAATCCAGCGTGCAGATTTCGGGCAGGCAGTCGGCGATCGGCTCCATGCGGCTCGTTGCGCTGCCCATGTCGGTTCCCACCGGGTTCACGGGCAGCGGCGCCTCGGGCGGCCCGAGCACCAGGTCGCCGCCCATGCCGGCGGTCAGGTTGATCACGACGTCGGTATCCGAGTCGCGGATGCGGTCCGTCACCTCGCGATACAGTTTCGGGTCGCGACTCGGCTTGCCGGACACCGGATCGCGGACATGGCAATGCACGACGGCGGCGCCGGCCTTCGCCGCGGCGATCGCGCTGGCGGCGATGTCCCGCGGCGCACGGGGCACATGCGCGGAACGTTCCTGCGTCGCGCCGGAACCGGTCAGGGCGCAGGTGATGAAGACCTCGCGATTCATTTGTAATGGCATGGAGGCTCGTCTGTCGTCGAAATCCGATTTGTAGGGCACAATCATGCCACGCATCCCGGGAGACCGGCGAACGAGCGGGTATCATGCACTTTGCCCTGACCGATGAGCAGCGCCTGATCGTCGAGACGACGAGATCCTTCGTGGTCCGCGAGCTCTACCCGCACGAAGCCGAAATCGAGGCGACCGGCAGGCTGCGGCCCGAATTGCGCGACGAGCTGAAGCGCAGGGCGCAGGCGGCCGGCCTGTACGCGGCCAACATGCCCGTCGCGGAAGGCGGCGCCGGGCTCGACACGCTGACCTGGATTCTCTACGAGAAGGAGCTGGGGCGCGCGAACTATGCCCTGCACTGGACCTGCGTCGCCCGGCCCTCGAACATCCTGCTCGCCTGCCAAGGTGCCCAGCGCGAGCGGTATCTGCTGCCGGCCATCCGCGGCGAGAGGTCCGATTGCCTCGCGATGTCGGAACCCGACGTCGGCTCCGATCTGCGCAGCATGAAGACCCGGGCGTTGCCCGACGGCGACGATTTCGTGATCAACGGCACCAAGCACTTCATCAGCCACGCGGACGAAGCGAGCTTCATCGTGCTGTTCGCCGCGAGCGGCGAGGAACCGACGGCGCGCGGGCCGCGCAGCCTGATCACGGCCTTCCTGATCGACCGCGACACTCCCGGGTTGTCGATCGATGACGGATACCGCAGCGTCTCGCACCGCGGTTATCACAACAGCATCCTGCGGTTCGACAATTGCCGCATTCACAAGTCGCAGATTCTCGGTGAGTTGCATCGCGGCTTTGACGTCGCCAACCAGTGGCTCGGCGCCACGCGCCTGCAGGTCGCCGCAACCTGTCTCGGTCGCGCCGACCGCGCCCTGGATCTCGCCATCCGCTGGGCCGCCGAACGCAGGCAGTTCGGCCAGCAGATCGGCAAGTTCCAGGGCGTCTCCTTCAAGCTCGCCGACATGGCGATGGAGCTCAAGGCCGCGGAACTGCTGACCCTGGAAGCGGCCTGGAAAGCCGACCAGGGCACCGTGACCGACGCGGACATGGCGATGGCCAAGCTGAAGGCGACCGAGGTCCTGGCCTTCGTCGCGGACGAAGCGATCCAGATCCACGGCGGCATGGGCCTGATGGCCGACCTGCCGCTGGAGCGAATCTGGCGCGACGCCCGGGTCGAACGCATCTGGGAAGGCACGTCGGAAATCCAGCGACACATCATCTCGCGCGCGCTGCTGCGTCCGCTCGGCGCCTGAATGGGGCTGCAACGCTTCCTCAATCCGCGCTCGATCGCGTTCATCGGCGGCGCCGAGTGCGCGATCGCCATCGAACGGACCCGGGCGCTGGGCTTCGAGGGTCGGATCTGGGCGGTCAATCCGCGGCGGCCGCGGCTGGGCGGCATTGCAACCATTCCGTCGGCCGGGCATGTGGATGGCTCGCCGGACGCGGCTTTCGTCGCGCTGCCCCGCGCCGCCACGCCGGAGGTGCTGAAGGCGTTGCGCGCCCTGGACTGCGGTGGCGCCGTGGTCTATGCAGCCGGCTTCGCGGAGAGCGGCGAACGCGAGCTGCAGCAGTCGCTGCTCACGGCGGCTGCCGGCATGCCCTTGCTAGGCCCGAACTGCTACGGCTTCATCAACGCCGCGGCCCGCGTGGCGCTGTGGCCCGATGAGCACGGCCTGGCGCCGCTCGATTCGGGCGTCGCAGTCGTCACCCAGTCGGGCAATATCGCCTGCAATCTGACCATGCTGCAGCGGGGCCTGCCGCTCGCTCTGCTGCTGACGCTCGGCAACCAGGCCGACGTCGACATGGCGGCGGCGGTCGAGGCGCTCGCCGAGGACCCCCGCGTCACCGCCATCGGCATGCACATCGAGGGCCTGCGGGACATTGCGGCCTTTGCCCGGGCAGCCGCCGTCGCGCGGGAACGCGGCAAGCCGCTGGTGGCCCTCAAGACCGGCCGTTCGCCGCAGGGCGCGCGGATCGCGCTGAGTCATACGGCATCCCTGGCCGGAGAGGATCGGCTTTGCGATGCACTGTTCGAGCGCTACGGCATTGCGCGCGTCCCGACGCTGACCAGCCTCGTCGAAACGCTGAAACTCCTCCACTTTGGCGGACCGATGCCCGGCGGCCGCCTGCTTTCCTTAAGCTGCTCGGGCGGCGAAGCGGCGCTCGCGGCCGACCTGGCGCTCGACCTCGGCCTGTCGTTTCCGCCGTTCCCGCCAGCCGCCGCCGAGCGCGTCGCCGCTACGCTGAATGGCCTCGTCAACGTGGACAATCCGTTCGACTACCACACGTTCATCTGGGGCCAGTCCGAGAAGCTCACTCGCACTTTCGCCGCCGCGCTCGGCGGCGGGTTTGATGCGGCGATGCTGATCCTAGATACGCCGTCGCACCCGGCCATGGAACCGGACCGCTGGCTGCTGACCGCAAGGGCCTTCGTCGCGGCACGACGAGAGACCGCGACACGCGCCGCTGTCGTTGCGAGCCTGCCCGAAGGCATGCCGCCCGACCTTGCCCGTGAACTCGGCCAGGCGGGAGTCGCCCCGCTGATTGGAATCGACGACGCGCTGCGCGCCTTCTCCGCGGCTGCCGGGATCGGCGCCCACGACCGGCGCACGCCGGTGGCGCTGCCCTGGCCGCCGCATCGAGCGGGCGATGGCACGGCGGCGGCGGCAATGAGCGAATTCGAGGCCAAGCAGGTGCTGCGCTCGTTCGGCGTTGCCGTGCCCGATGCCGTCGAGTGCGCGCTCGAGGAGGCCCCGCAAGCCGCGGAACGCCTGGGCTTCCCGGTGGCCGTCAAGATCTCCAGTGCCGCGATTGCGCACAAGAGTGACGTGGGCGGCGTCGCGCTGTCGCTCAGGTCGCCGGAAGAAGTGACCGCGGCAACCCGCCGGATGGTCGCGCTCGGTGATCGGGTGCTGGTGGAACGCATGGCCGAGGGCGCCGTCGCCGAATTGATCGTGGGTGTCACCCGCGATCCCCAATTTGGCATGGCGCTGGTGATCGGCGCGGGGGGCGTGCTCGCCGAGATGCTGTCGGACACCGTCACGCTGCTGCTGCCCGCGACGCGGCAGGACATCGAGCGGTCGTTGCGGCGACTCCGGGTCTGGCGGCTGGTCGAGGGCTTCCGCGGCCGCCGGGCTGATGGCGCGGCTGTCGTGCAGGCGGTCGAGGCCGTAATCGCGCTGGCCGCGGCCCACCGCGATCGTCTCGAGGAGCTCGACGTCAATCCCTTGCTAGTATTGCCGGATCGCGCAATCGCCGTCGATGCGCTGGTCAGGATGAGGCCCACATGACCGAACCCATACGGACCGAGCGCCGCGGCGCAATACTTGAAGTCACGATCGATCGCCCGAAGGTCAACGCGATAGACGCGGCGACGAGCCGCATCATGGGTCGCGTGTTCGCGGAATTCCGTGACGACCCGGTTCTACGCGTCGCCATCCTGACCGCCGCCGGCGAGCGGTTCTTCTGCCCGGGCTGGGACCTCAAGGCCGCCGCCGCCGGCGAGCCGCCCGACGCCGACTATGGCGTGGGCGGTTTCGGCGGACTGCAGGAATTGCCGGGCCTCAACAAGCCGGTCATCTGCGCGGTCAACGGCCTCGCCTACGGCGGCGGATTCGAGATTGCGCTTTCCTGCGACCTGATCGTCGCCGCGGAGCACGCGACATTCGCGCTGCCGGAGATCAACTCAGGGACCGTTGCCGACGCCGCGTCGATCAAGCTGCCGCGCCACATCCCCTACCACGTCGCGATGGACCTGTTGCTGACGGGACGGCCGATCGACGCGCACGAAGCGATGCGCTGGGGAATCGTCAGGGAGATCGTCCCCGCCGCCAGGCTGCTGGACCAGGCGCGCGCACTTGCGGACCAGCTGGCGAACGGGCCACCGCTGGTGTTTGCCGCGATCAAGGAGATCGTGCGCGAAACGGCGCACTTGCCGATCCAGCAAGCCTTCAACCTTGTGACCCGGCGCAGCCTGCCGACCGTCGACACCCTGTACGAGAGCGAGGACCAGAAGGAAGGCGCCCGCGCCTTTGCCGAGAAGCGCAAGCCGGTCTGGCGCGGCCGCTGATCAGCGCAGTTCGGAAGCGACGGCGGACAGCATGTTGCCGCCCCCGGCGTTTCAGCGCCAACCGCATCGTTTCGGGCAGACACTCAGCCATCCAGCGGTTCTAGCGTCGATTTCAGATAGGCGAAGTGAGCGTCCGCCATGCCCCGATAGGGTTCCCAGCCGCGAGCGGTCTTTTCTGCCGTCGCGTCGCAGAGGACCGCAAGCTGCTGGCTGCTTGCATAAGCGAGCAGCTGCGTCTGCGCTGCGCGCTCGAAGAAATACATGTCCTCAAAGGCGTGCGCGACCGTCTCCCCGGTGCACAGCAAGCCGTGATTGCCCATCAGCATCGTCCTGTTGTCGCCCAGCGCTCGCGCCAGTCGCACGCCCTCCTCCGCTGCGTCGACTATCCCGCCGAACGAGCGGTCATAGGCAACGCGCTTGAAGAATCGTGCCGTATTGTTGTCGAGCGGCTTCAGTTCCGGATCGGCGAGCATCGCGAGTGCCGTCGCATGGATCGGGTGGCAATGCAGCACCACGCGCGCCGCCGGGCAAAGGCGGTGGATCGTGCCGTGGATCGTCCAGGCTGACGCGTCGGGCGCATCGGGGCCGTTCATGACCTCCGGATCCCCGGCATCGAGCAGCAGCAGGTCGTCGGGGCGGATCGAGGCGAAGTGCTGCCACTTGCGGTTCAGGAGGAAATGCAGCCCGTCTTCCGACACGGCGGCGCTGAAATGATTGCCGACCGATTCATGCCAGCCGAACTTCGCCGCCAGGCGAAATGCGGCGGCGAGGTCTTCGCGCAGCTGTCTTTCGCTCGCGCGGGTAATGCGGTGCTGAACGGGCATTTCCGACCTATGTTGCCTGATTGTCACGCCTGCCACGGGAACCTACCGACGAGAGGCCTCGGATCGCAAGCCCGGCCCTGGCGGGAGTCCTGAATCACGGTCTCGATGGCGCCTTCGCCAGCTGCGGTGCTATGTTCGGCCCACGCGAGTTCGAAGCGGGGATTCCGGTGAGCACCAGACACGCGATCACGCGGTCTCTCCACAGCGCAGCTGCGCTCGGCCTCGCGCTGCTCGCCGGCGCGGCCTGCGCCGCGGACGACGGGCAATGGACCCTCCCCGGCAAGGACCTGGCCGCCACCCGCTACAGCGCCCTCGACCAGATCAACGCCGACAACGTCGGCGCGTTGCGCCCTGTCTGGTCCTTTTCCACCGGCGTGCTGGGCGGCCACGAGGGCCAACCCCTGGTCGCGAACGACACGCTGTACGTGGTCACGCCCTGGCCCAACGTACTTTATGCCTTCGACCTCAAGACAGAAGATTACCCGCTGCGTTTCAAGTACCGGCCGGACGCCAACCGCGCCGCGGTCGGCGTGGCCTGCTGTGACGCCGTAAACCGCGGGGCCGCATTTGCGCAGGGCCGCATCGTGTACAACCTGCTGGACGGGCGCACCGTCGCCATCGATGCGAACACCGGCAAGGAGCTCTGGAAGACCACGGTGGCAGACCTCGCGCGCGGCGAGACGATCACCATGGCACCGCTGGTAGTCGGCGAGCGCGTACTGGTCGGGCCATCGGGCGGCGAGTTCGGCATCTACGGCTGGTTCATCGGGCTCGATCTCGCAACGGGCGCCATCGCCTGGCGCGCGCGCAACATCGGGCCAGACGACGCGCTCCTGGCGCGGCCCGGCACCTTCAAGGCCTTCTACGACCGCGGCGAGAATCTCGGCCAGGCGAGCTGGGCGGGCGACACCTGGCAGCGCGGCGGCGCCCCGGTATGGGGCTGGCTCTCCTACGACCCGGAGCTCGACCTCGTGTATTACGGCACCGGCAACCCGGGGCCGTACAACGCCGACCAGCGCATCGGCGACAACAAGTGGACCTCGAGCATCCTCGCGCGACGTCCGGGCGACGGCTCGCTGGTCTGGGCGTACCAGTTCACGCCGGCCGACAACTGGGACTACGACGCGAACGCCGAGAACATCCTGGTGGACCTGGAGATCGGCGGCCGCGAACGCAAGGCGCTGGTCCACTTCGACAAGAACGGTTTTGCGTACACGCTGGATCGACGCACCGGCGAAGTGCTGGTCGCGGAGCCCTACGTGCATCTCAACTGGGCGAAGGGCTTGGACCGCAAGACCGGCCGGCCAGTGGTGAACGAAGCCAAGCTCACCGGCAAGTCGCGCGGCCCGGTGAAAGACATCTGCCCCAGCCTGGAAGGCGGAAAATCCCCGGCCTCGCCGGCAGCCTATTCTGCGCGGACGCGGCTGTTCTACGTGCCCACGGTCAATCTCTGCATGGACTGGCAGTCGGAGGACGCCGCCTACATCCCCGGCACGCCGTTCGTCAGCGCGACCGTGCCCTATCACCCGGGCGCAGGCGGCTACCTGGGCGCCTTCATCGCCTGGGATGCGGCGACCGGCCGCAAGGTCTGGGAGGTGCGGGAGAAATTCCCCTTGTGGAGCGGCGGGCTCGCGACCGCGGGCGACGTCGCCTTCTACGGCACGCTGGACGGCTGGTTCAAGGCGGTCGACGCGCGCGACGGCAAGCCGCTGTGGAAGTTCAAGGTGGGCTCCGGCGTCGTGGGCGCGCCGATCAGCTACCGCGGCCCGGACGGCAAGCAGTACATCGCCGTCTACTCTGGGATAGGCGGTGACTGGGCGCTGATCGCGGGCGACATCATCGCGGCGGACCCGGCCGACGTGCGCCCGACGAACGATTTCGCGCCCGACCTCGCGCGCTACACGAGCCAGGGCGGAATGGTGTGGGTGTTCGCGCTATGAGGTGCTGCAAAGGGCTGCTGATCGCCGCGCTGCTCGTACCTGCGGGATTCGTGCACGGGGAGACTGATGTGCCATCCGGCGCCGCGAGCCTGTCGAATCCCTACACCGGCGACGCGAATGCGGCTGTGGCAGGCGAGAAGTTGTTCGCGTCCATGAACTGCGACGGCTGCCACGGTGGTGGAGCGCTGGGATTTACCGCGCCCAGCCTCGCGGACGGCCGCTGGCGCTTTGGCGGCGACGATGGCGCCGTGTTTCACTCGATCTTCCATGGTCGCCCGCACGGCATGCCCGCCTACGGCGCCATCCTCCCGGCCGATGCCGTGTGGATGCTGGTCACCTACGTGACGACCCGCCCGGTGCCGCGCGAGGTCCCGACCGCCGCGTGGCAGGCGACACCCTGATCCATTCGCGCTTCTGACCGGGCGGACGCGCCGCACGCGCCGGCTTTTTTATGCGGGTGCCGCGGGCGGGCTTCGCCTCGCGCGTGCGCTGCCGACCACGTAGATCAGCGCCCCGATCCCGATCAGCGCCGCCGTCCCGACCACCAGCTTGGTCATCGCCAGCACCGGGTGCGTCTCGCCGGGCTTGGGCAGGAACGCGAATCCAATCGCCGCGACCGTGGTCGCGAGACCGACCAGCGCCATGGTCACGATCGTCGCGCGACCGCCGGGTATGCGCGCCTCCCCTGCGACGGGCGGACCGCCCGACAGCCGTATCGCGGAGCCGAACAGCGCGAGGAACGGCAGCATGGTGCCGATGACCATCATGTCGACCAGCACGTTGTAGGCACCGCGCACCGTCGTGCCGGCCTGCCCGATCACGGCCAGCAGCGCGATCACGCCGCACAGCGTGCACAGCGAGAACACCGGTGAGCCGTAGCGCGGGTGCACACGCCCGAAACCGGCCGGCAGGAACCGGTCGAGTCCCGCGACAAAGGGTATGCGCGCCCCGGCGCCGATCCAGAGCCCGACGCCGCCGATGCGATCGACGATGACCAGCACGGCGCCCACCGGTATCAGCCACGCGAGACCCAGGCGCTCGGCGCTGATGCGGATCGCCTCCATCACGCCGAACAGCGCGTTCATGCTCGCGGGATCGACCGACACCACGATGCTGGCGGTGCTGAGCAGGTAGACGGCAGCGATCATCGGCGCGGCCAGCGCCAGCGCGCGCGGTATGGTGCGCTGCGCATCGCGGATTTCGCCGCCCATGAATGACGCCGCCTCCGCGCCGGTCCACGCAAAGGCGATCGTGCCCCAGAAGATCCAGTCCTGCAGGCGGAATCCCGGTGTCATCGTCTCGCCGGTGAGCGGCACACTGGGTCCGAAGTGCGTGAAAATCGCGATCCCGAGCACGACCAGCAGCAGCGTCTCGAGCCAGCGTGCGACCGCGCCCGCGTTGTGCAACCACTTGCCGACGCCGAGGCCGCGGATGTTCAGCCAGAGCACGAGCGCCAGCGTCACCAGCGAAAATCCGATGAACCAGGCCGGCGAGCTCGCCATGTCGGAGTCCGGACTGCCCGCGAGATAGAGCGTGCTGCCGGCCGCGAAATACAGCAGGCCGGTGATGAACGGAGTGGCACCGATCCAGTACAGCCACCCGGTCATGAATCCCGCCGCCGGACCGAATGCCAGCTTGCTCCACACGTACAACCCGCCCTCGTCCGGATGGCGCGAAGACAGGAATACCACGCACACGGCGATCGGCACGAACATCGTCAGGCCACCGACCACCCACACCGCGAGTGAGCTGGGCCCCGCAGCCGCTGCGAGCGCGGCCCACTGCGGCGAGCAGCAGGCCGTGACCATGAGCAGGGTCACATCGCGGGTGCCCAACGCGTGGCGAAGCTGTGGCTGCGCCGGATTTCCGCTCATGTCCTGCCCTTGCTCTCTCGTCATCATTCAACCTTGGCGCGTTGTCGCGCGACCGTTCATGTCGATCGCGGAACGGATCCGGCTTCCGAAGTCGATGTCGTAATCGCCGGCGTGGCGACGTATATTACGCGCGCGACGCAGCAGCAGGGAGGAGTCGAAATGACGCATAACTCGTTCATCCTCGCGATTGCCATTGCGCTTGTCACGACCTCGTCCGGCTGCGGCAAGAAGGAAGCAGATGAGGCCGCCGCGGCGGCGGAAGCGGCAGCGGCAGCGCGCGAGGCCAGGATCGCCGATGCCTTGTCGGCCGCCTATCCAGGACTGGCCGGCAGCGGACCCTATACCTGCATGCGCACCCCGCCGCACATGGCCGAGGCCGGCATCAAGGCGCCCATGTGCATGGACGTGGTCTGGATGGAATGGGCGCATGCCTGGGAGAAGCGCGAGCCGTTCACGGCGCGTGCGGTGGGCGTGTCGTACATGCTGGCCGGCGACGGCGGCGCCAGCAACTCGACGGACCCGCACAATGGCGGACCGTACGTCATGTGGAAGGGCACGCCCTATGCCCACGTGATGGTGCCGGTTGCCGATTGAGATTTTCGCCAGCACCGGGCGTGGGGCGGTCATGACGCGATGCAGAGCGGATGTGCGCTGCGGCGGTTCACGGATGATCCTGGGTCGCATCGCCGCAGCGGCGGCGTTATCCATTGCCTGCATTGCCACCGGCATCGCGGACGACACCGCACCGCCTGAAACAAGCGGTTTCGAACCCAAGGTCGTATTGATCACATTCGATGGCGTGCGCTGGCAGGACGTGTTCCGCGGCGCCGATCCGGCGCTGGTCAAGGCCGACGTGCACGAGGATCTGCACAAGTACGTCAGCAGTGCCTTCGGCAGCGGCAGTTCGGTGATGCCGTTCCTGCACGGCGTGATCGCCAGGCAAGGCGTGCTGCTCGGCAATCGCGACGTGGGGGAATGCGCCGAGGTACAGAATGACATGTGGTTCTCGTACCCCGGCTATACCGAGATGCTCGCCGGCAAGCCGAACCCGGAGATCGTGGAAAACGATCCGATCCAGAATCCGGATGTCACCGTGCTGGAATGGGCGAACAAGCGCGCGGAATTTGCCGGCAAGGTCGAGATGGTCGGCACCTGGAACCTGTTCCCGTACATCGTCAATGCCGGGCGCAGCGGCGTGCCGGTCAACGCGGCCCTCAATGGCCAGGAAGGCACCGATGCGCGCACCGGGCGCGCCGGCCTCGAGCTGCTGGCGAGCCGCAAGCCGCGGCTAATTCACATCTCGTTCGACGACACCGACAAGTACGCACATGTTGGCAATTACGAGTCCTATCTCGCGTCGATGGAACGCGGTGACGAGTATCTGCGCCAGCTATGGCAGCAGCTGCAGGACGACCCGTACTATCGCGGGCAGACCACGCTGATCGTCACCACCGACCACGGCCGCGGGCATGAGCCGCGTGAAGCCTGGCACGATCATTCCAGCCCGCGCTATCACGCGCTGAATCCGGAATATCAGCCGCAGTACAACGGCATCGGCGTGGTGGGCTCGGACGAGATCTGGGTTGCCGCGCTGGGGCCGGCGGTGACGAGCGGCGGCCGCGACAGCTATCGCAGCGGGCGGTGCGTTGCGCAGGCACAGATCGCCAAGAGCATCGTCGTGGCACTGGGCGGCGACCCGGGCACGTTCACGGCAGAGGCGGCTGCGCCGTTCGCCTTCATCGCCGCGCCGAAGCAGTAGCGACTGATTTGCAAGCGAACCGGTCCGGGCCTCAGGCCCGGACTGGTCGATTCGATGCGGGCAGCAGCGCTACTTGAGCGTGACAAAACCGACGTAAGTCTCCGTCGCCGCCAGCGGGTCTTCGTGCTCGTCGACTACGACGCCGAAATCCCCGTGCCCGGTCAGGCCCTTGAACTTGCCCGTCCCTCCCTTGCCCCAGACCGACCAAGGGCCGTTGGCGTCAAATCCGTCCTCCTTGGGGCGGGCGTTGAACTGCGGGTGCAAACGGAGAATGAAGCTGCCGCTATTGTCGTCGCACGTGAAACTGGCCAGGGCGTTCACGTTGGGTCCTGGACCGATGACCGCTCTCACGGTGCTGAGGGTTCCCGTGGAACAGATGGGACCGGTAGCGACAAAGGTTCCGTTGGCGTCCGGATTGAAGACGACCTGCGTTGTGATCGTGACCGCCTGCGGCACGTCGGCGAGCGAGGCCGTTGCGGCGCAAGACAATGCGATGCCCGTGGCCGTGACCAGTATCGAATGGAATGTACGAGCTTGCCTTTTCATGGATGTGCTCCTAGGTTGTGCTGGCAGATTCCTGCGAGTTCGGCTCGCAGGGCCGCAAGATGCGCCCGAGGCGCCCGCGTACGGCTTGAGCTACGATGCACGGCGTCCACGGTAATCGATGTGAGGATGCGATGGCCCACGTGACGCCGCTGGCACCCGAGGCCGTGCCGGAGTTCGCCGAGCGTTTCGCGCATTACGCGCGCACGCGCGGTTTCGTCCCGAACAGCATCCGGACGATGGCACGGCGGCCGGCGATCGCCGCCGCCTTCATGGCCCTCAATCAGGCAGTGCTGTACGAGGGCACCGTGCCCGAAGATCTGAAGATGCTCGTCAGCCTGATCGCCAGCCAGGCCGCCGGCTGCCGCTACTGCCAGGCGCACATGGCCAACCTGTCGAGCATCTATCGCAGCTCCGATGAAAAGATCGCGGCAGTGTGGGAATTCGAGGCGTCCGGATTGTTCAGCGATGCCGAACGCGCCGCTTTGCGGCTGGCATGCAAGGCGGCGGTAGTGCCCAACGAGGCGTCGGCTGCAGACTTCACCGAACTGCGCCGGCATTTCGATGACGGCCAGATCGTCGAGATCGTGGCCACCATCGCCCTGTTCGGTTATCTCAACCGCTGGAACGACACGATGGCGACCGATCTCGAGGAACGCCCGCAGAAAGTCGCGGCCCGGACCCTCGGCACGGGTGGCTGGTCCGCCGGTAAGCACGGCGCCTGAGACCCGCACGTCAATAGTAGGTCACGCGTTCTGTTGGGAGTCGCTCGGCCATGAAGATTCCTGTGCTCTTCCCTGCGATGATGCTGGCGATCCTGGCGATTGGCGGCACACCGGCCGGCGCCACGGACCTTGCCCGGGCCAAAGCACTGGAATTGCCGACAACCTATGCGCCGCCGCCCGGTGATCCGCTGAGTCATCACGCCGCAGGTTTCGCCAAGGTGATGTGTTCCGCGGTGTTCATCACCGGTGTGACGCCGGAATTTGCCGCCCGGAACGTCGGCTATTTCACCGCGCCGCTCGCGGAGCGCAGCCGCCTGGGCAATCCCACAGTCGACCGTGATCGCAGGGAAGTGCGGATTCGCCTGCCGGACGGCGGAGAGCGAATCGCGCGCTACACCGGCGACCAAGGCTGCGTTTCGGTACCTGCCGGAGACAGCGGGCTTCACTTTGCGCCGATTACGCTACGAAGCCTGTTGCCGGATCCGGCGCGACAGCCCTGGCCCACGGGCGATGTGCTGTCCGACGAGCCGCTGCCCGCGGCCATCAACGCGGACAAACTGCGTCAGGCCATGGACGCGGCCTTCGCACCCGCAGAGAGCATGACCGCGGCACTGGTCGTCACCTGGCGCGGCCGAATCATCGCGGAACGCTACGGTCCGGGCGTGACGGCGGCCACCCCGCTGGAGAGCTGGTCCATGGGCAAGAGCCTCACGGCCACGCTCATGGGCGTGCTGATCCAGCAGGGCATCTACACATTGGACCAGCCGGCGCCGATCCCGGAATGGCAATCCCCCGGCGATCCGCGCGCCACCATCCGTATCCGCGACCTGCTCAGCATGTCGAGCGGCCTGCGCATCCGCGCGCCGCTCGACCCGGACTTCGATCCGGCAGGTCCCTATCCGGATCACCTCTATCTCTACACGGGTGGCGAGAACATCTTTCACTACGCCGCGACACGACCCTTGCAGTGGCCGCCCGCCACCGTGGGCCGGTATCGCAACACCGATCCGGTGCTGGTCAACTACCTGGTGCGACTGGCGCTGGAGAAGCGCGGCGAGGAGTACCTGTCATTCCCGCGGCGCGCGTTGTTCGACCGCATCGGGGTGCGCAACCTCGTCATGGAGACCGATGCCTGGGGGAATTTCCTGACCCAGGGCTATCAACTTGGATCAGCCCGCGACTGGGCGCGCCTCGGTAACCTGTACCTCCAGGATGGCGTCTGCAATGGCGAGCGAATCCTGCCGGAGGGCTTCGTGAAGTTCGTCAGCACGCCAGCGCCGGCCTGGGTGGCCGACGGCAATCCCATCTACGGCGGTTTTTTCTGGCTGAATACCGACCGGGGTCTTCCCCTGCCGGAAGATGCGTACTACATGTCCGGCGTGGGCCACCAGTACACGATCATCGTCCCCTCGCTGGAGCTGGTGATCGTGCGCCTGGGTCACTTTGGCGGCGAGCACGTGGCGGAACCCGGCTTGCTGCGCGCCCTGTCACTGCTACGCGAGGCGATCAGCCCCTGATTTCCCGCGCCCGCCGCGGCGAGGCTATTGAACGGCGATCGACTCCCACAGCGTGCTGCCCGAGCAACCCGCCACCTCGGCGAATTTCAGGTCCGCATCGGCGACCGGCGTGCCATCGCTGTACGTGTCGTAGAAGGCGCCCCACACGGCGAGGGATGGCGCGCGCACCACGAAATCGAAGCGGTTCTCGCTGTCACCCACGATGATGGGGTAGCGGATGGTCGCTTGCAGCTGTTCGCCGTGCTTCATCGAGCGCGCGGCCGCAAGCCAGGCACTTGCCACCTGCCGCGCGTCGTCGAGGGTCTTGCCCGGCTTCAACTCGCAGTACCAGACATGCTCGAAGTCGTTCGCGGCGACCGGCGTTGTGAATGCCGCCATTGCAAGGGCGATCCAGAGAACTGCTGCCGTTGGTCTCATGACGATTCCCGGTTCATCAGGGATTCGGCTGCGAGTGCGGCAGGCAATCGACCCGGTTATAACTCAGCCGGCTCATCTCCTCGCCTTCGGGCCGTCTCAGGCCATACAGGAGTTCCGTGCGTGCCTCGATGCTCGCCAGCAGCTTGTTGCCAAGCCTGAGACCCTCGAGGCCCGCTTCACGGCTGTAGTCCGTGAGATAGCGGGCCGCGAGGTCCGCACGCCTCGCGCCGTGCAACACGTTCGTGGTGTCGACGACCGCCGGCTGCTCGGCGATCAGCCGATTCTCGAAGGCCGTCAGGGCCTGGGTCACCTCCGGCAGGAACTGCTCGGGGCGATCGCAGGTGTAGTACATGAGCCGCTTGAATGTCTGCCCGGCGAACTCGGTCGCCTCCTGGATTGCCCAGTCGCGCGTGATGAAGCGGGTTGCCTCACCGCTCGTGAGGTAACGGTGCTTGCCGAACTGCGGCGCGATCTCCGTGACGCCAATCCGGTAGGGAATGAATGGCGCCGTGACCGAGCCCGTCGCCGCGATCCACAGCAGGTTCATCTCGGGCCGGCCGTTGTCCCGGAGGTCGGCGACCTGACCGTAGCCGGTCGAGTCCTTGGAGATGCGCGGGTCGCGCACGGCATCCATCATGCGGCGCAGGCTGACGGGTGCCGCACGGCGAAGTTCCTGCTCCATCGCGCTGCGCGGATAGCGCTCCTCGTCCACGCCGTACACCTTCGTCACGTTGAACGGTTCGCCGCTGCCCAGGTCGTACCAGCCCTGCTCGATCGCGAAACTCACGAAGTTCGCCGAGCCCATGAAGTCGTCGCGCTCGCGGAAGTCGAGCGGGATCTCGTGGATGTAGCCCGGGTAGGACATGCGCACGTCATCGGGGCCGAGGCGCTCAGCGATCCACAGCCCCTTGCCTCCGGCGAAGTCGATCAGCACCCAGCCTTCGTTCTCGTCGGCGAACATGTGCGAATTGCCGCCGTAGGTCGAGTAGCCGTACCGGTCGATCAGCCCGCCGACGATTTCGACGGCCTCGCGCGCGGTACGCGCACGTTCCATCACGATCCGCGACAGGTCGCTGTATTGCGGGCCGGTCTGGTCGGTGGGTGTCATGGCGACGAGTTCGGGCCGGGAAGGCGACCAGACGTCGCGCGCCGCCACGTTGTGCTCGTTCAGGCCGCCATTCGTGAGCGGCGGCGGCATACCCTGGTATTCGGAGTAGCTCATCGTCAGGTAACGGAACGTGTGTGGCACCTGGGGTATCTGCGTCAGGCGCCCGGGCATGACCGCTTCTTCCGTGACCCCGACCGTGATCATGGCGCCGGCGGCGTGATCCCGGGCCGGCACGATTTCGAGCCAGTGACTCGATACCTCGTCACCCGAACCGCCGGTCAGCACGCCGCCGTCCGCCGTGAGGTTCTTGCCGACGTAGATGGCGTAGCTCGCATGGGCGTGCGCCGATACCAGCAACATCGCGGCGACCAGGAGTTGACACGCACGACTCATTGCCGCTTGCCTTGTCTACGGCCCTCGACCTGCCCGAGGAACTCCTCGATGATCGCCCGGTACTCCTCCGGCTTTTTGGATAGCGTTGCGTGGCCCGCGTCCATGATCACGCGGAACTGCGAGCCGGGAATGAGTTTGTGGAAACCGGCCACGGTCTCCGGCCTTGCCTCGTCGAACTCACCGGTCAGGAACAGGACCGGCACGTCGATTTCGTGCAGCCGCGGCGTGACGTCGAAATCGATCAGGGTCCCGGTCGCGAAAAACTCCTGCGGGCCCCACATGTATTCGTAGATGACCTGGCTCCAGGGCGCGCCCTGGCACTCCGCGGTGTCCGGCGGCTTCTTGCCCGCGTACATGTGGCGCTCGTAGTAGACCTCCGAGGCCGCCTGGTATTCCGGAGAATCCGTGGTCCCCGCCTTTTCGTGCACTGCCAGCGTGCGCTGTACGTCTTCGGGCAACTGGCTGCGCTGGAGATTGGCATCCCGCACCCACAAGGGCGTGCTCAACAAGGGAGAGGAAAAGATGACGGACTCGATCCCGTCCGTGCCTCTTGCCAGGACATACGCTGCTGCCAGCGACCCGCCCCAGGAGTGACCGAGCAAATGCATGCGCTCGAGTCCGAGCGCGTGCCGCAGGACGTCCAGTTCCTCGACGTAGTGCTCGACAGTCCACAGCGAAGCATCGTCAGGGCGACCCGAACGCCCCGTGCCGAGCTGATCGTAGCGGACTACCGGGCGCCGTTCGCCGAGTGCGTCCAGCAGGGCGAAATGGCAGGAGGTTCCACCCGGGCCGCCGTGCAGCGTCAGCAGCGGGATGCCGTCCCCGTTGCCCGTCACCTTGTACCAGACCGGCCCACCCGGCACCGCGATGAAACCCTGTCCCGGTGCCGGGCCATCGCCTGCCACTGCGCAGGAGAGGTAGCCAAGCAACAGGAAGCAAAGCCAAGGAAGTCGTGCGTTGTTCACGAGTTACCGGCTCTGCAACCAGCCTTTCCTGTCCTCACCCTGTGTGACATGCAGCCCTCCAGCACCATGACCTGGACCCACTTGGTGTGCCGGCACGATCCGCGAGGCGAGAAAAATCATTATCAGGCCACCTCCATCAGCTGTTTGACGGCGCGCTCGCCTTCGGCGACTGCCGTTTCCCACATCTGGGCGCCCTCCAGCTCCGAGTGCGCGAAGCGGATGCGTCCATAGAGTGTAGGCGACGCCTAAGTCAGCGCAGCGCGAACACGCGGCCCGGGTTGAGGATTCCCAGCGGGTCGAGCGCGTGCTTCAGGCTGCGCATGGTTTCGATTTCGGCGGCGCTGCGGCAAAGACGCAGGTAATCGAGCTTTTCGAGGCCGATCCCGTGCTCAGCCGAGACGGTGCCGACCTGCGCCAGCCCGCCGTAGACGATTTCCTCAACCGCGCGCCGCGACTGCACGGACTCGTCGTGCACCGTAATCCAGATATGCAGATTGCTGTCGCCGACATGGCCCCAGACGACGCAGCGCATGTCCGGCCAGCGGCTGGCGAGCTGGCGGCGTAGCCTGTCCAGGTAAGCGGGCATGCGGGTGATGGGCAGGCCGATGTCGAACATGAATACGGGGCCGATCTTGAGAATCTGCTCCACGTCGTCGCGCAGCGCCCACAGCGACTGCACCTGTGCGCTGGATTGCGCAATCATGGCGTCGGACGCAACGCCCGCTTCGAGCAGCGCCGAGAGCACGTCGTCGAAATGCGACCGGTCGCGCTGCTCGTGCCCGCCGAGTGACTCGACGAGGCAATAGAGCGGCGCACCATGCCGCAACGGCGCAGCGTGCCGGCCTGACGGGGCAGTGACCAGCTCGTAAAACTCCGGCCACATGACTTCGAAGGCGCTCAGGGTGCCGCCGAGCCCGCGGTCGACCGACTTCAGCAGCCGAACCAGGGAATCAAAGCCGGGCACCGCGAGCAATGCGAGGTTCTGGCTCTGGGGTGCCTCGCGCAGCCGCAGGACCGCGCGCGTGGCCGGATCGACGCGGTCCTCGAGTTCAGCAAGCGACGTGATCGGGCCGGCGTTGTCCATCAGCTCGCACCCCCTGAACTTGCCGCGACGCTAAGACCCTAGCCAACCGGCCGAACCGATGCGAGGCCGTGCGTGCATGCGCGACGTGCTGGCAGAGTAATGGTATGGGCCGCATGCTCCCAGAGGTAGAACTCCCACAGCCGCAGGAACGAATCCGGAAAGCCCAGGACGCACACGGCAACCATGCTGGCGAGGAAACTCTCCCGCCAGCGCGCCGTTGAGGTCGCGCGTAGCATCCAGCGGTACGGCGGATGCCGCGAACTGCAGGGCGAGAACCAGCAAGGCGATGCGCATGAGGATGCACGCGACTAGAACATCTGGCTCGGGCCCGGTGTCTCGTCTGGCGGCCGTTCGCGACTCCTGATGAAGTCGCCGGTGATCATCTTGTCGTAACTCTGGCCGGGACCGACCATCGGGTAGACGCCGGCGTCCGGATCGATGATCACCTCCAGGAACGCAGGGCCCGGGAAGCGCATGAACTCGCCGATGACTCGTTCGAGGTCTTCCTTGCGATCGAGCCGCTTCGCGAACTCGAAACCATCGGCCTCGGCAGCGCGCACGAAATCCTTGCGATGCAGCGACTTGTCGCTGCCGGACAACCGGCCCTTGTAATAGAGCTTCTGCCACTGGCGAACCATGCCGTCGCCGAAGTTGTTCAGCACGACCACCTTCACCGGCAGTCCGTAAGTCGTCGCCGTCTCGAGCTCGCCGAGATTCATGCGCATGCTGCCGTCGCCATCGATGTCGATGACCACGCGGTCACGCCTCGCGAACTGGGCGCCGATGGCGGCCGGCAGTCCGAAGCCCATCGTCCCCATGCTGCCGGACGTGAGCCACAGTCGCGGCTCGCGAAAATCGAAGTACTGGGCCGCCCACATCTGATGCTGCCCGACGCCGGTCGCAATGATCGCTTCGCCTTTCGCGATGCGGTTGATTTCCTCGATGACGGCGCAGGGCTGGATCAGCCTGCTCTCGCGATCGTAGTTGAGGCGATGCCTTTCCTTCAGCCCGGCGATCTCGCGGTGCCAGGTCTCGAGCTGCTTGCGAAAGCCGACGCGCCGCCCGTAGGCCAGCAAGTCGTCCAGATCACGACTGAGGATCCCGACGTGGTGCCAGGTGACGGCCTTGACCTTGCCGACTTCCGACACGTCGACGTCGAAGTGCGCGATGTACCTGACCTTCGGCGCGAAGCGCGCGGGATCACCGGCAACGCGGTCATCGAACCGCGCGCCCACAGCGATGAGCATGTCGCAATCCTCGACCGCATAGTTGGCGAATGCCATGCCGTGCATGCCGAGCATGTGCAATGACAGCGGATGCGTCGTGTCGCTCGCGCCGAGCGCCATCAGGGTGGTCGCGACAGGGATGCCGTAGGCGTCCGCAAAGTTCCGCAATGCCGTGGTGGCATTGCCGTTGATGACGCCGCCGCCCGCGTAGATCAGCGGCCGCTCCGATCCGGCGAGCATTTCGTAGAGCCGCCTGCACGACTCGTCCGTCAGGCGGTTGTCCATGACGGCCCGGAGCCGTGCGCGATAACCAGTCAGGGGCAACGCGCCTGCGCCGGCGAACCGGCCCTCCCAGTTCTGCACGTCCTTGGGAATGTCAATGACCACGGGCCCGGGCCGCCCCGTCCGCGCGAGCTCGAATGCCGAGCGCACCGTCGCCTCGAGCGCCGAAGGATTGGTGACGAGGAAGACATGCTTCGCGACCGCGCCCATGATGGCCGACACGGGCGCTTCCTGGAACGCGTCGGTGCCGATGGCGTGCCTCGGCACCTGGCCGCAGATGACGACAATCGGCACCGAGTCGGCCATGCAATCCCGCACAGGCGTGACGGTATTGGTCGCACCGGGGCCCGATGTGACCATGACCACGCCGACCTTCCCGCTGGCCCTCGCATAGCCGGCCGCCATGAATCCGGCGCCCTGCTCGTTCGCAGGGACGATCAGCGGAATCCTCGGCGTGCCGTCGGGCCTGCGATTCGCATCGTTGTAGCGAAAAACTGCATCGTAGGTCGGCAGGATCGCGCCGCCGCTGTAGCCGAATATCGTGTCGACACCCTCGTCGGCAAGCACCTGCACGACGATGTCGGCCCCGGTCATCCGGGCGCCGGCGAGGGGGTGTTCACCGGTCCGGCCGGCCGTCAGCTGCGTAGTCATGATTTGAAGCGGGATTGTGCGCAGGCCTTGATGCTGTGGCAGTGTTCACCAACCGTTGTTGCATTGCAATACTCAGCCAAGCCAGCCAACATTGAAGTCAGCGCGATGGCCGGAACCAGGTTCGTACTCGAAAACGGATGATTTCCTAGATGCGTCACGTCATTGCGGTCCTGCTGCAGAACGAGGTCGGTGCCCTGACCCGGATGACGGGTCTTTTCTCGACCCGCGGCTACAACATCGATTCGCTCAACGTCGCGCCGACCGACGATCCGGCAGTTTCGCGGGTCACACTCGTCATCGAAGGTTCGGACGCGGCGATCGCCCAGCTCAATACGCAGCTCGCCAAGCTCGTGGACGTGGTCAATATCCACGACATGACGCTCGGCGAACACTTCGAGCGCGAACTCGCGATCGTCAAACTGAAGCTCGCGCCCGGCGGATACGAACAGGTGCTCAGACTGGCGGCGGACTTCGGCGCCGAGATCCTCGACGACGCCGAGAACAGCTGCACCATTCAGCTGACGGGCGGGCTCGCGAAGGTCGACGCATTCGTCCGTGACGCGGCCAGGATCGGCACGCTCGCGGCAGTTGCCCGCAGCGGCAGCGTCGCGGTCTCCAAGGGCGAAGTGACCCTGTCGTCCTACGCCCGGGTTCACCGCCTGTCGGGCTGAGGCCGGGCCAGCGGGACCGGCCGACTGTACTATCCGCCATCCGGTCAGTGCAGCGACGTCACGGGGACTGCCTGGGACAGGAAATCGCTCGTTCGACCTTCAGCCCGGCGGCTGCCCGCGCCGCGCAACGCGGAGTTCATCGCGGAGGTCGGCGATCCCAAGGTCGTGCTGGAACTCTCGAAATTCAACTTCGAGCTGAATGCCGAGCATCGCCGGAACGCTCTCGCAGGAACTCTGCCGTGATGCGCAGTACACCGACCTTTGAAGGGCGGCACCGGTTTGGCCCCGCCAAAGATCAAAGCAGCGATCGACCAGGCGCGCCCGCGCCGTCAAATCAACAGCGCCTGCACCAATCAGAAGCGGGCGCGAACTTCAGCCAAAACCTTTCGCGGCTGACCGAGCGTACCTATCACCGGGTCGAAGTCGGGCGCAGGCGTACCGGGAACCGCATCCCCCGGCCAGATGGAGCCGTCGACGTAGTGATCCTCGTCAAATACGTTCTCCGCGCGGATGCCGACCGTCCAATGTTCATTGAGGTCGAGTTCAACTTGAACATTGAAGACATCGTAGCCGGGGTTACGCGCCGTATTCTCCATGTTGAACCAGAATGGACTTTTCCCGAGCCAATCAATCCTGGCGTGCAACTCCATGGCGCTGCCCACGGGCCTGTCGTACCGTATGGAAGTGCTGTAGCTGTAATCGCTTATCCAGGGCGGGAAATTTCCGTCCACTGAGGCGAGGTTGCTGTTCGTGTCCACTATGACCGCACCCGGTTTGAACTCCGCATCCAGCCAGCCCGCGGAACCGGTCAGCGACAGGTACTCGTTGATGCGCCAGCGAAAGTCGGCTTCGACGCCGTATTGCTCGCTGTCTCCGACATTAATGATATTCTCGACGATACCGCCGATTGCGATCTGCTGCTGGATCTCGAACTGTCGCGCAGTATAGTCGATGAAGAACGCGGCGGCGCCCAACTCGAAATTTTCCGCAATCAGCGTCTTGAATCCTACCTCGTAGCTTTCGACCTCCTCTTTGGAGAATGGGTTCAGGAGCGGCACGCCGACCGGGTTGTAGAGGTTGTACCCGCCGGGTTCATAGCCCTGTGCGTATGTCACGTACGCCATGGCACCGCCGCCGAAGAAGTAGCTTACCGAGGCCTTTGGCAGCACTTCCGTATCGCCCTGCTCCAGGAACGGCGTATTGGTGCCGTAGAGCGTGGCATTGCGGTCGCGCGTGTTGGCGGTCCAATCATCGACTCGAAGCCCGAAACCCAGTTCCCATCCGGTCTGGAATCGATAGCTCGTCGTCAGGAAGGCAGCCACGTGCTCCGTCTCGCGATACCTGTTCTCGAACGGAAAATAGATCCTGACCGCCTGTTCTTGCGCGAGCGTCGGAGGCAGCGACGTGTCTCCGAGTATCGTGTCGAGAATTCCCAAGGGGCCCGGCTGAAGGATGCTCCCGCCGGGGCCGAACGGAGCGCCGGTGAGCACGCTGGTGGTCTCGTAGAAGTTTGCGAAGGAGTTCCAGTCATTCTTCTTCAAGGAGTAGTAGAGCCCGCCCAGCCACTCAAACGGGCCAGCGCCGCTCGAAGTCATGCGAATCTCGTGCGTCTGGAACTGCGTCCACTCGGGCCTGTAGAGGTCGAAGCCGACTTCATTGGTAACATCGAGATCTGTCGTATCCTCACGATCCATGTTCGTGTAGGAGCCCAGATAGCTGACGGTGCCCGGACCTGCGTCCCAGTTCAGTTCCGCGGTCGCGGCCTAGACTTCATGCCGCCGGCGACCCGCGAAAGTCAGCTCACGCTCGCGGCTGTACTGCAGGTCATCGGGGTCCTCGACGCGCCAGTTATTGTTTCCGCCGTCAAAATCGTAGATGCGCCCTGAGAGCACGAGCTCCACGTCGTCCGTCAGGTTGACCAGGAACTGCAAGCGGGCACCGTATTCCTCGCGTTCATTCGGGTGCCTGCGCCAGCGTTCGGCGATGTTCGGCAGTTCCTCGCAAGGCGAGTTCTGCGGTTCAGTCCCGAAATCGAAGGGGATGCCGCAGACGTCGACGGACGGCCAGAAAACGATGTCCGCATTGGAAAGACCGTTCAGGCGAATCGGATTGTTCGAAACAAGGTACCCGTCGTCGGCTACGTAGTAGCCGAAAAGCCGCAGGGCAGCGCGACCGTTGCCGGTCGGCAGATTGATCGTCGCCGAATAGTCCTGCGTACTCTCGTCGCCGAACGTGGCGACCGCTTCGAATAAAGCATCGGTGAGGTCAGGCCGCACCGTGACCAGCTTAACGGCTCCGCCGATGTTGCTGCCACCATACAAGGTGCCTTGCGGGCCTTTCAGCACTTCAAGACGCTCGATGTCCCCGAATCGCGCCGACGCGTCCGTATAGATCTGCACACCATCCAGATAGAATCCGACACCCTGCGTGTTGCCGTGCGAGCCCATTCCGCGGATCGTCACGTTCGGATTGCCATCCGCCCTTGTCGACAGATTCAGGTTCGACACGAACCCCGAGATGTCGTCGATCCGCTCGATGCCGGCCTGTTGTACGTCGTCGCCCGACAAAGCGGTGATGGATTCCGGGATCTCGCTGACGGATTCGGCGCGCTTGCGGGCCGTTACCGTGATTTCCTCAAGCGCGGTCGCCTGCGGATTCTGTGCCTGCGCGCCTGCCGGCAACAGCAAGCTGAAGGAGAACATGCCAATAGAACCGACGACCGCACCGTTGCTAGCACGCATAGCGCCCCCCTGGCTGCCGCTCTTGTACCTGGCGGGGGCAGTAGCGCCCAGCGAGACCGGCGTCTTGATCCACAGCGCAACGCACATGGTCCACAGCGCAACGCACATGGCCAAGGTGATCAGCCCGACGGCAGATGTGCCAGGGCGCACAGGGCGGGTAGGCAGCGGATCGGAATTTCAGACCACCCTCCCCTGGCCCGGCGGTTGGTTAGCTCAAGGCTGCCGGCAGAATGGCCCGCCGGACCACCGGCCAACCCATGAACCCACTGTCCGCCCTACTCAGCCGCCGGGAATCCGCCCCTGCCCAACCCTGACGGAATCGCGGGTAGGGCGGACAGGAAGTTCATCCCGCACTCCAGCGCAGTCTAGTTCGCGGATTGGGGCTTATTTCGGGAGCGCGCTGGCCGCTGCCCGCCTGGAAACTCCAGTCCGGCGGCCCGCAACCCGGCCGGACGTCCGCCCTGTCCCCGAATCTGCCGTGGATCCGCTGCTTGCCGCTTCACATCGCCCCCTGCCCGCCGTCAACCGCAATCCCGGCACGCACCGCCCCGGCCCGACCGGTTCACCGGTCAGCCCAGACGCCCCGCACCGGCGGATTCAAAGCAGGCTGGCCTGCGACGGCGGCGCCCGCGCTTCTGCCGCCGCGCCCAACTCATCGCCACGTGCCTGGGTGTCGGCGGCTTGGCCGATTCTCCTGCCATGGCAGGCTGCTTCGATGCACCCGTTCCTCGATGCGCGGGCGTCGCCGCCCCGTTGACTCTACGTTGGCACTCACCCCATGCAGAACACGCTAAGCTTGTTCCCGTCCAGGTCACGAAAATAGCCGGCATAGAAATCATCGCCGCGCGGGCCTGCCGGGCCTTCGTCGGTACCACCCAGTTCAAGCGCCTTCTTGTGCACACGGTCCACTGTTGCGCGCGAGTCGACGCCTAGCGCGACCATCACACCGTTGCCGACCGTTGCCGGCTTGGTGTCATAAGGGATCACGATGCCGAGGGTTGGCCTGTCCATCGACTCGCCATACGAGTAGCCGCGGCCAAAGTCCATCAAGCGCTTGGCACCGATTTCCGCGAGCAGGGCGTCGTAGAAGGCCGCTGCACGCGGGAGGTCATTGGTGCCGAGGGTGACGTATCCGATCATCTTGAGTACTCCTTTTCGGTCGGCGAGACTGTGATACGCGATCTTATTCGGCGTCAAACGCACTGCAACCAGCACGTGCGCGGGGAGACTTTTGGGTCGCAACGGTTGGTCGTGGGCTTCGACGTCGCGGAGACGGATAAGCACAGCATGGTGATCCGCGCACCGAAAATCAAAGCCTCGGTCCACTCCGATCAATCCTGCGAAAATGCAGGGGACGGTCTGGAGTTACGCCAAAAGGTTGGTGCAGGCGGTCACGTCCGCGGCCAGATCGATTAGGGTACGCGCCGCGGACGTTGATCTTGGCGTCGTTGCTTGATTCCGCATGCAGTCAGTAGTCACATTCCGCACCACTGCGGTGGGCGCTTGTCGATGAATGCCGCGATCCCTTCCTTCGCATCGCGCTTCGCGAGGTTGCTCACCATGACTGCGGAAGCGTAGGTATAGGCCTCGGCGAGCGGCAGTTCCGCCTGGCGATAGAAGGCCTCTTTGCCGATCGCCAGCGTCAGCGGCGATTTCGACGCGATTTTAGCGGCGAGCGCCGCTGTCCGCTGAGCCAGTTCAGCCTCGGGGGACACTTCATTGATCAGCCCAAAACGCAGCGCGGTGTCCGCATTGATCATTTCGCCCGTGAGCAGCATCTGCATCGCTGCCTTGTTGCCGACATTGCGGGACAAGGCAACCATGGGCGTGGAGCAAAAGGCTCCGATGTTGACGCCCGGAGTGGCGAACCGAGCGGTGTCCGCAGCCACTGCGAGGTCACAACTTGCAACCAGTTGGCAGCCGGCGGCCGTCGCAACACCGTGTACCTGGGCAATGACCGGCTTGGGGAGTCGAACGATGCCCAGCATGACCGTCGCGCACTCGGCAAACAGTCGCTCCGTATAAGTCCGGCTGAAGTTCTCAGCGCGCATCTCTTTGAGATCATGGCCTGCGCAGAAACCCGGTCCTGCGCCAGCCAACACCACGACGCGCACCGTCGGATCGGCCGCGGCATCCTGCAGCTCACCCGACATGGCTAGCAGCATGCCAAGCGACAGTGCGTTTCTCGACTCCGGACGGTTCAAGGTCAGAGTCAGAACACCGCTGCTGTTGGCACGTAATATGTACGAAGCCTCTGCCATGGTTACTCCTTGCTGACCAGCAGAGAATATCAACTCAGCAAGTCAACAGATAGCGCGACCCGGTGCCCCCGATCCACCAGCCGCGCCTGCGATCAGGGCGATAAGCCACCCGCCGTCTGCTTAAGGCGCCCAGCGGGCGTAGACTCGGTTCTCGTCGACAGCGCGCGTGAGAATGGTTGCACAGAGATCGTCGACCGGCTCGCTCTTTCCGCGTGCATGCCCAGACTGGCTCCGCGCGCACTTGATCCTGGGAATTCGCGGTGACATCGGGAAAATAACCAAGGAGAATGCCTGAGGTGGATGTCGTTCAGCTCATCGTCAGCGGCGTGTCACAAGGCTGCGTCTATGGCCTGATTGCACTCGGTTTTGTGCTGATCTACAAAGCGACCGAGATGGTCAACTTCGCCCAAGGCGACTTGATGATGTTGGGCGCGTTCATGGCCCTGACATTCAGTCATTTGTGGGGCTGGCCCTTTGGCTGGGCCGTGCTGGTCGCCATACTGGCCATGGCAGTTATCAGCATTCTGATCGAACGAATCTTCCTCCGGCCAATGATTGGGGAGCCGCATTTTGCGGTTCTCATGTTGACCATTGGTCTTGGATTCGTGCTGCGCGCTGTGGCAGGCGCCGTTTGGGGGAGTGGCACGAGGCCTTTACCCACGCCTTGGGGTGGCCAGGTCATCGACCTCCACGGCGCAGTAATCGGTTATGAGAATGTTGCCATCATCGTTGGCACGAGCCTCTTGTGTCTCCTGCTGTTTATCTTCTTTCGCTACACACGACTCGGCATCGCCATGCAGGCTGCGTCGCAAAACCAGCTTGCCGCGTATTACGCGGGCATTCCGGTCAAGCGTATCTACAGCCTGGTTTGGGCCATTGCTGCGGTCATCGCGACCATTGCCGGTGTTCTCACCGCGCCCATCACGCTCATTGATCCACTCATGGGCTTGATCGGCGTCAAGGCGTTTGCGGCTTCCATCGTCGGTGGTTTTGGTTCCCTGCCCGGCGCGCTCCTGGGCGGGCTGCTGGTTGGCCTCGTCGAACAGTTCGCCGGACGTTACCTGATGCCGGGTCTTGGAGACATGAGCGCCTACGTACTTCTGCTGGTCGTATTGATTCTGCGGCCGGAAGGACTTTTCGCCACGATGCAGCGCAAGAAGGTCTGATGCGTTTCATCCGCAAGACCCACTACAGCCAGGACATCAACATGTTCGCGCATGGCGGCCAGGTATTCTGGTACTCGCTGCTCGCGCTGCTTGTGCTGACGGCGCCACTCTGGGTCAATCGCTTTCTGCTCGGTGAGTTCTCGCAGCTTTTCATCTACGCGATCGCCGGCGTAGGTTTGATGTTGCTGGTGGGATATACCGGTCTCGTCAGTCTGGGGCACGCAGCGTTCCTCGCGATCGGCGCCTACGTGCATGCGTGGCTCTTGGGACAAGGCGTGCCGTGGTTGGTGGCAATCAGTGGCGCGACCGTGTTCAGCGCGGTGATCGGTGCGCTCATCGGCCTGCCTGCGCTGCGCATGACAGGCCTCTATCTCGCTGTGGCCACACTTGCCTTCGCCGTGATCGTCGAGCAGGTCATCGTCCACTGGGAGTCCGTGACCGGTGGATTCGGCGGCATGGCGGTTCCCCAGGCCACATTCGCTGGACTGCAGCTGGAATCGCCCATGACTTTCTATTTCACCTGCGCCGCGGCACTGCTGTTGTCGATCCTCGCTGCCAGAAACCTGCTGCGCACACCCACCGGCCGCAGCATGGTGGCCGTGCGGGACTCGGAAACGTCGGCGCAGAGCATGGGTGTGAATATTGCGCGCACCAAGACGCTGGCGTTTGCCGTCTCGGCCGCGTTCGCCGGTCTTGCGGGTGCGCTGTTCTCGCACCGCATCGGTTATCTCGCGCCGGACGCCTTTACGCTGAACACGTCGATTCAGTTGCTCCTGATGGTCGTGGTCGGCGGTCTTGGATCATTGCACGGCGTGTTATTCGGAGCGATCTTCATCGTCCTGTTGCCGCAGGGCCTCGCGATCTTGCGCGACAACCTGCCGGCCGCCATCGGGTCAATCCCGGGACTTGAGCCCGGAGTCTTCGGCTTGCTCTTGATCCTCTTCCTGATATTCGAACCCGACGGGCTCTACGGTCGCTGGCTCAAGATTCGCCGTTACTTCGAGGATTTTCCGCTGTACCGCAAGGCGACCTACAAGCGGCAGCGGCGGTTCCTGCGTACTGAGAGACTGAAGTGAGCTTGCTGACGGCGGAACATCTTGCGGTTCACTTCGGCGGCGTGAAAGCCGTAGACGATGTGTCGTTCGCGGTCGAGAAAGGTGAAGTGTTTGCCATCATTGGCCCGAATGGCGCCGGCAAGACCACGGTGTTCAATCTCATCAGCCGTTTCTACGATCTTGACCAGGGCGCGCTGAAACTGGACGGGCTGGACTTCTCGAAAGTGCCGACCTGGCGTATCGCCGAGCTGGGTATCGCGCGTACGTTCCAGAACATCGAGTTGTTCGAACACGAAACCGTGCTGCAGAACCTCCTGATCGGCTGTCATGTGCATCGCCGATCCAACATCCTCTCTGATCTGTTGTTCCTGCCGCCGGTGCGGCGCCATGAGCTCGGCTTTCGCAAAGCCGCCGAAGAGGTCATCGACCTGCTCGAACTCGCAGCCTGGCGCGACCAGGTGATCGCGAACTTGCCTTATGGCGTACGCAAGCTGGTTGAAGTCGGTCGTGCGCTCTGTGTGCGCCCGAAGTTGCTGTTACTCGATGAACCGAGTTCCGGACTGAACCCGGAAGAAACGGAAGACCTGAGTTTCTGGCTCGAGGATATCAATGAAGAACTCGGTATAACCATCGTCATGGTGGAGCATGACATGAATCTCGTGGCGCAGGCCTCCGATCGGGTGATGGCGATGGCTGACGGGCAGGTACTCACCATTGGTTCTCCAGCCGAAGTGCAAGGCCATCCTGAAGTGGTCCGCGCCTATCTCGGAGACTGATCTGAGCGACGCCGTCACACAACCTCTGCTTGAGGTGCGCAACATCGAGACCTACTACGGTCCGGTGATGGCGGTGCGTGGCGTGTCGATGAAGGTGCAGAAAGGCCGCGTCGTCACGCTGTTGGGTGGCAATGGCGCCGGCAAGACCACGATCCTCAAGACAATCTCCGGGGCGATGGAGCCGCAGAAAGGCTGCGTCTGGCTCGCTGGGCGTGACTTGACGAATCGCGATCCCGACTGGATCGCGCGGCAAGGTATCGCGCACGTGCCGGAGGGTCGCGAACTGTTTCCCTTCCTCACCGTGGCCGAGAATCTGCACGTCGGTTCATGGGCGAGACGCGAAGGTGATCCAGCGCAGGATCTTGAACTGGTATATGGCTACTTCCCGATGCTCAGGGAATTCGCACGGCGGCAAGCGGAGTATCTGTCGGGCGGACAGCAGCAAATGCTCGCCATCGGCCGCGCACTCATGGCAAGGCCCGATGTGATGCTGCTGGATGAGCCTTCCCTCGGGCTGGCGCCCAAACTCGTCGCCGAAATCGCCCAGATCATCGTGCGACTCAATCGCGAACAGGGCGTGACGATTCTCCTGATCGAACAGAACGCGAAGATGGCGCTCGATGTCGCTGACTTTGGCTATGTGCTCGAAAATGGCCGCATCGTCATGGAGGACACGACGGAGCGACTCAAGGCCGCCACCGATATCAGGGAGTTCTATCTCGGCATGAAAGACCAGGGCGTGCGCGGTCGACGCCGATGGAAACAGCGCAAAACCTGGCGATGAGTTCTGCAGCGCAACCCCAGCTCATCGATGGCTGCAGCACGGTCGCGGCATTGTTCGCCGACCGCGTGCGGCGTTGGAAGGATCGTGTGGCGCTGCGCGAAAAGGACTTCGGCATCTGGAATGAATACACCTGGAACGATTGGGGCAGGATGTCACGAGCCGTCGGGCTCGGTCTCAAGGCCCTGGGCATGCGGCCCGGTGACTGCGTTTCGATCGCATCCGAAGTGTGTCGTGAATGGCTGTTCGCTGATCTCGGTGTGCTCGGCATCGGCGGAGTGACTAACGGGGTCTATCCGACCGACGCAGCGGCGCAGGTGGAATACCTCGTCGCTGACAGTGGCACTCGCTTTTATTTCGCGGAGGACGAGGAGCAACTCGACAAAGTTCTCGACGTACGCGAGCGGCTGACGAATCTCGTGAAGATCATCGTCTTTGACATGGAGGGACTGCGTACGTTTCGCGATGCACAGGTGATGTCATTCGATGAGCTGGTTGATCTTGGCAATCACTGGCATGAGCGGCACCCTGGCGATTGGGAAGCGGCGATTGCAGCCGTCAAGCCCGGCGATCTGATGGTGCTCACCTATACCTCCGGTACCACTGGCGCACCGAAAGGCGCCATGATCAGTCATCGCAACATGCTCTTCATGATGCGAAACCTGCAGGACATCTACGGCATACGTTGCGACGATGAGCAGGTGGGTTTTCTGCCTCTTGCGCATATCGCGGGACGGATGCTCTATACGTCAGCCACCATCGAGTCCGGTTGCGTGATCAACCTGATCGAAGACATGGAGACATTTCAGCAAGACCAACAGGAGATCGCGCCGACGGTGCATTTCGCCGTGCCCCGTGTCTGGGAGAAGCAGTTTTCCCAGATTACCATCCGCATGAAGGATGCGACCCGCATTGGCCAGTGGGCTTACGAGAAGGCGCTGGCGATTGGTTATCGTCGCGCCGAATATCGCATCAAGGGAGAGCAGGCCCCCCTGTTGACGGAGCTGCTGTTCCGGATCGCCGACGTAGTGGTCCTGCGCAACATCAAGACTTTGCTTGGCATCCAGAAGTGCCGGTGGCTCTCCACCGCCGCAGCGCCCATCGCGCCGGACCTGATCAACTGGTTCTGGGCGCTCGGCCAGGAGATGTACGAAGTCTATGGGCAGACGGAGTGCACAGGCCTCGCCACCGCTAATCGGCCCGGCAACACGAGAGTAGGATCTATTGGCAAGGCTTGTGTCGAGACTGAAGTCTTGTTATCTCCACAGAATGAAATCCTCATCCGGGGTCCCGGTGTGATATCTGGCTATTGGAATAAGCCGGAGAAGTCCGCCGAGACGATCGTCGGCGGCTGGCTGCACACGGGCGACGTCGGGCGTGTGGACGATGATGGCTTCCTCTATATCGTCGATCGGATGAAGGACATCATCATTACGGCGGGCGGCAAGAACATCACACCGAGCGAGATCGAAAACCAGCTCAAGTTCTCGCCGTTCATTTCAGATGCGGTGGTGGTCGGCGACCGTCGCCCCTACCTGACGTGCCTGGTCATGATCGATCTTGACAATGTCAGCAAGTACGCGCAGGACCTGAACGTCGTGTTCACAAATTACACGAGCCTCTGCCACACGAGAGAGGTGCGTGACCTGATTGGCGCCGAGATAGAAAAGGTGAACGCGCGGTTCGCGCGGGTTGAAACCATCAAGCGGTTTGCGTTGATCGATCAGTTGCTCGATGCGGAAGACGAAGAACTCACGCCGACCATGAAGCTCAAGCGCAGGGTGGTGAATGAGAAATACAAGGAATTGATTGCAACCCTTTACGACGGAAAATAGAGAGCAGGACAAATATGGACAAAAGCACCGGATGGCTCGGGGCGTCATTGCTCCTGGGTTTGGTTGGTTGTAGCGGCGACTCGGCGCCGCCCGCCGTCGTGCAGCGGGGCGTTACCGATAAGGAGATCGTCATCGGCTCCCACACCGATTTCTCCGGCCCAACTGCGATCTGGGGTGTCGGCACCATCAATGGCGCGCGTATGCGGATCGATGCTCAAAACGCCAAAGGGGGGGTTCACGGACGGCAAATCCGCTTCGTTGTCGAGGATGCCCAGTACCAAGTGCCCCGCGCAATCCAGGCGGCCAACAAGCTCCTGCATCGTGACAACATCTTTGCGATGTTGCTCGCATTGGGTACGCCGATGAACAACGCCATCATGCCGCAGCAGTTTGCAGCCGGTGTGCCCAATCTCTTCCCGATGACCGGCGCGCGTTCGGTCAATGAGCCCTTGCACAAATTTAAGTTCACGCAGCGGGGCATTTACTACGATGAAATGCGCGCAGCGGTGAAGTACTTCGTCGAACAAAAGGGATCCAAGCAGGTCTGCGCCGTCTACCAGGACACCGACTACGGGAAGGAAATCCTCGCGGGCACGGAAGATCAGCTCAAGGCAATGGATCTTACGATGGCGGCCACGTCCGCTCACAAGCCCACGGAAACGGAATTCACTGCGGCGATTCTCAGGCTACGTGAAGCGAAGTGTGACCTCATCATGATGGGTACCGTGCATCGCGACACCATTCTCGTGCTCGAAGCAGCACGAAAGATGGGCTGGGACGAAGTAACGTGGGTCGGTAACAACGCATCCTACGCACAAGTGGTTGCCGATCACGAAGCCGGCGAGGGTTACTATGCATTTGCGGCCATGGCCAGCATCTATGCCGATGACCCGAAATCGCCAGCAGTGCAGGCGTGGTGGGACGCCTACATCGCGACTTTCAAAGTTGAGCCTGACATCGCGGCAATGGAAGGTTACCGGGCAGCGGACCTGATGGTTCTCGCGATGGAAAGGGCTGGGCGGGAACTAACGACCGGTTCGCTGATCGCGGCGCTGGAAGGAATCACGGACTACACCGATATCTTCGGTTATCGGGTGAAGTTCAGCCCCAGTCAGCACTCTGGAACCAAGGAGGCTGTTCTGTCGCAAGTGCGGAACAAGCGTTGGGTGAAGCTGGACCAGGGGATTACACACTAGAGACCGCCAGGCGTTACCAGATTGCCGGGGCGCCGCTGTCCGCCCGCTGCAGTGAACGCGTCGAACATTACACGTTCCTGTCAGATTACCCCTCGTGCAATAGTTCTTGCGTCGCGCGATGCGCTTGTTCGATGGCCTCCTCGGTCATCGCCATTGCGCCAGCGTCCGTGTTCGCGAATGCGATGCGACCGTGTCGCCGACGCCCGGTGAGCCAGAGCTTCTTCTCGTCCGGCCATTCGCCGGACGAGTAATTCATGGTCTCGGTTTCCGTGTCGTATCCCACGGCATAACCGTGTGGCCAGCGATTCACGGTAATGGCTTTGATATCGCGCGCCGCATTGAAACCGCCGTCTTTCAGGAGCCGCCCAAGTTGATCCCGGACCTGACGTTCGAAGGTCTCGAACGTGGTCGATAGGAGCTCATAGCGGCCGCGCCAGAACTGCTCGCGGACCGTGGTATCGCCTCCGGGCAGGGGAATCCGGTACATGTGCACCGTCATGGGTTCTTCAGGCGATCGTGCGGACGCGTAGTCACCGAATCTCAGCGGATAGGTCAGCCGGATATCGCTGCAATAGCTCCCCGGACAATAGGCTGCGAAGATGCCGAGCCTCTGGAACGCCTTCCAATTGTCGACGAGCACATTGATCGAAACCAGCGGCATGCGAATGGTGTTGGCGAGCGCATACTTCTGGCCCTCCGGTAACTCAGGGCAGATGTGGGGCACTATTGAGTGGTAACACGCCATGACACAATGCTTTGCCCGAACACGCCTGGCTTGGTCGCCCTCGACATAGGTCATCTCGACCGTCCGGTCATTGACGTGACGAACGTGGACAGCGGTGGAATTCAGCCGCAGCTTCACCCGTGAGTCAGGCTGGTCGAGCTTGCTGTAGTCGAACTTCGCCGAGATGATGTCGTTCATCGAGTTACCAGGCGCGACGCCCGGAATCAGGCTTCTTACCAGCAATCGCGCTATGGACGCATTGCCATCGGGGAAGTGGAAGTCATCCTTGTAGCTGTGCGGCTGGTATCCGGTGGTGCGCAAAGTCTCGACCAGCCCGAGTCCCTTTGCACCGGGCAGACCGTAACGCATCGCATCGATGGCCGGCGCCAGGTCCGTTCCGTTGCCCATGTAGCTGGCCCGCCACATGCGGAAAAAGTCGATCGTTTCCCGGCTGGCGTCGACGGCCCCGGAGAGGAATTCGATGTAGCTGATCGACTCGAGCTCGACGATCTTTTCGGCCGTCGATTTGCCCGCCAGGTAGTCCTTGTCGCCGCAGAACAGCTCGAGGATTTCCGCACGTGCACGCTCGGACAGCGGTGTCTTCTCGAGAAAATCGGCAACAGCAGACTTGTCGCCCACGCCGTTTTCCAACTCGGCGGGCAGCGTCACGTACGCTGTCTGCCTGTCACCGGGCACGAGACCCTCCCGACCGGCGACGAGTCTGTCTTTGCCGAACGTTTCCTTGTCGAAGAAGACGCCGCCGCGTAAGCCCAGCGAGGGATAGAGGTCATGGTCGAAAACCTCTTTCGCCTGGCTGACATCGATGCCAAGCCCCTCGATCAAAGCGCGGGCATGCTTTGGATATCGATCAGGCGCTTCGATGTACTCAGTGCCGCCGAGGTCGACGAGCATGTGGCCCTTGTAGTGAAATTCGTTGCGCTTGGCGTGGCCGCCAAAATCGTCGTGATTGTCGACGATCAAGATACGGGTATCGGGCCCGCTTTCCCGCCGGTAGAAGTAAGCTGCGGATAGTCCGCTCAGGCCACCGCCCACGACAATGAGGTCGTATATCTCACCGGTATCGACGGAATCCACCGGGTCGCCCCAGTGTTTGCCGTCGCGGATGAGGTGCGCGATCTCGAAAGAGCCGGGGTGACTGCCACGCATGCCGTCCCGCGTCGGTGGGTAATATCCGGGCGCCATCTGAGCGGATTGGTTTGTGGCCTCTCCGAGTGCCGCGACCCATGGGGTTGAAAGGAGTGAGCCGGTCACCGCGACACTTGCGCCGTTGAGAAAATCACGGCGCGTGATGTTGCGATCCATGCCTAGCTTGCGATCGTCTTTGTTCATTGGCCTTGCTCCCGTTCTTAAGGGGGCGCCCCAGCCTTCGTCAAGACTGAGTAACAGCGGCTAATTCGTCTTCCTCACCACAACATCTTACTCAGGTCGGAACGTTCGGCCCACGAAGCGGTGGGAACAGGAAGTTCAAACCGCGCTGCAACGCTGCCTGGTTGGTGGAATGGGCCTCATGTCGGGAGCGCGCTGACCGCCGCTACTGCTTGAGCGTGATCCACAGGAACTCGATCGGCGCCGTCCCGGTGTTGCCGGACTCGTGGTCCTGCTCCAGAGTGACCTTCTCCATCCAACCCACGGAGCCGTCCTTGGCGACGGACGTCTGCTTCTTGTCCCCGTAGCGCACTGTCCACTCGCCGCCCTTGAGGTGCACGTAGAGCTGGTTTCCAGAGTGGGTGTGCACCCCCTCCCACTCACCCGGCTGAACGACGTACTTCTGCACCACCACCTTCTCGTTCTCGAACAACACCTCGCCCGGAATGTTGGGGTAGTGCTGCTGGTAGCTCTGCTGCACAGCGATGGGGCTCGCGGCGACGAGCGTGAGACCTGCGATGGCGATGGCGACTTTCATGGGGAACCTCCTGTGGTTTCCGTCCGGACGACGGGCAATCTAACGCAATCCAGGGGCGCGCCGTCGGGAAAACCGGGATCGCGGGTCGGAATCGCGACCTCTGCCGCCCGGCGGCGGTTGGAGCTCGTGTTCCCCGGGGAGCCGTGCACGATCATTGCCTGGAACGCGAGAGCGTCTTCGGGCTCCATGGCGCACACCTCTCTCGACTCATGGAGACATCCGCACACCGAATTGGGTTGGAGACATCGCCACAGTTCGAATTCGGACTCGCGCTTTTCCAATTTGCTATTGTCTCTTGATGCTCAATGTCCGGAAACCCGAAGGACACGCTGCCGGCCAGCGTGGCCTGCATTCCGCATTTCGGCGAGGGAGACAAGCGTGAAGCGGGTGGTGGTGGTCGGCGGTGGCGTGATCGGGTTGAGCGCGGCCTACGCGCTGCAAAAGCGAGGCGCGGTCGTGACGGTCATCGAGTCGCACGGCGGGAGTCACGGCGCGTCGGTGGTCAATGCGGGCTGGATCTGCCCGTCGCTCTCGGAGCCGGTGCCCGCGCCGGGCCTGATCATGACCTCGCTGAAGTGGATGCGCCATCCCGACAGCCCGCTCTACATCAAGCGCTCGCTCGACTTCGACTTCCTGCGCTGGCTACTGGGATTCTGGCGGGCCTGCAATTACCGGCAGTACACCTACGCGATCGAGGCGATGTCCGCGCTGAACAAGACGACCTTCCCGTTGATCGACGAAATGGCCGCGGCCGGTGTCCGGTTCGAGATGCACCGTGACGGCATCCTGGTCGTCTTCAACTCCGCCTTGAAGATGGAGCACGAGCTGAAGGCGATCGAGCCGCTGGCGCGCTACGGCCTAAAGCCAACCAGGCCGATACACGGCCGGGAGGTGCGGGAGCTCGAGCCCGCGCTGGCCGACACGATCAACGCCGGTTTCTGGTACGAGGGCGAGCGCAGCGTCCGTCCCGACACGCTGATGAGCGGTTTGACCGAGTGGCTGTCCGAGCGGATGGTCGAGTTCAAGATGAACACGAGGGTGACCGGCTTCGACGTCGTCAATGGGCAGGTCAACGCGGTGCAGACGACCGCCGGCCGAATTCCTGCCGATGCCGTGTTGATTGCGGCCGGTGCGCGGACGGGCGCCCTCGCCAGGAGCGCTGGAGTGCGCCTCCCGATCCAGGGCGGCAAGGGCTGTTGCCTCGACTATGCGCCACCGCCTGTGCCCGTCAGCCGGCCGCTCGATTTCGCCGAGTCGCGCTTCGCCTGCACGCCGATGAACGGGATGGTGCGGCTCGCCGGGACCATGGAACTCTCCGGTATCAATGACATCGTGCGGCCCGAGCGCGTGGCGGCGATCGCACGCGGCGCGTCGCGCGTTTTGCGCGACTGGCCGGCCGATCCGAGCCGGGCGAAGGTCGACAGCGGGCTGCGGCCAATGACGCCCGACGGCCTGCCCGTCATCGGCATGCTCAAGGGATACGGCAACCTCGCCGTCGCGAGCGGGCACGCGATGCTCGGCCTGACGCTCGCGGCAAGCACCGGCGACTCAGTCGCTGAGCTCATCACGACCGGGCGTGCGCCGGAGGTGCTCGGTCCATTCAATGCCGCCCGCTTCGGCTGAACGCGCCGGCCCCGTAAGCTCCCCCGTCAAGCACACAGTTCGTAATTAGACTCTGCCGGTCGTTGTGGCCTCGGCAAGAACATCAGCGGCGGCACCCGGCCGAGGCTGTCGCGGGGCCGCTCCTCGTTGTATTCACTGA
>VGUH01000012.1 GCA_016874295.1 Gammaproteobacteria bacterium | reverse complement strand
AAAGGCGCGCTTCAGCCGCCGCGCCCAACTCATCGCCACGTGCCGGGGAGTCGGCGGCCTGGCCGAGTCTTCGGCCATGGCAGACTGCTTGGCTGCGCCCGTTCCCCGGTGCGCGGGCGTCACCGCCGCACGCAGCTGGCTGCGCGGGGCGAATACGCCGTGGTAGCGCGTCATGTGCATCCTCGGCTGCGGCACCAGTGCCGCCAGCCGCGCCATGAAATCCAGCGGCTCGATCACGAGGTGCGTGGTGCCGTCGCGGTACGGGGTCTTCAGCGCGTACCGCACGTGTCCGGATGACGTGAGCGCCAGGCGCTCGGTGGCCACCGGCGGGCGACTGACGTAGCGGCACAGGCGCTCGAGCTTCGGACGCTGGTGCGGCGCGATATCGATGCCGGCATGCAGCGAAAACCCGCCGGCCCGGGCTGCGCCGTTGGGATCGTCCAGCCACTCCGGCGATCGGGCTGGCGCCGTCTGCAGCGTAAACAGCTTCTGGCCAGCCCGCGGCCCGACCGCGATGCGGTAGGTGATCGAATGGCCCAGCAGGTCGTCGAGCGGGCCGCCCCCGCCATCCCCGGCGAGCCAGGCGTTCTCGATGTCGCGCTCGATCAGGCCGCGACGTTCCAGCACCTGGCCGACACCCGCGGCACTCTGCTCGACGATCGCCTGCAACTCGTTCGCGCCGGGGGCAGCCACGTGGCGGAACACCGGCGGATCGCTGCCATCGGCCAGGAACACTCCGTCCGGAAACAGCAGGTGGAAATGCACGTTGAGGTTCAGCGCCGAGCCGAAGCGCTGCACCAGCGTCACTGCGCCGGTTGCGCCGCCGGCGCGGGTGAGGCCGGCCTTGTGGATCAGATGACGCGAGATCGTGCGATAAACCACACCCAGCACCAACGTCATGGCGTCCGGGTCGGTGGCGAGCAGAAACCGCAGCGCGTACGGCAGCGACAGCACCCATTGTCGCAATGGACGTTCGGGCAACACCTCATCGGCCAGCAGCGCGGCAGTCTCGGCCATGCGTCGTGCGCCGCAGGACGGGCAGAACCCGCGCTTCTTGCAGCTGAATGCCACGAGCTTCTCGGCGTGGCACCTCTCGCAGCGCAGGCGAAGGAAGCCTTCTTCCAGGCGGCCGCACTTCAGATACGCATCGAACTCCTCCTGAACGTACCGCGGAAGCGGCCTGCCGGCCTCGGCACGCATCTCCCGAAATGCCGGATAGTGCCGCTGCACCAGCGCTTGGGCGCGTTCACTCGCTCGGTCGCTACGGCTGCGCAGGCACCAGCTCGATCTGACTCACCTCGATCCACACCAGCGTGGGTCGCGTTCCGGCGCGATTGTCGTCGCCGCGCGGAAAGACGCGCCGCAGCGTCGGAAAGCTAACGCCGCCGAACATGCGCTGGTTCCCCATCAGCTGCGCGGCGTCGGCCCAGGAGGCGAATACGTCGGGCGTGTAATCGTGACGTCGCTCGTGCCACGCCGAGTCGAAGTAGAAGATCTGCTCGCGGCTGTGCGTCGGCAGCGACTCGGGAAAGCGCGCCGCGAGCCGCTGCCAGACTTCGTCGCCATCGCGGCCGAGGATCTCGACGACCCGGGGCTCGGCACCGACTCGTCGCAGCACTCCCTGAGCCTCGGCTGGGGGCTCTTCGCGCGCTGCTGACGGCACTCTCGGCGCTCGACACGAGCTGCGCGTCAGCGCTTTCGTCGGGGTCGCGTGGTCGCCGCGCGTTTGGGCCGGCGTTTCGCTCCCGTCGTCGGGCGCACCACGGAGCGCGCACGCGCGGTGGTTCGGTTGCGCGCGAGTGCCCGCCCCTGCGCGACCGCGGCGCGCAGAAGCATCGCGATGGCCGGCCTCTCCAGGTCGGCGGCGCGCGCGATGCGCGCGTGGCGAATGCGCGCTCCCGAGCCCGCGAGCAAGCGCTCGGGATCGGGGAGCGCGGCGCCGTGATTGAAGCCGAGATTCACGTGCTTCGTGTAGGCCGCGATGTGCACGAACGCCTCGGACAGTCGATCCGTGAACGTGAAGGCGATGGTCACCGCGTTGTAGGCGTCGTAGACGAGCTCGTTGGCCTGAGGCGCGGCATGCAGAACTGCGGCGCGCGTCGCGCGAAAGACTCTCGCGACATCGGGCCCGAAGGCAGCGAGGAAGCGCGCGAGCTCGGGCGCCGCCTTGCGCATCAGCGCGGATCCTCTCGACGCGTCTCGATCGCGCGCGTCAGTTTGCGGGCGCGAAGGGACGATTCTCCGAAGGTCGCGGCGGCACGCGCGGATCGGGCACGGCGCTCGCGTACGCCGTGAACTCGGCGAAGTAGTGCAGCACCCCAGCGCGCGCGAGCAGCGCGTCGAGCCGCTCGTCGCGCAGCGCGACGTAGCGCGCGTGCAGGACGCCCCGCGCCGCGCGCAGGAACGCGCTGGCCGCGATCGACACGCGACTGCCGTCGGAGAACGTGGCCTCCGCAGCGCCGTCGACGCAGGCACGGCTCACCCAGGGCAAGTACGTGCGCCCGAGCTCGCGCAGCAGCGCGACCATCGTCTCGGGCACGCGGCTCGCCGCAGCCTCGCCGCGCGCCTCGCTCCAATCTTCCCAAGCGCCGAGCGCGAGCTCTTCGGGCTCGAACAGGCGGTGCGTGTGACGCACGAGCGCGGGTGCGTCGGCCTCGAGCCAGCGCCGGCACAGGGGATCGTTGGCGAAGTGCGCGGCGCAGCCGCCGAAGAGCGCGAAGTCGGCCAACGACGCGCGCTCGCCGAAGACGAAGCTGCGCGACTCGAGATGCGCGCCCAAGGAGCGCTGCCACGGTCGCAGCACCTCATTCATCCAGCGCGGAGCGTTCTCGGGTGTGATGCCGAGCGGCGCGAGCGTGGAGCGCACGTGCGCCCCCACCAACTCGTAGGCCTGATCGACGGTCAGCGACGTGTGCGCGGCGAGATCGCGCCCCAGCTCGTAGCCGCCCACGCTGTGGTTCTCGACGAAGCACCAGCGCGAGCCCATCGCCACCCGGTAGATCCACTCGTCGCTGGCGTCCTCGATCAGGTAGGCGAGAAAACGCTGCACCGAGTCGGCCGGAAAGATCGAGGGCTCGCCCGAGCGCGCGTCGAGGTGATGCAGCAGCGGTGTCGTATCCCACATGAACTCGCCGGCGGGCGTCCCGACTGCCGGAATTCCGCCCGGGAAGCCCGCCTCCGTCGGCTTGCCGCCCATGCCGACATAACGACGGAAGAGATACGGGATGCGCTTGTAGTCGAGATAGCCGGTCAGCTTCCTCGTGAAATACGACTGCGACATTCCGTAGACGCGATAGCTGCCGCCTCCGTGGCTCGACGCACTCGTCACGACCGATGCTCGCTCGGGCCCGCGGCCCCGCTCACGGCTGCGCCTCGAGAGCGCGCGTGCGCTCGGCCTCTTCGCGCATCAGCTGCTCGCGCGTGGCGTCGTCGATCAGCACGCCGCGATGCGCCAGCGCGTCGAGCAGCGGCCCGCTGAAGGGCAGCTCGTTGCGCCAGCGCGCCTGCAAGAGCGACGAAGGCACCACCGCGTCGGCCCAATCCTTCGGCGGCAGCCAACCCGGAGGCGGAACCAACGAGGAGCGCGTCCCCGCGATCGGGTGACGACGTCGCCACTGCGCGATCGCTTCGGCGAGCCGCGCCACCTGCTGCGGCTCCGTCGCGGCCAGATCGTTCTTCTCGTTCGGATCGTCCTCGATCCGGAAGAGCAGCTGCTGCACGTCGAAGCGCGTCGCCTGCTCGCGCAGCACCTGCACCAGCTTCCAAGGACCGTCGATCACCGCCAAGTGGATCGTTCCCGGCAGCGGGATCTCGGAGGCGAAGAAGAGCGGCCGCGCGCGCGGTACGCGCGCATCGCTGCGCAGCGCTTCCCAGCGATCCTCGCCGTCGAGCGCGATGGGCGGTGCGAGCGCGACGCCTGCCGCGTGCGCGAGCGTGGGCAGGACGTCGTATGCGGCCAGCACTTGGTGGCGCGTCTCGCCGGCCGGCAGCGCACCCGGCCAGCGCAGCACCGTGGGAACGCGGATGCCGCCCTCGAAGGTCTGTCCCTTCTCGCCGCGCAGCGGCCGGTTCGAGCCGCCGCCGCCACCGCCCGGTGTACCGCCGTTGTCGCTGGTGAAGAGCACGATCGTGCTCTTCGCGATGCCTTGGCGATCGAGCGTATCGAGCACCTGCACGACGGCCTGATCCACCTCGTCGACCATCGCGGCGTACACACGCCGGTAAGCCGCAGCCGGCACGTGCGCGTACTTGGCGATCGTCTCCTCGGGCGCCTGCATCGGCGTGTGCGGCGCGGTGAAGGGCACGTAGAGCAGGAAGGGCTTGCTGCGGTCGCGCTGCTCCAAGAAGCGCACCGCCTCGCGCGCCTCGAAGCGCGTCAAGTACATGCCGTCTTCGTGAATGCTCTTGCCGTCGCGCTGCAAGTCGTGACCGCCGGCGCGCAAGTGCGTGAAGAAGTCGGTCTGCGTGTGCAGGTGGCCGGCGAAGCGATCGAAGCCCTGCGCGTTCGGGAGCTGATGCGCCTGTGTGTGTCCGAGATGCCACTTGCCGACCATCGCCGTCTGGTAGCCGGCGGCGCGGAACGCGTGCGTGATCAAATAGGAGTCCGGCGGCAGGCCGTGCGGATTCCAAGGATTGATCTGGTCGTAGGCGATGCCCAGGGCCAGCGCGTCGCGGCCGCTGAGCAGCGCCGCACGGGTCGGCGAGCAGATGGGATTCGCGTAGAAGCGCTCGAGCCGCAGCCCCTCTCGCGCCAGACGATCGATGCCGGGCGTCGCGATCTCGCTGCCGTGGTAGCCGACGTCCGCCCAGCCGAGATCGTCGGCCAAGAAGATCACGACGTTAGGCCGCGCGGGCGCCTCGACGGCGTGCGCGACGGTTGCGGCGACGAGCTGCACCGCGACGCAGGCCAGTGCTGCTGCGAGCCCGCGCCGGCGCGAGGTCCGCTTCGCGCCTCGCTTCGGGCGCGGCGCGCCGCTCCGCCCTTCTGCTCCGAAGATCGGCTTGCGGGGCTCCCGATCGCTCACGTCGCGCTCCTCACTTTCCACACTCGACTCCTCACGCTCCATCCGCTCGTCCTGCTCGCCGTCCCGCGTGCGTGCGCAGGCGGGCTCGCGTCGCACGCGTGCTCGATCGTTCCGACGCACGCGTGCTCGGCGGCCGATCGCCTCGCCCGGCGCGGTCAGGTCTTTCCGGGGCTTTTCTCGAGTGCCGCGATGCGCTGCTCGAGTTCCTCGAGCCGCTCGCGGCTGCGCCTGAGAACCGCGGCCTGGATGTCGAATTCCTGGCGGGTCACGAGGTCCAGTTTCGCGAGGCCGCCCTGGAGCACGGCATGGAAGTTGCGCTCGAGATCGTCGCGAAACGCGGCGAACCCCGGCGGCACCGCGTCCGCCAGCTTGCGCGCGAGCTCCTCGAGCGACTTCGGGTCGAATGCCAGGGCAGTACTCCTCGATATCAGCATCCCGGCGCGCGGCCTGCGCGTCAAGCCATTGCGGACCGCATGTAACCACCGGCACCCCTCCCTGCCGCGACAGTAGCCGGACCCGGTGGCGCGGGTGCGCGCGCTTTCCACTGCAAACCCCCGGATTCGCTACACTCCGCGCAGGTCCGGAGTTCGAGTGTGACGGGCGTCAAGGGTTTTCCGGCGCGGGGGCGCCATACTGTTTTTCGGGAAGCCAGGGGTGAGTCATGGTGCGTTTCTCAGGCGTCGTGTGTGCGTTGCTGATGGCGGGCGTTGCGGCCGTGGCCGGGGCGGAGACCGTCTACAAGTGGGTCGATGGTTCCGGCCAGATTCACTACACGGACGTCCCGCCAGGCCAGCCGGACGCGCGCATCCTCGGCGTGTACCAGAAGGAAGCCGGCACGATCGACGAGGAGGAATCCGCCGACGATTCCGGCGGGGGCGGCGGCGGGGACGATTGGGAGTCACCGCCGGAAGCGGGCCCCGCTTCACCAGGCACGCCGGAACCGCCGCCCTCCGAGGCGGCCATGGCGGCCTCGCAAGCCGATACCGCGAAGGCGCAGGCCCAGCAGTGCCAGGTGGCCAGGGAACGTTACCAGCGGTACGTCGAATCCCGCCGCCTGTACCGCGAAACCCCGGACGGCAAACGCGAATACCTGACGGATAAGGAATTGACCGAAGCGCGCGCCCGCGCCAAGCAGACGGTCGACGACTACTGCAGCTGATCCGGGCGAGCGGGCACAATGGAGCCCGCCATGAAAGCCGGTTTCGTCGGACTCGGCGCCATGGGTCAACCCATGGCCCGGAACCTGCATCGCGCGGGCCTGCTGGCCGGCGCCTGGAACCGCACGCCCGCCAGGTCGGCCGCCTTCGCGGGCGAAACCGGCGTCACCGCTTTCGAGTCGCCCGCCGCGCTCGCCTCGGCCTGCGACGCGGTCTTCACCTGCGTCTCCGCGGACCAGGACCTGCTCGCCGTCATCGATGCCCTGTGCCCCGCGCTGCGCAAGGGATCGCTGGTCATCGACTGCTCGACGGTCTCCGCGGATACGGCGCGCGAGGCGCATGCGCGCATCGCCGCCGCCGGCTCCGCCTTCCTCGATTGCCCGGTGAGCGGCGGCGTCGAGGGCGCGAAGAACGGCACCCTCGCCGTCATGTGCGGCGGCGACGAGGACGCGTTTCTGCGCGCGCAGCCCCTGCTCCAGGCGATCGGCAGGACGATCGTCCACATGGGGCCCGCCGGCAGCGGCCAGGCGACCAAGGCGACGAACCAGATCCTGTGCGCGGGCGCGATCCAGGTGGCGGCCGAGGCGATGGCGTTCGCGCGCGCCGAGGGCCTGCCGCTCGACCGCGTGATCGAAATCCTCGGCAAGGGCGCCGGCGCCTCGTGGTACTTCGTGCACCGCGCGCCGTTCATGGCGCGCGGCGAGTACCCTGCGGGCTTCCGCGTGCGCCTGCACCAGAAGGACCTCGGCATTTGCCGCGCGATGGCGGCGCGGCACGGCGCGATCCTGCCGGTCGTCGAGGCGACGCTCGCGGACTACGCCCACCTGATCGCCGCGGGCCACGGTGAAGAGGACATCTCGACGATCTTCCGGCTCAAGGCGCCACTGTTCCGCGACCCGGCCGATGACTGACGCCCGGGTTTCTACCTGCCCGACTTCTGCCGAGCGCAGAGCGTGCTCGCGGTGATCCTGATCGCGGCGCTGGTCGCGATCCTCATCACGCTCGCGCGCTACGGGATTTCGGCGAGCTTCTGGAACGGCCTCACGCGCACCGCGCTGTTCCTGCTGTGGGTGGCGCTCGGCATCGCGGCGGTCTGGTGCGCCGTCCGCGGCGTCCTGTCGCGCCTCGACGCGCTGGCCGGCTCCGCCCTCGCCCTCGCGCTTGCGCTCGCGGTCACGACGCTTGTCACCGAGGCCGGCTGGTGGTTCGATGAATACACGCGCAGGTCCCTGGGGGTCGGTGAACCGCTGTCGCCCGCCCTGCACCTGCAGACGCTGCTGCGCAACCTCGCCGTGTGCGGCATCACCGCCGGCCTCGCCTTGCGCTACTTCTACGTCGCACACCAGTGGCAGGCGAACGTCGAGGCCGAGGCGCACAGCCGCGTGCGCGCGCTGCAGGCGCGCATCCGGCCGCATTTCCTGTTCAACAGCATGAATACCATTGCCTCGCTGACGCGCAGCGATCCGCGGCTTGCGGAGCAGGCGATCAGCGACCTGTCGGACCTGTTCCGCGCTTCGCTGCGCGAGCATCGCGAGCGCATCCCGCTCGCGCACGAGATCGAGATCGCGCGCGCCTACGAGCGTGTCGAGCGGCTGCGGCTCGGTGCGCGGCTCGCGGTCGACTGGCAGGTGGACGGGCTGCCGATGGACGCGCCCGTGCCGGCGCTGATGCTGCAGCCGCTGCTCGAGAATGCGGTTTATCATGGCATCGAGCCGCTCGAGAAGGGCGGCACGATCCGCGTCGCCGGCAGGCTCGCCGTGAGCCGACGGCTGGCGTCCGACGTCGCGCGGGCGCTGTCGGGCACAATGGGCAGGTGAACCGCCCGGTCCGGATCGCCACGCGCAGGAGCCGGCTCGCCCTCTGGCAGGCCGAGCACGTGGCGGCGTGCATCACCGCGCTGCACCCCGGACTGGTCGTGAGCCTGGTCCCGATCGTCACCGAGGGTGACCGCATCCTCGACCGCAGCCTCGCCGCGGTCGGCGGCAAGGGGCTGTTCATCAAGGAGCTCGAAAACGCGATCCACGAAGGCGCCGCCGATCTCGCCGTCCACTCAATGAAGGACCTGCCCGGTCGCATGCCGGCGGGATTCACGATCGCGGCGGCGCTCGAGCGCGGCGATGCGCGCGACGCGTTCGTATCGGCGCGGCACGCGGCGCTCGCCGAGCTGCCGCCGGGCGCGCGCGTCGGCACCTCGAGCCCGCGCCGAGAGTGCCAGCTCCGGCGCCGGCGGCCGGACCTCGAGGTGGTCGTGATGCGCGGCAACGTCGAGACCCGCCTCGCCAAGCTCGACGCCGGCGCGTGCGACGCCATGATCCTCGCGGCGGCAGGTCTCGAGCGGCTCGGGCTCGCTGCGCGCATCCGCGCGCGGCTCGCGCCGGAGGACATGCTGCCGGCCGTCGGCCAGGGCGTGATCGGGATCGAGTGCGCCAGCGACCGCGCGGACGTCCTTGAGCTCGTGCACCCGCTCGAGCATGGTGCGACGCGCCTCGCGCTCGACGCGGAACGCGCCTTCGCGGCCGGTCTCGGCGCGAGCTGCCGCTCGCCCGTCGCAGCCCATGCGACGATCGAGCACGGCAATCTGCGCCTTGCCGGCCTGGTCGGCGCCCAGGATGGCCGCAGGGTGTACACCGACGAGATCACCGGGCCTGCGGCGGACGCCGGGCTGCTCGGCGGCGAGCTCGCCGCGCGACTCGTCGCGGCGGGCGCGAGCGCGCTCCTGTGAAGCGCCTGACGGGCATCGGGGTCCTGGTCACGCGCCCGGACCACCAGGCGGCGCATCTGTGCCAGCTGATCGAGGCCGAGGGCGGCGCGGCCGTGCGCTATCCCGCGCTCGTGATCCAGCCGCGGCCGGATCGCGCCGCCATCCGCGCCGCCGTGGGGCCGACCGACCGCTATGACCTCGTCATCTTCGTGAGCGCCAACGCCGTGCGCTTTGGCGCCGATCTCCTCGACCGGCGACGCGACGCGCCGGTCGCAGCGATCGGCCAGGCGACCGCGGCCGCGCTGAATGCGGCCGGCCACCGCGTTTCCCTGATGCCCGCGGAAGGCGCCGACAGCGAGTCCTTGCTGGCCCTGCCGCAACTCGCGCACATGAGCGGACAGCGCGTGCTGATCGTGCGCGGGGTCGGCGGGCGCGACCTGCTCAAGGAGGCCATGACCGCCCGCGGCGCCCAGGTCCATTATGCGGAGGTGTACACCCGCGAATCCGCCAGCCCCTCCGCCGGTTTGCAGGCGGAAATCGAGCAGCTCTGGCGGCAGGGCGGCATCTCCGCCTACACCGCCACCAGCGTCGCGCTGCTCGAAGCGCTCGTCGGCATCGTCACGCCGCGCTGCCGCGGCCTGATGGACTCGACTGCGCTCGTCACCGGCTCGGAGCGCGTGGCGGACGCAGCCGGTCGCCTTGGCCTCGGCTCGCCGATCCTGCTCGCGGATTCGCCGGAGGACACAGCGCTGATCGCGGCGCTCGTACGCTGGCGTGGAAAGGTGTCCCCATAAAGTTTACGAATCCCTGCTCGTCCTTCCTCACCGCCCTGCTCGCCGCCGTGATCGCGGCGCCGCCGGCCGCGGCGGACAGCGCGGACTCGCCCGCAGGGCGGCCGCGTATCGGCCTCGTGCTCGCGGGCGGCCGGCGCCAAGGGCGGCGCGCACGTCGGCGCGCTCAAGGTGCTGGAGGAGATGCGGGTGCCGATCGATTGCATCGCCGGAACCAGCATCGGCGCGCTGGTCGGCGCCGGCTACGCCACCGGGCAGCCCGCAGCGCAAATCGAGAAGTTCGTGACCGGCATCGACTGGGCGGCCGTGATCGGCGGCGTCGGCCGCCGCAATCTAGAACCCATCGAGCAGAAGCGCCTGACGCTCGACGCCGGTTCCAGCCTGCGCGTCGGCCTGGTCGACGGCAAGATCGTGGCACCCAGCGGACTCGCCGATTCGAGCTCGATCGACGACCTGCTGCGGGGCTACGTGGCGCAGTCGCGCACCGTGTCCGACTTCGACAAGCTGCCGATCCCGTACCGCGCGGTCGCGACCGACATGCTGACCGGGAACATGGTGGTGCTCGACCACGGGGACATCGCCACCGCCATGCGGGCCAGCATGGCGATCCCCGGCGCGTTCTCGCCGGTCGTGCTCGATCCCTGGATCCTCTCGGACGGCGGCATGGTACGGAACATCCCCATCGACGTCGCACGGAACACCTGCGCCGACATCGTGATCGTCGTGAACCTGGTGGAGCCGCCGCCGCAGCGCGAGAAGCTGGTGCAGGCGCAGCAGCTCCTGTCGCGCAGCATGGACGTGATGTTCGAGGTCAACGAAAAAGCGCAGCTCGCCACCATGACCGAGCGCGATATCCTGATCGACGTCCCGATGGGCGACATATCGACCGGTGACTTCGAGCGCCTGCCGGAAACCATCCCGCTCGGCGAGGTCGCCGCCCGCAGGCAGGCCGATCGCCTGGCGGCCCTCTCCGTGCCGCGGCCGGAGTATGCGGCCTGGCGCGCCGGCATCACCAGGTCCCAGGAAGTGGAGGCGAAGATCGTCGACGTCCGCGTGGAAGGACTCGACTTCGTGAATCCGGAATACCTTCGCACGCTCGCGGTTGTGAGCGCGGGCGACACGATCAACGTCGACGACATCAGCGGGGACGCGCGCCACATGGCGGCGCTCGACGAGCTCGATTCCGTCGCCTACCGGCTCGAGGGCGACTCCGCGGCGTCGACGCTGGTGTGGATGCCGAAGGAAATCTCGCTCGGCCAGAACGTGCTGCGACCCGCATTCGGTATGTTTGCGGACGGCGGCGGCGACTTCAAGTTCCTGATCGGGGCCCAGCACGTCCGCTACTGGGTCAATCCGCTCGGTGCGCAATGGCGCAGCCGGATACAGCTCGGCGACGAGTCCGCCCTCACCACGAGCTTCTACCAGCCGTTCGACGTCGGCCAGCGGACCTTCGTCGAGCCGGGACTGTTCTCCGGGCGGCTCGTGGAGGACGTCTACTCCCAGGGTGACCGGATCGCGACCCACGAGTTCATCGACCTCGGCGGGCAGCTCGATTTCGGCTGGAACCTGTCGCGCAATGCACAGCTGCAAGCCGGCTACCAGTTCACGGCGCGCCGGGCGCGGGTCGATACGGGCCTGCCGATCCTTCCCGAAATCGATGCCGACGACGCGGGCATCACCCTCTCGGCCCGCTACGACTCGCGTGACACGCCGACGTTCGCGACCCAGGGCCTGGCGGCGGCGATACGCTACACGAACATCGACGAGTCCCTGGGCGCCGACCGCGAGTGGGAGAGCCTCGAGGCGGGCGTGCGCAAGGCGATCCCGATCGGCGGCAAATACCTGACCTGGCTGAGCCTCGCCGGCGGCACGCACCTCGACAGCGACCTGCCGTTAGACCGCTACTATTCGCTCGGCGGACCTCGCGTCCTGCAGGCGTTCCAGCACGACGAACTGCGGGTAGCCGAGTACTGGGTGGCGGAGTCGAGCTTCCTGCGCAAGCTGAAGACCCTGTCGCCGATCAAGAACCAGGCGATCTACGCGGGTCTCGGGATCCAGGTTGCGGGCCTGTACGACCGCATCGACGTCGCAGGCGATGACGACAGCGAGGAGATCTTCGGCGGCTACCTGTTCCTCGCCGGACCGACCGCGCTCGGGACCTTCACGCTGGGCATCGGCTTCACCGACAGCGAGGCGAATCTCTGGCTGCAGATCGGCAAGACGATTTCCTCGGGGACGATCCTCGACGACAATCTGTTCCGCTGACCCTGCGCCGGCTCAATCCGGCGCCCGGTCGAAGGAGTCGAAGAAGATGCGCGCCGGGTCCGCGCCCTGGCGCGGCAGCTCGTGGCGCACGGCGTCGATCATCGCCGGCGGGCCCGCCGCGTAGACGTCGAAACCGGCAAGACCGGCAACGCCGCGCAGCACGGCCTCGTGGACCGGCCCCGTGGTCACGCCCGTGTAGTGAAAGTGCGGATGCTTCGCCGCGAGCCCGCGCAGCCACGCGTCATCGTAGAGATCCTCGGCCGCGCGCGCGCCCCAGTACAGCACCGCGTCGCGACGCAGGCCTGACTCGAGCACCGTGCGCAGGATCGCCTTGAGCGGCGCATAGCCCGTGCCGCCGCCGACCGCGAGCAGCGGCCGGTCGCCGGGCCGGTAGACGAACTGGCCGAGCGGTCCTTCGATCCTCAGCAGGTCCCCCGCCTTCATGGAGCCGAAGACCTGGTCGCTGAAGGCGCCACCCGGCGTGCGCCGGACGTGCAGTTCGATCAGGGCGGCATCGTGCGGCGGGTTCGCGATCGAGAAGCTGCGCCGCCGCTCGCCCGGGAGCATCACGTCCAGGTACTGGCCCGCCTGCCAGGCGAACGGCTCGATCGCCGGCAGGCGCAGCCACAGCCCCATGACGTCCGGGGCGAGCCGTTCCATGCGGGCCACCCGCGCGGGCAGCTCGCGGATCTCGACGTCGGTGACGTGGCGAATCTCGCGCGTTTCGATGACGAGATCCTCGACGGCGTGCGCCTGGCAGATGAGCGCGTAGCCCGCCGCCTCTTCCACTGCGTCAATCCCGGCGGGGCGTCCGTGCGGGTAGGCGATGCGGCCGGACACGACGCGCACGCGGCAGGTGCCGCAGGAGCCGCCCTTGCAGCTGTGCGGCAGGTTGAGGTGCTGGCGCAGCGCCGCGGTGAGCACAGGTTCGCGGGCCACGGCCTCGAACTCACGGCTCGAGGGAAGGAGGCGGACCTTCATCTGCCCGGGAGGAGCAGCAGGCTGCCGGTGGTGCGCCGCGCCTCAAGGTCGCGGTGCGCCTCGGCCGCGTCGGCGAGCGCGTACTCGCGGCCGATCCGGACCTTGACCCGGCCGCTGCCCACGACCCCGAACAGCTCGCGCGCGCCGCGCTCGAGCTCGGAGCGCTTCGCCGTGTAGTGGAACAGCGTCGGTCGCGTGAGGAACAGCGATCCGCGCCGGGTGAGCTCGAGCGGCGCGACCGGCGGCACCGCGCCTGACGCATTGCCGTAGCTCACCATCAGGCCGAGCGGCGCGAGCGAATCGAGCGAGGCGAAGAAGGTGTCCTTGCCGACGCCGTCGTAGACGACCGGCACGCCGCGGCCGCGGGTGATCGCGCGCACGCGCTCGGCGACGTTCTCACGCCCGCTGACGATGACCTCCGCGGCGCCGTGCGCGCCGACGAGCGCGGCCTTCTCGTCGTTGCCGACGACCGCGATGACCCGCGCGCCGAGCGCGACCGCCCACTGCAGCGCGATCAGGCCGACACCGCCCGCGGCCGCGTGCAGCAGGATCCACTCGTTGCGCCGGACGTGATGACAGCGCCGCAAAAGATTGTCGGATCAGGGTTAAGTTCAATCGGGAGCGTGTTTTGCGCTGCCAAGCGGACACTCGGCGAAAGCGAGCTCGGCGACCGGACGGCCGTTGAGCAGGTGCTGCTGGATAATTCGCTCGATATTCTCGGGAGTTGCGTTCCGGTACCAGGTGCCTTCCGGGTACACGACCATGATCGGCCCCTCGCGGCAGATCCTGAGGCAATCCGCCTTGGTGCGCAGGACGCCGCCGACCGCCTCCGACAGGCCGACCTCCCGGAGCCGTTTCTTGAGGTACTTCCAGGCCGCCTCGCCGACTTCTTTCGGCGCGCAATCGCCGTGCGTGCAGAACAGCACGTGACGCGCCGCCCCCGCGAGGCCGATCTTGACGATGGCCGCCTCGACGGACGGCGACTTCGGGTTTTCGCCCGCCTCGCTCAAAGCGCCGCCTCGTCCGTCTCGCCGGTGCGGATACGCACGACGTGCTCGATGGCGGTGACGAAGATCTTGCCGTCGCCGACCTTGCCGGTCTTCGCGGCATTGATGATCGCCTCCTCCACCTGGCTCACCAGGTCGTCGCGCACCGCGACCTCGATGCGCGTCTTCGGCACGAAGTCGACCACGTACTCGGCGCCGCGGTAGAGCTCGGTGTGGCCGCGCTGGCGGCCGAAACCCTTCACCTCGGTCACGGTCATGCCGGAGATGCCGATCTCCGAGAGCGCCGCGCGGACGTCGTCGAGCTTGAAGGGTTTGATGATGGCGGTGACGAGTTTCATCGGGCGCTCCTTCGGCTGGCGCAGGGTCGGATCCTGCGCCCAATTCTACGGATTTACCCGCGATAAGTGGCGAGCCCCGGCGGCAGCGGGCCGCTAACGTCCCGGATGCCGGCAGGACGCCGGCCAAACCGGAGACTGGCAATGGAAACTGCCTGCGTCGTTCTTGCAGCCGCTTTTCTGCTCAACGCCGAACACAGCCTGCTGCTCAGACACGGACACGCCGGCAACACGACGCTATCGAGTCGGGCGCTTCTGCAGACCAGCGGGAGCCGACCCGCGCGCGCTTCAGGACAGTGCGCCTATTCCTGCGGAGACGCGCTGATCGAGGCGGAGCCATGTCCCGATGGCTCCTGCCCGGCATTCGACTGCAACAGCCGGACCCCTGTCTGCCCGGTTCGGTAGGGAGCACTCACATGTTGCATGGAAAGCCTGACCGGAGGTTGCGTGCGCTGTCCTGCCTGGCGGCGCTATTCGGGTCGATCGCAGGCGGGTTTGCAGCTACCGCCAACGCCGCCATCGTCGCCGGTAGAACGCCAGCCGCATTCGAGGTGTCGGCAAGCGGGGCCGCGACCTACCGTGTTCCGAGCTGGACCCCGCAGGGCATCGGCGATGTCCAGCTGGTTCTTTCGCTCGAGTACAGCAGCCGCTCGGACAATGGCGTGGTCGGCATCGGCTGGTCGATCGGCGGCCTGTCGACGATCACCCGCTGCAATCGAACCGTCGCACAGGACGGCCGTGCGCTGGGTGTTGCGCTGACACTGAACGATCGCTTCTGCTACCAAGGCGGGCAATTGAAGCTGGTAAGCGGAGCCTATGGTCAGGCGGGCTCCGTGTACGCAACCGAGGTGGAGAGCTTTTCCCGGATCGAGGCGATCGGCACGGCGGGTAATGGCCCGGCCTCATTCAGAGTCACCACCAAGAACGGGCTGGTCCACGAGTACGGGCTGAGCGCTGACGCCCGGCTGACACCGGGAGGCGGTGCGACCGTCCAGACCTGGGCGCTCTCCTTCTCCGCCTACCGCTGCGACCTCGACCTCGCGACCGGGCGCATCCGCAAGAAGACCCGGCTCAAGTAGCCGTCAGGCGATCAGCGGCAGCACGAGCGTCGAGACCAGCGTCACGATCACGATCGAAGCCAGGTTCACCCGCCAGCCAGCGCGCAGCATCTCCTGCATCGTGAGCCGGCCGGTGCCGAACACGATGGCGTTCGGCGGCGTGCCGACCGGCATCATGAAGCCGCAGGAGGCGGCGATCGCCGCGGGCGCCACGAGCTGCAGCACCGGGTACTGCGACGCCGCCGCAATCGCGGCCAGGATCGGCATGAAGGTCGCCGCGGTCGCGACATTCGAGTTGAACTCGGTCCAGAACACCAGCAGCGCCACCATGGTCGCGACCAGCAGCACCAGCGGCAGCGTGCCGATGCCGCCGAGGGCCACCGCGAGGTAGTCGGACAGCCCGCTGCCCTGGATCGCCTCGGCCAGCGCGAGCCCGCCGCCGAACAGCAGCAGCACGTCCCAGGGCAGGCGGCGCAGGTCCTTGCCTGTCAGCAGGGCACCACCCTGCGGGCTCCGGCTCGGCACCACGAACATCACGAGCCCGGCGAGCAGCGCGGTGGTCGTGTCGTTGTACTCGGCGAAGCCGGGGATCTTCTGGATCAGCGGCCCGAGGATCCAGACTGCGGCCGTCGCGACGAAAACGGCCGTGACGCGTTTCTCCGCGACGGACATCGGTCCGAGCGCGCGCCGCGCCTCGGCGAGCCGATCGCGCGCGGTCGCCTGCTCGCCAAGCTGGAACGGGAACGACACGCGCACCAGCGAGAGCCAGGCGACCGGCATCAGCAGCAGCACGGTCGGGACGCCGAACACCAGCCACTCGGCGAAGCTGATGGTCTCGCCGTAATTCTGCTGCATGAAGCCGACCACCAGCGCGTTGGTCGCGGTGCCGACGATGGTGCCGAGGCCGCCGATGGTCGCCGCGTAGGCAACGCACAGCACGATGGCCTTGCCGAAGTTCGCGGCATTGCGGTCGGAAGTCTCGCCCTCCGGCGCGACGATCGCGGCGACCGAGACCGCGACCGGCAGCATCATGAGGGTGGTCGCGGTGTTCTGCGCCCACAGGCTGACGAAGCCGGTCGCGCACATCATGCCGAGCACGAGGCCTTGCGGGTGCCCACCAGCGCGCGTGACGATCGCGTAGGCGATGCGCCGGTGCAAGTTGCAGCGCTCCATCGCGAGCCCGAGCAGGAAACCGCCGAGGATTAGGAACAGCGTGGTGTTGCCGTAGCCCTGGGCGAGGTCGGCCGCCGGCGTGACGCCGAGCGGCGGCAGCAGGGCGAGCGGCACGAGCGCCGTGGCCGCGAACGGCAGCGCCTCCGTCGCCCACCAGCAGGCCATCAGCACCATCGTGCCCGCGACCACCCAGGCGCCGGGCGCCATGCCGGCAGGCGGGTCGGTCAGGAGGGTCACGGCCAGGGCCGCGAGCCCGGCGAGGAGTCCCGCGTTCTGCGCCAAGGTCCGGCTGCCGGCAGCCTGCATCGCCACTCCCTGCCGCACCGCGGCGCGCCAGTATAATTTGCCGCCTCGAGGGGAGCGCGCGCATGCAGGAGACCATCGTCATCGCCGGGGGCGGCCATGCCGCCGCGCAGCTCGTCGACAGCCTGCGCCGGGACGGCTATGCGGGCCGCCTGGTGATGGCCTGCGCCGAGCCGGTGATTCCCTACCAGCGCCCGCCCCTGTCGAAGAAGTTCCTGGCCGGCGAGCTCGAGGCGGAGCGCCTGCCGATCCGCCCCGCGAGCTTCTACGAGCACCTGCGCTGCGAGCTGCTGCTCGGCAATCCCGTGGTCTCGATCGACGCGCGCGGCCGCAAGGTCGCGCTCGCGGATGGCGGCAGCCTCGCCTACGACAAGCTGGTGCTCGCGATCGGCGGCCACGCGCGGCCGATTCCGGTACCCGGCGCCGACCTGCCTGGCGTGCACGTGCTGCGCACTCTGGCCGACGTCGAGGCGATCCGCGGCGAACTCAGGCCCGGCGTGCGCGTCGCGATCGTCGGCGCGGGCTACATCGGGCTCGAGTGCGCCGCGACCTTGCGCAAACTCGCTCACGACGTGACCGTCATCGAGATGATGGACCGCGTGATGAGCCGCGTGGTCGCGCCGGAGATGAGCCGCTTCTACCAGTCGGAACACGCGAGCCATGGCGTCAGCGTGCTGACCGGGCAGCGCGTCCAGGGGCTGCTCGGTGACGGCAGCGTGCACGCGGTCGAGTGCGCGGACGGCACGCAGGTCCCCGCGGACCTCGTGATCGTCGGCATTGGCTTGGTGCCGAACACCTCGCTGGCCGCGGATGCAGGTCTTGCCTGCGACGACGGCATCGCAGTGGACGAGCACTGCGTCACCAGCGACCCGGACATCTACGCGATCGGCGACTGCTGCAGCCACCCGAGCCCGCGCTACGGCCGGCGCATCCGCCTGGAGTCCGTGGACAACGCCTTCGAGCAGGCGAAATCCGCAGCCGCGAACATCTGCGGCAAGCCGACGCCGCATGACAAGACACCCTGGTTCTGGTCGGACCAGTACGAATTGAAGCTGCAGATCGCCGGGCTGAGCCAGCAATATGACAAAGTCGTGCTGCGCGGCGACCCGGCCTCGCGCTCGTTCAGCTGCTGCTACCTCCGTGGCGGAGAGCTGATCGCGGTCGATGCCGTGAACCACGCCAAGGATTTCATGGCGGCGCGCAAATTGATCGCCGAGCGCGCCCGTCCCGACCTTGCGAAACTCGCCGACGACACGCTCGCGCTGCGCGACACTTTATAATGCGCGCGTGACCGACAAGATCGACGTCGTCGAGCGCGAGTTCCGGGCCATGCTTGCGAAGCTGACCGGCGGACTCGCGCCGCAGGATTACGGCGTGGCGTTCTGGGACTGGTGGCTCAATCTTGCGAAGTCGCCGGAGAAGCAGGCCGAGCTGCAGCAGGCCGCGCTGAAGAACATGATGGACCTGTGGCGCTTCAACCTCGAGGCGGCGCAGGGCAAGCCAATGGCACCGGCGGATAACGGCGACCGGCGCTTTGCGAGCCCGGCCTGGCAGCAATATCCGTTCAATGTCTGGGCGCAGGCCTTCCGCAACAACATGGCGCTGCTCGAAAACTCGACGCGCGACGTTCCCGGCGTCGAGCCGCGCAACGCCCGGCTGGTGGAATTCGCCGCGAAGCAGGCGGCTGAGCCGCTCTCACCCGCCAACAGCCCGTTGACCAACCCCGAGGTGATCCGGCAGACGGTCGCCGAGGGCGGCCAGAACCTCGCGCGCGGCTACAAGCACTTCCTCGACGACATGGAGCGTACGCTGCAAGGCGGCGCGGCACCGGGCACCGAGGAGTTCCGCGTCGGCGAGAAGGTCGCGGTCACCGAAGGCCAGGTCATCTTCCGCAACGAGCTCATCGAGCTGATCCAGTACGCGCCGACCACCCCGGACGTGCATCCCGAGCCGGTGCTGATCGTGCCGGCCTGGATCATGAAGTACTACATCCTCGACCTGTCGCCGAAGAACTCGCTGGTCGCCTGGCTTGTAGACCAGGGCTTCACGGTATTCATGATGTCGTGGAAGAACCCGACCGCCGCCGATCGCCACCTCGGCATGGACGATTACCTGCGCAAGGGCGTTTACGCGGCGCTCGACGCCGTCACGACCGTCATCCCGGAGCGCGACGTGCACGCAGTCGGTTACTGCATCGGCGGCACGCTGCTCTCGATCGCGGCGGCCGCGCTCTCCGACTGGGGCGACACTCGCATCAAGGACATCACGCTGCTCGCCGCGCAGACCGACTTCAGCGAGCCCGGCGAGCTGTCGCTCTATATCAGCCCGGCGCAGGTCGAGATGCTCGAGGCGCTGATGTACAAGGAGGGCGTGCTCGACTCGAGGCAGATGGGCGGCGCATTCACGATGCTGCGCGCGCACGACTTGCTCTGGCAGCCGGCGGTGAAGAGCTACCTCAAGGGCGAGCGCGAGGGGATGATCGATCTCATGGCCTGGAACGCCGACGGCACGCGCATGCCCTGGAAGATGCACACCGAGTACCTCGTGGGCCTGTACCTCAACAATGACCTCGCCGAGGGCCGCTTCAAGGTCGAGGGCGAGACGATCACGCTCGAGGACATCCGCGTGCCGATGTTCGTGGTCGGCACCGAGACCGACCACGTCGCACCGTGGAAGTCCGTCTACAAGGCGAGCGGTCTCGCCACCTCACCCGAGTTCACTTTCCTGCTGACCAGCGGCGGCCACAACGCCGGCATCGTGAGCGGGCCGGTGCACCCGAAGCGGCGGCACCGCGTGCGCACCCAGAAGGGCGGCGAGGCGCCGCTGCCGCCGGACGAGTGGTTCGCGAGCACCGGGGTCAGGCCGGGCTCGTGGTGGCCGGCCTGGGCGGAGTGGCTGAAGGCGCACTCCTCGCCCGAGCGCACGGCGCCGCCGCCCATGGGCGCGCCCGCGGAGGGGTACGCAGCAATCGCCGAGGCGCCGGGGGAGTACGTGCGGCAGCGCTGAATCAGTCGCTGCTCGGCGTCCACCGCGCCGCGCGGCGCGTGTTGCGATCACCGATGGTCTCGCCCTCGTAGGACATCGGCTGCGGCGCCGGCAGTCCATCTGGCTGCGGGTCGAGCGCGCGCAGGTTGATCACCATGAGCAGCTTGCCGTCCTCCTCGGTGACCGCGCCGAGGTAACCGCCGCAGCGGCTGCAGAAAAGGAAATCCGCGGTCTTCTGCCCGAAGCGGTAGCGCGAGACCGCGGCCGGGTCCCGGTGCGTGAACCGGAGGCTCCCCGCGGGATCCGACGTGTAGACGCCGCCGTGCTTCAGGCAAAAGCTGCACTGGCAGGCGCGCACCGGCCACTCATCCACGGGCTTTGCCGTGCGGTACTCGAAGCCGAGCGCGCCGCAGTGGCAGCGCCCGGACCAGGTGCTCACCGGCGGATACTCGACGGCAGGCGCTCGAACTCCGCCGCGTGCGGCATCGCGGCGATGGAGAACGGCGCCGCCGTCATGTCCAGCAGTGGAAGTTCAGCTTGTTGCCGTCGAGGTCGCGGAAGTAGGCGCCGTAGTAACCGTCGCCCCGGTCGCCGGGAGGCCCTTCGTCGGTGCCGCCGAGCGCGAGCGCTTTCTTGTACAGCGCGTCCACCTGCGCGGGCTTGTCGACCTGGAAGGCCACCATCGAGCCATTGCCAATCGTGGCCGGCTTCTTGTTGTGCGGCTGCGCGAGCGCGAACGCGGGCTCGCCCTTGCGCCGGTTCCAGGCGACGAAGGTCTCGTAGTCCAGGGCGCGCTTCGCGCCCATTTCAGCCATCAGCGCGTCGTAGAACGCGAGCGCCCGCTTCCAGTCGTTGGTGCCGACACATGCATATCCGATCATGGGAAACTCCTCATTTCCAGGTATTGGCATCCTGCACGAAATTCTTGTTCTGCGGGCGCACCACGCAGAAGCGCTGCCCGGTCGGCGCTTCCATCACCACCCAGGTATGCACTTTCTTCAGGCGCCTCGCGCCGAGCCCCTCGAGGCGCTTCACTTCCGCCTCGATGTCGTCCGACTCGATGTCGAGATGCACGCGACTCTCGTGGTCCACCGATTGCACCTCGATGTGCAGGCGCTCGTCCGGCACCTTCAGCTTCACGTACGAGTCACCCTCCTGGCCGGGCAGGATCTCGGTCGCCATGCCGAGGGCCTCGGACCAGAAGCGCGCCGCGCCGTGCAGGTCGTCGGTCCTGCAGTCGATGATGAAACCCGCCAGCCTGCTCTTGTGCATCGTTCAGCTCCTGTCCGGTTCGATCGTCATTTCCATGTACACGTCGCTGCGCGCGTAATCCGACATCCGGCGCCGGGGAGCCCGGCGAAAGCCGAGCCGCTCGTACAGGCGGATCGCGTCGCCGAGCGCGCTGTTGGTCTCCAGGAACAGGGTCCGCGCGCCGCGCTCCGCGGCCCAGGCGATGCATTCCCGGCCGAGCTGTTCGCCGACCCCGCGACGCTGGTGCGTCGCGGCGACGGCCATCTTCGCGAGCTCGTACCGGTCGTCCGTAATGCGGATCATTGCCGCCGTGCCGATGACTTCCTCGCCCTCCTGTGCGACGAAGATCATGCCGCCATGTTCGAGATGGCACCCCAGGGATTGTCCAGCACTTCGAGATCCGGCGCCTCGATCGTGAACAGGCGCTCGATCCAGTTGAGATTGAGCCGCCGGAAGTCAGCGGCGTGCTCGCGCTGGAATGGCACGATCGCGATACCGCTCATGCCGGCCTCCCGCGCCATTCGCGGGCGAGCAGGCCAAAAAATGCCGTGTCGCCGATCTGGCCGCCGACGTCCCAGCGCTCGCGCAGCAGACCCTCGCGCGTGAACCCCATGCGCTCGAGCAGCCGCACGGAGCCCGCGTTGCCGGGGTCCACGTCGGCCTCCAGCCGCCGCAGCTTCAGCGTTGCGAATGCGTAGTCGATGAGGGCCGTGAGAGCCTCGCTCATGTATCCCTTCCGCCAGTAGGGGCTGCGCAGGCAGTAGCCGAGCTCCGCGCGCTTGCTGTCCCGGTGGATGCTGAACAGCGTGCAGGTGCCCAGGATCTCGCCGTCTTCGTTGCGCTCGACACCCCACTGGAAACGCATCATCACCTCGTCGGAGAAGATCGCGAACAACGCGTCCACGTCGCGCTCGGTCAGCCCGCGCAGGCGCACGCGCGGCGCCTCCAGCGTCGGCAGCGCGTCTCCCGCGATCATGCGCGCAGAAGCTCCTCGTAGACCAGCAGGTCCGCCGCCGAAAAGCAGCAGAAGATGATCTCGCGCGGGCTCCTGCCTGCCAGGTGGAATTCCCGCGCGGTCGAGATCGCGATGCGCGCGGCCGGCTTCACCGGATAGCCGTAGACGCCGGTACTGATCGACGGAAAGGCGATGACCCCGAGGCCCGCCGCCTCCGCGATCTCGAGCGAGCGCCGGTAGCAGGACGCCAGCAATTCAGGCTCACTGCGGTCGCCGCCGCGCCACATGGGCCCGACGGCGTGGATCACGTGCCGTGCCGGCAGGCGGTAGGCGGAGGTCATTTTCGCGTCGCCCGTGACGCAGCCGCCGATCCGGCGGCATTCGGCCAGCAGCTCCGGTCCCGCCGCGCGGTGGATCGCCCCGTCGACGCCCCCGCCGCCCAGCAGCGTCTCGTTCGCGGCATTGACGATCGCATCGACCGCAAGTGTCGTGATGTCGGCGCGGATGGCGCGCAGGTTCGGCTCGAAAATCATGACGCGAGTTTCGCCTCGAGGCCGTATTCGGAGGCGCCGGTGACGAGGACGTCCGCGAACTCGCCGACCGGCAGCTTGCCGGCGCCGCGGCCCCGCACGCGCACGACGCCGTCGATCTCGGGCGCGTCCGCCTCGCTGCGGGCGATCGCGACGCCGTCCTCGATGGCGTCCACGAGCACGCGCATGTGTCGGCCGACACGCGACGCCAGCCGGCGCGAGCTTATCTTCTGCTGCGCCTGCATGAAGCGGTGCCAGCGCTCTTCCTTGATTTCGTCGGGCACGGGATCCGGCAGCGCATTGGCCGCCGCGCCCTCCACCGGCGAATATCGGAAGCAGCCGACGCGGTCGAGCTCGGCCTCCTCCAGCCAGTCGAGCAGGATGCGGAAGTCATCCTCGGTTTCGCCCGGGAAGCCGACGATGAAGGTACTGCGGATCGTCAGCTGCGGAAGCTCAGAACGCCAGCGGCGGATGCGCTCGAGCGTGTTCACGGCGTGCGCGGGCCGGCGCATCAGTTTCAGGATACGCGGGCTGCCGTGCTGGAACGGAATGTCGAGGTAGGGCAACACCCTGCCCTCGGCCATCAGCGGGATCACGGCGTCCACATGCGGGTACGGATAGACGTAGTGCAGCCGCACCCAGGGGCCGAGCTCGCCGAGTTCGCGCGCGAGGTCGACGAATCGGCTCGGGATCTCGCGGTTGCCCCATTGCTCGGCCCGGTACTTGAGGTCTGCGCCGTAGGCGCTCGTGTCCTGCGAGATCACGAGCAGCTCGCGCACGCCGGCGTTGCGCAAGCGGATCGCCTCGTTCAGCACTTGGTCGATGGGGCGGCTCGCGAGGTCGCCGCACATCGAGGGAATGATGCAGAACCGGCAGCGGTGGTTGCAGCCCTCGGAAATCTTCAGGTAAGCATAGTGCCGCGGCGTCAGGCGGATGCCCTGCGGCGGCACGAGATCCATGAACGGGTCGTGCTGCGGCGGCAGGTGCTCGTGCACCGCGCCGACGACTTCCTCGTAGGCGTGCGGGCCGGTGACCTTGAGCACCGCCGGATGCCGCGCGGTGATCTTCTCGGGCCGGGCGCCGAGGCAGCCGGTGACGATCACCCTGCCGTTCTGCGCGAGCGCCTCGCCGATCGCGTCGAGGGACTCGTGCACGGCGTCGTCGATGAAGCCGCAGGTATTGACGACCACGAGGTCGGCCGCCTCGTAGCTCGGCGCAACCTCGTAGCCCTCGGCACGCAGCTGCGTGAGGATGCGCTCGGAGTCCACCAGCGCCTTGGGGCAGCCGAGGCTCACGAAACCGACGCGGGGATTCCTGCTGGCCATGGTTTATTTTACCGGTAGAATCAGCGGCATGCGGTTCACGAAGATGCATGGACTCGGCAACGACTTCATCATTTTCGAAGCCCCGCCCGGCGGCGCCCCGGATGCCGCGCTCATCCGCCGGCTCGCCGATCGTTACACCGGAATCGGCTTCGACCAGGCCCTGATGCTCGAGCCGCCGCGTCGGCCGGGCACCGCCGTCTATTACCGGATCTTCAACGCCGACGGCCGTGAGGTGGAGCAGTGCGGCAACGGCGCGCGCTGCATCGCGCGCTATCTCGGCGAGCGCGCGGGCACATCCGGCGGCGAGATCGTGCTCGACAGCCCCGGCGGCCTCGTGCAGGCACGGACGCAGGGCGAGCGCGTGTCGGTCGCCATGGGCGTGCCGAACTTCGATCCCGCGTCGCTGCCGTTCGAGGCAAGCGGCGAGGCCTACGTCTATCCGCTCGCGGTCGGGACGAGCGAGGTCGAGGTCGGCGCGGTCTCGATCGGCAATCCGCACGCGGTGATCCGGGTTCCCTCGGTGACGGAGGCGCCGGTCGCGCGGCTGGGACCTGCAATCGAGCACCATCCACGCTTTCCGAAGCGCACCAATGTCGGCTTCATGGAAGTCGTGGATCGCGGCCACATCCGCCTGCGGGTGCACGAGCGCGGCACCGGCGAGACCCGCGCCTGCGGCACCGGTGCCTGCGCGGCGGTCGCGGTCGGGCGCCGGCATGGCCTGCTCGACGAGAACGTGCGGGTGGACCTGCCCGGCGGGCGGCTCGACATACAATGGAAGGGGCCGGGTCAACCCATCTGGATGACCGGGCCCGCGGAACGCGCCTTCGAGGGAGAAGTGAAGACATGACGACCAGACCCGTGCGTGGCGACGAGATCGCCGAGATCGACGAAGCCGCCGTCGCCTCCTACCTGGCGGCGACGCCCGAGTTCTTCGACCGCCACGCGCAGCTGCTCGCGAAGATCCGCCTGCCGGACGCGCGCGGCGGCGCCTCCACCGTCTCGCTGCTCGAACGCCAGGTCGAGGTGCTGCGCGAGCGCAACCGGCAGCTCGAGCGCAAGGTCAAGGACTTCGTGGACGTGGCGCGCGAGAACGACGCGCTCGGCGCACGGGTCCTCGCCATGGCGCGCCGCCTGATCTCCGCGCCGGATCCCGCCGCGGCCGTCACGGCGATCGAGGCGGCGCTGCGCGAGGAATTCGGGGCCGGCCAGTCGGTGCTGGTGCTGACCGCCGGGCAGGCCCCGGAGGGCATCGCCGAGAACCGCTTCCTGCGGGTGGTTCCGGCGGAACTGCCGGCGCTGCGCACGTTCGAGAACCTGTTCAACGCCGGCAAGCCGCGCTGTGGGCAACTCCGGGACTCGCAGCGCGAGTTCCTGTTCGGCGCCGATGCCGCCACGGTCGGGTCGGTTGCCCTGGTGCCGCTCGGCGACAAGGGGAGCCTCGGCCTGCTCGCCTGCGGCTCGCACGACACCCAGCGCTTCAATCCGACCATGAGCACGGATTTCCTCGCGCACATCGGGGACCTGATCGCGACGGCGCTCGCCAGGGACTAGGAATCGTGCAAGGCAAGGCGGCAGCCTGGATCGGGCGCTACCTGGCCCATCTGAGGACAGAACGCCGCCTGTCGGCACACACCGAATCCGCCTACCGCCGCGACCTCGACGCGCTCGCGAGCTTCTGCGAGGCCGAAAAGATCGCGGCCTGGAAGCAGGTCGACAACTTCCATGTCCGGACCTTCGCCGCGCGCGAGCACCGCGACGGCCTCGGTCCGCGCAGCGTGCAGCGGCGCCTGTCGGCGTTGCGCGGATTCTTCAATTACCTGATCCGCGAGCGCGTGATCGAGGCGAACCCGGCTGCCGATATCCGGGCGCCCAAGGGCGCGAAGCGCCTGCCGAAGACGCTCGACGTCGACCAGGTCGGCAGCCTGCTCGCGCGCAAGCCCACCGACGCGCTCTCGCGGCGCGACCTCGCGATGCTGGAGCTGCTCTATTCCTCGGGCCTGCGCCTCGCCGAGCTCGCCGGCCTCGACGTCACCGACCTCGACCTCGCCGACCGCACGGTGCGCGTGCTCGGCAAGGGCGCGAAGACGCGCGTCCTGCCGGTCGGCAGCAAGGCGGTCGCGGCGCTGCGCGCCTGGCTCGGCGAGCGCCGCGCGCTGGTAAAGGACGGGGCAGGCGCGCTGTTCACGGGCCGGAACGGCAGGCGACTCGGCGCGCGCGCGATCCAGAAACGCATCGGGAGCTGGGCGGCGGGCAGCGACCTCAACCTGCCGGTACACCCGCACCTATTGCGGCATTCGTTCGCCACGCACCTGCTTGAGTCGAGCCGCGACCTGCGCGGCGTCCAGGAGCTGCTGGGCCACGCCGACATCAGCACCACGCAGGTCTACACGCATCTTGATTTCCAGCACCTGGCCCGCGTCTACGACCAGTCCCATCCGCGGGCGAGAAGGCGCAAGTAGCGGATGACCGCACCCACGGCGATCACGGTCCGGTCGAAGGCGCGCGTCCTCGAGGTCGAGTGGCCGGACGGCGCGCGCCACGCCCTGCCCTTTGAATACCTGCGCGTGTTCTCGCCGTCCGCCGAGGTCCGCGGCCACGGCGGCGGCGAGGGCAAACTCGAGCTCGCCAAGGAGGCCGTGCGGGTGACGCAGGTCGAGCCGGTCGGCGTCTACGCGGTGCGCCTGCACTTCGACGACGGTCACAACACCGGGCTCTACACCTGGGCGTACCTGCGCGAACTGGGCGACCAGTACGAGCGCAGGTGGGCCCGCTACCTCGAGCGCTGCGACGCGCTCGGCTACGAACGCAAACCGCCGGGCTGAGATGGCCTCGAGCCTCCTCGTCCTCCTTGACGACATCGCCACGATCCTCGACGACGTGTCGGTGATGACCAAGGTGGCGGCGAAGAAGACCGCGGGCGTGCTCGGCGACGACCTCGCGCTCAATGCGGAGCAGGTGAGCGGCGTGCGCGCCGACCGCGAGCTGCCCGTCGTGTGGGCGGTCGCGAAGGGCTCGGTGCGCAACAAGCTGATCCTCGTGCCGGCGGCGCTCGCCACCAGCGCCCTCCTGCCGTGGGCCGTCACTCCGCTGCTGATGATCGGCGGCCTGTTCCTGTGCTACGAGGGCTTCGAGAAGGTCGCGCACATGCTCCTCCACGCGCAGGCGGAGGACGCGGCGCACCGCGCCGCGCATCGCGTGGCGCTGGGACGGTCGCGCGAGGAATTGCTCGCCGTCGAGCAGGACAAGATCAAGGGCGCGATCCGCACCGACCTCATCCTGTCCGCCGAGATCATCGTCATCGCGCTCGGCACCGTCGCGGACCGCGAGTTCGCGGTGCAGGTGGGTGTGCTCGCCGGCATCGCCGCGGTGATGACGGTGGGCGTCTACGGCCTCGTGGCCGGCATCGTGAAAATGGACGATGCGGGCCTGCATCTGAGCCGGAGCGAGGGCGCGGCCGCGGCGGCTTTCGGGCGCGGCATCCTGCGGGCGGCGCCCTGGTTCATGAAGTTTCTGTCGGTCGCCGGCACGGCCGCGATGTTCCTGGTCGGCGGCGGCATCCTCACACACGGCGTGCACGCGGTCGGCGAGTGGATCCGCGACGCGGCCTTCGATGCAGCGGCAATCCCCGGCGCGGGCACCGTGCTCGGCGCGCTGATGCCCATGCTGGCCAATGCGGTCGTCGGGATCGTCACCGGAGGGCTCGCGGTGCTGGCGGTCGGTCTGTTCAGGCGCCTGCGGCGGCCTGACGCCGCGCGGCCGACCCCGTAGAATCGGGCGGCCGTGAAAACCGTCGATTTCGGCTACCAAGAGGTCTCGCCCGCGGAGAAGACCGCGCGCGTGCGCGGCGTGTTCGACTCCGTCGCCGGCAACTACGACCTGATGAACGACCTGATGTCGGGCGGCCTGCACCGGCTGTGGAAGCGCTTCGCGCTCGCCCAGACAGGCCTCAGGCCAGGCCGGCGCGCGCTCGACGTCGCCTCGGGCACCGGCGATCTCGGCGCCGGCCTGGCGCGCCAAGTCGGCCGCGAAGGACTGGCGGTGCTCACCGACATCAACCGCGAAATGCTCGCGCGCGGGCGCGACCGTCTGATCGACCAGGGAATCGTCGCGCAGGTCGCCTTCGTCCTCGCGAACGCCGAGTCCCTGCCCTTCCCGGACCGCAGCTTCGACTGCGTGACGATCGGCTTCGGCCTCAGGAACGTCACCGACAAGCCCGCCGCGCTCGCCTCCATGCGCCGGGTACTGAAGCCGGGCGGGCGTCTGCTGGTACTCGAGTTCTCGAAGCCGACGCTCGAGATCCTGAGGCCCGCGTACGACGCCTACTCGTTCAGCGTCCTGCCACGCCTCGGCGGCATCGTCGCCGGCGACGCCGCGAGCTACCGCTATCTCGCGGAGTCGATCCAAATGCATCCCGACCAGGCGACGCTCGCCGCGATGATGCGCGAGGCCGGCTGCGACGACGCGCGCTGGCACAATCTCGCGGGCGGCATCGTCGCGTTGCACGTCGGCGTCGTGTACTGACCGGCATGACACCCGAGCTCCTCGGCCCGTTTGCGCGGATCCTGAACCGCAACATCGCCGCCTCCAGCCGCGCGCGGGCGCTGCTCGCGGAGCTCGAGGGGCGCTCGCTGGAGTTGCGCTTCGCGGCGACGCCGCTGCGGATCCGCCTCGCGGTCGCGACGGACACGCTGACTGTCACGCCCGCCGGCGAGGAGAAGGCGGATGCCGTAATCGAGGGCACGCCGATCTCGTTCCTGCGCCTGGCATCGGGCGACGCGGCGCAATCCATCCGCGCCGGCGGCATGGACGTGGCGGGCGACGCGGAGATCGCGGAAGGCTTCCGCCGGCTGCTGGACGCCGCGCGGCCAGACCTGGAGGAGGAGCTGTCGCGGTTCACCGGCGACGCCGCCGCGCACCACGCAGCGCGCTTCGCGCGGGAGGCGGCCGACTTCGGCCGCCGCGCCGGCGACATCTTCGCGCGCAACGTTTCCGAGTACCTGACCGAGGAGAGCCGCGACGTGCCCACCCGCATCGAAGCGGAGGAGTTCATCGAGGGCGTGGACCGGCTGCGCGAGGCCGTGGATCGCCTGCAGGCGCGCATCGTCGCCGCCGAGCGCGCGCGGAACCGCGCATGATCTCGATGCGCGTCGCCGGGCGGCTCCTGACCATCCACCGCGTGCTGGTGCGCTACGGGCTCGACGACTGGGTGCGCGCGACCCACCTCTACCGGCCTCTGCGCTTCGTGTTCTGGCTCTCGCCCTGGACCTGGTTCTCGCGCCGGCGCGGCACACGCGGCGAGCGCCTCAGGCGCGCGCTCGAGGACCTCGGGCCGATCTTCGTGAAATTCGGCCAGGTGGTTTCGACGCGGCGCGACCTCCTGCCGGCCGACATCGCCGACGAGCTCGCGAAACTCCAGGATCGCGTCCCGCCCTTCGACGGCGCGCTCGCGAAGGCGCGCATCGAGGCCTCGCTCGGCCAGCCGGTCGCGGCGCTGTTCGGCAGCTTCGAGGCGACGCCGCTCGCGGCCGCCTCCATCGCCCAGGTGCATGCGGCGACGCTGTCCGACGGGCGCGAAGTGATCGTCAAGGTGCTGCGTCCCGGCATGCGCGAGGCGATCGACCGCGATCTCGAAGTGCTGCACGCCCTCGCCGGCCTCGCCGAGGCGTACTGGCCGGAGTCGCGCCGCCTGCGGCCGCGCGAAGTCGTGGCCGAATACGAAAAGACCATCCTGAACGAGCTGGACCTGATGCGCGAGGCCGGCAACGCATCGCAGCTCAAGCGCAATTTCGCGGGCAGCAACCTGCTGCACGTGCCAGAGGTGCACTGGGACCTGTGCCGCCCGGATGTCATGGTGATGGAACGTATCCGCGGCATCCGGATTTCCGAGGTCGCGCGCCTTCGGGAACTGGGCACTGACATCCCGAAGCTCGCCGAGAACGGCGTGACGATCTTCTTCACGCAGGTGTTCCGACACAACTTCTTCCACGCCGACATGCACCCGGGCAACATATTCGTGGACGTCGCCGACCCGAAGAATCCGCGCTATGCGGCGGTCGACTTCGGCATCGTCGGCACGCTCGACCCGCGCGACCAGCTGTACATCGCCGGCAACTTCCTCGCCTTCTTCGAGCGCGACTACCGCCGGGTCGCCGTCCTGCACCTCGAGAGCGGCTGGGTCCCGGCCGGCACGCGCGTGGACGAGCTCGAGTCCGCCGTGCGCACGGTCTGCGAGCCGATCTTCGACCGGCCGCTCAAGGACATTTCCTTCGCAGTCGTGCTGCTGCACCTTTTCGAGATCGCGCGCCGCTACCGGATGCAGGTCCAGCCGCAGCTGATCCTGCTGCAGAAGACCCTGCTCAACATCGAGGGGCTCGGGCGGCAGCTCTACCCCGAGCTCGACCTGTGGAAGACCGCGCTGCCGATCCTGCGCGAGTGGATGCGCGAGCGCGCGAGCCCCAGGACCGTGTTCGCCAGCCTGCGCGAGCACTGGCCGGACGTCGCCGAAGCCGTGAAAGTGCTGCCGGTGATCGCGCGCCGCGCAATCCGCCGCGCTTATGACGACGAGCTGGTGGTGCGGACCGAATCCGAGTCGCTCGAGAAGCTGCGGGCCGAGCTGCGCCGCCAGCGGCGACGCAGCGATGCCTTGTTCGCGGCGGGCGTGGTGTTCCTCGGCGGCATCGTCTGGATCGGGCTCGCGACGCAGCCATCCTGGGTCGGATGGCTGCTCGCCGCGGGCGGCGTCGCCTGGATGACGCGGCAGCTCACTCGACGCTGAATGCGACCCGCTTCGGTCCCTTGCCGACCCTGATCCGCGCGACCTCGCGCACCGCCCCGACGTCAATCACCGAGACCGAGTCGTCCTTCGGGTTGCTGACGTAGGCGTGCTTGCCCTCCGGATCGCAGACCACCCAGTTCGGGCTGCCGCCGACCGGGACCGTCCCTCTCAGCGTGAATTCCGGCAGCGAATAGATTGCTGCGTAATCGGCGACTGTCGCGACCGCCACCAGGCGGCGGCCGTCGCGGGTCATCGCGAGGCCGTGGTTGTAGGTATAGGGCCAGGCATTCGCGCCCTGGAGATCGGCGAGGCGCGTTGCGAGGTCCCCGCCCGCAGGACCCACCGGCTTCGCGAGCGGCGGCAGCTCGACGCGGCGCACGAACGAGCCGTCCGCGAGGCGCCGCACCTCGAAGCCGTGCAACCGCGAGAGCTGGTAATAGAGCAGCCCGCGCGGCTCATCGAACACGATCGGGCGCACGGACTCGCCGGCGTCGATCGCCATCACCACTTTGCCGGTCGCCGTGTCGTACACGTAGATCGCGTCGGTGATCATGTTGCCGACGTACAGGCGCGTGCCGTCCGCGGAGACCTCCGTCGCATGGTTGCCGAGGGTCGCCGGCCACCACTGCACGACGCGGCCGTCCTCGGCGTCCAGCACGACCAGCCACTGGCGCGTGTAGAGCGGCACGTAGATGCGCCTGCCGTCCGGGGAGCGCGACAGGTGGTTCGGCGAGCCGTCGAGCGCGACCGACCAGAGCGGCGCGAACGTCGCGCTGTCGAAGGCCATCACCTTGCCGCTTTCGTTGTTCTGGTAGCCGAAGGGGCTCCTCATGTCGTCCTAGGCGCCGACGTAGAAGACGCCCCCGTCGGGCGATCCCATGACGTCGTCGGTGTGCTCGCCGATCGCGATATTGCGCACGACCTGGCGGGTCTGCACGTCGATCACCTGCACGTCCTGCGATTGCGGGCTCTCGACCAGCAGCCAGTTCTTCGGCTGCTACGCGGCGAGCGGCTGCGCCCATGTCAGCAGCGACAGGCAGACGATCGCGATCGGCGTTTCACGCGGCAAGTTCAGACCCCAGGCGTTGGACCAGGCCGACGAGGTGATCGACGTCGCCCTCGTCGTTTTCGTAGTGCAGGAAGCAGGCGCGCAGCGACGTCCGGCCGCGCACGCGCGAGGTCGGCAGGTGCGCCTCCCCGCTCTCGCTCACGGCAGCAGAAATCCTTTGGTTGAGATCGTCGAGTGCGGCATCGTCGAGCCGCCGGCCTGCCGGTCGGTAGCGGAAGTTCACGACCGAGAGCGAAGCCGGCGCCAGCAGCTCGAGGTCGGGCGCCACCCGCACGCGCGCGTCCAGCAGGCCCGCGAGGCGATTGCAGCGCGTCACGAGCTCCGCGAGCCCGCTGCGGCCGAGCCGCGCGAGCGCGGCCCAGGTCTTGAGCGCGCGGTTGCCGTAGGTGAGCTGGAACATGTACTCGCAGGGCCAGGGCACTTCGCTGTTCCCTGCCGGGAGGTAGTCGGGCGTCAGCGAGAACGCGGCGCGGTGCGCATCGGGGTGCCGCGTCAGCAGGGCGCCGCAATCGACCGGCACTTGCGGCCACTTGTGCGGATTCAGCGTCACCGAATCGGCGCGCGCGACGGCCTTGAAGCGCTCCGCATAGGCGGGGTCGAGCGCGGCCCAGGCGCCGAACGCGCCGTCCACGTGCAGCCAGATGCCGAACTCGCGCGCGACGTCGGCGACCGCGTCCAGCGGGTCGATAGCGCCGGTGTTGGTCGCGCCGCCGCAGGCGACGATGGCGAATGGCAGGTGCCCGGCGGCGAGATCCGCTTCGACCGCCCGGCGCAACGCATCCGGCCGCATCCGGAAGGCGTCGTCCACCTCGATGTCGCGCAAGTTGTCCGTGCCGACGCCGAGCTGCTCGACGCACTTCTGAATCGAGGAGTGGCTCTCGGCGCTCGCGTAGGCGACGAGGCGCGCGCGGCCGCCCTGCAGGCCCTCCTTGCGCAGGTCCCAGCCCGCGCGCTCTGCCGCGTGATGGCGCGCGGCACTGAGCGCATTCAGGGTCGCCGCCGAACCGCCGCTCAGCAGCAGGCAGAGACTGCCCCGCGTCGGGAATCCGACCAGCTCCATGATCCAGCGGCCGAGGCTCGACATCAGGAACAGCGCCGAGTGGTCGAAGCCGTCGAGCCCGCAGTTCATGGTGGACGCGACGGCATCGGCCAGGATGGCGATCGGGGCCGGCGGCGAGTTGACCCAGCCGTAGGACCGCCTGTGCCCGACTGACACCGGCCAGGGCAGGATCTCGCGGCGCAGGAACTCCAGGATCTCATCGGCCGGCAGGCCCGTATCGGGCATCGGCAGCGACATCAGCCGGTGACGCGCCTCTTCGGGCACGACCCGGTCGACCGGCTGCGCCGGCAGGGCGCGCAGGTACTCGCCCAGCATCCCGGCGGTGCGCGCGCCGAGGCGCTCGAATTCCTCGCGATCCTGGGTGAATGGATGCATCCCGAGCGCCATACTACCTGCTGGGCGGTCCGGTGAACCGCACCGTCGGGGAATGACACGCATGCAAAACCTGTTCGCAGTCCTGCTTGCAGTTGGCATGGCGGCGGCGTTTCCGGCCGGTGCCGGCGAAGCGCCGAGCGTGCCGGGCATCGACGCGCCGGAACTCGCGGCGCTCGGCGACTCCGCCGTCGGCGTCACGACCCTCGAGCTCGTGGACGCGGCGCGCAGTGATCGCCGGCTGCCGGTCGATCTCTGGTATCCGGCGGTCGTTGCCGCGGGCGCGGCGCCCGAGACTTACCGGGGCACCCTGACCGCCGAGCCGCCGGCGCCACCTACGTCCTTCACCCGACCGGGCATCGCCGTGCGCGACGCCAAGCGCGCAGCGGACGCCTTCCCGCTGGTCGTCGTCTCGCACGGCTACGACAACGCATCGGTGCTGTTCAGCTGGCTGACCGAGAACCTCGCTTCGAAGGGCTACGTCGTCGCGGCGATCCGCCACGCCGACCCGCCGATCACGGATAACGCGCGCTTCCCGGAGGCCGTCCTCAACCGGCCGATCGATGTCGCGTTCGTCGCGCAGGCGCTGCAGCGCTCGCTCGGTGACGAGGGACTCGTCGATCCCGACCGCACGGCGCTGATCGGCTACTCGATGGGCGGTTACGGCGTGCTGTCGGTTGCCGGCGCCGCGCGCAATGACGCCTTGCGCGTGCCTGGCATCAAGGCCCTGGTCACGCTCGCGCCGGCCGGCGCAGGGTTCGCGGGCTGGGGCGCCGACGGGCTCGCCGCCATCGCGGTACCGATGCTGCTCATCTCCGGCGACCGCGACTTCACGGTGGACTACGCGACGGGCGCGCGCACGTTCTTCGACCAGGCGGTGAACAGCAACCGCTACCTGCTCACGTTCCGCGGCGGCGGCCATCGCATCGGCCTCGGACCCGCGCCCGAGGGAATGCGGGACCGCCTGTGGGACTTCGACTGGTTCGAGGATCCGGTCTGGAGCGCGCGCCGCATCGTCGGCATCAACCTGCACTTCATCACCGCCTTCCTCGACCGCTACCTGAAGGACGACGCAAGCCGCGCGGTGTATCTGGACGGCCCGGTGCCGGACTCTTCGAAGGGCGAGTGGCCGGCCGAAGCGGCGGGCGCTTACGACGCCTACAGCAGCGGCACCGGCGGCGTCACGACCTGGAAAGGATTCCAGCGGCAGCACGCAGAGGGGCTCGAACTCCTGCACGCGGCGCCGCGCTAGGCGGCCGGCCGCGGTTCCACCCAGGTGGCGAGCGCGCGCCCGCACAGCTCGCCGGAATGATCGAAGATCGCGGTGCCGACGACGTGCTTTCGGCCCTCGTGCTTCAGCGCCCAGCCAATGACGACGCAGGAAGCGTCGAGGTGCACGCAACGGTCGATGCGCGCGGCGTAGGTGCCGAGCAGCGGCCCGCAGACGAAGCAGTTCGAGTAGGCGTGCTCCTGGAAGCCTTCGTAATTGCCGACAGCCGCGAGCGCCTGGGCGTACGAGGGAGGTCTCGGCACGTCGAGCTCGAAGGACTTCGGAGTCGCGGTCGCGATCGTGTCGACCCCGTCCACGAGCTTCAGGCCGCCGGTCGCCGGGTCGTCCACGATCTCGAGCCGTCGGTCGAGCGGCGGCGGCCTGACGAAGCGCACCTCGACCGGCTTCGGGGCCGCCGCCGCCAGCATGCCGCAGGTATAGCCGCGGTTGCCCGAGGTCGGCGGGCCGCGAAACCGGCGGGCGATCACGAGCAGCCGATGCGCCGTCATGACGTCGAATCCTAGCCCATCGAGGTGGATGCAGGCGGCATGGGCCGCTAAGCTGGCCCTTCCCCGCCACCGGCAACGGAAGCCATGATGAAAACCGCCGCTCTCTGCCTCGGTCTCGCCCTGCTCGCGCCCGCGCTGCACGCCGCCGACTCGGGCGCCGGGATGCGCGAGTTCCTCGCCAGCCGCACCGCGCGCGACCAGCAGGTCGCCCGGCAGATCTGGGAATGGGCGGAAGTCGGCTACCAGGAGACCCGGAGCTCGGCGCTCCTGCAGCAGGAACTGGCGAAGGCCGGGTTCAGCATCGAGGCCGGCATCGCCGGCATCCCGACGGCCTTCGTCGCGACGGCAGGCCGCGGCGAGCCCGTGATCGGCATCCTCGCCGAGTTCGACGCCCTGCCAGGCATCAACCAGGATGCGGTGCCCCAACGCAGCCCGATCGCCGGCAAGGGCGCCGGCCATGCCTGCGGCCATCATCTGTTCGGCACCGCCTCGGTATCGGCCGGCATCGCGATCGCGGACTGGCTGAAGCGCAGCAACACGCCGGGGACCCTGCGCGTGTACGGCACGCCGGCGGAGGAAGGCGGCTCCGGCAAGGTGTACATGGTGCGCGCGGGCCTTTTCAACGATGTGGACGCCGTGCTGCACTGGCATGCCTCGGACGTCAATTTCGCCGGCGTCGATAAGGCACTCGCCAACAAGTCGGCGAAGTTCCGCTTCCGCGGCCTCTCCGCGCACGCCTCGGGCGCACCCGAAAAGGGCCGCTCGGCGCTCGACGGCGTCGAGGCGATGAACCTGATGGCGAACATGATGCGCGAGCACATTCCGTCGGACGCGCGCATGCATTATGTGATCACGAGCGGCGGCTCGGCGCCAAACGTGGTGCCGGACTTCGCCGAGGTCTACTACTACGTGCGCCACGCGGACGCCCCGATGGTCGAATCCATCTTCGACCGGCTGGTCAAGGTCTCGGAAGGTGCCGCGCTCGGCACCGGCACGACCGTGGACCACGAGATCATCGGCGGCACGCACAACCTGCTCGCCAACGAGGCCCTCGCGAGGATGATGAACCAGCAGCTCAACGAGGTCGGCGGATTCGCCTACTCGCCGGATGAGCAGGCATTCGCGGAGAAGATCTACGCGACGCTGATATCGCCCTCGGTGCCGCTCGACTCGCATTCGGTCGTGCAGGCCTTCGATTTCGAGCGGCCGGGACTGGGCTCGACCGACGTCGGCGACGTGAGTTGGACCGTGCCGACCGTAGGCCTCCGTACCGCGACCTGGGTGCCGGGCACTCCCGCCCACAGCTGGCAGGCAACTGCTGCGGGCGGCATGAGCATCGGTTTCAAGGGCATGAACGTCGCCTCGCAAACTCTCGCGCTCACCGGCAAGGAGCTGTTCCTGCGCCCTGATATCCTCGCCAGGGCCAGGGCAGAATTCGATGAACGCCGTGGCCCGGATTTCCGCTATCGCGCGTTGCTCGGCGACCGCGCCCCGGCGCTCGATTACCGCAAGGGCGTGCCGGGCGGCAACTGATAAGGAGGAGAACACGATGCACCGCTCCGCCCTCCTGCTCGCAGGCCTCCTGCTCGCCGCGCCGCTAGCGGCGCAGCAAGTCCCTGACCACATCGCGGCCGCCGTCGCCGCGCCCGAGCGCAACGCGAAGGACCGCGAGCGCGATGCGCGCGACAAGCCGGCGGAACTGCTGGCATTCGCGGCCGTCGAGCCCGGCATGAAGGTCGCCGACGTGTTCGGCGGCGGCGGCTACTGGTCGGAGCTGATCCAGAACGCGGTCGGCGCGTCAGGCGCCGTCACCCTGCTCAACAATCCCGGGTACTGGAATTTCGCGCGCGAGGATCTCAAGGGGCGTTTCGCCGACGGGCGCATGGCAGCGATCCGGAAGCGGGTCGCGGAGTCCTGCGACCTCGGGCTCGGCCGCGAGCAGTACGACCTGATCCTGATGTTCATGGCCTACCACGACATTCACTGGGTGGACGAGTCGGAAGGCTGGCCAGCCATCGACACGAACCGGTTCCTGGACCAGCTGCACGCCGCGCTCAAGCCGGGTGGCCGCCTGCTGATCGTCGACAACGCCGCGGCCGCCAGCGCCGGCAAGTCTGCCGTGGGCAGCCTGCACCGGATCGAGGAGTCCTTTGCGCGCCAGGATATCGAGAGCCGCGGGTTCGCCCTCGAGAAGTCCTGGGACGGCTACCGCAATCCCGGCGACGACCACTCCAGGCTGGTGTTCGACCCGGCGGTCCGCGGCAAGACCGACCGCTTCACGCACCTGTACCGGAAGAAGTAGCCCCGCTAGAACGACGACCCCGGCTGCTCGACGAACGCGAGCTCCTCGGGCGTCGAGGCGCGCCCGAGCGCCGCGTTCCGGTGCGGGTAGCGGCCGAAGCGGTCCACGATGGCCTTGTGCCGGAGCTCGAAGTCGTAGTTGTCCGGCGGCGCGAATTCGCGGTACAGGCGCTCGGCCTCGACGTGGATCGCGCGCGACTCGCTGTGCATGAAGGGCAAGAGCAGGAATGCGCGCTCGACCGGCTCGAGCGCAAGGTGCGCCCCGGCGGAAATCGCCTCCTGTGCGAGGACGAGCGCCGCGGCATCCTGCGCGAACGCCTGCGCGGAGCCCCGGAACAGGTTGCGCGAGAACTGGTCGAGGACGATGATCTCGGCGAGCCGGCCGCGCGGGGTCGCTCGCCACCCGAACAGTTCTCCCTGGCTGGCGCTTGCGTGCAACGGCGCGAATCGGCGGCGAATCCGCTCATCGAATGCGGGATCGCTCTTCCACCAGGCCTTGGGATCGGTGTCCTCGAACCAGAATTGCAGCACCTCGACCATATCCCGCGAAGCGACAGTCATGTGAACACCAGCTTGAGGCCCGCGATGACCAGCACGACCGCCAGCAGACGCTTGATGAGCCGCGTATCGAAGCGCCGGCTGCCGAAGTAAGAACCGATCGCACCGCCGATGCCGGCAGCGACCAGCAGGGAGAAGCCGAACCTCGGGAATGACTGCGTGGCGCTGACGTTGCCGAGCAGTCCCGAGACCGAATTCAGCAGGATGAACAGCGCTGATGTCGCCGCCGCCGTCTTCGTCCGCGCCCAGCGCAGGAAGATCAGGAGCGGCGTCAGGAAGATGCCGCCGCCGGTGCCCGTGAGTCCCGACAGCAATCCGAGCCCCGCGCCGATGCCCAGCGCGACCGGCCGGGCCGGAGGGTGCGACTCGCCCTCCACCGGCGGACGGACGAAGAACTGCACGGCCGACACCAGCAGCACGATGCCGACGATGATCTTGAACACCTGTGTTGGCAGGTTGAGATACCCGCCGAGGAACGCGAACGGAACGGAGAGCAGCGCAAACGGCCAGAACAGGCTCCAGGAGAAGTGTCCGGCGCGGCGGAACTGCCAGGTTCCGATGGACGCGACGAGGATGTTGAGCGCGAGCGCGATCGGCTTGATCTCCGCGGGGGCCAGGCTCAGGAGCGACATCACCGCGATGTAGCCTGACGCGCCCGCGTGCCCGACCGACGAATACAGCAGCGCGATGACGAACACGCCCGCCGTGAGCAGCACCAGGGTTTCGAGGGGCATGTGCGTCAGGCCTGCCTGTAGGGCACGTGTTGATAGTACTTGGGGGAGGAATCGAGCCGCACGTGCAGCCAGGCGACGCCGTGCCCGGCGGTGCTGAGCCATAGAGGGCGAGCGCCGATGCGCGCATCGAGCGCGCGGCCGACTTCCTTCCACAGGGCCTGCTGCAGTGACGGCGGCGCGGTTGCCGTGAAGCTCGCCAGGTGCCCGAAGTTGCCGCCCGCCGGGTCCGGACACGGCGCGACGAGCACCGCGTCGCCGCCCAAGTTGGCGAACGTCACTGCTTCACGATCATCGCGGAAGTATTCCGCGAAGGCCGCCGGATCGAGCGGCATCCGCGCCAGTGACGGACTGGAGATGAAGACACACTCGAACCGCCGGCCGCGGCGAGCCTCATCGACAGGCGGGCACTCCCAGCAGTACGCTCCGATCGGAACCTCGCGCAGGCTGTCCATCCAGAAGCTGCGAAATGCCTCATCCGCCCGCCAGGCTTGCGCGACGTCGCCGAACGACAGGTCGCCATCGACGCCGGCCAGGCGATTACAGCGGATCGTGTTTTCGTCGATGCGCGCGGTATCAATGCGCCACACGGTATTGGCGACTCACGCTGCGCGCCGCAGGAATGCCTCGAGCAGCCGCGGCCCCACGGGTGTCAGGATGCTCTCGGGGTGGAACTGCACGCCCTCGAGCGCGAGCTCCCGGTGGCGCACGCCCATGACCTCGCCCTCCGCCGTCCAGGCCGTCACCTCGAGCGTGTTCGGCACCTCGTCGCGCCGCGCGATCAGCGAGTGATAGCGGCCAGCCGCGAACGGATTCGGCAGTCCCGCATAGAGTCCCGTGCCCGCGTGCAGAACCTGCGAGGCCTTGCCGTGCATCAGCCGCTCGGCACGCACGATCGCGCCGCCGTACACCTCGACCAAGGCCTGGTGGCCGAGGCACACGCCGAGTATCGGGATCTTCCCGGCGAAGGCGCGGATCATGTCTTCCGACACGCCCGCCTCCGCGGGTGTCCCGGGCCCGGGCGAGATGCACAGGTGCGTCGGGCGCAGCGCGCGCGCCGCTTCTACCGTGATCTGGTCATTGCGATGCACGAGCACTTCTGCGCCGAGCACGAGGAACGCCTGCACCAGGTTGTAGGTGAAGGAATCGTAGTTGTCGATCAGGAGCAGCCGCGGCGCCTCGCGCCCGGCGGCGAGGCTCATGAGTCCGGCCCCGTGAGCGGGATCTTGAGGTAGCTGCGTCCGTTCGCTTCCGCGGGCGGCGGCCGCCCGCCGCGGATGTTGAACTGCACGGCGGGATAGATCAGCGCCGGCATGTCGAGCGTCGCATCGCGTTTACTGCGCATCGCCGTGAACTCGGCCTCGCCGGTCCGGCCCTGCACGTGGATGTTCCCGTCGCGCTCGGCCGCAATGGTGGTCTCGCAGCGTGCCTCGCGTCCGCCCGGCCTGTAGTCATGGCAGACGAAGACGCGCGTCTCGCCGGGCAATTCGTACAGCCTGCGGATCGAGGCGTAGAGGACTGCCGGTTCGCCGCCCGGGAAGTCGCAGCGCGCCGTGCCGCTGTCGGGCATGAAGATCGTGTCGCCGACGAACACGGCGTCGCCGACCAGGTAGCTCAGGCTGTCGCTCGTGTGGCCGGGCGTCGCGATGACGCGCGCTGTCAGCGAGCCGATCGCGAACTCCTCGACGTCCGCGAGCAGGCGATCGAACTGCCGGCCGTCCACCGCGAAGGTAGGCTCGAGATTGAGGAGCACGCGGAAGGCCTTCTGCACTTCGCGGATGCCCTGGCCGATCGCGATCTTCCCGCCGACCGCCGCCTGCAGCCAGGGCGCGGCGCTCAGGTGGCCGGCGTGGGCGTGGGTCTCGAGGATCCAGTCGCAGCCGAGCCCGGTTTCGCGCACGAAGTTCGCGATCGCAGCGGCGCGACGCGGGGTCGGCGACCACGTAGCTCCAGGTCCCGGTGGTCTCGTGGCGGAACGGCCGTACGTCGGGTTTCATCGGATTTGCGAAAGTACCACGGTTGCCCGCTGCGTATAATCGCGCCGTGGCGGACTTCGAGAAACTGGGTGTCTTCTACCTTGGCCGTGGCTACGACCCGCCCGGGACCAGATCGCCGCCGAGCCGCTGATGCTCGATTCGCGCGACCTGACCACGCACGCCGTGTGCGTCGGCATGACCGGCAGCGGCAAGACGGGCCTGTGCATCTCGCTGCTCGAGGAAGCCGCGCTCGACGGCATCCCGGCCCTGGTCATCGACCCCAAGGGCGACATTGCGAACCTGCTGCTGACCTTTCCCGGTCTCACGGCTGCGGAGTTCCAGCTCTGGATCGACCCGGCGGAGGCGGAGCGCAAGGGCACGACGGCCGAGGCGCTCACGGCGAGCCTCGACCCGGCGAGCGTCGCGCTGGAGAAGGTGCGCGTCGCGCCGCGCAAGTCCGACATCGCGATCGGCCGCGTCGCCATCGCCTGGGAGCCCTGGCGCGCGGGCGCCGGCGGCTTCCCGCGCCCGGCGTCGACGCTGTGACGCCGCGCGGCATCGCGCGCGGGTTGCTGCGCGGCTTTGCGCTCGCCGCACTGGCCGCCGCCTTCGTGGCCTGCGCGCCCCGGAACGGTCCGCCGCTCGGCATCTACCGCGCGGTCGTGCAGGTCGAGGGCGGGGACCTGCCATTCGGCCTCGAGCTTGCGGAGGAAGACGGAGCGATCGTCGCCTACCTCGTCAACGGGCCCGAGCGTGTGCGCACCCGCGAGGTCCGCCTCCAGGGCGGCCGGCTCACGATCCAGATGCCGGGCTACCAGCAGCACATCGACGCGACCTGGCGCGACGGCCGTTTCGAGGGGACGCTGCAGCTGCTGCGCCCGCGCGCGGTGATCCGCGAGCTGCGCTTCGTCGCCGTGCCCGGCGAGGACTGGCGGTTCTTCCCGAAGCCCGACGCGGCGCCCGTGGACTTCTCCAGACGTTGGGCGCTGACCTACCGCGACGACGAAGGCAAGCAGAAGCAGGCGATCGCGGAACTCGTGCAGCAGGGCCACGTCGTGACCGGCACCGTGCTGCGCGCGAGCGGCGACGACCGCTACATCGCGGGCGAGGCGCGCGGCGACACGCTGTTCCTGTCGCGCTTCGACGGCGGCACGGCCTACCTCTATCTCGCACGGCTGCGCGCCGACGGCGTGCTGGCCGGCGACCAATGGACCGGCGGCGGCTCGCACGAGACTTTCTCCGGCCGCCGCGATCCGGATGCGAAGCTCGACGACCCCGCCGCGCTCAGCGCCCTGAAGCCCGGCGAGGAGCGGCTCGGGTTCAGCTTCCCGGATGTAGACGGGAATCTGCACGCCTTCCCCGGCGATCGTTATCCCGGCAAGGTCGTGCTGATCACGGTCGGCGGCAGCTGGTGCCCCAACTGTCATGACGAGGCGGTGTTCCTCAGGGAGCTGCTGGCAGGCCGGCGCGAGCGCGGGCTCGAGGTCATCCAGCTGATGTTCGAGCGCACGCCGGACTTCGCAAGCCAGTCGCAGGCGGCACGCGACTTCGCGGCCAAGTTCGCGATCGACTACCCGGTGCTGATCGCCGGCACGACCTCGGACGACGACGTGCTCAGGAAGCTGCCGCAGGTCGCCGCGTTCAAGGCCTATCCGACCCTGTTCGTGGTCGACCGCAAGGGCATCGTGCGCATGGTGCACACCGGCCACGCGGGACCGGCGACGGGCGCCTACCACGAGCAGCAGAACCGCGAGCTCACCGAAGTCATCGACACCCTGCTCGCCGAACCCGCCTGAATCCTGCCGCGCTGCATCTGGCGCGCGCGTGAAGCGGCGCGGCGTGGCGGGCGCGCGTGCGAGCGCGGCGGGACCCCGCGAGTGAGCGACTGAAGTTCCGGCGAAGCGAACGAGCGGGAGTCCCGCCAGCGAAGCACACGCGCCGGCTACATCACGTCTTATACATATGTACAGTAATTGACAGAGTGTCAATTCTCAGCTAGTTTGCGCAGGTGAGCTACGTCGCCCTGCGCCGCGAAGAAGAGAAGGAGCGCCGCCGCGCCGAGATGGTGGACGCGGCCGAGGCGCTGTACGCCAAGGTCGGCTGGGACGCCGTCACCATGGACCGCGTGGCAAAGAGTGCCCGCCTGTCGCGCGCCCTTCTCTACGTCTACTTCCGCGACAAGAACGACCTCCTGCACGCGATCACCGAGCGCGCGCTGCACGACCTGCGCGAGCGCTTCATCGCCGCCGCGGCTGCGCACCCGAAGGGCATCGACAAGGTCGAGGCAATCGGCCGCTCGTATGTCCAGTTTCAACAGGAGAAACCCTATCGTTTCGATGCGTGTGCCCGCTTCCATGCGCACCAGGCCGAGGGCTACCCGGCCGAGGACGCCTGCGCGGCCGCGGGCGATGCGGTGATGGCGGTCATCGTCGGCACGCTGCGCGAAGGCCAGGCCGACGGCTCGATCCGCCAGGACATCGGCGACCCGATGCAGGTCTGCGTCATGCTCTGGGCCTTCACCCACGGCCTGATCCAGATCGCGACCAACAAGACGGTCGAGATCGCGCGCCAGGGCGTCGCGATCCCGCAGCTCATGGATGGCTCGTTCGCGATGCTGCGCTACCTGCTTTCCGGGAAATCCGGCACATGATTTTTTTGGCGCAGGATTTGACACGTGTCTAATGCCGCAGTCGTCCCGCGCGTCCTCGCGCTCACGGCCGTCCTTGCCGCGGGCCTCACCGGCCGCGCCGATGCCCAGGGGGCGCCCGACGTGCAGCGCGTGACCGACGCCCTGGTCACCGAGGCGCTGGAGGCAAACCTCGGCCTCGACCAGCAGGCGGCCAACGTGGACCAGCGGCTCGCGATCCTCGACCAGGCGCGTGCCGAGTACCTGCCGCAGATCGACCTGAACCTGCGCTACACCGAGGCCAATGGCGGCCGCACGATCGAGATCCCCGAGCTCGGCTTCGAGTACCGCTTCCTGCGCGAGCGCGAGCAGGACTCGTACCTCAGGCTCACGCAGCCGATCTACGACGCGCGCCTCGCGGCCGAGAGGCGCGGCGCGAGTTACCTGTACGACGCTTCGCGCCACGGGCTCGAGGCGTATCGCCTGCGCCTCGCGCGCGACGTGCGCCAGGCCTACTACCGCTGGCTCACCGCGCGCGAGTCGATCGGCGTGCTGGAGGCGACGCTCGCCCTCGCCGCCGAGAACGAGCGCGTCAACGACAGCCTGTACCGGAACGGCAAGGTGACGCGCGATCTCAAGCTCTCCGCCGAGGCCGAGCATCTCGAGATCACGCAGCAGATCCTGCGCGCGCGGGCCGCGCAGGATCTCGCGCGGCGCTACCTCAACCTGCTGTGCAACGCCCCGCTCGACCGCGACCCGGTGGCGGCAGTCGTGACCGACACGGACCTGCCGCGGCTGGCGGCGCGCCTGCCGGCGACGCGCGGCGCGGCACTCGAGGAGCGCGCCGTCGGCCGGCGCGAGGAGCTGCGCGAACTCGACTCGGGGCTCGCGGCAGCGGGCGAGGCGGAACGCGCGGCCCGCGCGGCGTTCAAGCCGCAACTCGCCTTCGCCGTGGACGCCGGCACCCAGGGCGAGGAATGGGACTACAGCGTCGAGGATTCCTACGTCCTCGCCTCGGTCATCGTCCGCTTCAACCTGTTCAATGGCGGCGGCGACCGGGCCGCCATCCGGCAGGCGCGCGCGAAGAGCGCCGAACTCTCAGCCGGCCGCGCGCTCGCCGAACAACAGGTGCGCATCGAGGTGCAGGAGGCGATCACCGACCTCGAGGTCGCGGAAGCCTCGCTCGAGACCGCGCGCCGCCGCGCCGAGGCCGCCGAGGCGGCGCACGCGATCGTCGCGAAGAAGCGCGACCTCGGGCAGGTGTCGGCGGCCGAGTACCTGGATGCGCAGCGCGCGCTGACGCAGGCGCGCCTCAACGGCAATGTCACGCGCTTCCAGGCGCTCGGGGCGCTGGCGCAGGTCGAGTACGCGATCGGAGGCGCGGAACAACCATGATCAGCAGGGGACCTTTTGCCGCGGCAGTTCTCGCGCTCGCGCTCGCGGGCTGCGGCGACGGCGCCGAGCAGCCTGTGGCGCGCACGGCAGCGCCGGTCCGGGTAGCGACCGTCGAACAGGCGCCCGCTGCGAAGTCGCTGCGCGCCGTCGGCGTGCTGGCACCGGCCGACGAGGTGCGCCTCGCGTTCAAGAGCGGCGGCGTGATCCAGTCGATCGCCGTGGAACAAGGCGCGCCGGTCCGGAGGGGGCAGCTGCTCGCGACGCTGGCGCAGGACGAAGTCGCGGCAGCCGTCGCGCAGGCGCGCGCGGTGGCCGGGCAATCCGCGCGCGATCTCGAGCGCGGCAGGGCGCTGCTCGCGGACGAGGTCGCGACGCGCGAGCAGGTCGAGACCCTCGAGACCGCCCACCAGGTCGCGCAGGCGCAGTTGCGCACGGCGCTCTTCAATGCGCGCCACGCAAGCATCGAGGCGCCGGCCGACGGCGTCGTGCTGCGCAGGCTCGCGGAGCCCGACGAGCAGGTGGCCCCCGGGCAGCCGGTGATCATCGTCGGCAATACCTCGGCAGGCTGGATCGTGCGCGCCTCGCTCGCGGACCGCGACGTGGTGCGCGTGCAGGCGGGCGACGCGGCCGAAGTCACCCTCGATGCCTACCCGGGCCGGGTCTTCGCGGCGCGCGTGGTCGAGGTCGCGGCGGCCGCGGACCCGCAGACCGGGACCTACGAGATGAAGGTCGCCGTGGATCCGGCCGATGCCCGCTTCGTGCAGGGCCTGGTTGCCAAGGTCACGATCGCCGACCCCGATGCCGGCACGGTCGCCGTCGTGCCGGTCAGCTCGCTGCTGGAGGCGGACGGCGGCCTCGCCACCGTGTTCGTGGTCGCGAAGGGCGACGTCGCGCGCAAGGTCTCGGTGCGCACCGGGCGACTGCTCGGCGAGCGCATCGAAGTGATCGCGGGACTCGACCTCGGCGAGCGCGTGGTCGCCGAAGGCGCGGCCTGGCTCGACGACAACCAGCCGGTGCGCGTCCTCGGCGGCGCCTGAATCGGACGATGAGCCTCTGGTCGTTCTCGGTCCGGCGCTGGCAGTTCACGCTGGTCGTGTTCGCGCTCCTGATCGCGACCGGGCTCTGGGCACTGTCCGCGATCCCGCGCGCGGAGGATCCCTCGCTCCGCTTCCCCGGTTCGATGGTCATCGTCCAGTATCCCGGCGCGGATCCGCAGGACGTCGAACGACTCGTGGTCGACCCGATCGAGGACGCGCTGGCCGGGCTCGAGGACATCAAGCGCCTCAACAGCACGGCACTGGACGGCCTCGCCCTGATCGAGATCGAGTTCATCTACGGCACCGACCCGGACCGCAAGTACGACGAGGTCGTGCGCGAGATCAACGTAGTGCGACCGTCGCTTCCGGCCGACGTGTTCTCGGTCGAGATCCACCAGTTCACGCCCGGCACCGTCAATATCGTCCAGTTCGCGCTGGTCAGCGAGACCGCCGGCTGGCGCGAACTCGCCAAGCTCGCCGGGAACCTCGAGGAGCTGATCGAGACCGCGCCGGGCGTGCGCCGCACCGAGACATGGGCCCACCCGCAACCCGAGGTGCGGGTCGCGATCGACCTCGAACGCCTCGCGAGCGCGCGCGTCCCGCTCGGGCAGGTCATCGCCGCGGTGCAGGGCGAGAACGCGGGCATCCCGGGCGGCGCCGTGGACGTCGGCCTGCGCCGCTACAACCTCAAGACCTCGGGCAGCTACGAGTCGCTCGAGGAGATCAGCGCTACCGTGGTCGCCGCGCGCGGCGCGGGCGTGGTGCGGCTGCGCGACCTCGCCGAAGTCTCGTGGAGCGCCGAGGAGGAGCGCTACCTCGGGCGCTTCAACGGCGAGCGCGCCGTGTTCGTCACGGCGAGCATGAAGGACAACCTCAACGTCTTCGAGGTCCGCGACGCCATCTATGCGCGCCTGCCGCAGCTGGAAGCGTCGCTGCCCTCCCATGTGCGGCTCGAACGCGGCTTCGACCAGTCGCAGAACGTGCAACGGCGGCTGTCGCGGCTGCAGTTCGACTTCACGGTCGCGATCGCCCTGGTCGCGCTCACGCTGCTGCCGCTCGGCCTGCGCGCCGCGGGCATCGTCATGATCTCGATTCCGCTCTCGCTCGCGATCGGCCTCACCGCGCTGCACGTCTTCGGGTTCTCGCTCAACCAGCTCTCGATCGCCGGGTTCGTGGTCGCGCTCGGGCTCCTGGTCGACGACTCGATCGTGGTGGTCGAGAACATCGCGCGCCACGTGCGCCAGGGCATGCCGCGGCGCGATACGGCGATCGCCGCCACCAACCAGATCTGGCTGGCCGTGCTCGGCTGCACGGTCACGCTGCTGCTCGCGTTCGTGCCGCTGCTGTTCCTGCCGGAGAGCGCCGGCGACTTCGTCCGCTCCCTGCCGGCGGCCGTGCTGTTCACGATCCTGGCCTCGTTCTTCGTCGCGCTCTCGATCATCCCGTTCCTCGCCAGCCGCCTGCTGCGCGGCGGCGCCCCGCGCACGCCGCGCCAGCCCTGGCTGGCGACCGCCTGGGCGCGGTTGCGCACATTCGTTGATGGCGCTGACGCGGTCGCCGACCGGCTGCTCGCGGCGCTCATGCGCGCGATCCACCGCTTCTACGGCCCCGCCCTGCGCTGGGGCCTCGCCCGCCCGCGCCGCACTCTTGCGATGGCACTCGGCGTGTTCGCGCTCTCGCTGCTGCTCGTGCCGGCGATCGGCTTCAGCCTGTTCCCGACCGCGGACATCCCGCAGTTCCGGGTGCGCATTGAGGCCCCGGACGGCGCCAGCCTCGCCGAGACCGACAAGGCCCTGCGCTTCGTCGAGGAGCGGCTGGCGCAGGCCGGGGGGATCCGCTGGTGGTTCTCCAACCTCGGCCGGGAGAATCCGCGCGTCTACTACAACCTGCTGTCGCGCAACGCCGCCGCGAACCTCGCCGAAGTCTTCGCCGAAGTCGAGGATTTCGATCCGGCCCGCACGCAGCGCCTGCTCGACGGGCTGCGCGCGGAATTCGCGGGCTATCCCGGCGCGCGCATCAGCGTGCACCAGTTCGAGAATGGCCCCCCGGTCGCAGCGCCGATCGAGATCCGCGTCATCGGCCCGGACATCGAGACCCTGCGCCTGCTCGCCGCCGAGGTCGAGAAGCTGATCGCCGCGGTCCCCGGCACGCGCGACGTGATGAATGCCGTGCGCCTGCAGCGCACCGACCTCGACCTGAATATCGACACCGAGAAGGCGGCGCTGTTCGGCGTGCCGGCAGTCGAGGCCGACCGCACGGTGCGCCTCGCCGTGGCGGGCCTCTCCGCCGGCAAGTTCCGCGAACCGGATGGCGACGAGTACGACATCACGCTGCGGCTGCCGATCGAGGGCCGGCCGACGCTCGACCTGTTGCGCGGGATCCAGATCTCCTCGGTCACCGGCGAACAGGTGCCGCTCGCGCAGATCACGAGCCCGGGGTTCACGACGGCCGCGCCGCTCATCAAGCGCTACAACCGCGAGCGCGCGGTTACAGTCACCGCCTGGCCCGCCACCGGCTACGCGACCGACACGCTGACCCGCGAGGTGATCGCGGGACTCGACGCCATCGCCTGGCCGCCTGGCTACCGCTACGTCGCGGCCGGCGAAGTCGAGGCGCGCAGCGAGAGTTTCTCCGGTCTCGGTGTCGCCATGCTGGTGGCGGTGTTCGGCATCCTCGCGGTGCTGGTGCTGGAGTTCGGCAGCTTCCGCTCGATGCTGATCGTGTTCGGCGTCGTGCCGCTCGGCATCACGGGCGCCCTGGTCGCGCTGTTCCTGACCGGCTACACGCTGTCGTTCACGTCGCTGATCGGCATGATTGCCCTGGTCGGCATCGAGATCAAGAACTCGATCCTGCTGGTGGACTTCACCAACCAGCTGCGCGTGAAGGGCCTGGCGCTCGACGACGCGATCGCCGAGGCCGGCGAGGTCCGCTTCCTGCCGATCCTGCTGACCTCGATGACGGCGATCGGCGGTCTCATGCCGCTCGCGGTGCAGGGCTCCGGGCTCTACTCGCCGCTCGCGATCGTGATCATCGGCGGGCTCGTCAGCTCGACGCTGCTCGCGCGGCTCGTGACGCCGGTGATGTACAAGCTGCTGCCGCCGGATATCGAGTCGGTTGCGGCCCCGGCACCTGGCCCGGCCGGCGCCGCGCAGCCTGCCTGAGTTCCGTCGCCGCGGTCACGCGTGCAGCCGGGCGACCGCGTCATGGAAACTTCATGTAACCTATGATTTCTGCGACGGAACCGCCCATGCCGCTTGTTGCGCACACGACACTTCCCACGTTCCAGGACTTGCGCCGTCACGGCCACACGGTGTTGAGCACCGACGAGGCCCAGCGCCAGGACATTCGCGCGCTCCACATCGGCTTGCTCAACATGATGCCGGACGCGGCGTTTCAGGTGACCGAGCAGCAGTTCATGCGGCTGGTGGGCACGTCCAACCAGATCGCCCAGTTCTACGTACACTGTTTCACCGTTCCCGGGCTGCCGCGCAGCGCGGCGACGGCAGCCTACATCGCAGATCACTACGAGGACCTGGCATCCATCATCGCCGACGGATTGGACGCGCTCATCATCACCGGGGCAAACGTGGTCACTTCACGGCTGGAGCAGGAACCGTTCTACCAGCTGCTCACGGAGGTCATCGGCTGGGCGAGCGAAAACGTGACGTCCGTGCTCTGCTCCTGTCTCTCGACGCACGCGCTGATGAAGTACCTGCACGGCATCGACCGCGTGCCGCTGCCGCGCAAGCAATGGGGCGTGTACAGCCATCGTGTCGTGGCGCCGCACCATCCGCTGTTGCGCGGGATCAACACGCGCTTCGACGTGCCGCACTCGCGGTACAACGCGATCACGCGGCAGCACTTCCTCGACGCCGGTCTCACCATCCTGATCGAGAGCGACGAGGCCGGCGTGCACATGGCCGTCAGCGAAGATCAGTTCCGGCGGATATACTTCCAGGGCCACCCTGAATACGACGCGAACAGCCTGCTGAAGGAGTACAAGCGTGAGGTCATGCGACATTTCAACGGGGAGCGGGAGATGCCGCCGCTGCCGGAGCACTACATCCCGGAGGAGTCATATGCCATTCTTTCCGAGTATCTCGAGCGCGCGTCCGTCGCGCACGCCGCAGGTCGTGTGCTGCCCGACTTCCCGGAGCGCGACATCGGCCCGCATCTGGACAACACGTGGACCGACACCGCCAAGTCCATCTTCAACAACTGGCTCGGCCTGGTGTATCAACTGACGAATCTCGACCGGCGCCGTGCCTTCATGGACGGCATCAACCCGCGCAGGCCGCTGGACAGCCTGCCCACCCACGAGCGGTAACCGCTCGCAGAACAGAAGGCGAAAACAAATGAGAGACGAGACACTCGCGATTCACGCAGGCTACAAGACCGATCCGACCACCAAGGCGGTCGCGGTGCCGATCTATCAGACGGCCGCATACGAGTTCGACAACGCGCAGCACGGTGCGGATCTTTTCAATCTCGCGGTGCCCGGGAACATCTACACGCGCATCATGAACCCGACCAACGATGTGCTCGAGCAGCGCGTTGCGGCGCTCGAAGGTGGTCTCGCCTCGCTCGCGCTCAGCTCGGGCCAGGCTGCCACCACCTACTCCATCATTACCATCGCCCGCGCCGGCAGCAACATCGTCTCGGTCCCCCTGCTGTACGGAGGGACGTACACATTGTTCGCGCACGAGCTTCCGAACCTTGGCATCGAGGTCCGCCTGGCGAAGGACGACAGCGTGGCGTCACTGGAGAAGCTGATCGACGCCAGGACGGCCGCGGTCTTCTGCGAGACCATCGGCAACCCGGCGGGCAACATCCCGGACCTCGAAGCAATCACGGCCATGGCGCACAAGCATGGCGTGCCGGTCATCGTCGACAACACGGTGCCGACGCCCGTCCTGCTCAAGCCCATTAGCTTCGGCGCCGACATCGTCGTCCATTCGCTGACGAAGTACATGGGCGGTCACGGGAGCTCGATTGGCGGCATCATCGTCGACTCGGGCAAGTTCCCGTGGGCCGAGCACAAGGTGCGTTTCCCGATGCTGAACAATCCGGAGCCGGCGTATCACGGCGTGGTGTACACGGAGGCGCTGGGACCGGCAGCGTTCATCGGCCGTGCGCGGACCGTGCCGCTGCGCAACATGGGCGCGGCCATGAGCCCATTCAACGCGTTCCTGTTCCTGCAGGGCATCGAGACGCTCGCGCTGCGGATGGAACGACACGTGTCGAACGCGATGGCCGTGGCACAACACCTCGAGAAACACCCGTCGGTCTCGTGGGTCAGCTACGCGGGCCTCAAGTCGTCGCCCTACTTTGCGCTCGCGCAGAAGTACACGAAAGGCCGGCCGTCAGCCCTCCTGACATTCGGCATCAAAGGCGGGTTCGAGGCTGGCGTGAAGTTCTACGACGCGCTCAAGGTGTTCAAGCGCCTCGTCAACATCGGCGACGCGAAGTCACTCGCCGCGCATCCCGCCTCCACGACGCACCGACAGTTGACGGAAGCCGAGCAGAAATCCGCCGGCGTCACGCCCGACACCATCCGCCTGTGCATCGGAATCGAGCACATCGACGACATCCTCGAGGATATCGAACAGGCGCTCGCGGCCGCGAAGTAAGGCAGGTGCGCCTGGTACCAGCTCAGGCATTGACATCGACGACGACGCGACCCCTCACCTGTCCTTTCAGGATTTCTGAACCAAGGCGCGGCAGGTCGCCCAGCGTTGCCGGTTCGATCATTGCCTCAAGCTTGTCCAGCGGCAGATCGGACGCGATGCGCTGCCAGGCGCGCAAGCGGCTTGCGAAGGGCTGCATCACGGAGTCGATTCCCAGCAGGTTGACACCGCGGAGGATGAAGGGAAGCACCGTGGTCGGCAGCGCGGATCCGCCGGCAAGTCCGACGGCCGCCACGGACGCGCCATACTTCATCTGCCCCAGCACACGGGCCAGCATTGCGCCGCCAACCGCATCGATACAGCCCGACCAGGTTTCGCTTTCGAGCGGCTTCTTGATCGTCTCGCTGAGTTCCGCGCGCGCGATGATGCGCTTCGCACCGAGCGACAACAGGTAATCAGCCGCTTCCGGCCTGCCGGTGACGCCTGCCACCTCATGACCGAGACGGGCGAGAATGGCAGTTGCCACTGAACCGACGCCGCCCGCAGCACCAGTGACGAGCACCGGTCCCTGCCCGGGTTTCAGCCCGTGATCTTCCAGTGCCATCACCGCGAGCATCGCGGTCAGGCCCGCCGTTCCTACCGCCATCGCCTGCCGTGAGCTGAGGCCCTTGGGCAGTGGCACCAGCCAATCCGCCCTGACCCGCGCTTTCTGGGCATAACCGCCCCAATGCGTCTCGCCGACGCGCCACCCGGTGAGCACGACCTTGTCGCCCGGCCTGTAACGCGGATCGTCGGAAGCCTCGATCGTGCCTGCGAAATCGATTCCCGGCACATGGGGATAGGTCCGCACCAGACCGCCACCGGTCCCGATGCAAAGACCGTCCTTGTAGTTCAGCGTCGAATATTCAACCGCGACTTTCGCATTGCCCTCGGGCAAGCGGGCCTCGTCGATCTCCTGTACCGTCGCCTGGGTCCTTCCGTCGGCATCCTTTTCGACAAGCAGTGCCTTCATCGTCATCTCCCTCAAGTCTCGCCGAAGCCCTTCGGCACCGGCAGGCCGGGCAATCCCGCGGCTCGCTTCTGCAAGGCGCGGCCGATCACGACGCGGGAAATTTCAGTGGTGCCATCGACGATGCGCAGCATCTGTGACAGCCGGCTGAGCCGATCCAGTCCATGGGGTTTCAGGAGCCCCATGCCGCCGAGCACCTGCGTGCAGGTGTTGGCCGCCCTGACCGCCGCGTCCGGAACGAAGCGCTTGGCGTGCGCCGCAAGCAACGTGCCCTGCGGCGTGCCCAGCGCATTGGCGGCAGCTCGATACAGAAGGCGCGAAGCCTCGAGCTCGGTCGCAACGTCGCCAAGCATCCACAGGATGCCGTCGAGGTCGAGATTGACGCCGCCAAACATCTTGCGGTTCTTGGCATAGGAGAGTGCCGTGTCAAGTGCAGCCTCCATCAGCCCGCAGCAGCCCGAGGCGATGGAAACGCGCGCGATGTCGATGGCCATGAGCGCGCCCTGAAGCCCCTTGCCCACCGGCAGAATGATGTTTTCCTGCGGCACCGTGACGTCAGCCAGGTACATCTCGGACAGCGGCAGGAAGTTGTAGGAAGGCGTCTCATAGCGCGGGCCGAAGCTGAGGCCCTTGGCCTCCTTTGGGATGGCGATCATCGCCATGTCCTTGTGTCCGGGCGCGTCCGAGGTCTTGACCACGGTGAGATAGACGTCGGCCTCGCCGGCGAGCGACACCCAGGCCTTGGCACCGCTGATGGTCCAGGTTCCGTCACCATTGATGCGGGCGCGTGAATACATGACGGATGCATCCGATCCCGATTGCGCTTCGGTCAGCGCAAAGTTCGCCAGTTTTCGCCCGGAGGTCAGGTCGCGCGCCCATTTCTTCTTGAACGCTTCGGTGCCAAAGCCGCAGACCGCGTAGCTGCAGATATTGTGCATCGACAACGCAAAGGCATAGGCACCGTCGCCTTTCCCCAGTTCCTCATAGACCCGGATACCGTCGCCCAGCGAGAGTCCCTGCCCGCCCAGTTCGTCGGGACAGTAGAGCCCGGTCAAGCCGAGTGCGGCGGCCTTGTCGGACGCATGACGCGGCCACTTTCCCGCGGCATTCCACCGATCGACCTCGGGCCGGATCACCTCGTCGCAATGTCGGCGCGCGGCTGCAAGGATGGTGTCAATCTTCTCGGACATGGCTATCTCCTGAATGGTGCGGTGTGCCCGCGGCCTGGACCAGCGCCTTCATCGCGTGGCGACCGGAGTTTGGAAACTACAGGAACGGCAGTTCGGTCAGCGTGCCGGGAATGACTTTACCCTGCATGACCACTTCAATCGCGTCACCCGCCTTGCAGCGGGTCGAGATCAGGGCAAAGCCGATGTTCTTCTTCATGCGATAGGACCAGGTACAGGTCGTGAGGTCGCCGACTTTCGCGCCGTCCTTGCAAATGTCTTTCCATGCGAATCCAAACGTGATGGGATCCTTGCCCTCCAGGACGATGCCCAGCGAATGTCGTCGCGGTCCCGCGGCATGGATACGCCGCAGCGCCTTGATTCCGATCACGTCGTCGGCAACATGCAGGTCGACATACTTGCCCATGCGCACTTCGAACGGGTTGGTCTCCCGGTCGGTATCGCCACCATAAGAGATGAGCCCGCTTTCCACCCGCTCGACCCAGTTCGGGTTGCCCGGCCCGATGTCCCGGGACTTGCCGGCTTCCTTGACGATATTCCAGAGCTGCGTGCCCCTGGCGCCGTCTTTCAGGTAGATCTCGAATCCGCCTTGCTTCGACCAGCCGGACCGGGCCACGACCACGGGTATGCCGTCGATTGCGGTTTCCCTGAACCAGAAGTATTTCAGGCCACGGACCCAATCGCCGAATACGGAGGCCACGACATCCTCGGCCTTCGGCCCCTGGACGGCCATCGGCGATACATCGGGTTCGCTCACCTCCACCGTGAGACCTCGCTCCTCGGCGATCGCCCGCGCCCAGAACCAGATATTGCTGTCCGCAATGGAAAACCAGTAGAGGTCGTCCGCGAGCTTCAGCACGATGGGATCATTGATCAAGACGCCCGCGTGATTGCAGAGCGGCGCGTACTTCCCCTGGCCGATACTGCATCCCGACAGATCGCGCGGTGCCAGGATCTGGGCAAGCCTCCCGGCATCCGGCCCCTTCAATTGCACCTGGCGTTCGCAGGCAACATCCCACTGCGATACGCCATTGATGATCCGCCAGTACTCCGCTTCCGGGTGTCCAAAGCTCGTGGGCATGAGCATGTGGTTGTAGGTTGTAAAGGCCGTCACGCCTTCGGAGAGGGTTGCCTCAAAGTAGGGGGATGGGCGCAGGCGCGCCGACGGGGTAATGCCGAACAATCTTATTGTCCCTTCATGATCGCGCGCGCCGTGTCCTCCTCGGCTTCGCGCTCGAAGTCCCCCGTGGCGGCAGCAGGCTCGCTGGCGGAGGTGTCGGGGTAGAACTCGCGCCACACCCTGTCAATGTCCTCGAGCGGCACATCGGTCGCGTGGTCGCGGTCGCGAACATACTCCATGTGCCGCTTGCCGGCAGCGTCAAAAGGATGGAACACCGAGTCGGACTTGCCGTCGAAGTCGAGCGTGTTGACGCCGAAGCGTTCGCAGAGAGTGCGATTGAAGGTGGGGGTTGCCTTGAGCCACCTTCCTCCGAGCCAGAGCTCGGTGAACGCGTGATAAGCGAAGACGTCGGTTCCCATTTCTGCCTTCAGGCGCTCGGTTGTCAGGTGGTTGCGCACGTCGGCGAAACCGAGCCGCGCGGGTATGCCGACAGCACGGGCAGCGGCGGCGAAAAGGACGGCCTTGGAGATACAGAAACCCCTGCCCGTCTCGAGTGTCGTCGTGGCTTTCAGGCCGTCGACGCTGAGAACGATGCCATAAGGGTCGTAGCGGATCTCATCGCGCACGGCATAGAAGAGTCGAACGGCCTTGTCGAGATCGGTTTGAGCGTCGCCCACGACGCGTGCGACGAATTCCCGCACGGCGGGCGCATCCCGCTCGATGAACGGGGTCGGCGCGAGGCACTCGGCAAGATCGGCGCTGGTGGTAGGTTCGGTCATTCCGGCCCGGATTGTACTGTCCGCGACTTCTTTGTGGCACCTTTGGCGGAATCGTCAAGGCAGGATGGGCCGGGCCATGGCCATGGATGACATTGCATTTCTTGACGCCACGGCGCAGGCGGCCCTCGTGCACGCCAGGGAAGTGTCGCCGACCGAGCTGGTCAGCGGCGCGATTGCGCGGATCGAACGATTCAATCCCGGGCTCAATGCGGTCATCACTCCTCTTTTTGAGCAGGCCTTGGAGGCAGCAACACGGGCAGCTCTGAATTCCCCTTTTGCCGGCGTACCGTTCCTGCTGAAGGATCTGGTGGCGGATTGCGCTGGCACACCGCGATCGGACGGTTCGGGATTCCTCGCCGGCCGTTATGTTTCGCCACGCGACAACGTACTCGTCGCCCGCTTCAGGAAGGCGGGCCTGATCGTCCTCGGCAAGACCAATACTTCGGAGTTTGGTTTGATACCAACGACCGAACCTCAGCGCTTTGGCCCCACCCGGAACCCCTGGGATACCAGCCGTGGTACGGGTGGTTCCAGCGGTGGCTCATCCGCGGCCGTCGCCGCGGGGCTGGTCGCTGCCGCGCACGCCAACGACGGCGGCGGATCGATCCGGATTCCGGCTTCGTGTTGCGGCCTGGTCGGCCTGAAGCCGACACGCGGGCGAAACAGCCTGGCCCCGGACATGGGCGATATTGCCGGTGGCATCATCTGTGAACACGTAGTGACGCGCTCAGTGCGCGACAGCGCCGCGATCCTGGACGCCACTGCCGGATCCGTGCCTGGCGATCCATACATTCTGCCCTTGCCGGAAAGGCCATTCGCCGCGGAAGTGAGTCGCGATCCCGGGCGCCTGCGCATCGGGCTCGGCACGGTGGCGCTGACCGGCGTAGCGGCACATCCGGAATGCGCTGCAGCAGCGCGATCCGCGGCACTCCTGTGCGAAGCATTGGGTCACGAAGTCGAGGAAGCTTCACCCGTGGTCGATAGCAGCCAGCTATTCCGCTCCTTCAGCGCGGTAATGGCCGGCTACCTCGGATGGTCCATCAAGGCCTGGGAGCAACGCACCGGCTTCACGCCGCAGGAAACCGATTTCGAACCCACAACCTGGCGGTTGTATCAGCAGAGCCTGGCGCAAAGCGGGGGCGACTACCTGCTCGCCTGGCAAGCCCTGCAGCAGAGTAGCCGCGATTTCGCGGCGTTCTTCGCTGATCACGACATCTGGCTCACGCCGACCCTAGCCCAGCCGCCGGTCTCTCTGGGTTATTTCGACTACAGGCATGAAGCACGCAAGCAATACATCGATCGTATCGGCCATTTCACCGGCTTCACGCTGATTGCCAACGTGACCGGACAGCCGGCGATTTCGCTGCCATTGCATTGGTCCGACCAGGGCTTGCCGATTGGCGTGCAGTTGACGGGTCGTTTCGGCGACGAGGCGACCCTGATCCGCCTGGCGGCGCAGCTGGAAAATGCCCGGCCCTGGTCGCACCGTCGCCCGCCGGTCAGCGCAGGGCCGTAGCCCGCTGGATCAAGGCTGAAGCCGCCCCTAGGCCACCATGAAACTGGCTTCCGAATCCGCGACCAGGGTGCCGTCTGCCAGGCGCGCCTCACCCTTGAGAAGGACCAGTCGCTTGCGACGGCTTTCGATCCAGCCTTTCAGGTAGATGGAATCGCCCACCGCAAGCGCCTGTCGATAGCGTATTTCACATCGTGCGGTGTGCGCCTTGATGTCCTGCAGGTACAGGACATTCGCCATGACGTCGTCGAGTGCGGAAAAGATGATGCCGCCATGCACGGCATCCTTGTAGCCGACATGATTGGTGGTTGGGCGGAACTCGCCGGTACAGATCCCGTCAGTCAGGACAAACCGGATGTGCAGGCCAATCGGATTCTCCGGTCCACATGCGAAGCACATCCTGGCTTCTTCGATGGGTATGGCTGACGACAATGCTTGCTCCTTACTCTGCCAACGCGCCTAGTATGAATGACGCGATGCGCCCCTACCGGATATCCGCAGGATGAGATAGTTCGTTCTGCACGTCCTGCTCGAGCCAACTCAGGCTTCCAGCCTCGCGACCAGCAAGTGCACGGCGATCAGCGTGCCTGCGGCGAGCAGACCGAGGAAGACCGCGAGCACTCGCAGCACGATTCCGCGCAGCCGCGCCGCGTCGCCGTGGAGCACCAGCGTGTCGCGGATGACTTTCACGCCGGGCGCCGGGTAGCGCCCGGCGCGCGAGATTCTGAGGCCCTGCAGCCACATCCACGTTGCGAGCACCGCGACCGGCAGGCAGGCCGCCCAGCTTCCCCAGATCATCGCGTCCTCGAGCGCCCGGCGCGCGGCGACCGGGTCGGCGCCCGCTAGCCCGCGCAGCCAGTCCTGCATCACGAAGAGCGCCGCCCAGCCCGCAAGCGCGACCGCCGCCGCACCGAAGAACGCGCGGCGGCGCGTCGCCGGGTCCGCCTGCTGGACCTCAGGCACGGACCGCGTCCGGCTCGGTCGCGTGCTCCAGCTTCGTGAAGCGGTCGACCACGATCGTCGTCACGACGTCGGAGCCGACGTTCACCATCGTGCGCGTCATGTCGAGCAGGCGTTCGACGCCGAGGATGATGCCGATGCCCTCGGGCGGGATGCCGAACGCCGCGAGCAATCCGGCAACCATCGGCAAGGCGCCGCCCGGGATCGCGGACACGGCCACCGCCGAAAGCACTGCGAGCAGTACCAACGTCACCTGCTGCGCGAAGCCGAGCTCGATGCCGAACACCTGGGCGACGAACAGCACGACGCAGCCCTCGAACAGCGCGGTGCCCGACATGTTCATGGTCGTGCCGAGCGGCAGCACGAACCCCGCGACGGGCGCTTTCACGCCGAGGTCCTCGCGCGCCGCGGCGAGCGCGGCCGGCAGCGAAGCCGCGCTCGAACTGGTCGAGAACGCCGTCGCCAGCACCGGCCACATCAGCTTGAAGGTCGCGAGCGGGTTGCGCCGCGCCAGCAGCCGCAGCCAAACCGACATGGTCCCGAACAGGTGCAGCAGCATCATGGCGATGCAGCCGGCGACGAACACGCCGAGCGCGATCACGATGTCCCAGCCGATCTTGACCACCACGCTGTAGATCATCGCCGGCACGGCATACGGCGCGAGCCGCAGCGCAAAGTGGACGATGCCGGTCATCAGATCGTTGACCAGCGACAGCCCCGAGCGCAGCCGGTCACGCCGCCCGGCCGGGAGCTTCAGGGCCGCCGCCCCCACCAGGATCGCGAACAGGATGAGCGGCAGCACGTCGCCGAGCGCGTTGCGGCTGTTGCCGACGAACGCGCCGAAGAGATTCCGCGGCATGAACATCTCTACGATGGTCATCGGCGTGACGTCCGGCGCCTCGGCGCGCTTCGCGACGTGCGCCGCGGCATCGCCGCCGTACTCGTCCATCAGGCGAACGCGCGACTCCGGCTCCATTGCCGCGCCCGGCTCGAGCAGGTTCATCATCACGAGCCCGAGCGTCACGGCGATCGCCATGTTCAGGAAGAACAGGATGAAGGTGCGCACGGCCATCGGGCCGAGCTGCGCCAGCCGGTCGAGCTGCGCGACCCCGGTCGCGAGCGAAGCGAACACCAGCGGGATCACGACGAAGAACAGCATCCGCAGGAACACCTGCCCGATGGGCTCCAGCACCAGCGTCGCGAATTTCCGCGCCGCGTCGAGCAGCGGCGGGTATGCCTCGCCGACCAGCAGCGTGATGCCGCCTGCGGCCGCGCCGACCAGGAGCCCCCACAGGATGCGGTTGGCGAGCCGGGTCCCGAGTTCTGCGGTCATGCGCCCGTCTCCCTGACCTGGCCGGCGGCGAACGCGCCGGTCACATAGTTGCAGTAGTCGCAGTCTTCCTTCGCCGCCGGCGCATCGGTCAGCGCGACCGTCGCGACGGCATGCCGGAAGGCGTCGAGCACCCAGGCATCGTCACCGTCGTAGGGCACGAGCGCCGTCGTGAAAGAGAGCCGGTCGCCGAACTGCGCTGCCCGGCTGTCGCCGTTCGTGTATACGAACCAGCCGCGGTTGCTGACCGGAAGCCCCTGGCGCCGCACCAGGAACTGGTAGACGTCCATCTGCCGCCGGTAGGAGTCGTACAGCGTGCGCGTGGTCGGCATCTCGGCGCGCGAGGTCGCCTTGTAGTCGGCGACCATGAGCTCGCCGGAGCGCGTCTGCCAGATGTCGTCCACCGCGCCGAACAGCGTCCAGCCGGTCGGATCGTCCCGCCAGCGGACGCCCGTGAAGTTTTTCCGCCAGCGGTCCAACTCGGCGTGCCGGAACGGCACGGCGTCGAGCCCGACCGTGGCGAACAGCGGGTGCGGCTCCCCCGCCGCCCGGTACCGGTCGAACTCCGCCTTCATCAAGGCGTCCACGGCATTGTTGAGCGTGAACGGCGGGCCGCTCGGCCGGCCGATGCCGCGGGCGACGTCCAGCCAGAAGCAGCGAGGGCAATCGATAAAGAGCTCGATCTTGGACCGGCTGAGCTGGCGGCGTTGCAGCGATTGGCTGGGCATCTCATCCCCCTGCGGACGGCACCATGGTACCGTGACCGGTCGGAGGGGATGCTGTTCTGCCTGGAAGAAATGACGGCGGCCGGAGCCGGAATCCGGGCCATCACCGGCTGTTCATGCGCGCGCGTATACTCCCCGTTCCAACGGAAGGACACCCCGGGGAGGGTCCATGAACATGGGTCAGTCGATTCTCACATTGCTGGCCGCGGGTGTTGTCGCGACGGGCTGTGCGAAGAAAGAGGAGCCGCCCGCGGCCCCCGCGGCACCGGCCGTGGATCTCGCCGCCGAGGAAGCGGCCATTCGCAGCCGCTCGGCCGAGTGGATGAACTTCCTGAACGCCAAGGACGCGGCGTCCATCCGAAACGTCTACACGGCGGACGCCACGACCATCTACGACGGTTCCGTGCGACGCGGTGATGCTGTCGTCGCCAGCGCCGAGAAGAACTTCGCGGATAACCCGAACGAGGTCGTCAGCTGGACGACGGACTCGGTGCGACTCGCGCAGTCGGGCGATCTCGCGATCGAGTTCGGCACGCTTCGCACCGACCTGGACGGCGCCGAGGGCAAGGAACCCGCGACGGACGGCGCGTTCGTCACCATCTGGATGAAGACGGCCGACGGCTGGCGGGTGCTGGCCGACGCGGGTACCCAGAACGAGAAGAAGGACGACGCCGCCAATTGAGCGGGCCTGACGACGGCGGATCGCCCGGGCTGCTGCGCGGGCTCGGGCGATTCGACGCGACGCTGCTGACGATCAACTCGATCGTGGGCGCGGGCGTGCTCGCGCTGCCGGCGGGGCTCGCGCTCGACGCGGGCCGCTGGAGCCTGGCCGTCGTGTTGCTCGCCTTCGTCGTCATCGGCTTCATGGCCCTGACGCTCGCCGAGGTCGCGAGCCGTTTCGAGGTCACCGGCGGCCCGCAGGTCTACGCGGGGATCGCCTTCGGACCGCTCACCGGCTTCAGCGTCGGATGGCTCTTCACCGTCTCCCGCTTCGCCTCGTTCGCGCTGATCGCGCAGGTGATGTTCGACTACGCGGCCGTGCTCTGGCCCGTGCTCGGCGAGCCCCTGGCGCGCGCCGCCGGCCTCACGCTCTACGCGCTCGTGTTCGGGGTGCTGAACCTGCGCGGCGTCCGGCAGGCCGCGTGGACGGGGAACTTGCTCACGATCGCGAAGCTGCTGCCGCTCGTACCGATCGCGCTGGTCGGTCTCTGGTTCGCGGGCTGGAACGACCTGCCGGCCAGCGAGCCGCGCGCGCCGGACGGCCTCACCGATGCGCTCCAGCTCGCCCTGTTCGCGTGCTTCGGCTTCGACGTCGCGGCCATCCTCGCCGGCGAGATGCGCAATCCCCGGCGCGACCTGCCGGTCAGCATCCTGGCCGGCCTCGGCGTCTGCTGCCTGCTGTACCTCCTGGTGATGCTCGCCTGCTTCGCCGTGCTCGAGGACACCGCCGCCTCGAAGCTGCCGCTCGCCGACGTCGCGCAGGCGTTCCTGGGACCCGCGGGCGCGACCATCATGGCGGCCGCGGCCGTCGTATCCTGCCTCGCCGGCAACCTGGTGCAGCTGCTCGTCACGCCGCGCAACATCTATGCGCTCGCCGAGGCCGGCGACCTGCCGCGGCAGTTGCTGGCGGTGCACCCCGTCTGGCGCACGCCGCACGTCGCGATCGTGGTGTACGTCGTGCTGGCCTGGCTGCTCGCGATCACGGGCACATTCAAGTACCTGCTGGCCATCTTCGTGATCGCGCGCATGCTCGCGCACGGCTCGACGGCGGCGGCCCTCATCGTGCTGCGCCGCCGCGACGGCCCGGCGCCGCTGCCGATCCCGGGCGGCACGGTCATCGCGGTGCTCGCGATCGCCGCCTGCCTCGCGATCGTGGCGACGGCCTCGTGGCAGGCGGTGCGTGACGTCGCGATCGTGCTCGCCGTCGGGTTCCTGCTCCGCGCATTCGTCCGCCGGCGAGTCGGACCCGCTTAATCCGGCCAGGCGCGGTCCGCGAGCTGGCATTGCGCGACGCGCGTCGCGGTCGCGCGGATCTTCGCGCGGCCGTCAGCGACCGCGGCTTCGAGCGCCGTGCCCTGCGCGAGCGCCGAGGCGCGCTCCACCTGGCGCCGCGACTCCTCCAGGCAGCCGGCATCGAGCAGCAGCTCGGCAAGGTTGTTGCGCGCCGCGGCATTGCCGGGCTCGAGCTCGATGGCCCGTAACCAGGCGTCGGCCGCCGCTGCGCGCTCACCCGCCGCGTAGGCGACGTTGCCGAGCCCGAGCCAGGCGAGCGGCTCGTCCGGCCAGCGCGAAATCGCGGCTTCGTAGGCCGTCCGCGCCGACTGGCGCTGGCCCGCCGCTTCCAGCCCTGCCGCCGCCTTGATGAAGCGCGCGGGCGTCGCGTATTGCGGGATTTCTTCCGGGTGCAGCACGGTCATCGCAAAGCGCCCGCCCTGGTGCCAGGCGCGCGCGAAACGCTGCCACTTCATCTCGAGGCGCTCGGTGTCGCCGGAGCGCAGGATCGCGAGGTTGCGCTCCGCGTCGTAGCCGATCAGCACGGCGTAGTGCCAGATCGGAATCCGCGGCACGCCGAGATTCTGCAGCAGCAGCACGGGCCGGCCGGCTTCGAGCTCCGTCACCATCTCGTCGGCGGTCGTATCGAGCACACACGGTAATCGGCCGTGACGCCGCGCGGCGCCGATGAGCTCGAGCGAGAGGCTGCCCTCGCGGCCGGGCAGGAAGACCTGCGGTGCGAGGGCTTCCGGCGCGACCTCGATGTCGCTCGCGACCAGCAGCGTCGCCAGCGCGGCCGGTCCGCACTGGAAATCCTCCTGGGGGGAAAACGGCGTCGCTTACAGCTCGATCGCGCGCGGGGCGGATGCCGGCAGGCCGTCGGCGAGCGGTGGCGAGGGGGCGCAGCCGGCGAGCAGCGACGCGAGCGCCGCGCCCGCCAGCCCGAGCCGGATCACGCCTTCTTGAAGATGTCGATGACGCCGACGACTTCGAGGATGATCAGCACCAGGAACACGACACCGATCACCGCGAGCGCGTCGCCGCCGGCGGGCGCGCTTTCGAGCTCGGCCGCGAGCGAGGCGATTTCCGGTTCCGAGAGCGCGGCGAGCCGGCCCTCGACCGCGGCCGGGTCCACGCCCAGCGCGGCCATCTGCGCGCGCACGTCCGCGCGCGCGAGCGTCGCGTCCACCGTCGCGCGCGGGCTCTCGCCGCGGGCGGCGGCAACCGCGTCGGCTGTGCCGACCACGCCCGCCAGGGCCGGCTGCTGCAATCCGAGCGCGATCACGCTCACGCTAAGGAGCGCGACGCAGCCGCGGCGAATCCTGTTCACACGCATGGCAATCCTCCGGTCGACCGAATGATGGCTGAACCTTAGCATGTCGGACGGCTCACTCGCCGCCTTCCGGTCCGTAGAAGAATACCCAGGTCGCGAAATCGGGACTGAAATCCTCGAATCGGTGCGGCACACCCGCCTTCACGAACAAGGTATCGCCCTCGTGAAACGGGCTCCTCTGTCGGCCATGCACGAAGGTGCCGGACCCCGCGATGATGACGTACAGCTCGTCTTTCTTGTGCGGCTGCTGTCGGTCGACGCCGACAGGCCGGTAGATCTCGACTTCGAGCGTGCCCTGCTGGAACAGGGTCACGAACTCGGCGCCGGACTTCGCGAGCGCGGCACCTGCCTCGGCGATCGTCCAGGTCCTGCTGTCCACCTTGCTCATGTGCCGATGCGCTCCTTCGCCCTGCGGATGTTGCTGCGCACTTGCGCCGTGGCGGTCGTGTTGTCGCCGTAGCGCCCCTTGTGGATGTGCCGGATGCGGTGCACCCCCGGCACGTCGAGACCCGCGCCGTCGGTGCCGAGCAGCCAGCGGTACGCCGCGTCCTCGTAGGTCTTGGCCCAGCGCGGCGCGGGACGCTGGTAGAGCGGGATCTGCTCGCAGTAGCCGCACTGGCGCGCGACGTCGCCGTGTACCACCTGGTAGGCGCCCTTCGCCTTCGGCGGGTTGATCGCGAGCTCGAACTGGCTGATGTCGATGTCCGCGACCCGCGGCCGATTGCGCTCGCCGGCCAGCACCGGGTCGTCCTCCGCCAGCATGGGCGTGATGCGCTCCTGCTTCGGATAGGTCATCAGGTCCTGCCGGCCCTGCAGCTGCTCCGCGAGACCGTCGATGCAGCCCTGGTGGAACACGATGTCGCAGTCGGAGAACCAGACCCAGTCCGCCCGGGTCGCGCGCGCGATCCGGTTGCGGCCGATCGAGCGGCGGAACAGCTCGGTCGGCGGCAGCGCCTGCCAGTTCCAGCTGACGCCGGGCGCGGCGACGCCGCTGAAATACTCGAGCATCGCGCGGGTGCGCTCGTCCTCGCGCGCGTAGAAGACCGTCATGCGCACGCGCGCGCGGGTCGGGGGGAAGTTCACGAGCGAGGAGAGCTGGTAGCAGAGCAGGTGCGCGTACTGCCAGCAGTGGCTCACGATCTCGATGTCGAGCGTGCCGGAGCGCGCGGCGAGCGAGGCTGGCTCGGGCGGCACCAGGAACCAGCGCGACGGGATGATCCCGGTGGTCGCGACGCGCAGCAGCGTCTGCTCGAAGTCGTCGCGCAGGCTCATTCAGGGGGCCTGCGTTCCCCGGTCCAGGGGTAACGCTCCACGATCGCGCGGCAGTCGCGCCAGTAGAGGTACTCGGGGTTGGGCCTGCGCCAGTCGCCGTAGATGCGCGTCAGGACATCCTCCGCGTTTTCGGGCACCTGCCAGCGCTTGCCGTACAGCTCGAATCCGGCGAGCCCGTGCGCGGGCAGCTCGTTGATCAGCTCGAGCGGCGGCTTGCGCTGGTGGTAGTACCAGCGGATGTTCGCGCCGTTCTCCTCGAAAAGGAAGAAGTCGTACTTGACCGCCTCGAACTTCAGCGTCCACATCGTCGTGCGGCCGTCGTTGTTGACCTGCGGCGGGCGCAGGTTGTAGCCGTTCCCGCGCAGCATGCGCATCGCATCGAGGAACTGCGGCAGGTCGCGGCTCAGGAAGCCGAAGTCCGAGTCGCGGTCCCAGGGGATCGGCCGGCCGTCGCGCATGCAGCCGAGCAGCAGGCCCATGATCATCCAGTACCTTTCAGCGAACGGCGTGCCGGCGAGGAGCTCGTGCAGACGGATGAGACCGCGGCGCCGCCGGTCCTCGAACGCTCCCCAGCGCAGCCGGTAGACGAACTCGTTGAGCCTGCGCACGGGCGGGAGTATAGCCGCGCGCCTGCCATTGAAGGGGACGCGCCCCTTCGTCAGGCGGCGGCGTAGAGCGGCGGCAGCGGGCAATGCAGGACCGCGCAGATCGCGCGCAGGAGCTCGGACTCCGGCACGGTCATGCGCCCGTCGTGCGAGATGGCCGTGACCAGCGCCTGGACCAGGTGTTCCTTCGCGGCCGGCTGCAGGCGGTCGAGGCGCGTGAGCGCCTGGTCGAGCTTCGGCGGCCAATGCGGCACGCGCAGCAGCGGCGGGCGGATGCCCGGCAGCAGCCGCTCGATGCCCGCGTCGTAGGCGGCCCGCGCGGCCACCTCGTCCTCGTTGCCCTGGGCCGCGAGAATCGAGAGCAGCACCTGCAGCTCCTCGCGCGCGCCGTGGACGCCGAGGTGCCCGACGGCCCTGCGGCGCGGGTCGAGGTTGTCCTGCAACTGGACCTGAGCGAGCTTGCGCAGCGCGTAGCCGAATACCGATGGGCGGCTCTCCCGCACCAGCAGGCCGTTGAGGCACTTGAGCAATTCGACGCGCTCGGCGCGCCCGAGCTGGTTCAGCGCCGCGAACACCTGCAGGAGCGCCGGCATGCGCTGCACGGACGTGAGCGCGTCCACTTCGCCGAGCATTGCCAGCACCGCGCCGTGGAACTCCGCACCGTACTGCTCGCGGATGAATGCAAGCTGCCGCTCGCGCGCCTCCGGGACGACGTCGATGCCGAGCGCGAGGAACAGCGCTGCCGCCTGTTCGGGCTGCCGCGCTGCGCGCCGGAAGGACTCCGGCAGCGACGCCAGTACCTCGTGCGCCTGCAGCACGTGTTCGGTGCCGGGGTTGGCGACGAGACCGGCAACCGCCGCCGGCGCGAGCACCACGGCGCCCTGCAGCAGCCCGCCCGCGCGCGCCGCGCCGGCCGCCGTGCGTGCTGCCGCCTCCTCCTGTTCCGCGCCGCGCGCCTCGGCCAGGCGGCGCCGGACCGTCTCGAACTCCGACGGCTGGAAGCCCGGATCGATCTCGCGGATGCGCTGCTCGAGCGGCGGATGGGTCGCGAACAGGCGCTGGATCCCGGGCGCGAACAGCATGTGCGCGACCTCCTCCGCGTCCGCGTCCGAGAAGCGCGAGCCGGCGCCCAGCGCGCCGATCTTGACCAGCGCGTTCCTGAGGCCGGTCGGGTCGCGCGTGAACTGCACGGCCGAGGCGTCGGCGAGCGACTCGCGGTTGCGCGAGACCGCGGCCTGGATCAGGCGGCCGAAAAACAGGCCGATCCACCCGAGCGCGAGCACGATGAGCGCCGCGACGATGATCACCGCGATCGCGGGACCGCCTTTCCGGCCGCTGTCACCGCCGCTGCGCGGCACGAAACGCAGGATCGTGCGCGCGATCATGGCGATCACGGTGAGTCCGAACAGCAGGCCGATCAGGCGGGTGCTGAGGCGCATGTCGCCGTTCAGCACGTGGCTGAACTCGTGCGCGACGACACCTTGCAACTCGTCGCGGTTCAGGTTGACGAGCGCGCCGCGCGTGACCGCGATCGCCGCGTTCGCCGGACTGTAGCCGGCGGCGAACGCGTTGATCCCCGCCTCGCGCTCCAGCACGTACACCTGCGGCACCGGCACGCCCGAGGCGATCGCGATCTCCTCGACTACGTTGCGCAGCCTGCGCTTCAGCGGGTCGGCGGTGTCGGCGCCGACGCGCGTGCCACCGAGCTGCTCGGCGACCTTGCTGCCGCCCGCGGCGAGCGTGACCGTGCGCGCGACGCTCGAGATGCCGATCGTGCCGAGCACGACCAGGCTGCTGAACAGGATGATCGTCGGGTAGCGCCAGATGGACATGTCCGGCGTGGCGAGTAGGCCGCCGTCGTCCTGCACCGAGAGGATCGCGACCGTCACGACGACGACCAAGTCGATCACGATCACGATCGCGAGCACCGCGAGGACGAACAGGAACACCATCCAGCGCGACTGCCGCCGGGTTGCGGCCTGCCGCGCGAAGAAATCCATCGCTCAGGACCCCGTGCCGGGCCCGCGCGTCAGGTGAACTTCACCTGCGGCACTTCGCGCTTCGCCGCGGACTCGATCTCGAGCAGCTGCGCGGGCTGGAACGCGAACATGTTGGCGACGATGCTCGAAGGAAACATCTCGCGCCTGTTGTTGTAGCCCATCACCGAGTCGTTGTACGCCTGGCGCGCGAACGCGACCTTGTTTTCGGTGGTGGTCAGCTCCTCGGAGAGCTGCATCATGGTGGTGTTCGCCTTCAGGTCCGGGTAAGCCTCCGCGAGCGCGAACAGGCGCCCGAGCGCGCCGGTGAGCGCGTTCTCGGCGCCGGCCAGTTGCAGCACCGCAGCCGGGTCGCCGGGATTCGCGGCGGCGGCCTTCAGGCCGCTCACCGCCGCATTGCGTGCGGTGATCACCGCCTCGAGCGTCTGGCGCTCGTGCGCGAGATAGCCCTTCGCGGTCTCGACCAGGTTCGGGATCAGGTCGTGCCGGCGCGTGAGCTGCACGTCGATCTGCGCGAACGCGTTCTTGTAGGCGTTCCGCGCCGTGACGAGGCCGTTGTAGATGCCGATCGCGAACAGCGCGAGCAGCACGATGATCAGCAGAAGTATCCAGCCCATGTTGCCTCCTAACGGTGCCGGGTCGCACTTATCGCACTTATTGCGACAGGCGGCTGGGTCGGCCTCGTGCATTTTCACACATCTCGGCCCCGATTGAGCATGGCGCAGGGCTCGCCGACCCACATAGGCTGTCGGGGCAATTGACCGCGCGTCAGGGAAGTCCGTGGCTCGTCGACTCCGACTCCATGTCCCGAACGGGTTTCACCACGTGACCCTGCGTGGCAACCACCGCCAGGCCATCTTCCGTGACGAGGCGGACCGGGCCCTCCTCGAGGCGATCGTTGCCGACGCGGCGCGCGAGCTTGGCGCACGCATCCATGCTTACTGCTGGATGACCAATCACATCCATGCACTCGTACAGGTATCGGAAGTTCCGCTCGGCAAATTGATACTCCGTGTCGCGAGTCGCTACGCGCGACGCTTCCAGCAAAGCCTTGCCACGACCGGTCACCTGTTCGAACGCCGCCACCATGCGGTACTGGTCGATGCCGACAGCTACCTCCTGACCCTGGTCAAGTACATTCACCTGAATCCGGTGCGTGCAGGACTTGTCAGGGATGCCCGCGACTACCCCTGGTCCAGCCACAACGACTATCTCGGCGACCGAAATACGAGCTGGGTGTGCACGAGCGTCGCATTGCGCCTCTTTTCGGAGGACGTCCGCCAGGCGCGAACGCGGTACGCGGCATGGATGGGTGAGGTGGACGGAACCAGGTGGGGGGAAGGCTCGCTGGTGCCGCACCCCGATCATCCGCAAGTGCTGGGGAACGATGGCTTCCTGGCCCGGCTTGGGCTGTCCACTTCCGGTGATCGCAAGTCCGGCAGCTTCGCCCACCTGCTGGTCGAGTGCGCGAGGAAGTTCGAAGTGCCTGCCGATCAAATCGTTTCGGTCAGTCGGTCGCGTGCGCTCTCGGACGCGCGCGCCTGGCTGTACCGGGAAGCGCTGGCGCGCGGGGTCGCGACCGTCAGTTCAATCGCCCGTCAATGCAGCCGAACTGAGAGCGCGATTCGAGGCCATCTGCATCGCTGCGCCGACAGGAGGGGCAAATAAGTGCGATAAGTGCGACCCGGCACCGTCAAAACCGCGTGCGGAGCCAGGCGGCGATGTCCTGGATCTCCGGCAGGCACACCTGGTGCTGCATCGGGTACTCCTTCCACTCCACGCGGTAGCCCGCCGCGCGCAGCCAGTCCCGTGCCGCGCGCCCGAGCGCGATCGGCAGCACGGGATCCTGCTGCCCGTGGCACATCAGGATCGGCATCGCCTGGTTCGCGTCCGCCAGCTCGGCGGCGAGCGCCGCCTGCAGCGGCAGGTAGCAGGACAACGCGAGCACGCCGGCGAGCGGTTCGGGATGGCGCAGCGCGGCGTGCAGCGCGGTCGCGCCGCCCTGCGAGAAGCCCGCGATCACGATGCGCTCGGAGGCGATGCCGAACGTGCGCTCGGCGGCGATGAGCGCGCCGACCCGCGCGATCGACTCGCGCAGCCCTGCCTCGTCCGTGCGGCCTTCTGCGGTCAGCGTCTTGATGTCGTACCAGGCGCGCATGCGCATGCCCATGTTGAGCGTCACCGGGCGGATCGCCGCGTGCGGGAACACGAAGCGCACGCCCGGTGACGGCGGCAGCTTCAGCTCCGGCACGATCGGCACGAAGTCGTGGCCATCGGCGCCGAGACCGTGCAGCCAGATCACGCTCGCCGAGACCGGCGCCGCGGGCGCCAGGATCACGGCGTCCGCAAATTCCTGGATGCGATAGGTCACGGGATCAGCGGTCCTGGTGTGCGAACCTGAGCACGTGGCACGGGTCCGGCTGCGCGAACGCGGGATTCTTCATGCCGCGATTCTAGCGCGGCAGGTACCTCTGCAGGACCGGCCAGAAACTCGCCGCCAGGACGGCGATGGCGACGCCGCTCAGCAGGTTCGGCTCCGCGAGCATCGCGAGAAGTTCCGCGACCTTGCCCGCGACCGCCGGCCCGTGGCTCCATACGACAGCGATCGCCGCCGCGCCGACGGCGGCCGCCGACGCCACGCTGGTCCAAGACTCGCGCCGCAGGCGCTGCCGTAATCGGGTGCCGGGTCGCACTTATCGTACTTATTCGGGGAGACTCCCCGAATAAGTGCGATAAGTGCGACCCGGCACCGTAAACGGGTAAACGGGCACCGTAAACGCCGTAAACGATCAGAGGTTGCCGCACTCCCACGGCCCCCAGATCGCGAACGTGATGCCGGGAACCTGGATGTTGACGAACAGCACCTCGCCCGTCGGATCGAAGCACGCTCCGGTCCACTCGACCGCGCGGAACCAGTCAGGCTCGATCCGCTTGTCCGTCGCAACCATGTCTTCGAGCGTGAGGTCGACGTTGTTCTTGGCGAACGCGTAGGAGTCGCCATCCCCCGTGATGCCGATCAGGCGCGTACCCTGCCCGTACTCGTCCACGATCGCCTCGCCGTTCTCGCACAGCAGCAGGCCCCCGCGCGGGCTCGCGGTGATGTTGTCGATGTTGTCGCCGACTCGCTGGCTGCCTGCGACGAAGATCGCCTTCAGCGTCTCCGCCTGCGGGTCGTATTCCCAGATCGCGCCCTCGCCGCGCCCAGGCAGGCCCGTCGCGTCGCGGCCCGCCTCGGTGTCAACCATGTAAAGCCGCCCGCCGTGGTAACAGATGCCCTCGCCGCGGCTCAGCACCAGCCCGCCCTGGGCCCAGGCCTGCAGGAACGGGCCGCTCGCGCGGCCGGCCTCGGTCGTGATCTCCGCCGGCGGCTTGCCGGGATCGGCGTCGGGCGCCTCGATGTCGACCCACTCGATGCGATGCAGGTCGCCGACCGCCGGTGCGCGCAGGTCGGCGCGCGCCCGGCCCGCGACGCGCGCGGCCTGCAGGCGGCCGCCGGCCTCGTAGCTGCCCGCGCGCCCGCTCGCGTCCTTCGGGACATACCGATAGAAACCGGAGTTGTAGGCCTCGTCCTCCGTCAGGTAGGCGATGCTCGTCGCCGGGTCGATCGCCACGGCTTCGTGCAGCATGCGGCCCATCGCCACGATCGGCCGGCCGGTCGTCGCCGCAGGATCGGCAGGCACTTCAAAGACGTAGCCGTGCTTGCGGCCGCCGCGCGGCGTGAGATCGATGACGGTCTCTTCGCAGGACAGCCAGCTGCCCCAGGGCGTCGTGCCGCCGGCGCAGTTGTAGATCGTGCCGCCGAGCGACGGTCGCGCGCTCACCCAACGGCGGCCGCGGAAGGTGAGCGTCGTCGTGCCGCCGGCCGGCGCGAAGGCCGGGTCGGCCCCGGCAGTGTCGTAACGCGCCGGCGCCAGAATCGGGCTCCCGAGCCCGCGCTCGTGATTGCGTATCAGCGTGGTCTCCGTCTCCCCGTCGACCCTGCGCGAGGCGACGACGCCCATGCCGTCGTGGGCGCTCGGCGTCGGCGAACCGTCCGACATGGCGTCGCCGGTCCAGGAGTAGGTCCGATACTCGAAGCCGTCTGGCAGGTAGATCAGCGGCAAACCGGTTTCGAGGTCCTTGACCGGGCGCAGCGGGCCATAGGGGCTCGGCACGAATCGCGATTCACGCGTCGCTGCCGCTGCGCGGCGTGCGTGCAGGGTTCCCAGCACGGCGACGAGCGAGGCGGAGCCGGCAATGAACCGGCGGCGGTCGATTTGCGACATGACCGCGCCATTCTAGGTGTGAAACAGGGGGCGCGCCCTTCAATTGCTCGCGAAGGGGTGCGTCCGCTGCGGTCAGGCGCGGTCGATGCGGCAGGCGAAACAGCCGCGGCGCGCGAAATGCACGTGCAGGTAGGCGACGTCGGCGCGCGCCAGGTAGCGCTCGATGAGCGGGGTGGCCTCGCGGCCGTCGATGACCTCGGCGTCCACCATCTCGTCGGCGCGGTCATAGGCCCGGACGGACAGGGGCCGCAAGGTCAGGCAGACGGGCAACTCGTTGACCACGCGCGCCGCGGCCGGCTGCCCGCGACGCACGAAGATCGGGCCGGACGCCCGGAACGGCGTCGCGGCATCCTGGTGGGCGAAGGGCAGAAGCAGCAATTCCTCACCCACCGAGGCGTCCTCCAGGCTGATGCGGCAGGGGTAACCGACCGGCTGGTCGGCACGCACCCGGCGCATGCCACGTCCGGCGAGGGCGGCATCATCGAGGTCGAAAAATTGCTCGAACAACGCGGGTTCGAGTCCGCGGACCTGGTAGCTCATGCCCGCAGCATCGGTACCCAAGCCCCCCGCCGCAACCCGCTTCTTGCTGTTTCCGGGCGGTCTTCTGGGTTGTTATACCCTTATATTTCAATAAGCTCGCATGAATACCCGACCGCGAGTACGATGCACGCAGCGGTACCTGCTAACAGGGCCGCGTTCATAAACAACTGACTGAGGGGGATGCACAGTGAATCCATTCAAGATCGTAGGCTGGGTCGCGATTCTCATCGCGGTAGTCGGCGCCTTCACCGAGGTCCCGTACGCGGGCCTCCTGCTGGTACTGCTGGGCCTAGCTGGTGGCTACGCCATCGCCGCAGAGGATCACGTCCGCGTGCTGGTTTCGGCAGTCGTACTGGCCACGCTTTCCGGGGTACTGACGAACATCCCGGGCGTCGGTCAAATCTTGACGAGCATCTTCAGCGCGGTCGGCACCTTCGCGGCCGGTGCTGCGCTCTGTATCATTTCGTGCAATATCTGGAAGCGTTACAAGCCCTGATTTCGGCCCGCAGGACGCGGTCCGTGAAAAGGCCCGCCGAGAGGCGGGCCTTTTCCTTTTCGGCCGCAGTGGGGACTCGGCAGATCGAGGCCTTCAGGGTGCCATCGTCTCCGCGTTGACCTCCCAGCCCGCGTCCGCACCGCCCGGCAGCATCTGGCCGCGATCCTCGCCGACCTCTGTCTCGATCAGGCGATTCAGCTTGGCATTCATGGCCAGCAAGAGTTCGGCATTCTCGCCCGGAGCGGCGGCCAGGTTGCGCATCTCGTCCGGATCCGCCTCCGTATCGTAGAGCTCGGTGTCGTTCAGCTGATACAGGGCTTCCAGCGTGGTCGGCAGATTGTGCTGCTTCGGCGAGAAGTAGCGCGCGAAAACATGGCGGCCGTCGTAGACCGAGCGGACCGCGCCGCGCTTCATCATGTCCGGCACGATGCCCGCGTTCTTCAGTTCCTTCGGGTTGCCGCCCTGGTGCATGAAGTCCACGGCCTTGTTGAGGAAGTCGCCATCGAGGTAGGCGAACATGTTGTAGTTGAAGAGCAGCCCCTCATGGACGGCATTCGTGCCGGCCTCGCCGGGTGCCGCCAGCAGGCCCGACAGATCCTTGCCCGGCAGATCCTTCACGATCGTTGCGCGTTTGCCGGGCTCGACGCCGGTGAACGAGACAAGCGTCGGCGCGAGATCGAGGTGCGAGCTGATCGCGCGGCACTGCTGGCCGCCGGAATGCGCGGGATGCGAGATGATGAGCGGCACGTTGTTCTGCTCGCGATAGGCAACCGCCTCCTTGGCGTGCAGCTGGTGGGCGCCGTCCATGTCGCCATGGTCGGCGGTCAGCACGACGATCGTGCGGCCCGCGAGGCCGGAGGCGTCGAGTTCGCCGAGCACAATGTTGCGATCCACGTCGCGCAGGCAATTGAGGTAGTAGTTGTGCTGGCGCTGCCAGCGCGCCGCCTCGTTCGGGATGTTGCCTACCAGCGCGTCGTGCGAGCGCAGGAAGTCGCGATGCGCCGGCGGCCGGCCCGCCGCGTCCAGCGGCTGGCCGTGGCTGCGCGGCAGGCCGAACTCCCACTGCGTCGCATACAGCGGGTCCACGGGGTCGCGGGCGACGTGCGTGATGCCGCGCTCGGACTGCACTGGCGCACCCGGGGCGTCGGTGTCGTAGAACATCACGTCGTGCGGGTTGACAAGGTTGACGGCGAGGAACCAGGGCTTGCCCTGCCCGGCGAGCTCGCGCCCCTTGCCGCGCAGCCAGCTTCCGGCCATCGCCGAGATGACACCATCGTGCAGGTAGCCGCCCTGCGTATGCGCGATGATGTCGTCGATGCCGAAATGGTCCGAGAAGCCGTAGGCCTCCATTTCCTCGGTGAAGATCCTGGTCGGGCTGCCCAGCTTGTTGACGGTCTCGAATTCCTTGGTCAGGTGCCACTTGCCCTTGTAGGCGGTGTAATACCCCGCCGCGCGCAGCATGTCGCCGAGCGTCGACAGCTCGGTGGACATGCTCGTGATCCACGGGAAGTTCGTATTGTCGAACATGCCGGTCTGCTGGATGTGCCGGCCGGTGTAGATGACCGAGCGCGAGGGCGTGCAGACGCAGGAATTGATGCGATGGTTCACGAAGCTCGTGCCCTGGCGTCTGAGTCGCTCGTGAGCCGGCAGCTCGAATCCCGCCGGCAGTTCGCCGGGGCGGAAGAAGCGCTCCTGGTCGGTGAGGATGAAGATGATGTTGTACGGGCCGGCCGGCGCGGCGCCCGGTCACGCCCGTCGGCCCGGCCGGCGTCGCGGCCGCGGCCACCGGTTTTCCGGCGTCCAGTCCCATCGCCATGACGCCTGCGCCTGCGGCCTGCAGGAAATCCCTTCGCGTGTATCCGGTCGCGCCGTGCTGGTCCTCGGTCATTGTCGCCCCTCGGGTTTGTATGGCCTGCCCGCAAGCGGAGCGGGTGGTCTCGGACGCCCTCCGCTCAGCGCGGCGCGATATTGAAGTGCAGGCGCGTGTCCTGGTAGCGGTCGTCGCGCTTCGCGGCACCGGTCGCGACCAGGACGTAAAGGACGTTCAGCGCATGCAGGGCGTCACGGACGCCCGCGCCGCGCGAGCGTACCGCGAGTTGCTTCGCCGTGACGTCCTGCCTGCCTGCGTAACTCTTGCGGATGCGGCTCACCGCGTCGCGGCGCACGAGGTTGAAGTAGCCGCTCGCGCGCTTGGTGCGCGAGGCCGACATGACGACGAAGCCGGCGGCGCTTTCGAAGACGTAATACGTCTGCCGCTTGCCCTTCGCTTCACCGCAATACGTGAGTCCCTTGGCCAGGCTGCGGATGTTCATAGTGATCCCCTCGGTAGCTAACGCCAGACGTTAGTGTAGACCACCGCAGGGGCGCGCCCCTTCATGTTCGCGAACGGGCGCGTCCCCTTCAACGCACGAAGAGATGGGCGCCGGCCCACTCGGCGAACCAGCCGCGCAGGCGTTGCGCGACGCGCTCGGCACTGCCGGCGCGGCGGCCGATGCTCGCGCGGACCGCAGCCGCGAGCGGCTGGCCTGCCACCAGCGCCTGCAGCAGCCGGAACTGCTCCGGCTCCTGGTCGCGGCGCAGCACCTGGAAGCCGCGGCGGAAGACGATCACCCGGGTCGCACGCGGGCGCGGGATGCGTGGCCGCCCGCCGCGGCGGAGCGCGTTCATGAACGTGTTCGCGGGGTAGCGCAGCTTCAGCAGCACCAGCGCCGGGTTGGTCCACAGCCGCGTCCGGTCAGCGACCGCCGCGAACTCTGCCGCGGTCATCGGCGTTGACGCCGGCGCGTCGAACACGTCCTCCATCGCGCGCTCGATGCGGGCGATGTCCACCGCGAGCCGGTGCCGGTGAGTGCGCGGCAGGGTCCTGGCCAGGAAGTCCGGAAAGCTCGCGCTCAGCCCGTTCAGCAAGCGGGAGCGCGACGGGTGCCTCGCGATGTAGCCCCGGCAGGCCGCGCTGAAGGCCGACGGCCCGAGCACCTGCCGCACGGTCGGGTATTCCCCTTCCATCACCTCGACCAGCCGCGCGTAATACATGTGCGCGTAGATCTCGAGGCGCTCGAGAGAATTCAGTTGCTTCGACGGCAGGACCACGGCCGACGGGTCACGTGCCGCCGGGGCGATGAACCTGCGCGCCGGCTGCGAGCGCAGGCCTGCCTCGGCCCCTTCAGGGTGCATCACGACTGCCTGCATCCAGGCTTCGAGGGTGCCCAGGCTGGGCGTCGCCACAGGCTTCAAGCCGCCGCCTTCCGGAGTCCGTTCCTAAACCGTGCTGCCTTCCTAACCTCTTGCTGCAGAACGGAAAACTTCGGGATGTCGGCATCCCATTCGAGGAGTGTCGCGCGCGCGCCGACACGCGCCGTGAAGCGTGCGTACAACTCCCAGACGGCGTCCACCACTCGCCCGTCGTGGGTGTCGATGCAGTGCGTGCCGTTGTCCGTATGCCCCGCCAGGTGGATCTGCACCACGCGGTCGGCCGGGATCGCCGCCAGGTATGCCACCGGGTCGAGGTCATGGTTCCGGCAGGTCACATAAACGTTGTTGACGTCGAGCAGCAGCGCGCAGTCCGCCTCCTCGGCGAGCCGGGCGATGAATTCTTCCTCGGGCATCGAAGACACGCCGAACGTCAGGTAGGTGGACGGGTTTTCGAGCACCAGCGGCCGCTCGAGGTAATCCTGGATGGTCCGGACCCGCGACACCATGTGCCGCAGGCTCTCTTCCGTGTAGGGCAAGGGATAGAGGTCGTGGCCGTTCAGGCCCGCGACGCCCGTCCAGCAGACGTGGTCGCCGAGCCACTTCGCCCTGACCCGTTTCGCGAGCGCTTTCAGCTTGTCGAGGAAACCGAAGTCGATCGGATCCGTGCTGCCGACCGAGAGCGAGACGCCGTGCATCACGATGGGATAGCGCTCGGCGACCTGGTCGAGGAAGTACATCGGCCGGCCGCCCGTGTCGATGAAGTTCTCCGACAGGATCTCGAACCAGTCCATCGCCGGCCATTTGGTCGTGATGTGCCGGAAATGCTGCGTGCGCAACCCCACGCCCAGCCCGAGATCCGGCAACCCCAACGGTGCCGGGTCGCACTTATCGTACTTATTGCGTGGCAATAAGTGCGATAAGTGCGACCCGGCACCGTCATCGCCCCTCGGATACCGCCGACGACCGCCGCCGGAAATAGGGGTACAGCGGCAGCGACAGGCCGAGCAGCACCAGCGTCGCCCCCGCCTCCGCCGGGCTCTCGACGATCGTGCTCACGAGGACCCCTGCCATGATCAGCACGAAGGCGATTGGGACCAGCGGGTACAGCGACACGCGATACGGCCTTGGTGAGTCCGCCATCTTGCGGCGCAGCACCATGAGCGCGAGACCCGAGAGCCCCCAGAACAGCACGAAGATCAGCGTCGCGAGATTCGTGAGCTGGTCGAAGGTGCCCGAGACCGCGAACAGCGCCGCGAGCACGCCGTGCAGGATCACCGAGTTCGCCGGCACGCTCGCACCGGGGTTGAGCCTGGCAAAGCTCCTGAAGAACAGCCCGTCGCGGGCGGCGGCGTACGGCACGCGCGCGCGCGTCAGCATCACGCCGTTCAGCGCCCCGACCGCGGAGATCAGGAATATCACGGCTGCCAGCGAGATCGCCTGCGGGCCGAGGAAGGTCTCCGCCGCGCGCGCGCCGACCGCGGGTGCCCCCGGGTAAGCGGTCGAGTTCGAGGTGACCACCGCCTCGAATGGCAGCGCCGTGAAATACGCCGCGTTCACCAGCAGGTACAGCACGACGACGAGGAGGCCCCCGCCGATTACCGCGCGCGGCACGTTCCGATCTGGATCGCGCACCTCGGCCGCGGTCATCGGCAGGTACTGCCAGCCGCTGTAGGCCCACATCGCCGAGAGCATCGCGAAACCGAAGCCGCTCGCGGTGAGCGCGGACGCCGCCTCCCCGCCCGGCGCGAGGCTCGCGGCGGCCTCGGCCGCCTGCGGCGAGAACAGGAACACGCCGATGATCACGCCCGCGACCGCTAGCACCTTGAGCGAGGTCAGCACAGTCTGCACCCGGCCGCCGAAGGCGACGCCCGCGAGGTTGACGCCGGTGAAGAGCGCGACCACGCCGATGCCGAGCAGCTGCCGCAGGCCGAACTGCCAGTTGAGGTCCTGTCCGAAGAGGGTATACGGCCGCTCGATCCAGGGGCCCGGCAGCGCGACTGCGCCGGACAGGAAGATCGAGAACGCCGCCGAGTACGAGGCAATGCTCGCCGCGCCGATCAGGATGCTCATGCACACGTAGACGAAGCCCGGCAGGTCGCCGAAAGCCTTGCGCACGTACTGGTACTCGCCGCCGGCGCGGGGAATCAGCGTGCCGAGTTCCGCGAAGCAGAGCGCGCCGAGTACGGCGACCAGCCCGGCGACCGCCCAGGCGGCCATGACGAGCAGCGGCGATCCGACCGCCTGCGCCATCGGCGCGGACTTCAGGAATACGCCGGTGCCGATCGTGATGCCGACCACGATGGCAATGCCGTGGGTGAGGGTCAGGTCGCGGCGCAGCTCAGACATCGCGCCAGCTTACCGAAGCGGACGCGTGTACGGTGCCGGGTCGCACTTATCGCACTTATTGCCTTGCAATAAGTGCGATAAGTGCGACCCGGCACCGTAAGTTACCGCGGGATGCGCCGCGCTGAAGCTACACCCGCCGCTGGCACCCCGGAAAGCTGCACAGCATCTCGAACACCAGGTTTGCCGCGAGGAGCGCCGTGTTGCCGCTCGGATCATAGGGCGGCGAAACTTCCACGAGGTCGCAGCCGATGAGATTCAGTCCGAACACGCCACGGATGATCTCGTAGCCCTGCGCGGCCGTCAGCCCCGCCGGTTCCGGCGTCCCGGTGCCCGGCGCAACCGAGGGATCGAGGCCGTCGATGTCGAACGAGAGATAGACCGGCGCCTCGGGCCCGATGCGCGCGCGCACCTCGGCCATGAGCGGTGCCAGCGACCTGTTCCAGCATTCCTCGGCCGGCACGACCGTCGCCCCGTGCCCGCGCGTGAAGTCGAAGTCATCGGCGTGGTAGCCGGTCGCGCGCAGCCCGATCTGGAACATGCGCGGGCCGTCCACGAGGCCCTCCTCCAGCGCGCGGCGGAACATCGTGCCATGCGCGATCTTCTCGCCGAACATCGTGTCATTGGTGTCGGCGTGCGCATCCACGTGCACCAGCGCCAGCTTGCCGTGCCGCTTCGCCAGCGCGCGCAGGATCGGCAGCGCGATCGTGTGATCGCCGCCGAGCGACACCGGCTTGATGCCGCTCGCCAGCACTTCGCGGTAGAAGCTCTCGATGATCTCGACCGACTTCGCGAGGCTGAAGGTGTTGATCGCGACGTCACCGAGATCGGCAACCTGGAAGCTGTCGAAGGGCGCCACGCGGGTCGCCATGCCGTACGGCCGCACCAGGCAGGACTCGGCGCGGATCGCGCGCGGCCCGAAGCGCGTGCCGGCGCGGTTGCTGGCGCCGATGTCGAGCGGCACGCCGATGATGCCGATGTCGACGCCCGCGCGTTCGCGTTGCTCGGGCAGCCGGAACATCGTCGTGGGACCCGCGAAGCGGGGCATCACGTCGCCGCCGAGCGGCTGGTTGCGCTGCCTGTCCGCCACTGGATTGCCGCTCCCTCTGCCGCCCGACTGGTCGATGACCCCGGGTCATTATCCTACCGCGCGTCCGGAAAGGCATAATTCCGCCATCCTCCCGGGAGCAGGCCGTGCTGAGAAAGCTCTGGATTTTCGCCGGCATCGTGCTCGCCCTGATCGCGCTCTGGACGCTGTTCGCGCTCACCTGGGCGCGTAAGCTCCCCCGCCTCGGACACAGTGAATAATAGACTCTCCCGGCATCGCGGGAGAGGTCATGAAGAAGTCGAGGTTTACGGAATCGCAGATCGTGGCGATCGTGAAGGAAGGGGGAGCGGGGG
>VGUH01000011.1 GCA_016874295.1 Gammaproteobacteria bacterium | reverse complement strand
TCATTGAAATGATTGGAGATTTTATCTGGCAAGGGCTTACGTTTTTTCCGTACGGCGCGCCGTACAGACGCCGTACACCCCCTTACGCCTTTGATTTTCCTCAAGTTGTCAACAATTTAAACTGCCGTATGAAGACGGGTGCCGTGACCGCGGCGATCATGTGTCTGGCCGCAGCGGCCGCGGCGACGGCGGCGGCGGATGCGCCCGGGCGCAAGGTCGTGGCGGCGCGCCGCGCGGCGACGCCGCCCGTGCTGGACGGTCGCCTCGACGACGCCGTGTGGCGCGAGGCCGCATTCGTCGAGGACCTGCATATCGTCGTTTCGAACGAGTTCGGCACGCCGGGCGAGCGTTCACGCGTGTACGTCGCGTTCGACGACGACAACCTCTATTTCGCGGCGCGGTTCTTCGACTCGCAGCCGGACAGGATCGTCGCGAAGGTCCTGAGCAGGCGCGACTACTCCTTCGGGGAAGACAGCTTTTCGATCATCCTCGATCCGTTCGACCAGGGCCGCGCCGGCTACATGTTCGACGTCAATTCGAACGGGATGCGCAGCGAAGCCATCTACATCGACGAGGAGCGACAGAACTGGGACTGGGAAGGGCTCTGGGACGCCGCGGGACGGATCGACGACGAGGGCTGGGCCGCCGAGGCGGCGATCCCCATCAAGACACTGTCCTTCGATCCCGCGCGCGACGCCTGGGGCGTCAACTTCACGCGCTGGAAGGGCGCCGACAGCGAGCAGTTCGGCTGGGTATCGTACAACCGCAAGCAGGACCTGGTGCGCACCGGGCTGGTCACGGGACTGGCCGGCCTGCAGCAGGGCCGCGGGCTCGATGTGGTTCCCGGCCTGCGCGCAGGTTCCACGCGCGACCACGTGACGGACGAAACGGACGATTTCCTGGAGCCGTCGCTCGACGTGTTCTGGAAGGTCACGCCGTCCATGACCGCGGCGCTGACGCTCAACCCGGATTTCTCCGGCACGACCGTCGACACGCGCCAGGTCAACCTGACGCGTTTCGATCTGTTCTTCCCGGAGCAGCGTGCTTTCTTCCTGCAGGACTCGGACATCTTCCAGTTTGGTCGCCTGGAAGAGGAGAGCGGGCTGCCGTTCTTCTCGCGCCGCATCGGCCTCGATGACGAGGGCGAGACGCTGACGCTCGATGCCGGATTGAAGCTCACCGGGCGCGCGGGACCGGTCAGCGTGGGCGTGCTGGGCGTGCGCCAGGACGCGGCCGTCGGGCCGGATTCCGCGGAGCTCTTCGTCGGGCGTGTCGCGGTCAACGTGCTCGAGGAGTCGAGCCTCGGCGTCATCGTGACCAGCGGCAATCCCGATACGGCCGTCGACAACAGCCTGGTCGGCGTCGATTTCCGCTACCTGAACACGCGCTTCGGCGGCGGGCGCAGCCTGGAGGCCACGGCCTGGTACCAGCAGACCGACACCGAAGGCGTTTCCGGCGACGACGCCGGGTACGGAATCGGATTCGGTGTGCCGAACAGCGAGGGCTGGAACGGCAAGGCCGCGCTCAAGGTGCTCGGGAGGAATTTCTTCCCGGCGCTCGGTTTCGCGAGCCGCACGGACATCGAGGCGACGAGCGCCGAGCTCGGCTACACGTGGCGGCCCGATGGCCACTGGATCCGCAGTATCAAGACCGAGGTAGAGGCCGAGTTCATCGAGCCGATCGACGGGGACGATCGCAGCCGGCAGGTCAACCTGAAGTTCTTCGGGGCCGCGAACCAGTCGTCCGATCACCTGGTGCTCATGCATCTGTTCCAGGAGGAGGAGTTCGTCGAGCCGTTCGAGATCTCAGACGGCATCGTGATCCCGGGCGGCGACTACCGCTTCGACTACACCTGCATCACCCTCAAGACCGGCGAGCAACGCGTGCTCTCCACCGAATCGTCGGTCTGCGGCGGCGGTTTCTACGATGGCGACATCTTCCTGTTCGAGACGAGGACGACCTGGCGACCGAGCAAGCACCTCAAGGTCGTACTTGGCGGCGCATACAATGACGTTGACCTGCCGCAGGGCGATTTCATCACGCGTCTCGCGACGCTGAATCTCGACGTCGCCTTCAGCACGGCCTGGTCCTGGGAGAACTTCATCCAGTACGACAATGTCACGGACACGGTCGGACTCAACAGCATCCTGCGCTGGGTGCCGCGGGCGGGACAGGAGGGCGTGCTGGCGTTCAATACCCTGCGCGAGGATTTCGACCGCGACGGGTCGTTTCGCCCGCTGGTGTCGGACCTCACCGTGAAGCTGAGCTACACCTTCCGCTACTAGGCGAGGCCGCTGCCGGGCATCAGGCGAGGCCGCCGCCGTCAATCGGGATTGCGGCGCCGTTGATCTGCCGCGCGTCGTCGGAAGCGAGGAAGGCGACGACGGCAGCGACTTCCTCGGGCGTCGTCACGCGGCCGCTGCGCGATTCCGCATTCGCCTGGCGCAATGCCGTCTTCTCATCCACGCCGCGGGTCGCGCCGCTGCGATACAGCATCGGCGTCTCGACGTCGCCGGGGCAGACCGCGTTCACGCGAATGCCTTCGTCGGCATGATCGATCGCCATGGCGCGCGTCATCAGCACGAGACCGCCCTTGCACGCGCAATATGCGACCGCGTTGGCGCCGCCCTTGAGGCCCCAGTCCGAGGCGATGTTGACGATCGAGCCCTTGCGCCTGCGCAACTCGGGAAGCGCCGCGCGGCTGAGATAGAAGGGCATCGAGAGGTTGATGGCGATGGTCCGCTGCCAGGATTCATCGGTGGTGCGCTCGGTATCGGCGACTTCGTAGATCCCGGCGTTGTTCACGAGCAGGTCGAGCCCGCCGAAGCTGCGCACGCAGTCGGCGACGAGGCGGTCCGCGTCGGCCGAGGTCGAGAGCGCGCCCACCCAGGGACGGATTGCCGCGGCGTCGGCCGCCAGCGCCTGGGTGCGCGCGGCGTCCCGGCCGGCGGCGAGCAGCTGCCAGCCGTCTGCGGCGAGGCGGCGGGCGATGGCCGCGCCGATGCCGGAGCTGGCGCCGGTGACGAGGGCGATGCGTGTTGCCATGCGTCGCATTGTAGGGGCGGGCAGCCGCCTGTGGCAGACTCACGGCCAGATGAAGCATGAAGGCGCTGTTGGGCACCATGGCGCGGTCTGGCGTCGCGCGGCCTTCCTGGCGTTGCTCTGCATTGCGCTCGCCATGCTCGCGAAGTCGGCCGACGTGCACCGGGCGCTGTTCGAGGTTCTGGAAGCGAGCCGCGAGGTCATTGTCGCCCGTCCGGTGTCGGGGGCGCTGCTGTTCGTGCTGCTCGCGGCGGTATCCGCGATGTTCGCGCTCGCCGGCCTCAGCGTCGGCGCCTTCTACCTGCTGCGCCGTCACCTGAAGTAGCCCAGACGGTGCCGGGTCGCACTTATCGTACTTATTGCAAATAAGTGCGATAAGTGCGACCCGGCACCATTCAGGTCAGTGCGACCCGGCACCGTTCAGGTCCGTTCAGGTCATTGGTAGCCACGGGCCTGGAGTTCGAACAGGCGGGCGTAGTGGCCGTTCGCCCGCACGAGCTCGTCGTGGTTGCCGCGCTCGACGATGCGGCCGTCCTGCAGGACGACGATCTGGTCGGCCATGCGCACGGTCGAAAAGCGGTGCGAGATCAGGATCGCGATGCGGCCCTGCGTCAGCGCGCGGAAGTGCTCGAATACCGTCGCCTCGGCGGCAGCATCCATCGCGGCGGTCGGCTCGTCGAGCACCAGGATGTCGGCCTCGGTGCGCATGAAGGCGCGCGAGAGCGCGATCTTCTGCCACTCGCCGCCGGACAGGTCGCGCCCGTGATTGAACCACTTGCCGAGCGGCGTGCGGTATCTCTCCGGCAGCTCATCGATGACCGGCGCGGCCATGCCTTTGCCGGCCGCCTCGCGCCAGCGCGGCTCGTCATCTAGATGCCGCACGTCGCCTGCGCCGATGTTCTCGCCGACCATCAGCTGGTAGCGCACGAAGTCCTGGAAGATGACGCCGATGCGCGCGCGCAGCGCCGCCTCGTCCCATTCGCCGAGATCCAGCCCGTCGAGCGTGATCCGGCCCGACGTCGGCCGGTACAGGCGCGTCAACAGCTTGATCAGCGTCGTCTTGCCGGAGCCGTTCTCGCCGACCAGCGCGAGCGCGGAACCCGGCCGGATGTGCAGGCTGACGCCATTCAGCACCGGCGACTCGGAGCCGGGGTAGGCGAAAGCGACGTTCTCGAAGCGGATCCCGTCGTCTGGCTTCGGCCCGCGGACCGCCGTGCCCTTGCGCGGTTCCACCGGCGTCTCGAGGTACTCGTACAGCGTCGCGAGGTACAGGTTGTCCTCGTACATGCCGCCGATCGCCGCGAGGCTCGCCGAAACCGCTGCCTGCCCCTGGCGGAACAGCATCACGTACATCGTCATCTGCCCGAGCGTGATGCGCGCGGCGATCGTCGCGAACGCGACCCAGGCATAGGCGCCGTAGAGTGTCGCCGTCGCGATCAGGCCGAGCGCAAAGCCCCAGCCGTCGCGGCGCACGGTAAGGTCGCGGTCCTCGCGGTAGAGCTTGCCGAAGATGTCGCGGTAGCGCTGCAGGAACAGCGGCCCGACGCCGAACAGCTGGACCTCCTTCGCATGGTCCTCGCGTGCGAGCACCGTCTCGAGATAGAGCTGCATGCGGGTTTCCGGCGAACGCCAGAGGAACAGCCGGAATGCCGCGCCGGAGAACCGCGCTTCGGCGAGGAAGGAGGGCAGCCCCGCGAGCACCAGCACGGCGACGGCCCACGGCGAGAACTGGGCCAGCAGCGTGCCGTAGCTGACGAGCGAAACGCCGTTCTGCGCGAGCCCGAAGGTGCGCATGACGAGCGATAGCGGCCGGCTCGAGGCCTCGCGCCGCGCGCGCGTCAGCTTGTCGTAGAACTCCGAGTCCTCGAATTGCGCGAGCTCGAGCGTCAGCGCCTTCTCGAGGATCATCGCATTGACACGCTGGCCGAGCTGCGCGCGCAGCAGCGACTGGCACAGCGAGATGCCGCGCTGAGCGCCGGCGAGTGCGGCGACCAGGCCGCCCTCCGCCGCGACCAGCCACAGCGCGTGACCAGTGGCGGCGCTGCGCGCGCCCCCGTCCGACTGGATCGCGGCGACGACCGCGTCCACGATCAGGGCGCCGACCCAGGCGACGGCGGCCGGCAGCATGCCGGCGGCGAGCGTCAGCAGCCCGAGCGCGACGCTCAGAGCCTTGTTTGTCGTCCAGACCAGCTCGAGCGCCCGGCGGCTGTAGCGGAACACGCCGGCGAAGCCGCGCGTGAGTTGCGGCGCGGTGGGCACGGACGCCTTCTTCACATGTCGAGCAGTGCTGATACGCGCTCCGGCGGCCGGCCGATGACGGCGCGCGTTCCCGCGACGACGATCGGCCGCTCGATCAGGACCGGGTGCTCGATCATCGCCGCAATCCATTCCTCGTCGCTGAGCGCGAGGCCCGCGTAGCGCGCCTTGTAGATGTCCTCGCCCCTGCGCACGAGCTGCTCGGGCCGTATGCCGAGCTTGCGGACGATCCCGGCGAGCTCGGCGGCGGTCGGCGGGCTTTCCAGGTACCGGACCACGCGCGGGCGCAAACCGCGTGCCTCGAGCAGCGCGAGCGTCTCACGGCTCTTGCTGCACTTCGGATTGTGGAAGATCGTGAGCGCGGCCACGTCAGTCCGTGGCGCCCGACCTCAGGCGTTCCAGGTAGCGATCACGCAACTCGGTCTGGCGCGAGCGCATGGTGACCGGATTGCCGGCGATCCAGACCTGCTCCGCGACCGACGTGACCTCGAGCGGGTCGCCGCTCCAGAGCACCAGGTCGGCTGCCTGGCCCGCAGCGATGCGCCCGCGTGCGGCGCCCTGCCCGAAGATCTCCGCCGGCACGGAAGTGATCGCGGCCAGCGCCGCCTCCCAGGGCAGGCCGTGCGCGACGGCGTTGCCGGCGAGCTGGCGGTTCTTGCGCAGCTGATGGCTGATGGTCTGTGAAAAGGCAATCGTGACGCCGGCCTCGTGCAGCAGCTTGGCGTTATCGAACCGCGCGCCGAGCTTGTCGAAGTCGCTCGGCAGGTTCTCGAGCGGGTCCAAAATCACCGGCACGCCCGCTTCAGCGAGCTCGCGGGCGACGATCCAGGCCTCGGCACCGCCTGCGACCACCGGCTTCATGCCGCGCGCCTGTGCAAAGCGCACGATCTCACGGATGTCGCTCGCGCGCTCGACGAAGAACACGACACGCCCGCCGGCCAGGTAGCCCTTGAGCGCCGCGCGGCCCTCCGGCTGCAGCAGCGCGGCGGCGCCGCTCGAACCGGGCTCACGCACCTCGCGAATCGCCTGGTCGAACAGCATGTACTGCGCCGCGCGGCTGCCGCCCGAGGCGGCGTGCGCGGCACTGCCCCAGTTCACGAACAGCGTCCGGCTGTTCGGGAGCGCAGCATCGAAGCGGCCGTCGAGCGTGACGGCGGATCCCTGGCCGATGACGAGGCTGTCCGCGGCGAGCGGCGCGATCGTGCCCCAGGTCACGCCCTCGACGCGCGCGACTGCCAGCACGATGGAGCGGCTGTTGAAGGCCGGCGTCACGTCGAATTCCGGCCGCCACATGTGCTGCCAGGCCGGGGCCGCGAGCTTCAGTTGTGCGTCGTAGGTCGAGGGCTCGAGGTTCACCTCCTCGAGCCCGATCTGCGTGATCCCGCCGAACAGACCCGGCGTGAGCGGCCGGCCCCCGGCCTCGACCACGGCGGCGCCTGCCGGCGCGGCGAGGCCGGCGCCGATCGCCGCAATGCGGCCATCCCGCACGAGGACGTCGGCGCTCTCGAGCGTGCCCGCGGCCGATGCGGTGTGCACGCGCGCGCCGCGGATCAGGACATCCTGCGCCCCGGCAAGAGCTGGCGCGAGCAGCAGGGCGGCGATGAACGCGGGCGTTCTCACAGGGAAAAGTCCGAGCGGGGTTTCGCGGCGGGATGCGCGCGGTCGTAGAGCAGCACGCCGTCCACGAACACCTGGTCGGCGAGCGCATAGACCGAGAACGGCGTGCCGTTCCAGACCACGACGTCCGCCATCTTGCCCGCCTCGAGCGTGCCAGTCCGGTCCAGGATGCCGAGCGACTTGGCCGGATTCGCCGTGATCCACCGAATGGCGCGCTCCGGAGCGATGGCGAGTCCTGCGAGATTGCCGCGCGTCATCGCCTTCGCAGCTTCCTGGTTGAGTCGCTGGATGCCTTCTTCGGAATCGGAATGCACGATCGCGCAGCCTCCCGCCGCCGCATCGACGATCGCGATGTTCTCCTGGATGCCGTCGTAAGCCTCCATCTTGAAGCCCCACCAGTCCGCCCACAGCGCGCCGCACACGCCCTCGCGCCCTAGCCGTCCGGCGAGCTTGTAGGCCTCGGCGCCATGGTGGAAGGCCGAGATGCGGAACCCGAATTCCTGCGCAACGTCGAGCATGGTCGCCATCTCGTCGGCGCGGTAGCAATGGTTGTGCACGAGCAGATCGCCGCGCATCACCTCGGCGAGCGTCTCGTGCTTGAGGTCGCGCTTGGGCGGCTTCGGCGGCGTTGTGTCCTCATCGCCCTTCGCCTGGTCCCGTTCGTACTTTGCCAGGCTGGCGTCGTACTCCTTCCAGCCTTCCATGTAGTCGCGCGCGTCCGCGAAGGCCTGACGGTAGCCGGCGACGTTGCCCATGCGCGTCGAGGGCGCCTGGCTGCGCCGCCCGTACACGCGCTTGGGGTTCTCGCCGCAGGCCATCTTGAGTCCCTGCGGCGCGCCGGGAAACTTCATCGCCTGGTAGGTCGTCGCCGGCACATTCTTCACCGTGACGCCGCGTCCGCCGATGAGGTTGGCGGAGCCGGGCAGCATCTGCAGCGTCGTGACCCCGCCCTGCAATGCGGCTTCGAGCCCCGGATCCTGCGGCCAGACGCTGTGCTCCGCCCAGACCTCGGCGGTCACGGGATCGGTTGACTCATTGCCGTCGCTTGCGGAGTCCGTGCCCGGGCTCGGATACACGCCGAGGTGCGAATGCACGTCGATCAGGCCCGGCGTCACCCAGCGGCCGCTCGCGTCGATGACGACCGCGCCGACCGGCGCCGTGAGCGCCTGGCCGACGGACTCGATGCGCCCGCCGACGATCAGCACGTCGCCGCCGTCGATGCGCACACCGGTGCCGGTGAGGATCGTCGCATTGCGGATCAGCGACGGCGGCGCGGCCGGTGCCGCGTAGGTGGAGGAGAACGGGGCCCGCGCGGGCTTGCCGGCGGCCGGCTCGGCCGGGGTGGGGGCTGGCGCCGGCGCCTGCGCCGCGCAGGCCGCTACCACGACGCTTGCGACCGCGGCCGACAGGGATCTCATCGAAACGCATGGTACACGGACCCGCGCGGGTGCGTAAAATCGCGGGCAAGCCGCCATGACGACCATACAACTGATATTCCTGGGCATCGTCGCCGTCACGCTGATCCTGTTCATCAGCGAGCGGATCCGCATGGACGTGGCCGCGATGCTGACGCTGCTCGCGCTCGCGGCGACCGGCATCCTGACGCCGAGCGAGGCGCTGTCCGGATTCGCGAGCGAGCCGGCGATCATCGTCGCCTCGGTATTCGTGATCTCGGCCGCGCTCACCCAGACCGGCATCACCGAGCGCATCGGCGGGGGGATCGCGCGGGCGGCCGGCGCGCGCGAAGGGCACGCCATCCTGGTCGTGATGCCGGCGGTCGCCGCGCTGGCGGCTTTTTCGCACCACCTGATGATCACGGCGATGATGCTGCCGATCATGATGCGCCTCGCGCGCGGGCAGAACCTGTCGCCGTCGCGCCTCCTGATGCCGATGTCGCTCGCGGCCTCGCTCGGCACCACGCTGACGATCTTCAGCGCTCCGGCGTTCCTGCTGATGAACCACCTGCTGCTGACCGGCGGGCAGGAGACGCTCGGCGTGTTCGGCATCACGCCCATCGGCATCGCGCTCGTGGTGCTCGCGATCGCCTACATGATCATCGCGCGCTGGATACTCCCGAAGCGCAAGGCGCGGGCCGACGAGGCCGATTATCTCCGGCTCGACCGCTATTACACCGAGCTCGTGATCGAGGAGGACTCGCGCTGGATCGGCCGGCCGATGGCGGAGTTCAACCGCTACTACGACGGCCGCCTCGAGGTCGCCGAGTGGCTCCGGGAGGGCGTGCCCCAGCACAACAAGGGCAAGGAATCGGTGCTGGCCGCCGGCGACGTCCTGTTCGCGAGCGCGACGCCCGACGAGATCGCGACCGTGGAGGGCGACCCCGGCCTGTCGCTGCATGCCGTCAAGAAGTACGGCGGCACTGGCGGCAAGCAGGACGAAGGCACGCATCAGCTGGTGCAGGTCGTGGTCGCGCCGCATTCCCCGTTCATCGGCGAGACCATCGGCAGCGTCGACTTCCGCAAGGCCTTCGACGTGCTGGTGGTCGGGCTCTGGCGGCGGCGGGAGTGGATCCGCGACCGGCTCTCGCAGGTCAAGATGCGCGAGGGCGATCTCCTGGTGCTGCGCGGCACGCCGGAGCGCTTCGCCGAGCTCGCCCCGCACCAGGGCTTCCTGATGATGGTGCCGTTCTCGGCGAACCCGCGCCGCCGCCAGTTCGCGACGCGCACGCTCCTGATCGTCGCGGCGACGGTGGGTGCCGCCGCGTCGGGCGTTTTCCCGCCGCAGATGGCCTTCCTGACCGGCGCCGTCGCGCTGGTCCTGACCGCGGCTGCGTCGCCGTGGACCAGGCCTACCGCGAGATCGACGTGCGCATCTACGTGATGATCGCGGGCGTCATTCCGCTCGGCCTCGGCATGGAGAAGACCGGCACCGCCGCATTCCTCGCCGAGCAGCTGCAGCAGATGACGGCGGGGTGGTCGCCGCTCGCGGTCATGCTGGCGCTCTACTGGGGCGCGGCGCTCGTGACCCAGATCCTGTCCGACGCGGCGACCACCGTGCTGCTGGCGCCGATCTCGCTCGCGCTCGGCCTGCCGCCGCAGCCGTTCATCGTCTGCACGGCGCTCGGCGCGGTCACCGCGTTCCTGACGCCGATCGGCCACCACGGCAACCTGCTGATCATCAATCCCGGGCAGTACACCTTCGGCGACTTCTTCCGCGTCGGCATCCCGCTCACGATCGGCATCAGCCTGGTGAGTGCCTGGCTCGCCCAGTGGCTCTGGCTCGGCGGCCCGCTGCTGCCGGCGTGGTTCTCCGGTTAACGCGTATGGACCGCATCGCCATCATCGGCGCGGGCAACGTCGGCGGCGCGCTGTACCGCAGTCTCAAGGGCGTGGTCGGCGAGGACGCGCTGCTGGTCTGCGACACGCACGAGGCGCAGCTCGCAAAGCTCGGGGCGCGGCACGCGTTCCGCGAGGCGGATGCGGCGGCGCGCGAGGCCGAGGCCGTGATCGTCGCGGTGAAGCCGCAGCAGTTCACGGTGCTGGCCGGATCCCTGAAGACGCCGCTCGGCGGCAAGCTCGTCATCTCGGTGATGGCGGGCGTGACGCTCGCGAACGTCGCCAGGGCGCTCGGAGCGGCCGCTACGGTGCGTTGCATGCCGAACCTCGGCGCGCAGGTCGGGCGGGGCGCCACCGCGTGGATCGCGGCACCCGACTGCTCGCCGGCGCAGGTCGGGCTCGCGCGCAGCATCTTCCGGGCGACAGGCATCGAGATCGAGGTGCACGACGAGGCGCTGCTCGATGCCTTCACGGCGCTCGGCGGCACGGGGCCCGCGTATTTCTTCTACCTGACCGAGCTGCTCGCGGAGAACGCGCAGGCCATGGGCTTCAGCGCCGAGCAGTCGCGCGTGCTCGCGCACGAGGTGCTGTCGGCGAGCGCGCGCCTGCTCGAGTCGGGCGAGCGCTCGGCCGCTGACTGGCGGCGCGCCGTCACGACGCCCGGCGGGACGACCGCGGCCGCAATGCAGGCGTTCGACGAGCACCGGTTCGCGGTCGCGTTCCGCGCCGGACTCGAGGCCGCGCGCCGACGCTCGGCGGACCTGAGCCGCGGCTGACCGGAATCGCGCGGCTTCAGCCGGCGCGGGCCGGGCGCAGGCCGTGCACGAAAGCGCCCGCATCCTCGCCGCGCTCGAGCACCTCCACCAGCGCGGACCCGACGATCACGCCGTCCACGTGCGGCGCGAGGCGCGCCACCTGCGCGGCGTTGCGGATGCCGAAACCCGCGCAGACCGGTACTGCGGCCAGGGCGCGCAGCCGCGCCAGCCAGGCGAGCGTCGCCTCCGGCAGCGCCGCGTCCTGGCCGGTGATCCCGTTCATGGTCAGCGCGTAGAGAAACCCCTCGCTCGCCGCGCCGAGTTCCGCCGCGCGCTCCGGCGGCGTGGTCGGCGCCACGAACTGGACGAGCGCGAGATCCTCGCGCGACAGCGCCGCCTTGAGTTCCATGCACTCCTCGAGCGGCAGGTCCGGCACGATGAAGCCGGAGATCCCGGCGCGCCGCGCCGCGGCGGGCAGCGCGCCAAGGCCGTAGGCGAGCAGGGGATTGAGGTAGCTCATGAGCAGCAGCGGCGCCTTGAATCCGCCGCCCGATCCGTCAAGCGTCTCGAGCAGCCAGCCGAGTGACACGCCCTGCGCCAGCGCGACGCGGCTCGAGCGCTGGATCGTGAGGCCATCCGCCATCGGGTCGCTGAACGGCACGCCGATCTCCACGACGTCGGCCGCCTCCGCAATGTCGTTCAGCGTCGCGAGGAATGTCTCGCGTCGCGGGTAACCGGCCGTCAGGTAAGCGACCAGCGCGGGGCCGTCGTGACGGGCGCCCCGGATCGCGGCGGAGATCGCGTTCATGCCGCCGCGCCCGCGCCGGCGAGCAGCGTGGCCTCGAGCGTCTTCAGGTCCTTGTCGCCGCGTCCGGACAGGCAGACCAGGATCGTTGCGCCCGCGTGCGTGCGCGCCCATTCGCGCGCGCCGGCGAGCGCGTGCGCAGACTCGATCGCCGGCAGGATGCCTTCCGCCGCGCAGCACTCCGCGAGCGCGGCGAGCGCGACGTCGTCGGCGATGGCCTCGTAGCGCACGCGTCCGGTGAGCGCGAGCAGCGCGTGCTCCGGTCCGACCAACGGGTAATCGAGGCCCGCCGAGACGGAATGCGTTTCCTGCACCTGGCCGTCGACGTCCTGCAGCAACTGCGAGTAGCAGCCGTGCAGCACGCCCGGCCGGCCATGGGCGATCGAGGCCGCGTTCTCGCCGAGGCCGCTGCCGCGCCCGCCGGCCTCGAAGCCGAGCAGCGCGACGCTGCGGTCGGCGAGAAAGGCGTGGAACAGGCCGATCGCATTCGAGCCGCCGCCGACGCAAGCGGCCGCCGCATCCGGCAGACGCCCCGCCGCGTCGAGGAGCTGCTGGCGGGCCTCGCGCCCGATGACCGACTGCAGTTCGCGGACTAGGTACGGGTAGGGATGCGGGCCGATTGCCGAGCCGAGGCAGTAGTAGGTGCCGTCCGGATCCGACACCCAGTCGCGCAACGCCTCGTCCACCGCGGCGCGCAGCGTCCGGTCGCCGTTCAGGACGGCGACCACGGTCGCGCCCATCAGCCGCATGCGGCCGACATTGGGCGCCTGCCGTTCCATGTCGAGCGCGCCCATGTAGACGGTACACGGCATGCCGAGCCGCGCGCAGGCCGCGGCGGTCGCTACGCCGTGCTGGCCGGCGCCGGTCTCAGCGATCACGCGCCGCGCGCCGAGGCGTTTCGCAAGCTGCACCTGGCCGATGGCGTTGTTGATCTTGTGCGCGCCGGTGTGCGCGAGGTCCTCGCGCTTCAGCCACACCTCCGCGCCCCAGCGCCGCGACAGGCCGCGCGCCGGCGTCAGGGCCGTGGGGCGGCCCGCCCAGGCGCGAAGCTCCGCGCTGAATTCGGCCAGGAAACCCTCGTCGCGCAACAGGCGGCAGGCGTCGGCGAGCCGCTCGAGCGGCGCCACCAGCGTCTCCGGGACGTAGCGTCCTCCGAACGGACCGTAGCGGCCGCGCGCGTCCGGGTAGCGGCCGGCGACCTCGTCCTCGAGCAGGGCGGCGGTAGTGTGTTCGAGTTGCGCATTCATAGTGGAATCACCCCATTCATCGAGCGTGCGGCCTTGACGAAGCGCCGGATCAGTTCGTGCCCCTTGATGCCGGGCGCCACCTCGACGCCGCGCGAGACGTCAACGCCCCAGGGCGTGACGGACCGCACCAGCCCGGCGACGTTGTCGGCATCGAGGCCGCCCGCGAGCACCAGCCGCGTGCGGCGCGAGAGCCCGCGGATCGCGGCCTCGTCCCAACCCACGCCGTCGTCGGCGGGCGGCCGCTCGAGCAGCAGGGCATCCGGCAGCGCCTCCGGCGCCGGCGCGCGCGTGCTCGCGACCGGCAGCACCTCGAGCGTCTCCGGCAGCTCGAGCGACCCGAGTTCCGCGACGTCCGCCTGCAGCATGTCGGGCCGCAGCACGCGCAGGATCTCGTCCACCTCCGCCTGGGTCGTGCGCCGTACCACGGCACAGCAGGCGATGCGGCCGCGGACCGGGGCGGCCAGGCGCCAGGCGCGCTCGGGCGTCACGCGCCGCGGCGAGGCGGCAAATATGAAGCCGATCGCGTCGACTCCGACGCTGTCCGCCGCGCTCACCGCCTCGGGGGTCGTCACGCCGCAGATCTTGATCCAGGGCCCGCTCATGCCGCACGCCCCGCGTCGACGAGCTCGCGCACCAGCGCGCCCGGATCTCCGCTTTGCATCAGTGCCGTGCCGACCAGCGCGACGCGGTATCCCGCCCGCGCGACGGCGCAGGCGTCGTCCGCCGACGCGATGCCGCTCTCGGCGACGCACGGAACCGCCCGCGGCAGGCGCGGTGCGAGCTCGAGCAGCCGCTCGGGCCGCACCTGCAGCGTCGTGAGGTCGCGGCTGTTGACCCCGACCAGCAGTCCCTCCGGCCCGACCGCGTCGATCAGCGCGCGCGCCGCATCTAGGTCCGCAGCGTCGAAAGCCTCGAGCAGCAGGAATAGCTCCAGGCTCCGCCCGACCGCGACCAGCGACGCGAGTTCCGCCGGCTCGAGCAGCCTGAGGATCAGCAGCGCGCCGCCCGCGCCCGCGGCGCGCGCCTCGACGAGCTGATAGGGATCGACGATGAAGTCCTTGCGCATCGCGGGGAGCGAGAGCGGCTCGAGCATGCGCGCCGCGCGCTGCAGGTGATGGATCGATCCATCGAAGCGGCTCGGCTCCGTGAGCACCGAAACGGCCGCCGCACCTCCGGCCGCGTAGGCGGCCGCGCGGGTGGGGAGGTCGTCGTCGGCGCGCGCCGGGCCGCCCGCGGCCGGCGAGCGCAGCTTGATCTCGGCGATCAGGTCGAAGCGCGCGTGGAGCCGGAGCTTCGGTGGCGCCGCCGCCTGCCGCGCCTGCCGCTCGAGCGCATCGTACGGAATCCGCACGCGCGCCTCGCCGGCACGGCGGCGGCTGCCGGCGGCCATGGCCGCGAGGAAATCGTCGCTCATGGCGAGAACGCCGCAAGTGAGCCGAGCAAGCGTCCTGCCGCGCCGCTGTCGATGGCGTGCGTCGCGCGCGCCATCGCGGCCGCGGGCGCATCCTCCTCGCCGGCAACCTCGAGCGCGAGCGCGGCGCCGAGCAGCAGGCAGTCGCGATAGGGGTTACGGACGCCGTCCAGCAGCACGCCGCGCAGCACGCGGGCGTTGTGCGACGGGTCGCCGCCCGCCAGCTCGGCCGTCGTGCAGCGCGCGAGGCCGAAATCCTCCGGCTGCCGCGTCTCGACGGTGACGCGGCCCGGACGCACGTCATAGAGCGTGAATGGACCGACGGTCGTCGGCTCGTCCCAGCCCGCGGCGCCGTGCACGACGAAGGCACGCTCGATTTCGAGGCCGGCGATCGCTTCCGCCATGAGTTTCGCGGTTTCCTGGCTGAAGGCGCCGAGCAGGTGGTACGGCGGCTGCGCAGGGTTGGAGAGCGGCCCGAGGATGTTGAACACCGTGCGCACGCCGAGCGCGGCGCGGACGGGCGCGACGGCCTTCATCGCCGGGTGGTAGTAGGGCGCGAACAGGAAGGTAAAACCGGTCGCCGCGAGGCAGCTCGCGGCGGCGCGCTCGTCGAGCGGCATCTTGAGGCCGAGGGCTGCAAGCACGTCGGCGCTGCCTGCGCGGCTCGAGACCGAGCGATTGCCGTGCTTGACGACCGGCAGGCCGCACGCGGCCGCGACGATCGCGGTGCCGGTCGAGATGTTGAGGCTGTTCGAGCCGTCGCCGCCGGTGCCGACGATGTCGATGGCGGGCAGGCCCGCGGGAACCTGGGGCCGGAGCGCGAGCCTCCTCATCGCGCGGGCGAAGCCGCGCAGTTCCGAAGCCGAGACGCCCTTGCAGCGCAGCGCCGCGAGGATTGCGCCCGCCATCGCCGGCGCCCCCTCGATGTTCGTGAGCTGCACCAGCAGGTCCTCGGCCTGCGACTCGGCGAGATCGCGGCCCTCGAGCAGGCATTCCAGGAACTCACGCAGCGGCAACATGGGAAACCCCGTTCAGGAAGTTGGCGAGTAGCCGCGGCCCGTCCGGCGTCAGGATGCTCTCCGGGTGGAACTGCACGCCCTCCGTGGCGTGGTGCCGATGGCGGACGGCCATGATCTCGCCGTCCGGCGTGCGCGCGGTCACCTCGAGCGCGGCGGGCAGCGAGTCAGGGGCGGCGATCAGCGAGTGGTAACGGCCGACCACGCAGTCCTGCGGCAGGCCGGCGAACAGGCCCGTGCCGGCGTGCGTGAGCACCGAGGTCTTGCCGTGCATCGGCCGCGCCGCGCGCCGCACTGTGCCGCCGAAAACCTCGACGATCGCCTGGTGACCGAGGCAGACGCCGAGCACGGGGACGGTGCCGGAGAGCGCGCGGATCAACGCGCGGCTGACGCCGGACTCCGCGGGCGTCCCGGGACCGGGCGAGATGCACAGGCGCGTCGGCCGCAGCGCCAGCGCCTCCGGCACCGTGATCGCGTCATTGCGGCGCACGTGCACCTCGGCGCCGAGCACTTCGAAGGCCTGCACCAGGTTGTAGGTGAACGAGTCGTAGTTGTCGATCAGCAGCAGGCGCGCCTTCATGACCGCGCCTCCGCCGCTTCCAGCGCGCGCAGCATCGCCGCGCCCTTGGCGAGGATCTCGGCGTGCTCGGCGGCCGGGTCGCTGTCGGCGACGATGCCGGCACCCGCCTGGAAGCCGTAGCGGTCGCCCTGGAATACCAGCGTGCGGATCGCGATCGCCTGGTCCATGTCGCCGCGCAGGCCGAAGTAGCCGACCGTGCCGCCGTAGAGCCCGCGCGCGGTCGGCTCGAGCGCGTCGAGGATCTGCATTGCGCGCACTTTCGGCGCGCCGACCAGCGTGCCGGCCGGGAACGCCGCCGCGAACAGGTCGAAGGCGTCGCGCCCGGGCGCGAGCCGGCCGCGCACGCCGGAGACGAGGTGCATCACATGGCTGTAGCGCTCGATCGAACGGTAGGGTTCGACGCGCACGCTGCCCGACTCCGCGACGCGGCCGAGGTCGTTGCGCGCGAGGTCGACCAGCATGACGTGCTCGGCGTTCTCCTTCGCGTCGCCGAGCAGCTCCTGCTCGAGCGCGCGGTCGGCGGCCTCGCAGTCCGAGCGCGGACGCGTTCCCGCGATCGGCCTGAGTTCCGCAAGCCCGCTGTTCAGCTTGACGAGCGCCTCGGGCGAGGAGCCGATCACCGTCACGTCGTCCAGCTCGCAATAGTAGAGATAAGGCGACGGGTTGATCGCGCGCAGCGCGCGGTAGACTTGGAACGGGTCGAGGTCATGGCTGCCCTCGAACAGGATCGAGAGCACGAGCTGGTAGACGTCGCCGGCCGCGATGTGCTCCTGCGCGCGCTGCACCGCCTCGAGGAATGCCTCGCGCGCGAGCCCGGCGCGCGGCCGCGAGAATCCGGTGCCTTGCCGCCGCGCGGGCAGCGCGCCGTGCAACGCCCGGTTCACTTCCTGCCGCAGTCGCTCGCGCTCGTCCTCGCCGCCGGCGTGCAGCAGCGCGATGCCGCGCGTCACGTGGTCGAAGACGAGCAGCGAGGCGGGCGCAACGTAGTGCAGCAGCGGCAGGTCGGGCACCACCGCCTGGAAGGGCCGCTGCGGCGCAGGCAGGCGCTCGAACAGGCGCACCACGTCGAAGCCGGCATAGCCGACCAGCCCGCCGGCGAGCGGCACGCCGTTGCAGGCCGGTTGCGGGCAGGGCGCGCCGGCGAGCGCGGCGCGCAGCACGCCGAGCAGCTCCGCGCCCGTCGCGGGCGCCGGCAGCCGCCGGCCGCCGAGCGTGAGCCCCTGGCGGTCGAGCTTGATGTCGAGCGCGTCGCCGAAGCCGATGAACGAGTAGCGGCCGAGGCGCTCGCCGCCCTCGACGCTCTCGAGCAGGAAGCGTGGCCGGAACGGCGCGAGCTTCAGGTACGCCGAGACCGGTGTGTTGAGGTCGCCCGACAGGTCGAATGGTGGTTTCATATTTCGCGTACGACAAAAAACCCGTCCCGGTTGCAGCCGGAGACGGGTTCTGGATTCCCTGAAAAACGCTTAGATGTCTACGTCAACAGCAAGCCCCAGCGCCCTCTCCTAGGAGTGGCGCCACCACCAGCGCAGGTTGCGGGTCAGGCCGGACATCGGGCTGAGTATTGCGGGGTCGCGGTGCCGCCGTCAAGTCGCGCCTGCCGGGGTCGCCGGAGGTGCCCCGGAAACCCGCTCCGCGTGCCGCCGCTCCAGCTCGGTCGCCAGGTCCGCGAGGGACAGGCCCCGTGCCCGCAGCAGGAGTGCGGCGTGATACAGCAGGTCGGCTCCCTCGGCGACGACCTCGGCATCGCTGCCGCCGCTCGCGGCGAGCGCGAGCTCGAGCGCCTCCTCGCCGACCTTCTGCGCCACGCGTCGTAATCCCTGCGCATGCAGGCGGGCGGTGTAGCTGGCGGGAGTCGGCTCGGCGATGCGTGCCGCGATGATGTCCTCGAGCGCGGCAAGGAACGCCAGAGGCGCGGCGGCGGTCGGCGGCGCCGCCGCGAAACAGCTCGCCGTGCCGGCGTGGCATACGGGCCCTGCCGGCCGTGCCTGCACGAGGATCGCGTCGCCGTCGCAGTCCGCGCTCGCGGCCACGAGCGCGAGCCGGTTCCCGGAGGTCTCGCCCTTGACCCACAGGCTGCGCCGGCTGCGGCTGTAGAACGTGACGCGCCCGGTCGCGAGCGTCGCCTCGAGCGCGTCGCGGTTCATGTAGCCGAGCATCAGCACGGCGCCGCTGCCCGCGTCCTGCACGACGGCCGGCAGCAGGCCGTCGCCTTTCGCCCAGTCGAGTCGCGCGACGTCGTCCCGGGTCACGGCCGCACCGCAATGCCGCGACCGAGCAGGTGCGCCTTCAGCGCCGGGATGCGGATCGAGCCGTCGTGAAAGGCGCCGGCGGCGAGCGCCGCATCGACGCCCGCGCGCTCGAACACCTCGCTGAAATCCTCCGGCGACCCCGCGCCGCCTGACGCGACCAGCGGCACGTCGCAGTGCGCGCGCGCCTCGGAAAGCTGCGCGACGTCGTAGCCGCGGCGCACGCCGTCCTGCTCCATGCAATTGAGCACGATTTCGCCGGCGCCGCGCTCCTGCGCCTCCACCAGCCAGTCGAGCGTGTCGCGCCCTGCGTCGCGCACCCGGGCCGGGTCGCCCGCGTACTGGTGTACGCGCCAGCCGCCCGGCGGGCCGCGGCTGTCGATGCCGACCACCACGCACTGCGAGCCGAAGCGCCGCGCAAGCTCGTTGACGAGCGCCGGGCGCTCGAGCGCCGGCGAGTTCACCGAGACTTTCTCCGCGCCGGCGGCGAGCACCGCCTCGGCATCGGCGACGCTGCGGATTCCGCCCGCGACGCAAAATGGGATGTCGAGCAGCGTCGCGACGCGGCGCACCCAGGCGCGATCGAGCCGGCGGCCCTCGGGGCTCGCCGTGATGTCGTAGAACACGAGCTCGTCCGCGCCCTCCTCGCGGTAGCGTGCGGCCAGCGCCTCGATATCGCCGGCGTCCACGTGGTCGCGGAAGCGCAGGCCCTTGACGACCCGGCCGTCGCGCACGTCGAGACAGGGAATTATGCGGCGGGCAAGAATGGTGCGAACTCCCGCAGCGAAATGCGTTCCTCGATCAGCGCGCGGCCGCTGATCGCCGCCGCAACGCCGGTGCCAGCGAGCGCGGCGAGGTCCGCGGCGTCGCGCACGCCTCCGGACGCCTGCCAGGCGAGCGCGGAAAAGCGCCCGACGCACTCGCGGTACAGCGCGAGGTTCGGTCCCTCGAGCGCGCCGTCGCGGCCGATGTCGGTGCACAGCGCATGGCGCAGGCCGAGCTCCGTGAGCTGTGCCGCCTTTTCCCACAGCGTCGCCGTCGAGTCGCGCTGCCAGCCGTGCGTCGCGAGGCGAGGGGTGCCGTCCTGGCCGACGCGTACGTCGAGCGCGGCGACGATCCGCTCCGGACCAAAGCGCCGCAGCCAGTCCGCGAGTGTCACCGGCGACTCGACGGCGACGCTGCCGACGACGGCGCGCGCGGCGCCGTCGGCCAGTACCAGCTCGACGTCGACGGACGTGCGCAGGCCGCCGCCCGCCTGGATCTCGAGGTCGCGTGCCGCGGCGAGCGCGCGCAGCACCGCGCGGTTGGCGGCGACGCCGTCGCGCGCGCCGTCGAGGTCTACGACGTGCAGTCGCCGGGCTCCGGCCGCGGCGAAGCGGCGGCCGAGCTCGAGCGGCGACTCGTTCGCCGGCGTCTCGCGGTCGAACGCGCCCCGGAGCAGGCGCACCGCACGTCCGCCCCGGAGATCGATCGCGGGCACGAGTTCCATCAGGGGAGCTCCAGGAAATTGGCGAGAAAGCGCGAGCCGAGCGCCGCGGAGCGCTCCGGGTGGAACTGCACGCCGTGAAAATTGCCGCGGCTCGCGATCGCGGTGAAAGTCTCGCCGTAATCGCAGGCGGCGAGCGTGTCCTCGCCGAGCGGCGCGCGGTAGCTGTGCACGAAGTACGCGAAGCCGCCGTCCTCGAGTCCCTCGAGGAGCGCGTGCGGGCGGCCGTGCGCGACGCGGTTCCAGCCCATGTGCGGGACCGGCCGGCCGGGGGCGGGCGACATGCGGCGCACCCGACCGGGCAGCACGCCAAGGCAGCGCGTTTCGCCTTCCTCGCTCGCCTCGTAGAGCAGCTGCATGCCGAGGCAGATGCCGAGCACCGGCTGGGTGAGACGCGGGATCACTTCTGCGAGGCCCGTGCGCTCGAGGCGCGTCATCGCGTCGGCTGCCGCGCCCACACCGGGCAGGAATACGTGCGAGCCCCGCTCGATGCGCTGCGGGTCGGCGGAGAGTTCGGCCGTGCGGCCGAGCCGCTCGACCGCGAGCTGCAGCGACGCGATGTTGGCGCCGCCGGTGTCGACGATGACCGGCCCGCTCACAGCACGCCCTTGCTGCTCGGCAGCGCGTCGCCATCCCGGCGGAGCGCACTGCGCAGCGTCCGGCCGAGCGACTTGAAGCAGGCCTCGATCATGTGATGCGCGTTCTCGCCGCGCACCTCGACGTGCACCGCGGCGCCGAGCGACTCGGCCAGCGAGCGGAAGAAGTGCGGCACGAGCTCGGTCGGCAGGCCGCCCACCGACTCGCGGCTGAACTGCCCGGAGAAGGCGCAGAACGGCCGTCCGGAGAGGTCGAGCAGCACGCGCGCCTCGGATTCATCCATGGGCAGCACGAAGCCGTAGCGGTCGATGCCGCGCTTGTCGCCGAGCGCGGCGCGCAGCGCCTCGCCGAGGGCGAGCGCCGAGTCCTCGACCGTGTGGTGCTCGTCGACGTGCAAGTCGCCGCGGCAGGCGAGCGCCAGCGAGAAGCCGCCATGGCGCGCGATCTGTTCGAGCATGTGATCGTAGAAGCCGATGCCGGTCGCGACCGAAACCGGTTCTCCGCGATCGAGGTCAACCTCAACGGTGACGTCGGTCTCGCGCGTCTTGCGCGCGACGCGGGCGCGACGCGGCGCGCGTGCCGTGAGCTCGTCCGCAAGCCGCTGCCAGGCGCCCGTGTCACCGGCGACAATGCGGATGCTGGCGATGCCGAGCCGCGCCGCGAACTCGACGTCGGTCGCGCGGTCACCGATCACCCGGCTGCGTGCGGGATCCATCGGCCGGGCGGCGAGGTACTCGTCGGCGAGCCGGGTCGCGGGCTTGCGGCAGTCGCAGCCATCGCCGGCGCGGTGCGGGCAGATGAGCACGGCGTCGAAAGCGATGCCCTGCGACTCGAGCAATTGCAGCAGCAGCCATTGCGGGCCCTCGAAACGGGGCCGCGGAAAGGACTCGGTGCCGAGCCCGTCCTGGTTCGTGACCATGACGAGGCGGTAGCCGGCATCGCGCAGGCGCAGCAGTGCCGGGATCACGCCGGGCAGCAGGCGCAGCTTCTCGAAGGCGTCCACCTGCTCGTCCGGCGGTTCCTCGATGAGCGTGCCGTCGCGGTCGATGAAGAGCGTGGGCGCGGGCGCCGTCATGCGCGCTCCAGCGCGGCCAGCAGGCGGTCGTTCTCGGCGCGGCTGCCGATCGTGATCCTGAGGCTCGCCTCGAGTTTCGGCTGGCGCGGGAACTCGCGCAGCAGCAATCCGTCCTCGGCTGAGGCGCCAAGTGCGCGCGCTGCGTCGCGAAACTCCACCAGCAGAAAATTACCCTCGCTGGGCCAGACCCGGGCGACGCCCGGCAGGGCCGCAAGCGCGGCGGCGAGGCGCATGCGCTCGCCGACGATCGCCTCGATGCGCGTGCGCATGCGCGCGAGGCGTTCCGGCCGGAGCGCGTCGAGCGCGGCGGCGACCGTCGGGCCGGGCAGGGCGTAGGGCGGCATGATGCGGCCGAGCAGCTCGATGAGCGCGGGGGCCGCGATGGCCGCGCCGCAGCGCGCGCCGGCGAGCCCGTGCGCCTTCGATAGCGTGCGCAGGATCACGAGTCCCGGATGCCGCGGCAGGCTGCCGAGAAAGCCCGGCTGACCGGAGAACTCGAGGTAGGCTTCGTCGATCGCGACGATCGCGCGGCCGGCGAGCGCGGCGAGCACGCGCTCGACTGCCTCCGGCTCGAGCGCGTTGCCGGTCGGGTTGTTGGGCGAGCACAGGAACACGACCTTCGCCTCGGGTGTCCAGCGGGCGAGCAGCAACCCGGCGTCCAGGCGGAAATCCGGGCTGAGCGGCACGGCGACGACGTCCGCGCCCTGGACCTCGGCCGAGAAGCGGTACATGCCGAATGTCGGCGTGCAGACGAGAATGCGGTCCTGACCCGCGCGACAGAAGGCGCGCACGATCAGGTCGATCGCCTCGTCGCTGCCGCGCGTGACGAGGACATTCCGGGGACTCGTGCCGTAATGCGCGGCGAGTGCCTCGACCAGCGCCTGCGGCTGGCCGTCGAAGTAACGGTTGAGCGCGGTCGGCGAGACGTCCGCCTCGTCCGCCCAGGGGTTCTCGTTCGCGTGCAGGCGCACGGCGGACGGGATGCCGTTGACGTGTGCCGCTGCCGGAACGAGTGCGCGAATCTCGGGCCGCGCGAGTGCCAGGACCTCGTTCACGCGACCTCCGCGGCCCGGCTTGCGATCCGCACTGCGACCGAGGCCGCGTGCGCGTCGAGCCCTTCGAGGCGCGCGAGTCGTTCCGCAACCGGGCCGAGTCCCTCGAGCCCCGCGCGGCTCGCCTCCTGTACCGTCATCTCGCGCGTGAAGTCGGCGACCGAGAGACCGCTAGCGGTGCGGGCATAACCGTGGGTCGGCAGCACGTGATTGGCTCCGCTGCAGTAGTCGCCGAGCGCCTCGGGCGTGAAGTGGCCGAGGAACACCGAACCGGCCGACCGGATCGCGGGCAGCAGGGCGCGCGGATTCGCGACCGCGAGGATCAGGTGCTCCGGCGCGTAGGCATTCGCGACTTCCGTGGCCGCGGCGAGATCCGGCACGCGCAGGGCGCGGCTCTGGCGCAGCGACGACTGGAGCGCCTCCCGGCGGGCGAGTCCCGGCAGCTGGCGCTCGATCGCCGCCTCCACCGCGCGGATCAGTTCGCGCGAAGGCGACACGAGCAGCACCTGCGAGTCCGGCCCGTGCTCCGCCTGGGCGAGCAGATCCGCCGCGATGAACTCGGCGGATGCCGTGTCGTCCGCGATCACCAGCACCTCGGACGGTCCCGCGGGCAGGTCGGCGGCGGGACCCGCGGGCCCGCCGCACAGGAGCTGTTTCGCCGCCATCACCCAGGCATTGCCCGGCCCGAAGATCTTGTCCACGCGCGGCACCGATTCGGTGCCGAACGCCATCGCTGCGATCGCCTGGGCGCCGCCCGCCTTGAACACGCGCTCGATGCCGCAGGCGCGCGCGACGTACAGCACCGACGGATCGCAGCTGCCGTCAGCACGCGGGGGCGTGCACAGGATCCGCAGCCGGCAACCGGCGATGCGCGCGGGCACCGCGAGCATGATCGCCGTCGAGGGCAGCGGCGCCGTGCCGCCCGGCACGTAGAGCCCCACGGCATCGAGCGGGCGCTGCACGCGCTCGCAGAAGACGCCGGGTGCGGTCTCGATGTGCACGGGCGCGCGCAGCTGCGGCGCGTGGAAGCGCTCGACATTCGCAATCGCCGCATCGATCGCGGCGCGGTCCGCGTCCGCGAGCCGCGCGCCCGCGGCATCTAGTTCGTCCGCGCCGACCGCGACGGAATCCAGCACGGCGCCCGTGTGCTGGCGGGCGAGCGCCATGAGCGCGCCGTCGCCGCCGGAACGCACGCGCTCCGCGATAGCGCGCACGTCGTCGTGGAACGCCTCCAGGTTGCCGCCGCGCGGGCGCGCGAGGAGTCGCACACGTTCGGCCACAGAGGCGGAGGTCCAATCGGCGCAGGCGAGGAGGGTGCCGCTCATGCCAGCATCTTTTCCACCGGCAGGACGAGAATCGAGGTCGCGCCCGCGCCCTTGAGGCTCTCGAGCGTCTCCCAGAACACGTTTTCGCGGCACACCGCGTGCAGCGCGACCTTCTCGTCGGTGCCGTCGAGGGGGAGGATCGTCGGGTGCTCGCTGCCGGGAAGGAGCGCCGTGATTCTCGCCAGCGCGGCGCGCGGCGCGTGCAACATGATGTACTTGCTGCCGTCCACCTTCTGCACGCCCTCGATGCGCCTCAGCAGCCGATCGAGCCAGTCGGCTTTCTCAGGCGCGATCGACACCGGCGTGCGGATCAGCGCCGCCCGGCTCTCCAGCACGGTCTCGACTTCGCGCAGGCCGTTGGCCGCAAGCGTCGATCCCGTCGAGACCAGGTCGCAGATCATGTCCGCGCGCCCGAGCCGCGGCGCGATCTCGACGGCACCGTTTTGCGGGATGACGTCCGCAGAAATCCCGCGGTCGGCGAGCCAGCGGGCGAGAACAAGCGGATAGCTCGTCGCGACCCGCCGCCCGCGGACCGACTCGATGCCCGCCCAGGCTGCGTCCTCGGGTACCGCGATCGCGAGCCGGCAGCGGCCGAAGTCGAGCGCCATCACCTCCTGGAATGGCGCGCCGCCGTTGCCGGCGAGCGCAAGCCGCTTCTCGGCGATCACGTTCTGGCCGACGATGCCGAGTTCGCAGGCGTCCTCCTGCACCAGGCCCGGGATGTCGTCATCGCGCACCAGCAGGATGTCGAGCGGCAGGTTCTCCCCGAAGCACACCAGCTGGTCGCGCGCGCGCGAGAAGCGCAAGCCGCAGCGGGTGAGGAGATCCAGAGAGTTGTCGGTCAGCCGGCCGGATTTCTGGATCGCGATCCTGAGGCGCGGCGCGGTTTCCCGGATCACCGGTGGCCGGCGGCGCGACGCGCCGCGGCGATGGAGTAGCCGCCGTGCCCGGCATTGAGGTAGCGCGCCACGCGCCCGATGGTCGTGACGCTGACGCCGGTCTCGCGCTGCACCTCGCGGTAGGGAATGCGGTCCTGCAGCTTCACGGCGACGGCCCAGCGGTCGGTGAGCGCCTGCAGCTCGGCGGGCGTGCACAGGTCGCGGAAGAAGGCCTGCAGTTCCTCGGGTGAGCGCAGGCTGAGGATAGCCTGGTAGAGGGCCCGCTCGTTGAGCGCTTCCTGGCGCGGGCTGACCTGGCGGTGGGCTTTCATCGGCGTCCGTGAATCTGTAATAACGTGCTAATACACTAGTGCAATATGACGGCCGCCGCAAGGGGCCGGTTGACCTGCCGGGCCGCGCCCCGCTAGACTGGGCCCGCTCATCGAGACCGGCCGAGGGTTCAGGCCCGAAGACGCCGGGGCAACCGCCGAAGATGCTGTTCGGTACGGTGCCAAGTCCTGCGGAGGACGGAGAATCGTCCCCGACAGATGAGTGGTCGCAAGCCTCCCGCCAGGGCGGGGCCGGCAGGCGATCCGCCCCAACGGGCTCCCCGCAGGACGACGGCCGATGGCCGTGCAGCGAGGAGGGCCCGGAAATGCTCGAATCGACCGGCTTGCGAGCGCCCGCTTGGGCGCCAGCAGCGCGTCCGCCTGCCACCGTCAGCCACGGCCTGCTCGGCATCCCCAGGTTCCGCTTCCACGCCGACAGCCGGCAGGAGCGGGTGGTCGTCGCCTGGCGCTTGGTGGGTCCGACCGGTGCGCCCGTGGTCGCGGCGCTTGGCGGCATTTCCGCGGGACGCGAGGCCTGCGATCCGGGCGATCCCGAACGCGGCTGGTGGCGCGAGCTCGCGGGACCCGGCCTGCCGCTCGACACGGATCGTTACGCGGTCCTCGCCATCGACTGGCTGGGCGGCGCGGGCGCGAGCACGGCGCCCGGCCCGGATCAGGATGGCTTCCCCACCATCGATGCCCGCGACCAGGCGCGGGCATTGCTCGCCGTCTGCGCGACCGGCTCGGCATCGCGCGCCTGCATGCGGCGGCGGGCGCATCCTACGGCGGCATGGCCGCGCTCGCGCTCGCCGAGCTCGCCCCGGCGCGCGTCGGCGCCGTGCTTGCCATCAGCACTTCGCACCGCAGCAACGCACTCTCGGCCGGCTGGCGCGGCATTCAGCGCGCGATCGTCCGTCACGGCCTCGCGCTCGGCGACGGCGCGGGGGCGCTGGCGCTCGCGCGTGCGCTGGCGATGACCACCTACCGCACGCGCGCGGAGTTCGAGCGCCGGTTTCCGGTCGGCGCGGCCGCGGGCCCGTCGGCAGTTGAACAGTACCTGCGGGCGCGCGGCGAGGCTTATGCCGGGATGACGCGGCCGGAGGCCTTCCTGTGCCTGTCCGAGTCGATCGATCGGTTCCGCCTGGACCCGGCCCGCGTGCGCGTGCCCGTGCACCTGGTCGCGATCGCCGAGGATCAGCTCGTGACACTTGCCGAGGTGCGCGAGCTTGCGGCGCAGCTTGCCGGACCCGCGGTCCTGCACGAGCTGCATTCCGAGTACGGCCACGATGCGTTCCTGAAGGAACGAGAACTGCTGGCGCCGGCATTCCGCGCGGCGCTCGAGGGAGAAGTGACATGACGCGAGCGATCCAGCCCGAGACGGTGGCGGTGCGCGCCGGCATCCAGTGCGATGACCAGCACGGCGCCGTCGTGCCGCCGATCCACCTGTCCGCAAACTATGCGTTCGCCGGATTCGGCCGGCCGCGCGCCTACGACTACTCGCGCTCGGGCAACCCGACGCGCGACCTGGTCGGGGATGCGCTCGCCGCCCTCGAGGGCGGGGCGGGCGGCATCGTCACGTCGACCGGCATGGCAGCGGTGACGCTCGCCTGTTCGCTCGTGAAGCCGGGCGAGTGCGTGCTTGCGCCGTACGACTGCTACGGCGGCACGCACCGCCTGCTGTCGGCGCTCGCGCGTACCGGCCGCCTGGTCGCGGAGTTCGTGGATTTCACGGACTTCTCGGCGGTGTCGCGCGCGCTCGACGCGAGGCCGCGGCTGGTGTGGATCGAGACGCCCAGCAACCCGCTGCTCAGGATCACGGACATCGCCGCCGTCAGCCGACTCGCGCGTGCTGCGGGGGCGCTCACCGCCGTGGATAACACCTTCCTGTCTCCTGCCTGGCAGCAGCCGATCGCGCTCGGCGCGGACCTGGTCGTGCACTCGACGACCAAGTACATCAACGGCCACAGCGACGTCGTGGGCGGCGCCGTGATCTGCCGCGATCGCGCGCTGCACGAGGAGCTCGCCTGGTGGGCCAACTGCCTCGGCGTCACCGGCAGCCCGTTCGACGCCTACCTGACGCTGCGCGGCCTGCGCACGCTGCACCCGCGCATGCGCCAGCACGCCGAGAACGCGGAAGCCGTGGCAACAAAGCTCGCCGGGCATCCTGCCGTACGCCGGGTATTCTGGCCGGGCTTGCCCGATAACGCGGGACACGCGCTTGCTGCGCGCCAGCAGCGCGCCTTCGGTGCGATCGTCAGCTTCGAGCTGGCGGGCGGGGAGCCCGCCGTGCGCCGCTTCGTCGAGGGGCTGCGTTGCTTCTCGCTCGCCGAATCGCTCGGCGGCGTCGAGAGCCTGGTCGCGCATCCGGAGACGATGACGCACGCAGGCATGGACCCGGCCGCGCGCGCGGCCGCGGGCATCAGGCCGGGGCTGCTACGGCTGTCGGTCGGAATCGAGGCGGCGGAGGACCTGCTCGAAGATCTCGATGTGGCACTGGAGCGGGCGCTGCGCGCGCCTGACGTGCGGGCGCCGGAGTGGCCTCGTCACCTGGCAAGAACCGACGCCACCTCATCGGAACCGCTGTCCAGGGCCACATCGAGTGGGTGACGTTGCATGCAGCTCCCGTGCTCCGCAGCGACCTGACAGGCGACAAGGATGCTGCGGGGAGGACGATGATCTCGTGCGCATGAACGGCGCGATCATCGTATTCCTCGGTCGGGCGGGTGCGGGCGGTCAGTAGCTGGGAACCTTGATGGATTCCAGTACCGCGCCGACTCCTGCTGCATCCTTCTCCGCGAGCGCCCGGTTCACCAGCTTGCGCGTCAGCTGCGGCGCGACGAGGCGGATGAATTCGTACATGTAGCCGCGCAGCAGCCGACCGCGGCGCACTCCGATCCAGGTCACCGACTCCGGGAACAGATGCGATCCATCGATGGCGACCAAATCCCGGTCCTCGTTTTCCTCGTAGGCCATGCTGGCGATGATGCCGACCCCGAGGCCGAGGCGCACATAGGTCTTGATCACGTCGGCGTCGCGCGCGGTCAGCGCGACCTCGAGCTTGAGGCCGTGCCGCTCGAAGAGCTCCGAGAGCGAGGAGCGGCCCGTGAAACTGAACACGTAGCTGACGATCGGGTACTCGCTGATCTGCTTCAGCGTCGGCTTTGTGACGAACGCTAGCGGGTGATCGCGCGGCACCACGATGTCGCGGTGCCAGCGGAAGCAGGGCATCAGGGCGAGAGTCGGGAACAGCTCGTGCGAGCCGGTCGCGATCGAGAAGTCGACCCGGTCCGCCGCCGCGAGGTCGGCGATCTGCTCCGACGTGCCCTGGTGCAGGTGCAGGTCCACCTTCGGGTAGCGCGCGCGGAACTGCTTGATGACCGGCGGCAGCACGTAGCGCGCTTGGGTGTGCGTGGTCGCGATCGACATCGAGCCGCGATTCTCGTCCTGAAAGTCCGCCGACAGGCGGCGGATGTTCTCGGCCTCCTCGAGCATGCGTGCCGCGTGCTCGACGACCGCCTGGCCCGCCGCCGTCACGCGCGTGACGTTCCTGCCCTCGCGCTCGAAGATCTGGAAGCCGAGCTCTTCCTCGAGCAGCCTGATCTGCTTGCTGATCCCGGGTTGCGAGGTGTGCAGCGCCCGCGCGGCGGCCGTGATGTTGAGGCCGTTCTGCACGATCGTGACGAGGTAGCGCAGCTGGTGGAGCTTCATGGGATTCAGCCACGATACCGGCAGGGGCGCCGTCGAGGGAAGCGCGCCGTCCTCAGGCGGATTTCCGGACAGCCTCGACGGCGGGCGGCGGCCCGAACCAGGCGAGGCGCGCCGCTTCGGCGGCGGACTCCCCAATGATCAGCAGGGCGGGCGAGCGTATGCCTTCGGCCGCGATAGCCGACCCGAGGCCGGCGAGGTCGCTCAGCAGCACGCGCTGCCCGGGCAGCGTGCCGTTCTCGACGATCGCCACCGGCGTCGCGGGGGGTAGCCGTGCCTCGATCAGGCGTTCGCGCACGCTTGCGGCAGCCGCGACGCCCATGTAGACGACGAGCGTCTGGCGGCGGCCCGCGAGGCGCTGCCAGTCGATGCGATCGGCCGCGTCGGCGCCGTGCGCCGTCACGAAGTGCAGCGTTTCGGCGTAACGCCGGTCGGTGAGCGGAATGCCCGCGTAGGCGGCGCAGCCGAGCGCGGCGGTGATACCCGGCACGATCTCGAAACGCACGCCGTGGCGCGCGAGCCATGCAGCCTCTTCGCCGCCGCGGCCGAACACCAGCGGGTCGCCGCCCTTCAGCCGCACGACGCGCCGTCCACGCCGCGCGTGATGCACCAGCAGCCGGTTGATGCGCTCCTGCGACTCGCCCGCGCCGCCCGCGCTCTTGCCGACGTCCACGACTTCCGCCTCGCGGCGGGCGCGCGCCAGGATCTCGGGGCCGACCAGCCGGTCCGCGAGGATCACGTCCGCGGTCCCGAGCGCGCGCAGCGCCTTGAGCGTCAGTAGGTCCGGGTCGCCTGGCCCGGCGCCGACCAGGGACACGAATCCGCGCGGCGCAGGCGCCTCTTCCGCGAGCGCTGCTGCGAACAGCTTGTCCGCCTCCGGCTCGCGTCCGGCGCGCACGGCCCCGGCCACCGGCCCGTCGAGCAGCCATTCGTAGAGCCGGCGGCGGGCCGCGATCCCGGGCCGCGCCGCGCGGATCGCCTGCCGCCAGCGGTCGGCGAACTCGGCGAGCCGCGACCAGGAATGGTCGAGCAGCGCCTCGATGCGCGCGCGCACGGCGGTCGCCAGCATGGGCGCGGCGCCGCCGCTCGAGACCGCAACCAGGAGCGGCGAGCGATCGACGATTGCCGGCAGGATGAAGCTCGAACGCGCGCCGTCGTCCGCGACGTTGACGGGCACGCCCGCCGCACGGGCCGCTACCGCGACGGCGTCGTTGACGGACTCGTCGTCGGTCGCGGCGAACACGACGCGAGTGCCGGCAACGTCGCCGGGCTCGAAGCTCCGCGGCCGCCAGGCAAGCTCGCCGCGTGCCGCCTGGGACGCGATCTCGGGGCAGGCGGTCGGAGCGACGACGGTGACCGCCGCGCCCGCGGAGCGCAGCAGCGCGACCTTGCGCGCGGCCACGCGCCCGCCGCCGGCGACCAGCGCCGGCGCGGACTTGAGGTCGAGGAAGACGGGGAGGTGGCGCACGCTCAGCGTCCGGCGCCGGCGCCGATCAGGTGCAGGCCGCACTCCCGCTGCACACCGAAAAACCGCGTGCCGCCGGCATCGTCGCCCGCTTCGCGCAGGGAGCGCGTGGTGTGCCAGTCGCCGATCGACACATAGCCGCGCTCCCAGAGCGGGTGATACGGCAGGTCGTTGCGTCGCAGATACTCGTGCACGTCGCGGTCGGTCCAGTCGAAGATCGGATGCACCTTGAACCGGCCCGATCCGATGCGCTGCACCGGCTCGATCGCGGCGCGGGTCCCGGACTGCTGGCGGCGCAGGCCCGCAAACCAGGTACCGGCGCCGAGCTCGGCAAGTGCGCGCTGCATCGGTTCGACCTTGTGAACCTGGTTGTAGCGCTCGATGCCGGCGGCTCCCTGTTCCCACAGCTTCCCGTGCCGCGCCTCGAGCCAGGCTGGCGACTCTGCTGGTCCGTAGACCTTGAGGTTCAGCCGCAGGCGTGCGGCGAGCTGGTCGGCGAAGCGATACGTCTCCGCGAACAGGTAGCCGGTGTCGATCAGCACGACCGGGATGCCGGGCAGCGCTTGCGTGACGAGGTGCAGCGATACCGCCGCCTGGGCGCCGAAGGAAGAGCTGAGGATCTGCGGCCCCGGCAGGAATTCCGCCGCGCGCTCGACGCGCGCCCGCGCGCCGAGCGCGCGCAGCTCCGCGTTCAGCGCGGACAACACGAGGCCCTGCCGGGCGGTGCGCGTCTCACGCATCACGCAGCTCATGACAGCCGCCTGCTGCGGTGCAGCCAATCGCCGAATGCCTCTGCGGGCGTGCGCTCCGCGGACCAGGCGGCGAACAGCGGGTCGAGCGCGGCGAGAATAGCGGGTTCGTCGAGGTTTTCGCGGTACAGAGCGGCCAGGCGCCGGCCGTCGCGCGCGCCGCCGAGATGCAGGTTGTAGCGTCCCGGCGCCTTGCCGACCAGCGCGACTTCCGCGAGGTAGGGCCGCGAGCAGCCGTTGGGGCAGCCGCTCACGCGAAACAGCAGCGGCTCGCCGCCGAGGCCGTGCTTCTCCATCAGCGCGTCGATCGCGGCGGTCGCCGCCGGCAGGTAGCGCTCGGCTTCCGCCATCGCGAGCGGGCAGGTGGGCAGCGCGACGCAGGCGAGCGACTCGAGCGCGACCGGCCGCGACCTGCGGTACGCGTCGAGCCCGTAGCCCACGACCAGGGCGTCGATGCGCCAACGATCGCCATCCGCGACGTCCGCGACGATGAGGTTCTGGTTCGGCGTCAGCTGGAAGTGGCCCCGATGTACCTGCGCGATGCGCGCGAGTCCCGCGCGCAGCCGCCGGTCGCCCCGGTCGGCCACACGCCCGGACTCGATGCGAAGCGCTAGGTGCCAGCGGCCCTCGCCATCCTCGCTCCAGCCGAATCGATCGCCCGTGGTCGTGAACTCGAAGGGCCGCGGCGCCTCGAGCGCGAAGCCGAGCCGGCGCTCGAGCTCGCTGCGGAACCAGTCGAGGCCGCGATCGGCGATGGTGTACTTGAGGCGCGCGTGCTTGCGCTCGCCGCGATCGCCGAAGTCGCGCTGCGTGGTGACGACCGCCTCGGCGACGGCGAGCAACTGCTCAGGTGCAAGGAAGCCGACGACCTCCGCGAGCCGGGGATATGTCTGCGCGTCGCCGTGCGTCGCGCCGAGCCCGCCGCCGGCCGCCAGGTTGAAGCCGGCGAGCCGGCCGTCCTGCGCGATCGCGATGAAGCCGAGGTCCTGCGCGAAGACGTCGACGTCGTTGACCGGCGGCACGGCGATCGCCGCCTTGAACTTGCGCGGCAGGTAGTTCGCGCCGAGGACCGTCTCTGCTTCCTGCTCCGGCGCGACCTTCGCGCCGTCCAGCCAGATCTCGTGGTAGGCGCGCGTACGCGGCAACAGGTGCGCGGAGAGCTTCGCAGCCCAGGCCTGCACCGCGGCATGGACGGGCGAGGCCAGCGGCCCCGGCGACGCGAGCACGTTGCGGTTGACGTCGCCGCAGGCCGCGATGGTGTCGACGAGTGCCGCATTCATCGCCGCGATCGCCGGTTTCAGGTCGCCTTTCAGCACGCCGTGCAGCTGGAACGCCTGGCGCGACGTCAGGCGCAGCGTGCCATTCGCGTAGCGGGTCGCGAGCGCATCGAGCGCGAGCCACTGCGCCGGCGTGACGAGCCCGCCGGGCAGGCGCGTGCGGATCATGAAGCTGAATGCGGGCTCGAGCTTCGCCTGGCGGCGCGCCTCGGCGCTGTCGCGGTCGTGCTGCTGGTAGGAGCCATGGAATTTCAGCAGGTGCTGGTCGTCGTCGGCGAGCCCGCCGGTCACCGGGTCGGCGAGGCTCTCCACGATCGTGCCGCGCAGGCCGCGGCTCGCGGCCTTGATCCGCTCGACGGCACTGGGGTTCGCGGCGGCCATCAGTACACGTCTCTGAGATAACGGCCGTCCGCGCCGAGCCGGTCCAGGTGCTCCTGCGCGGCTTCCGTTGAGAGACCGCCGTGCTTCGCGATCACGCCGGCGAGCGCGGCGTGCACGTCGGGGGCCATGCGCGTCGCGTCGCCGCAGACGTAGAGCGTCGCGCCGCTCTCGAGCCAGTCGTGGAGCGTCGCGCCGGCCTCCTGGATGCGCTGCTGCACGTAGGTCTTGCGGCCCGAATCCCGGGAGAAGGCGAGGTCGATGCGCGCCAGCGCACCCTGCCTGAGGGCGCGCTGCCACTCGAGCTGGTAGAGGAAGTCGCGGGCGAGGTGCCGCGCGCCGAAAATCAGCCAGTTGCGCCCGCGGCTGCCCGCCGCAACCCGCTCCTGCAGGAACGCGCGGTAGGGCGCGATGCCCGTGCCGGCGCCGATCATGATCACGTCCCGCGCGCCGTCGACGGGCAGGCGAAAGCGCGGGTTTGATTCGACGTAAACGGGGATCGCCGCGCCCTCGGCGCGAGTCGCGAGATAATGCGTCGCCGCACCGGGCCGCTTCGAGATGCCGCCGCCCGTATCGATCCGTGCCGCGGTGAGATGCACCTCGTCGCCGACTTCCCGGGCGCTCGAGGCGATCGAGTAAAGGCGGGGCGCGAGGGGCCGGAGCGCCGCGACCAGTGAGTCAGCGTCCCAATCGGCGGGGTAGGTCTCCAGCAGGTCGACGAGCTGGTTCTGGGTGAGAAAGGCGCGCAGCGCCGCCTCGTGTCCGGGCCGCAGCAGTGCCGCGAGCGCTGCCTGCCGGCCGCGCTCCGCGATTTTCGCGATCAAGGGCCGGGTCACGAGCGTGATCTCGAGGCCCTTCGACAGCCACTCGGCGAGCGGGCGCCGCCGCCCGTCGCGCTGCACGGACTCGTTGCCATCGAGACGCGCGGCGGCGAGCACGGCGGCGACGGTGGCTTCGGGGTTTTCCGGAACGACGCCAAGCGAGTCGCCCGGCTCGTAGCGCAGTCCCGAGCCTGCGAGCGACAGCTCGACGTGGCGCACGTCGCGCACGCCCTCGCCCCAGGTGATGCGCTGGTTGGCGAGGACCTCGGCCGCGAACGGCCGCTCGCGGCTCCAGGCTGGAGCGCTCGCGACCGGGCGCAGCACGGCGACGCGCGCGGGGGCGGTGCTTTCCGGCGGCAGCTTTTCGGCCCATTCGTTGACCCGCGCCTGCCAACCCGCTGCAGGAACGTCGAAGTCCACGTCGCAGTCGACGCGCTCGAACAGGCGCTTCGCGCCGAGCTCCGCGAGGCGCCCGTCAACGCGCCGTCCGATCTCGCAGTACTTCGGATAACTCGAGTCGCCGAGCGCCAGCACGGCGAATTCGAGCGACGGCAGTTGCGGCGCGCGCCGCCCGAACAGGAAATCGGTCAGCGGCCGCGCGTCGTCCGGCGGATCGCCGTCGCCGTGCGTGCTCATGATGATGAACAGGCGCTTTTCGCGGGCGAGCTCTTTTGTCGCATACTCGCCGGCGCGGGAGACGCGCACGCGATGGCCTTGTGCCTTGAGGCGCGCGCCGAGCGCTTCCGCGATGCGTCGGCCGTTGCCGGTCTGCGAGCCGTAGACGATGGTCGCGGCCCAGGGCGCGTCGGCGTCCGGCGTCGGCACGGAGGCGGTCGCGGCGCCGGCGGCGCCCCAGGTCACGTGGTTCGCGGCGGCCGCGAGTCCCGCGGCTGCCAGTCCCGCTGCGTAGCCGGAGATCCAGAGCAGGCCCGGCGCGTCGAGGCCGCGCACGAGCTCGACCAGCCGGTCGGCGCGCTCGGCGTCGAGCGGGAAGGCCTGGGATGTGGGCAACGGATTGGCCATCATGGCGCCTCGCAGGTTCTCCTGCTTCCGATCCTACGGAGCGGGGCGGGCACTACGGAAAGACTCCCTCGTTATGCCCTTATAACGGTCCGTTACCTGCCGCCTGCCGCCGCTTGTGCCTGCCCGCGATTGACACGCGCACGCCAGCCGTGGTGTTATGCGCGCCATGGACGCGGCGATCCCATGACGAAACGGCAGCCAATCGCCCTGCTTGGCCTTCTTCTGCTTGCCTCACCGAGGTGCGGGACGACGGGCTGACGCCCGAAGAAACCTGGAGACAGGAACCCCGCACCGGCAAGGCCGCTGCGGGGTTCGTTTTTTGCGCGGGAGGAATCATGACGGACCGGGTGAAGATCTTCGACACGACGCTGCGCGACGGCGAGCAGTCACCGGGCTGCAGCATGACGCGCGAGGAGAAAGTCCGCGTCGCGCGCGCGCTCGCCGAGCTCAGCGTGGACATCATCGAGGCCGGCTTCCCGGCAGCGTCGCCGGGCGACTTCGAATCAGTCGCCGCCGTGGCGCGCGAGGTCCGCGGGGCCGTCGTGTGCGCGCTCGCGCGTTGCACGCGCGCGGACATCGACGCCGCCTGGGGCGCGATTCGGGAAGCCGAGAGGCCGCGCTTGCACGTGTTCCTCGCGACCAGCGCGATCCACCGCGAGCACAAGCTCAAGATGGCGCGTGAGGAGATCGTGCGCCTCGCGGCCGAGGGCGTGCGCTACGCGCGCAGCCTGTGCGAGGACGTCGAGTTCTCGCCGGAAGACGCCTCGCGCACCGAGCCCGAGTTCCTGACCGAGGTGGTGCAGGCGGCCGTGGACGCCGGCGCGACGACGATCAACGTGCCCGACACGGTCGGCTACACGACGCCCCAGGAATTCCACGAGACCTTCACACACCTGAAGCGGCACGTGCGCGGGATCGAGTCGGTCACGCTGTCGGTACACTGCCACGACGACCTCGGCATGGCGGTAGCCAACAGCCTCGCGGCCGTGCGCGCGGGCGCGCGGCAGGTCGAGTGCACGATCAACGGCATCGGCGAGCGCGCCGGCAACTGCTCGATGGAGGAGATCGTGATGGCGCTCAAGGTGCGCGAGGGCGCATTCGGCGCGACCACCGGCATCCGCGCCGAGCGGCTGTATCCCACCTGCCGCCTGGTCTCGACGATCACCGGCATGCCGATCCCGCGCAACAAGGCCATCACCGGCGAGAACGCCTTCGCGCACGAGTCCGGTATCCATCAGCACGGCATGCTGCGCCACGCCGAGACCTACGAGATCATGCGGCCGCAGGACGTCGGCCTGTCGCGCAGCCACCTCGTGCTCGGCAAGCACAGCGGCCGGCACGCATTCCGCGAGCGCGTGCGCGAGCTCGGCTTCGAGCTCGACGAGGGCGAATTCAACGTGGTGTTCGCGCGTTTCAAGGCGCTGGCGGACTGCAAGAAGGAACTGTTCGACGGCGACATCGAGGCGCTGGTGCTCGACGTCGAGGGCGGCAGCGCCGGTCCCTGGTCGCTGGCGCGACTCGCGACCACCGCGGTCACCGGCGAGCCCGCCCGCGCCGAAGTCGAACTCGTGCACGGCGACGGGCGGCGCCTGAAGCTGGCCGCGAGCGGCGACGGGCCGGTGGACGCGGCGCTCAAGGCGATCGAGCAGGCACTCGGACTCCCGCTCAGGCTGCGCAAGTTCGAGGTGCGCAGCGTCAGCGAGGGCGAGGACGCCCAGGGCGAGGCGCTGGTCACGGTCGAGTGCGAGGGTCGCACCTACCGCGGCGGCAGCGTCAGCACCAACATCGTCGAGTCGGGCGCGCGCGCGTTCCTCGACGTCGTCAACCGCATCGAGACGGCGCGGCAGAGCGCGCGCCGTCCGCAAGCCGCAGCCGGATGACGCCGCGCACCCTGTTCGAGAAGATCTGGCAGGCCCACGAGGTCGTGGCGGAGACTGCCGAAACGCCCGCGGTCCTGTACGTGGACCTGCACCTCGTGCACGAGGTGACGACGCCGCAGGCGTTCGCCGAACTCGAGTCGCGCGGCCTGCCCGTGCGCCGGCCCGACCGGACGCTCGGCACGCTCGACCATTCGACGCCGACCGATGCGGCCGAACTCCTCGGACGCATCCCGATCCGCGACGCGTCGGCGGCGGCCCAGGTCGCGGCGCTCGAGCGCAATGCGCGCGCGCACGGCATCGAGCTGCTCGGTCTCGGCGACGGCCGGCGCGGCATCGTGCACGTGATCGGTCCCGAGCTCGGGCGCACGCAGCCCGGCATGACGATCGTCTGCGGCGACAGCCACACCAGCACGCATGGCGCCTTCGGCACGCTGGCCTTCGGCATCGGCACCACCGAGGTCGGCCACGTGCTCGCGACGCAGTGCCTGCTGCAGCGCAAGCCGCGCTGCCTCGCGGTTACGATCGGGGGAAGGTTGCAGGCAGGCGTCGGCTCCAAGGACCTGGTGCTCGCGATCGTCGGCCGGCTCGGCGTCGGCGGCGGCACCGGCCACGTCATCGAGTATCGCGGCGAGGGCATCCGCGCGCTGTCCATGGAAGAACGCATGACCGTGTGCAACATGTCGATCGAGGCGGGTGCCCGGGCCGGCATGATCGCGCCGGATGCCACGACCTTCGCGTACCTGCAGGGCCGCCCGGGCGCGCCCGCGGGCGAGGACTGGGAGCACGCCGTCGAGCGCTGGCAGGCGCTGCCGGGCGATGCCGGCGCGGCATTCGACGGCGAGGTTTCGCTCGATGCGGCGGCAGTCGAGCCGATGATCAGCTACGGCACCAACCCCGGCATGGTCACCGCCGTCGGCGGCAGCATCCCCGAGGCCGGCGATGCGGCGTTCATGAAGGCCCTGCGCTACATGGGCTTCGAGCCGGGTGAGCGGCTCGCCGGCAAGCGCGTGGATCTCGTGTTCATCGGCAGTTGCACCAACTCGCGCCTGTCGGACCTGCAGGCCGCCGCGGCGGTGCTGCGCGGCCGCAAGCTCGCCCGCGGCGTGCGCATGCTGGTCGTGCCGGGCTCGCAGCAGGTGAAGCGCGCCGCCGAGGCGGAGGGACTCGATCGCGTGTTCCTCGCGGCCGGCGCGGAGTGGCGGGAGTCCGGCTGCTCGATGTGCATCGGCATGAACGGCGACGTCGCCGCGTCCGGCCAGTACGTCGTGAGCACGAGCAACCGCAACTTCGAGGGCCGGCAGGGTGCGGGCAGCCGCACGCTGCTCGCGGGTCCCGCCACGGCGGCCGCGGCGGCGGTGACCGGCCGGGTCACGGATCCGCGCGAGCTGGCGGCCTGACCATGGACGTCACTGCGACAACGCCCATCCGCACCATCCGCGCGCGCACCGTCGTGCTCGCGGCCGACGATGTGGACACCGACCAGATCATCCCCGCGCGCTTCCTGACGACGACGCGCCGGGACGGCTTCGGCGACGCGCTGTTCGCCGACTGGCGATTCGACGGGGAAGGGCAGCCGCGGCCCGGCTTCGCGCTCAATGACCCGCAGACACGCGGCGCCGGCGTGCTGGTCGCGGGCCGGAATTTCGGCTGCGGCTCCTCGCGCGAGCACGCGGCCTGGGCGCTGCGCGACTACGGGTTTCGCGCGGTAGTCGCGGGTTCGTTCGCGGACATCTTCCGCAACAATGCCCTGAAGAACGGGCTGCTGCCGGTCGCGGTGCCGGGCGACGCGCTCGCCTGGCTGACAGCGCACCCCGGGGTCGAAGTGACGATCGACCTCGAGGCGACGACGCTGGCGGCGCCGGGTCTGGCGCCCGCGCCGTTTCCGGTCGAACCCTTCGCGCGCTATCGGCTGCTGAACGGGATCGACGAACTCGGCTACCTGTTGTCCCGGTCCGGCGCCATCGACGCGTATGAGCGGAGCCGCGGCGCTTGAAGGCGCGCATCGCCGTCCTGCCGGGCGACGGGATCGGCCCGGAAGTCACGGCCGAGGCCGTGCGCGCGCTGCGGGCCGTCGCGGCGCGATTCGGCCACGATTTCGGCTTCGAGGAGGCGCCGGTGGGCGCCGCGGCGATGGACGCCGGGCAGGAGCCGCTGCCGGCCGCGACGCTCGCGCTCGCGCGCGAGTGCGACGCCATCCTGTTCGGCGCGATCGGCGCGCTGAAGTACGCCGACCCCGCGGCGAGAATCCGGCCGGAGCAGGCGATCCTTGGTCTGCGCGAGGCCCTCGGGTTGTACGCCAACCTGCGGCCCGTCGTTCCGCAGCCGGCGCTGCACGTGGCGTCGCCGCTCAAGGAGTCGCTGCTCGGCGGCGTCGACCTGCTGATCGTCCGCGAACTGACGGGCGGCATCTATTTCGGCCGCCGCACGCGCGAGGCGGATTCGGCCACCGACGAGTGCCGCTACACGGCGGGCGAGATCGAGCGCATCGCGCGCATCGCCTTCCGGCTCGCCGCGGCGCGGCGCGGGCGCGTCACGTCGGTGGACAAGGCCAACGTGCTCGAAACCTCGCGGCTGTGGCGCGAGACGGTCACGCGCGTCGTTCGGGAGGAATTCCCGGCCATCACGCTCGAGCACCAACTGGTCGACTCCGCGGCGATGTTGTTGCTGACGCGCCCGGCGAGCTTCGACGTGCTGGTGACCGAGAACCTGTTCGGCGACATCCTGAGCGACGAGGCCGCCGCGCTCGCCGGCTCGCTCGGCCTGATGCCCTCGGCATCGCTGGGCGACGGCCGCCGCGGCCTGTACGAGCCCATCCACGGCTCGGCGCCGGACATCGCGGGTCGCGGCATCGCGAACCCGTACGGTGCCATCGCGAGCGCGGCGCTGCTGCTGCGCCATTCGCTCGGACTCGAGACCGAGGCCGCCGCGGTCGAACGGGCGGTCGCGGAGGCCATCGCGGCCGGCGTACTGACGCCGGACATCGCGCCGCGCGGCACCGACGCGGCGCCGACACAGGCAGCAGGCGACGCCGTTGTGGACCGGCTCCGGGTCAGTTAGTCCGCTGCGGGCTCAGGGAATCCTGAGCCTGCCGCGCGCCCGGTCGTGGCGGTCAGTGTGCCGAGGCCGACGGCGACCAGCGGCAGGAAGAGTTCGAATGGCCAGAATGGAAGCCACGCCACCAGGTTTGCGGACCATTCCGGGGCGGTCAGAAACCCGGTCACCGATTTCTGCCACCACCCACCCGTGCCGGCAGCCGCCAGCCCGCAGGCAATGAGGCTGGCGCCTGCAATCCGGTTGGCCGTCGGCACGCTGCCGGCCGCTGCCCGCAAAGCGGCCTGCTGCCGCTTCCTGCCCCAGGCGGCGATTCTGAGCGCGAAGGCGATGAAACCGCCCCAGTAAAAGACATAGTCGATGGGCCGAGGGTCCGGGTAGATGAACAGATTCCACCAGTAGACGCTGAACGGATAGGCCCACAGGAAGTAAACGCCACTGCGATGCAGCAATTTCCACTGGGCCGCGCTCAGGAGTCTGCGGCCGACTTCGAAAGATGTCGCGACCATGGCGGCCAGAAAGAGGTAGCCCGTGCTGCCTTCGATTTCGTCGCGAAGGAGAAATATCTCGCTGAAGTAGTAGTCTCGATGGGAGGTCGAAACCAGGAATATGAACAGACCCTGCCAGGCCATCGCGACGGCGAAGGAGAGCCCGACGTGCTTGCGGTTGCGCATCAGCCAGGTCGAGAGCGGTCCCGGAAACAGCGCGTGCAGTGCCGACGCCGCCGTGACCAGGTAGATCAGCGGCACCGCCCAGCGTACCGCGTAGGAAATCAGGTGCGAGACCCCGGTCGGCGCAGACAGGTCGGTCCGCAGCATCTCGGCGACCATGACGAGTGACATGGGGATGCTGAGCAGGCAGAACAGTCCCCAGGCATTGAGTGCCTTGTGTTTCAGGACCGCTTGCCACGACTTGCTCAAGGCATCTCCGTCGCTTGCATGACACGAGCCGGGTCGCAGCGCATGGTAGCATCCGGCCGATGTCGCCTCGGCTGCGGGCAATGGGCCGCTACCTGGTTGAAAGCGCGCTGGCGCTCACTCCATGGGTGCTGGCCTTGTATGTCTTTTACCGGCTCCAATCCAGCGGCATCTGGACCGCCGATACGCCGCATCGAGGCAAGCTGTCCGTCTTGCTGCTGGCTGCGGGCATGCTGCTGTCGTTTCTCGCCCAGTCCCATTTTTCGAAGCGTCGGCGCAAGTAGTCCGAAGCTCGCCGCGCAGAGACGGCGCCCATCAGGTGTGTTGGGCCGACGCAGCATTCAGCCGTCAGTGACCGCGCCCTCCGACGCGCTGCCGACCAGCCGCCGGTACTTGGCGAGCACGCCGGGCGGCACCTCGAGCGGCGGCGGTTTCCAAGCCCTGCGACGGGCTTCGATGACCGCCTCATCGAGCTGCAGGCGCAACTCGCGCTTCCCGGCATCGATGGTGATCGTGTCGCCGTCCTCGACCAGCGCCAGCGGGCCGCCGACTGCGGCTTCCGGCGTCACGTGCCCGACCACGAATCCGTGGCTGCCGCCGGAGAAGCGACCGTCCGTGATCAGGGCAACGGAGTCGCCGAGGCCCCTGCCCATGATCGCGGCGGTAGGCGAGAGCATCTCGCGCATGCCGGGCCCGCCCTTTGGCCCCTCGTAGCGAATCACGATCACGCTGCCGGGCGCGATGCCGCCGTCGAGGATGGCTTGCAGGCAGGACTCTTCCGATTCGAATACGCACGCGCGCCCCGTGAACGCCAGGCCTTCCTTGCCGCTGATCTTGGCGACCGCGCCGGTCGGCGCGAGGTTGCCGTACAGCACCACCAGGTGGCTCTCCGGCTTGATCGGGTCGTCGAAGCCGCGGACGATGTCCTGGCCGGCCGGATAGCGGCCGGTCTCCGCCAGGTTCTCGGCCAGCGTCCGCCCGGTGACCGTGAGGCAGTCGCCGTGCAGCAATCCGCGCTCGAGCAGCATGCGCATGAGCGGCGTGATGCCGCCGATCGCGACCAGCTCGGACATCAGGTACTTGCCGCTCGGCTTCAGGTCCGCGAGCACGGGGACGCGGCGGCCGATGCGCGTGAAATCGTCGAGCTCGAGCGGAACGCGCGCCGCGTGCGCGATCGCGAGCAGGTGCAGGACCGCATTGGTCGAACCGCCGAGCGCGATCACCGCGGTGATGGCGTTCTCGAAGGCCTCGCGCGTGAGGATCCTCGCGGGCGTGATGCCGCGCTCGAGCAGCCGCACGACCGCGGCGCCTGCCTGCCGGCAGTCCTCGCGCTTCGCGTCCGAGACTGCCTCCTGGGCGGAGCTGTTCGGCAGGCTCATGCCGAGCGCCTCAATCGCCGAAGCCATCGTGTTCGCCGTGTACATGCCGCCGCAGGAGCCTGCGCCGGGGATCGCCGTACGCTCGATCTCGGCGAGGCCCGCGTCGTCGAGATCGCCTTTCGCGTGACGGCCGACCGCTTCGAACACGCTGACGATGTCGCGCCGGCCCGCGCCCGGCCGGATCGTGCCGCCGTAGACGAAGACCGCGGGCCGGTCGAGTCGCGCGAGCGCCATCACGCAGCCCGGCATGTTCTTGTCGCAGCCGCCGATCGCGACCAGGCCGTCGAAGCCCTGGGCGCCGGCCACGGTCTCGATCGAGTCGGCGATCACCTCGCGCGAGACGAGCGAGTAGCGCATGCCGGGCGACCCCATCGAGATGCCGTCGGAGACAGTGATCGTGTTGAACAGCACGTCACGGCCGCCGGCTTCGCGGACGCCCCAGCAGGCGGCTTCTGCGAGACCGTCGATGTGCAGGTTGCAGGGGGTCACGCGGCTCCAGGTGGAGGCGATGCCGACCTGCGGACGGCGGAAGTCCTCGTCGGTGAAGCCGACCGCGCGCAGCATTGCGCGGTTCGGCGAGCGTTCGGCGCCGTCGACGACGAGGCGGGAGAACTTGCGGGTATCGCGGTCTGTCATGACGGGGCATCGTGTCGCATCGTGGCCGCGGTTGACAAGCCGGGCCGCGGGCCCGGATGATGGCCCCCGATGCACGGCAGCAACTGCACCGGCTTCTTCTTTAGGACCGCACTGGGGTACGGGCCGACGGGCTGACTGCGCGCACGAAGGCACGATTGACGAACCCCGCACCGGACGACCGCTGCGGGGTTTTTTGCCATTTGGGGAGACGGAAATGGACGAAAGCACCGGACTCGACGGGATCAGGCGCCGCATCGACGGCATCGACGAGCAGATCCAGCAGCTGATCGCCGACCGCGCCCGGCTCGCGCGCGAGGTCGGCGCGAGCAAGAAGGCGGGCGCGGCGGTCGACTTCTACCGCCCGGAGCGCGAGGCGGAGGTGCTGCGCAACGTCGTCGCGCGCAATCGCGGCCCCCTGAAGGACGAGGAGATGCTGCGCCTGTTCCGCGAGATCATGTCGGCCTGCCTCGCGCAGCAGGAGCCGCTCAAGATCGCCTTCCTCGGTCCCGAAGGCACCTACACGCACGCGGCGGTGTCGCGGCACTTCGGTCACTCGGTGCGGGCGCTGCCGCTGCCGGAGGTGGAAAACGTGTTTCGCGAGGTCGAGTCGGGCAGCGCCGATTTCGGCGTGGTGCCGATCGAGAATTCGACCGAGGGCACGGTACGCCACTCGCTCGACATGTTCCTGTCCTCGCCCCTCAAGATCTGCGGCGAGGTCGAGCTCGCGATCCGCCACCACCTGCTGGCGCGGGCCGGCGGCCTGTCGGACGTGCGGCGCATCTGCGCGCACGCCCAGGCGCTCGCCCAGTGCCGCGCGTCGCTCGATGAGCTGCTGCCCGGCGTGGAGCGGGTCGCGGTCGCGAGCAACGCGGAGGGCGCGCGGCGCGCGCGCGACGAGACGGGCACCGCGGCGATCGCGAGCCAGGCGGCCGCGGACATCTACGGCCTGCGCACGCTCGCTGCCGAGATCGAGGACCGGCCCGACAACACCACGCGCTTCCACATCATCGGCCGCTCGCTGCTCGCGCCCTCCGGCCGCGACAAGACGACGCTGCTGATGTCGATGTCCGACACCGAGGCACCCGGTGCGCTGCATCGCCTGCTCGAGCCGCTGGCACGGCACGCGATCAGCATGACGCGCATCGAGTCGCGGCCGTCATTGCAGCGCAAGTGGCACTACGTGTTCTTCGTCGACATCCTCGGCCATGCCGCGGACCCGGGCGTCGCGCCCGCGCTCGAGGAACTCGGCCGCATCGCCTCGCTGTTCCGGGTGCTCGGGGCCTACCCGCGCAGCGTCTGAGGCCGCGCGGCCGGGGGTCAGGCCCGCAGCCGCAGGTTCTCCGGATCGTAGAGCGGCTCGCGTGCGACGACCGCGCGGCGGCGGTCACCGAGGATCTCGACCTCGAGCTCCGTACCGGGCAGCGCGAGATCCGTGCGGACATAGGCGAGGGCGATGCTCCGCTTTAGGCGATACCCGTAGCCGCCGGACGTGACCAGCCCCACCGGCCGGTCCTCGTGGAACACGATCGATACCGGCGCGGCATCCGCGTCGTCCGCATCCACCAGGAGCGGCACGAAGCGCTCGCGCGGCCCGGCGGCCGCCTCACGCCGCAGCGCCTCCTGGCCGATGAAGCCGCCCGGCTTGTCGAGCTTCACGAAGCGATCCAGCGATGCCATGAGCGGCGTGTATTCGGTGGTGAGGTCGCCCTTCCAGGCGCGGTAACACTTCTCGAGGCGCAGGCTGTCCATGGCGTACAGGCCAAAGTCGCGAATACCGAATTGCCGCCCCGCTTCGAACAGCAGGTCATAGACCGACAGCAGGTGTTCGACCGGCAGGTGCAGTTCCCAGCCCAGTTCGCCCACGTAATTGACGCGCAGCGCGATCGCGCGCGTGTAGCCGATCGGGATGTCGCGCACCGACAGCCAGGGAAACGCCGCGCTGGAAAGATCCGCGCGCGTCAGCCGCGAGAGCAGTTCGCGTGAACGCGGCCCCACGACGATCAGCGTGCCGAAACGCGCCGACCGGTTCTCGAGACGGACGGCCGCGCCGGAATCCGGCAGGTGTTCGCGCAGCCAGTGCTCGTCGTGCCGCTCGCCCGCTGCCGCGCTGATCAGCCAGTAGCGATCCGGCTCGAGCGCCGTGATCGTCATCTCCGTGACGATGCCGCCGCTGGGCGCGCAGAAGTAGTTGAGTGCCGTGCGCCCGGGCTTGGGCACCACGCCCGCCACCATGCGATCGAGCCAGTCGGCGGCACCCGGGCCGGACACCTCGAATTTCGTGAATCCCGGCAGGTCGAGCACCGCCACGCGCTGCTCGACCGCTTCACACTCGCGCGCGACGGCCGCGTGCCAGCGCGGGCGGCGGAACGACAGCTCGGGCCGGTCCTGCGGGTCGCTCGCTTCCGGAAAGCAGACGGCGCGTTCCCAGCCGCCGCGGGCGCCGAACTTCGCTCCCTTGTTGCTGAGGCGCGAATAGACGGGCGAGGTCTTCGCGGGCCGGCCCGCGGGGCGCTCTTCCGCCGGGAATCCGACGCCGTACTCGTGCCGGTAGGTTTCAAGCGCCTTGGCCAGCGTGAAGCGGTGATTGTGGCATTCCAGGTAGCGTCGCGAATCCAGCGGCCACATGTCCCACTCGGGCTGGCCGTTGGCCACCCATTCGGCGATGCACTTGCCGGCGCCGCCGGCCTGCGCAATGCCGAACGTGAAGGCGCAGCAGTGGTAGAAGCCCGGCAGGCCGGGCGCCGGCCCGATCAGCGGGTTGCCGTCCGGCGCATACGGAATCGGGCCGTTGATGACGGTCCTGACGCCGACCGAGCCCAGGATCGGCACGCGCCTGCAGGCCGCCTCGATGTAATCCTCGATGCGCGGGAGATCGTCGTCGAACAGCTGGTGCGCGAACTCGTCCGGGATCGCGTCCAGCCAGTGCGCCGTGGCTTGCCGCTCGTAGGGCCCCAGGATGAGGCCGTGCTTTTCCTGCCGCAGGTAGTAGCTGACGTCCGGATCGCGCAGCAGCGGCAGGCGTTCCGTGCCGCGCGCCACGAGTTCCGGGATTTCCTCGGTGACGAGGTACTGGTGCGAGAGCGTGACCATGGGCAGGTATTCGCCGACCATCGCCGCGATCTCGCCGCCGCGGTAACCGGCGGCGTTGATGATCCTCCCGGCCTGGATCACGCCCCTGGTGGTAGTGATCCGCCATTCGCCGGAGCGCGTACGCCCGATCGCCGTCACCCGGGTCTGGCGATGGATCTCTGCGCCGGCTTCGCGCGCGCCCTTGGCGAGCGCCTGCGTCAGCTGCGCCGGATCGATATCGCCGTCGTACGGGTCGTACAGACCCGCGCGGATGCCGTCGGTGACGACAAACGGGTGCCGCTCCCGGATCTGCGTGGGCGTCAGCAGCTCGAATTCGATGCCCTGCGCGCGCGCCTGCGACGCGACGTGACGGAATTCATCGACGCGGTCCGGCGTATGGGCGAGCCGGATGCTGCCGGTCACGTGGTAGTTGATGTCGTAGCCGGTGCGCTGCGCGAGCTCGCTGTACAGGCGCGTGCTGTGGCGCTGGAGCTTGATGAGATTCCACGAGGTCGAGAAATTCGGGCAGTTGCCGGCCGCATGCCAGGTCGAGCCGGCCGTCAGCTCGTCGCGCTCAAGCAGCACGACGTCGGTGATGCCGAGCTGCGTCAGGTGGTAGAGGGCGCTGCAGCCCACCACGCCGCCGCCGATGACCACGACCTGTGCACGGCTCTTCATGGGGCACGGCTGCTCATGACCGGATGCGCTCGTTCTTCGGGTCGTACCACGGTTCCAGCTGCACGCGCGCCGCGTGGCGTTCGCCGGCCACTTCGACCTGCCAGCGGCCCGCTGCCAGCCATTCGCGGGTCACGCCGGCGTCGCAACTCACGTAGCCCATGCCGATCGAACGGCCGATGCGATGTCCCCACGCGCCGGAACGCGTCGAACCCACGATGACGCCGTCGCGCGCGATCGGCTCCTCGTGGTAGAGCAGGGGCGCCGACGCCGAGTGGTCCTCCAGCATCACCTGCACGAGCCGCCTCGCCGGCGTGCCGCGCGCGCGCTGCGCGAGCAGCGCCTCGCGGCCGACGAAACCGCCAGGCTTGTCCCAGGCAACCGTGAATCCGAGCCCGGCATCCAGCGGCGTGTCCTCGTCGCCGATGTCGTGGCTCCAGTGCCGGTAGCCTTTCTCGACGCGGCAGGCCGCCATGGCGTGATAGCCGGCAAGGCGCATTCCGTGACCGGCGCCGGCTTCCAGCAGCCGTTCGTAGACATCCAGCGTGTGCTCGGCCGGGCAATAGAGTTCCCAGCCCAGCTCGCCGACGTAAGTGATGCGGCTCGCGCGCACGCGCGCGTAGCCGATCTCGATCTCCCGCGAGCCGCCGAACGGATGCGCCGCGTTGGACAGGTCGGCGCCGGAGAGGGATTGCAGCAGGTCGCGGCTCCGCGGCCCCATGACGCCCAGCATGACGATGCCGGCGGTCACGTCGGTGGCGGTGCAGCGCAGCTCGGGATGGTCGTCGAGGTAACGCGTGAGCCAGTGAAGGTCGCGGGTCTGGCAGATGGCGCTTGTCACCACCAGGAACCGCGTTTCATCGAGGCGCGTGATGGTCAGGTCCGCCTCGATACCGCCGCGGTCATTGAGCCACTGCGTGTACACGACGCGTCCCGGCGCGACAGCGACGTCGGCCGTCGACAGGAGGCTGAGCACGCCGCAGGCATCCGGCCCCTGCACGAGGTACTTCGCGAAGCTGCTCTGGTCGAAGAGCGCGACGGCATCGCGCACGGCGAGGCACTCGCGCGCGCAGGCATCGAACCAGTTCTGGCGCCCGTAGGAATACTCGTACTTCGGTGTCGTGCCCGGTTCGGCGAACCAGTTCGGCCGCTCCCAGCCGGCGGTCTCACCCATGCAGGCGCCCGCGGTCAGCAGGCGGTCATGCAGCACGCTGCGCCGCGCGCCGCGCGCGGTCTGGTACTGGTAATACGGCCAGTGCATCGCATACAGCAGGCCGAGCGTCTCGACCGTGCGATCGCGGAGATAGCGACGGTTGGACTGGAATGGCATGGCGCGGCGGATGTCGACGTCGGCCAGGTCCATCGGCGGCCGACGGTCGACGATCCACTGCGCCACGACCTTGCCGGCGCCGCCGCTCGCCGCGATGCCGACCGAATTGAAGCCGGTCGCCACGAACAGGTCGCGGACCTCCGGCGCCTCGCCGATGTAGTAGCGGTCATCCGGCGTGAAGCTCTCCGGGCCATTGAAGAAGAGCTGGATGCCGGCATCCGCGAGCGCCGGAACGCGTTGCGTGGCGGCGACGAGAATCGGCTCGAAGTGATCGTAGTCCTCGGGCAGCGTATCGAAGCAGAAGCTCTCCGGGATGCCGTGCATGCCCCAGGGCTTGGCCACGGGCTCGAAACAGCCCATCAGCAGCTTGCCGGCGTCTTCCTTGTAGTACGCGCACTCGTCGTAGACGCGCAGGACCGGCAGGTCGCCGGGCAGTCCGGCGATGGGTTCCGTGACGATGTAGAAATGCTCGGCCGCGTGCAGCGGGATCGACACGCCGGCGGCACGCCCGAGCGCGTGCGACCACATGCCGGCGCAGAGCACGACCGTGTCCGCGGCGATGTAACCGGCCTCGGTGTCGACGCCGGCGGCACGGCCTTTCTCGACCCGGATACCGAGTACTCGGGTGTTCTCGAAGACCCGGGCGCCGCGCTGCTTTGCGCCGCGCGCGAAGGCCTGCGTCGTGTCGACGGGATTGATCTGGCCGTCCTTGGGCAGGAATATGCCGCCGACCAGGTCGCCGACCTCCAGCAGCGGCCAGCGTTCCTTGATCTTGGCCGTGGTCAGCGCGTCGACTTCGAGACCGAAGGTCCGGCCCATCGACGCGCCGCGCAGCAGTTCCTCGAGACGCGCCGGCGTCTTCGCGACGCTGATCGATCCGTTCTGCCGGAATCCGGTCGCCTGGCCGGTCTCAGCCTCCAGCGACCGGTAGAGGTCGGCCGTGTACTTGGCGAGTTCCGTGAGGTTGCGCGTCGCGCGCAGCTGGCCGACGAGTCCCGCAGCGTGCCAGGTCGTGCCGCAGGTGAGCTGCTTGCGCTCCAGCAGCACGACGTCGCGGACGCCGATTTTCGCCAGGTGATATGCGATCGAACAACCGGCGATGCCTCCGCCGATGATGACGACGCTGGCGTGCGAGGGCAGGGACAAGGCGTGTCAGGCAGAGCCCTGCAGCGCGGCGCGCGCAACGCCCGGAGCGGGCGCCGGCTGCATCGCGGTGCGCGGCAGCTTGACGGGAAAACGGCGGCGGATCTCGGCGTCGACGGCTTCGCCGACGTGGCTCGGGTAATGCGTGCCGAGGATCTCGCGGACCCGCAGCGTCGCCCGCTGCAGCGCGTCCATGGAGCCCTGCTCGATCCACTCGTTCGGGCTGCGGCGATCGCCCACTGACGGATACAGGTACTCGGTCTGCATCAGTTCCAGCGTCTGCGCGCTGCCGAGGAAGTGACCCGGTCCATTGAGACAGACGTCCTGGATGGTCTCGAACGACAGGCGGTCGTCGCTGACTTCGATGCCTTTGATCGTCCGCTGCGTCGCGCCGATGATGTCGTTGTCGATCACCAGGCTCTCCAGCGAGTAGCCCAGCAGGCTCGCGTGCATGCCCGCGGATTCATAGATGAGGTTGGCGCCGGAATTGCCGACCAGCGCATGGTTCAGCGCCTTCTCGCCTGCGGATTGGGCATCGGCGAGCTTCGAATCGGTCATTCCCGAGGCGGTGCCGCCGGTCAGGTCGTAGAAGTTCGCCATCTGGCCCGCCGCCGCCGACAGCAGCGCCTGTTCCGGACTGCCGCCGGACATCGCGCCGGTGCGAAGGTCCGACACGAAACACCAGGTGCCGAATATCGCGGGATGTCCCGGCTTGATCGCATTCACGTACACGAGCCCGGCGAGCACCTCGGCCACTTCCTGCGCCAGCGCGCCGGCGAGCGCCGCCGGCGCCGTGGCCCCGGCCTGTCCCGCGGACAGCAGCAGCACCGGCATGCCGCCGTGCACGGCGCCCTCGAGGCAGCGGCAGGCGTCCGCGGCGAACTTCATGGGCGGCACGACGAAGCAGTTGGACTGGCTGACGAAGGGCCGCGCGCGCCACTCAGCCTCGCCGCCGGCGATCGCGTGCAGCATCTGCAGCGAGGCCTCGAGGTGCGCTGGATTTACCCAGCTGCTGCCGACGTGCTTGGTCGTGCTCATGACCGAGGCGTAGCAGGTGTTGAAATCCATGTCGAAGGGGTCGGGCAGGTCGCGCGGCACGACGGCGCGCTGGAAGAAATGGATGTGCTCCATGACATCGACGATCCGGCCGATGTCGTACAGGTCCTGGATCCGCGATTCGCGATAAGCGCCCGTCGCATCGACGATATTGACTGCCGCGCCCGCGGTGCCGAAGTACGCGCGCTTGCCCCAGGGCTCCATGTCGTGCCGCGGGTCCTGCCCGTGCAGCACGAACCGCCGCGCCGCCTTGGCGAGCGTGTCCTCGACCAGCGAACGCGGGAACAGCAGCCGGCCGGTACCGGTCAGCTCGCAGCCGGCCCGGGTCATGATCTCGATGCCCGAATCGGTGGCGTCCGCCAGGCCCACCTCGGCCAGCAGGCGCAGCGCCGTGCGATGGATCTGCTCGATGTCAGATTGCGTGAGCGGCTGGTAGCGCCCGCTCGGCATGCCGGGCCGCACCGGGCGCAGGTGATCGGGCAGCGGGCCGGAACGCTCGGCACGGCGCGCTTCGCGGCCGGGAGGGCGACGGCATCGCGGGGTGGTTTCGCTCATGGCGGCATGCATCCTGCTGGTCGCGGGGCGCTTTTTCATGGATGCCCGCGTGAGCCATAGTGTACCCTCGAAGGAAAGCCGAAATACGGGCGCACCCCACGTGAATCCCGACAGCAGTGGACGCCATCCGCCTGCCTGGCCGCCCGGGCCGCACGAGTGCGGCGTCGATCCGGCCTGGATCGACTACAACGGCCACTTGCGCGACGGGTACTTCGCGGTTATCGCGAGCGCCAGCATCGATGCGCTGATGGATGATCTCGGCATCGACGAGTCCTATCGCCGCGCCACGCACTGCACGCTCTATACCCTCGAGTTGCACCTGCGATTCCTGCGCGAGATCAAGGGAGGCGAGCGCCTGCGGATCGACTGGTACCCGGCGGAATTCGACGCCAAGCGACTGCGACTGCTGCTCGCCATGCGTCCCGCCGGCACGGGCGAGATCGCCGCGGTCGTCGATGTGATGCTGATTCACGTGCGTCAGGATGCGACCGTCCGCAGCGCGCCATTCCCGCCCGCAGTTCAGCAGCGCATCGCGGACTGGCACGCGCTCGGCGTGCCCGGCGAAGTGCTCGAACTCGGCTCCCGGCCGCTGACGCTGCGTCGCCCGCCCTGACGTGCAGGCCGCCGGTCAGCGCTCGGCGCCCGGCGTGACGGATGCGCAAAGCTCGGCGGCGACGCGCCGGTAGGCCTCGCGAAACGGCAGCCCCTCGCCGGCGGCCAGGGCATTCGCGCGACCAGTCGCGTGGATCGCCGGATCGACGCGAATGCGCTCCGGCCGGAATCGCAGCCCGTCGAGCACCACGGGCAGGACCGCGAGCACCTCGCCGCAGACGTCGATGCCGCGAAATAGCGGCGCCTTGAGAAGCTGCAGGTCACGGTGATAGCCGGACGGCAGCCGCGAGAAAATCCCGAGCGCCTCGACGAGGCAGCCGGTCGCGGTTGCCGCGCGCCCGCGGACCAGCTCGAACACGTCGGGATTGCGCTTCTGCGGCATGATCGACGAGCCGGTCGTGTGACCGGCGTCCAGCTCGACGAAACCGAACTCGCGCGTGTTGAAAAGCAGCACATCGGCGGCCAGACGGCCGAGGTCGTTGAGTAGCAGCGTGATTTCGAACAACAGTTGCGCCTCGGCCTTGCCGCGCGAGAGCTGGACGGCGGTGACGGGCTCCTGGACCTGGCCGAATTCCAGCCGTTCGCGCGTCGCATCGCGCGAGATCGGCAGGCCGGGCGTGCCGAAGCCCGCCGCCGAGCCGAGCGGATTCAGGTCGATGCGGCGCAGCGACCGCCGGAGCCCTTCGGCGTCGTCCTGGACCTCGGACATGAAGCCATGCGCCCAGAGCTCCACGCTCGAGGGCATGGCCTGCTGTCCGTGGGTGTAGCCCGGGAGCATCACCTCGCCCTGGCGGCGGGCGAGAGCGTGCAGGCTGTCCGCGACCGCAAACGTGCCCGAGATCAGCGTGGCGACGGCGTCCTTGAGATAGAGGCGAAGCGCCGCGAGCACCTGGTCGTTGCGCGAGCGCCCGAGGTGGATGCGCCCTCCCGCAGGGCCGATGAGCGCGGTGAGGCGTGATTCGAGCGCGGTCTGACCGTCCTCTTCCTCGATCGTGACGCTCCACTCGCCGCGCGCGTGCGACGCCGCAAGCGACGCGAGACCCTCGCGTATGCGCTCAAGATCCGCGGGCGGCAACAGACCGCATTGCGCCAGCATCTCCGCGTGCGCGATGGATGCGCGTGCGTCGTGGCTGACCAGGCGAGCGTCGAGCGCATGATCCTCGCCCGCGGTGAACGCGAGCACACGGTGGTCGAGCTCCTTGCCCTTGTCCCAGAGCCGATTCACGCGACTGCGCCGTTGATCATGGCGTCAATCCTGCGGATCCGTGCCCGCGAGCAGCCGGTGCAGCACGGCCACCTGCACGGTGAGCCGGTTGTGCGCCTGCTGGATGACGACGCTGCGCGGCCCGTCCAGCACCTCGTCGGCGACGGCGAGATTGCGGCGCACCGGCAGGCAGTGCATCAGCCGGCAGTCGGGCTGCGCGCGGCGGAACCAGGATTCCCGCAGCGTCCAGTTCGTGAGTCCGGCGCGCGCGCGGCCGTCCGCCTCGGCATCCCCGTACGGCGCCGTCAGACCCCATTCCTTCGCGTACACGACGTGTGCGCCCGAAATCGCGGCGTCGCGATCCGCGGTTTCGGCGACACGGCCGCCTGCGAGCGCCGCGGCTTGTCTCGCCTTCTCCATGATCGCCGGCGGAAGCGCGAAGCCATCCGGTCGCAGTACCACGACCTCCATGCCGCGCAGCGCCGCCATGTGCGCGACGGCGGCGGGCACCGCGAGCGGCAATGCGCGCGGATGATTCACCCACGACAACACCAGCTTGCCGTTGCGCGGAACCCCGAGGTCGTCGAGCGTCCTCCAGTCCGCAAGCGCCTGGCACGGGTGATTGACCGCCGATTCCAGGTTGATGAGCGGCACGTGACACAGCGATTCGATCTGGCTGATGGCCGGCTCCGCGAGGTCGCGCGCGAGATCCCGGCCGTCGGCAAAGGCGCGCACGCCGAGGGCGTCGCAGTACGAGGCCAGCACGGGAATCGCCTCGCGCACGTGTTCCGCGGCCGCGCCGTTCATGACCACGCCATCGCGTGATTCGAGCTGCCAGCTTCCGGTGCCCGGCGTGATCACGAACGAGGTGCCGCCGAGCCGGGTCATCGCGACCTGCATGGAGGAGAGCGTGCGCAGCGAGGGGTTGAAGAACAGGAGCCCCAGCACGCGACCGGCGAGCGCCGTCGGTTCCGGGCTGCGGCGCAGCCGCTCGGCGAGCCGCAGGAGGTCCAGGACGCCCTCCCGGCCTAGGTCGGCCAGGTCGAGAAAGCCCTTCACGGCTGCTCCCGGGCGCCGTTCGCCGCCCGCGACCAGTAGACCCCTGGCAGCGCAAGCATCTTCGAGTAGCCGCGCGCGTCTTCCGCCGTCCACTCGCCGGCGGCCTCGCCATAGACGCTGCGGCTCGCCTTCATGAGCGAATGGCACGACTCGACGCCCTCGACGAAGGCCGATCCCGGCCGCAACAGCAGCGTGACCGTGCCGCTCACGCGGGCCTGCGACGACGCGAACAGCGCCTCGATGTCGCGGCAGACCGGATCGAGATTCTGGCCTTCGTGCACGAGATCGCCATAGGCTGCGGCCACCAGGTCCTTGACCCGCTGCTGGCGCGCGCCGAGAACGAGTTTCTCCAGTTCGCGGTGAGCCTCGATCAGCACGGTCGCGGCCGGTGCCTCGAACGCGACGCGGCCCTTGGTGCCGATGATCGTATCGCCGAGGTGGATGCCGCGGCCGATTGCGAACGGGCCTGCAATCGCTTCCAGCGACTCGATGATGCCGACCGGTTCGTCCGCAATCCCGTCAAGCGCGGACGGCACGCCCCGGGTGAAACCGATCGAGAGCTTGCGCGGTTCGATGGGCGCGGCGAACGCATTCGGCGAGAGCACCCAGGCCGATTCGGGAATGCAGCCCGTGGAAGTCAGCGTTTCGCGGCCGCCGATGGTGAGTCCCCACAGGCCGTGATTGGTCGAATAGGTCGCGCCATGCGGCGGCAGCGGCAGGCCGCGCGCCTGCAGATAGGCGAGTTGTTCCGGCCGCTTGAAGGCGCGGTCCCGCACCGGCGCCAGGATCTCGAGGCCTGGTGCCAGCGTCCGCAGCGCCACCTCGAAGCGCACCTGGTCGTTGCCTGCCGCCGTGCAGCCGTGCGCGATCGTGCCGGAGCCGAGCCTGCCCGCCACTTCCGCCACGATCTGCGCCTGCACCGTGCGTTCCGCGCCCACGCACAGCGGATAGAGCTGGCCGCGGCGGACGTTGCCTATCAGCAGCCACTTGAGGACGCGATCGAAATACGCCTGGCGCGCATCCACGAGATGGTGCGACGCAGCGCCCAGTGCCAGCGCGCGTTGCTCGAGCTTCTGCGCGGCCGCCGCGTCGATGCCGCCGGTGTTTACGGTGACCGTGACGACCGGCCGGCCGCAGGTCTCGGCGAGCCAGGGCACCAGGAACGAGGTGTCGAGGCCGCCGGAGAAGGCGAGGAGGATGGGCGCGGGCGCGCCGTGCGGGGCGTCAGGCATGCCGGGGCTCAGACTCGCAGCTTGTCGTGCAGGCGCGCGAGCAGGCGGCGCTGCCCGCTGGCGCCGGCCGTGGCGACGAATATCGTGTCGTCCCCGGAAAGAGTCCCGACGACCTCCGGCCACTCCATCCGGTCGATGACGATTGCGACGCTCTGGGCCGCCGCGATCGTCGTGCGGATGACGGTCATGTTCGGCCCGGCCGGTCGGGCCGAGCGGACGAAGGCCGTGACCTTCGAGAAATCGTCGACGACCGGGCCCGACTCATCCGGCAGCACGTAGCGGTCGCCGCGCTTCGCGACGCCGAGGCCGCGCAGGTCGCGGCTGACGCTCGACTGCGTCGCGGGGTGGCCCGCCTGGCCGAGCAGACGCACGAGATCCGCCTGCCGCCCGACACGCGAGCCGCAGATGATGCGACGGATGATTTCGCGCCTCGCCTGCATAAACTTGCAGTATGATGTCATAAATATGCAGTACGGTCAAAACCGGCCCGGTGCGACGCGGGCGATCATCGTCGACAAGATCGCCTCCGTGACGCAGGCCTGCGCGCTGTCGCACGAGCTGCGGATTTCCGGCGAGATCCCCTGCGAGGAAGGCGCCGTCCTCGCGGTCGAAATCCTGACCAACAAGTCGCAGTACAACACGCTCGAGCTGACCAGCGGCCGCATGGCGAGCCTGTCGCGCGGCGACGTCGTGGTCGGCGCGCTCGGCCATCGCAAGGCGCTGTTCGGCTACTCGGGTCACGTGCCGGCGCGGCTCGCGCCCGGCGACGTGGTGCAGATGCTGAACATCGGCGGCGTGCTCGGGATCTGCGACTCGGCCAATCCGGAAAATGGCCGGCCATTCGACTGCCGCGTGCTCGGCGCGGTCCTGCACTTCCCCTATCTCGGCGAGCGGATCGGCGTTCCCGCCCGCGTCGGCATGCGCGCGCTCGACTACGGCGCAGCGCTCGACACGGGCGGCGTGCCGGTCATCGCGCTCGCCGGCAGCTGCATGGAGGCCGGCAAGACCGCGGCCGCCAGCGCGATGATCTCGCGCATGCGGCACCGGGGCCTGGTGGTCGACGCCTTCAAGGCGACCGGCGTCTCGCTGCGCCGCGACATCCTCGCGTTCGAGGATTCCGGGGCGCGCCGCACGGCGATCTTCACCGACTTCGGCATCGTCACAACCACGGCCAGGAACGGCCCGGCGCTGACGCGCACGATGCTGACGGAAATGGCGGCCGGCCGGCCGGACGCGATCGTGTTCGAGCTCGGCGACGGCCTGCTTGGCGCGTACGGCGTCGAAGCCATCCTCGACGCGCCGGACGTGCGCGGCGCGCTCACCGCCGTCGTGCTCTCGGCGAACGACCCGGTCGCGGCCTGGGGCGGCGTGAAGCTGCTGCGCGAGCGCTTCGGCATCGAGCCGGCGGCGGTCACCGGGCCGGCGACCGACAATGCGGTGGGCGTCGACATCATCCGCGAGCACCTCAAGGTCCCGGCATTCAACGCCTTGACGCACGGTGCCGCGCTCGGCGACTGTGTCATCGCGGCGGCGGACCTCGAGGGCGCCGCGCACTCGGGCGAAATCGCGGGCCTGGTCGGCGCATGAGCGCGCGCGTCCCGGCGATCATCCTCGGCGGCACTGGCTATGTGGCGGGCGAGCTGCTGCGCCTGGTGCTCGCGCACCCGCGGCTCGAGCTCGCCGCGATCGCTTCCGACAGCCGGCCCGGCGAACCGGTCGCGAGCGCTTTCCCGCACCTGGCCGCCGCCTGCGGGGACCGGCGCTACGCATCGATCGCGGACGCGACTGCCCTGGCCGCGCGGCATGCGCGCAGCGCCGTCCTCGCGGCGGCGCCGCACGGCGTCTCGCACGCCATGATCGACAGGCTGCTCAAGGCGGCCGAGACCGAGGGCGCGAGGCCTTCGCTGGTCGACCTGTCCGCGGACTACCGCTACGCAGACCTCGCGGAGTACGAGCGCGTGTACCGACACCCGCACGGCGCGCCGGCGCGCGCGCAGGACTTCACCTGCGCCGTGCCCGAGCACCTCGACCGGGCGCCCACGCCGCACGTGGCGCATCCCGGCTGCTTCGTGACCGCTTCCCTGCTGGCCGTCGTGCCGTTACTGAGGCTCGAGCTCGCGGAAGGGCCGCTCTTCGTCTCGGCGGTCACCGGCAGCACCGGCGCCGGGCGCAGCCCGATCGCCGGCACGCACCATCCGCTGCGCCACTCCGACCTCTACGCATACAGCGCGCTTGCCCACCGCCACGGCGCCGAGCTCGCCGCGCTCGCGCGCGCGGCTGCCGGCCGCGACGCCGCTATCGCCTTCGTGCCGCACTCCGGGCCGTTCGCGCGCGGGATTCACGCAACCGTCCAGGCGCGACTCGCGAAGCCGCTCGACACGCCGGCTGCGATCGGGGCGCTTCGGGAGTTCTACGCCGGCCGGCCATTCGTGCGCGTGCTCGACGAGCCGCCGAGGGTGAAAGACGTGGCCGCGAGCAACTACGCACACCTCTCGGCGGCCGCGGACGGGCGCACGATCGCCGTCATGTCGGTCCTCGACAATCTCGTGAAGGGAGCGGCCGGCGGGGCGCTGCAGTGGATGAACCGGCTGCTCGGCTTCGCCGAGACGGAAGGATTGACTGCTCCGGCGCCGGGGTGGACATGAACCGTCGCATCGACCAGACCGCCGTCATCGCCGCGCTGCGCGGCGCTGCGCCCTACATCCGCCTCTACAAGGGCAGGACTTTCGTGGTCAAGGCGGGCGGCGCGATCTTCGGCGACCTCGCGGGCACGCGCGCGCTGGTCGAGCAGATCGCGATCCTGCACCACCTCGGCATCCGCGTCGTCATGGTGCACGGCGGCGGGCCGCAGCTCGACGAGATGCAGCGCTCACTCGGCATCGAGCCGCGCATGGTCCGCGGTCGCCGGGTCACGGACCACCGCTCGATCGACGCGACGACAATGGTGCTGAACGGGCTCATCAATACCCGCATTCTCGCCGCCTGCCGCGAAGTCGGCCTCGACGCAGTCGGCCTCTCGGGCGTCGACGCGGGCCTCGTGCGGGCCAACCGGCGTCCGCCCGCGCACGTCGACGGCGAGACCGTGGACTACGGCTACGTCGGGGACATCGTCTCCGTCGACCCGACCGTGATCCGCAAGGAGCTGGACGCGGGGCTGATGCCGGTTGTCAGCCCGATCTCCGCGGACGACGCGGGCACGGTGCTCAACATCAACGCGGACACCGTGGCGGCTGCGCTTGGCGCCGCGCTCGGCGCCGAGAAGCTGATCCTGTGCACCGCCGCGCCGGGCATCCTCGAGCAGCGCGAGGACCCGCGGTCGCTGGTGTCCTACACCGACCTCGCCGGGCTCAAGCGCCTCGAGAGAGCCGGCAGTCTCGAGGACGGCATGCTGCCGAAAGCCTCGGCGATCGAGGCTGCGATCCGCGGAGGCGTGCGGCGCGTGCACGTCATTTCCTACCACGCCCGGGACAGCGTGCTCGCGGAGGTATTCACCAACGAGGGCACCGGCACCATGATCGTGGCCGACGTGAAGGCGCTGCTTCCGGCCGAGCAGCATTCACGGGAAACCGGCTAGACCCGGCTGCGAAACCGCTCGTCAGTCGAACAGGTGACTGTACGGACGTACAGGTACGCAGCTTCCTGCCGCCTTGAACGGGCGTTTTACGTTCTTTCCGTAAAGCCTTGACTCGCCTTCGCCCATCCCAGAACATCGCTGCAATGCACAATGCAGGCGACGCGATGGCCACGCCCCTGACGAACGCGATATCGACGGCGTCCACTCGTGCGCTCCCTGTTTCGATGCTGATCGGTACGGTGCTCGTAGTCCTTATTGGAGGACCTAGCGGGGTTACCTGATCTGGCGGCAGGGCCGAACTGTAACCAGAACCCCGCACCGGACCGACCGCTGCGGGGTTCTTAGTTTCTGGGACTGGAGGAGTGCGAGCGATGAAGATCTTTTCCGAAGCAGACGCGGATCCGCAGGTGCTGAAGGACGGGCCGATTGCGGTCCTAGGCTACGGCAGCCAGGGCCGCGCGCATGCGCTCAACCTGCGCGACAGCGGCTACCCGGTAGTCGTCGGGCTGCGGCCCGACGGCAGGAGCGCCGAGCGCGCGCAGGCCGCGGGTCTCGAGGTGCGCAGCCCTGCGGATGCCGTCACCGGCGCGACGCTGGTCGCCTTCCTGACGCCCGACATGACTCACCACACGCTGTTCGAGCAGGTGAAGGATCGCCTCGCGCCGCGCTCGACGCTGCTGTTCGCGCACGGCTTCAGCGTCCACTACGGCCAGGTACGGCCCGGCAAGACCCACGACGTGGTGCTGGTCGCGCCGAAGAGCCCCGGCGACCTCGTGCGGCGGCAGTACGAGGCGGGGCAGGGCGTCCCGTGCCTGCTCGCCGTGGCGCAGGACGCGACCGGCCATGCGAAGGCGCGCGCGCTGGCCTACGCGCACGCGATCGGCGGCACGCGCAGCGGCGTCCTCGAGACCAGCTTCGCGGAGGAGACGGAGACCGACCTCTTCGGCGAACAGGCCGTGCTGTGCGGCGGCGCCACGGAGCTGGTGGTGAAAGGCTACGAGACGCTGGTCGAGGCCGGCTACCAGCCGGAGGTCGCCTACTTCGAGTGCCTGCACGAGCTCAAGCTGATCGTCGACCTGCTGTACGAGGGCGGGCTCGCGAAGATGCACCAATTCGTGAGCGAGACCGCGAAGTACGGCGACCTGACGCGCGGGCCGCGTGTCGTCGACGGCCACGCGAAGGCCGCCATGCGGCAGGTGCTCGAAGAGATCCGTTCCGGCGAGTTCGCGCGCGAGTGGATCGCCGAGAACGCCGCCGGCCAGCCGCGCTACCGCGAGCTCCTGCAGCGCGACCTCAACCATCCCATCGAGCGCGTGGGCAAGGTCCTGCGCGAGCGCATGGCCTGGCTGAAGCGCCAGGCCGCGGCCTGAGACGCCGCGGCCGGAGCGGGCAGGAAGGCGCATGAGGGGGAGCGAGGCATTTCTTGAGGCGCCGCGCGACCGCGGGGTCGAAGTCGTGTTCGGCTACCCGGGCGGCGCGATCGTGCCGCTCTACGACGCGCTGATCGGCTCCGGCATCCGGCACGTGCTGGTGCGCCAGATCCTGCGACTGTTCGACGTGCGCCACGCCTGTCTGGTCGAGGCGCAGGCCGAGCGACGCCTCGTATGCTGAGCGAGGTCCCGGCTGCCGCGGACGGGATCGCCGCGGACCCCACGGCGGCGCGCCGCTTCGTGGTCTACAAGTTCGGGGGCTCGAGCCTCGCGGACGCCGACTGCTTCCGGCGCGTCGCGGACATCGTCGACGGCTTCCCGGAACCCTGCGTCGCGCTCGTGCTGTCTGCCTGCCGCGGCGTGACTGACGAGCTGATCAACCTCGTGACCGCCGCCGAGGGCGGCCGGCTCGACAATTGCCGCGCGGGCCTGCAGCGCCTGGAGGCACGGCACGCGGCCATCGCGACGGAGCTGCTCGAGCCCGTCGCCCGGCAGGCCTATGTCGAGTCGCTGCAGTCCGATCTCGGCGATCTCGAGCGCCTGTTGCAGGCGGTGGCTCTGGTGCGCTCGGCAAGCCGCGGCATCAGCGACCGCGCGGCCGGATTCGGCGAGCTGTGGTCGAGCCGCCTGTTCGCGGCGTTCCTCGGCGCGCGCGCGGCGGGCCGCGCGGTGCGCTGGCTCGACGCGCGCGAGGTGGTGGTCGTGGAGTGGGGGCCGCTCGGACCCGGCGTGCAGTGGGGCGCCTCGCGCGAGAAAGCCGCGCGCCTCATCGCGCCGGAGGCCGCGGGCGTGCTCGTGATCCCGGGCTTCGTCGCCAGCGACTCGAAGGGCCTGCAGACCACGCTCGGTCGCAACGGCAGCGACTTCTCGGCCTCGATCTTCGCGGCCCTGCTGCGCGCCCGCGAGATCGTGATCTGGACCGACGTCAGCGGCGTGCTGTCGGCCGACCCGGGCCAGGTACCCGACGCGAAGGTCATCGGCTCGCTTTCGTACAACGAGGCGATGGAGCTCGCGTACTTCGGCGCCAAGGTCATCCACCCCCAGACCATGGCGCCGGCCGTCGAGCACGACATTCCGATCCGCATCAGGAACACTTTCGCGCCCGCCGACGCCGGGACGACGATCGTCGCCGAGCCAGCGCTGGGCGAGCTCGTCAAGGGGATCACGGGCATCCGCGACGTCGCGCTCGTGAACCTCGAGGGCGCCGGGATGATCGGCGTCCCCGGCACGGCGCACCGCCTGTTCGGCGCGCTGCACGAGGCCGGCATCTCGGTGATCCTCATCTCCCAGGGCAGCTCCGAGCATTCGATCTGCTTCGCCGTGCCCGCCGGCCAGGCGAAGCTCGCCGAGCACGCGGTGCACCGGGCATTCGCCGCGGAGCTGCAGGGCGGACAGATCCAGAGCGTGGCCGTCGAATCCGGCTGCGCCATCATCGCCGTGGTCGGCGACAGCATGGCCCATCATCACGGCGTCGCGGGCAAGCTGTTCCAGGCCTTCGGCCAGGCGGGCATCAACATCCGCGCCATCGCGCAGGGTGCGTCGCAGCGCAACATCTCCGCGGTCATCGACGACCGCGATGCGTCCAAGGCCCTGCGCGCCGTGCACGCCGCGTTCTATCTCTCGCCGCACACGCTGTCCATCGGCCTGGTCGGGCCGGGGACGATCGGCAGCGTGCTGCTCGAGCAGCTCGCCTCGCAGTCCGACCGGCTGCGCCGCGACTTCAACCTCGACCTGCGCGTGCGCGGAATCGCCACGTCGCGCCGCATGCTGCTCGCGGAGCGCGCGATCGACCTTGCCGACTGGCGCGCACGCCTCGATCGCGACGGCGAGCCGCTGGATCTCGAGCGCTTCACCGCGCACATCGCCGCGGAACACCTGCCGCACCGCGTGATCATCGACTGCACGGCCGATGCCGGCATCGCCGGCCGCTACGCCGGCTGGCTGGGCGCGGGGCTGCACGTCGTGACGCCCAACAAGAAGGCGAACAGCGCGGCGCTCGCCGATTTCCGCCGCGTGCATGAGGCGCGGCGCGCGGCCGGCTCGCAGTACTTCTACGAGGCGACCGTCGGCGCGGGGCTGCCGATCATCGTGACCGTGCGCGACCTGCGCGAAACAGGGGACCGCATCCGCCGGATCGAGGGAATCCTCTCGGGCACGCTCGCTTACCTGTTCAACGTGTTCGACGGGACGGTGCCATTCTCGGCGGTCGTGAAGGACGCGAAGGCGCGTGGGCTCACCGAGCCCGATCCGCGCGACGACCTGTCCGGCATGGACGTCGCGCGCAAGCTGGTGATCCTCGGCCGCGAGATGGGGCTCGCGCTCGAGCTTGGCGACGTCGAGGTCGAGAGCCTGGTACCGGCGGAACTGCGCGACTGCGGCATCGACGAGTTCCTCGCGCGCTTGCCGGCAGGCGACGCGGCGATGGCGGCGCTGCTCGCCGAGGCGCGCGAGGCAGGGCAGGTACTGCGCTACGTCGGGCGCCTGACAGACGCCGGCCGGGCGACGGTCGCCCTCGAGCGCCTGCCGGCCGGCCACCCGTTCGCGAACATCGCGCTGACCGACAACGTGGTGCGCTTCGTCACCGACCGTTACTGCGACAACGCGCTCGTCGTACAGGGCCCCGGCGCGGGCCCGGCGGTGACCGCCGCCGGGGTCTTCAGCGACCTGCTGCGGCTCGCGTCCGGCCTCGGCGCGCGGATCTAGGGACGCTTCATGCCGGTCAGGGTGGCAACGGCGTTCGCGCCGGCGACGGTCGGTAATGTCGGCGTCGGCTTCGACATCCTCGGCCACGCCTTCGGCGTGATCGGCGACCGCGTGCGCGCGGAGCGCAGCGAGGCGCCGGGCGTGCGCATCCGCGCGATCACGGGCGTCACGGAGCCGTTGCCGCTGGAGCCAGCGCGCAACACCGCCGGCCAGGCGGTGCTGTCCCTGCTGGCGCAGTCGCCCGTGCCGTTCGGTATCGAGCTCACGATCGAGAAGGGAATCCCGCTCGGCTCCGGTCTCGGCGGCTCGGCCGCCTCGGCAGTGGCGGCGGCAGTCGCTGCCAATGCCCTGCTGGACGCGCCTCTCCGGGCGGAGGAACTCCTGCCGCACGCGATCGCGGGCGAGGCGGTCGCGAGCGGCGCGCGCCATGCGGACAATGTCGCGCCGGCGCTGCTCGGCGGGCTGGTGCTCACGGTCGGCATCGACCACCCGCGCGTCCGGCAGATCCCGGTCCCGCCGGCCATCCGCTGCGTGCTGCTGCACCCGCACATGTTTCTCTCGACGCGCGACGCGCGCGGTGTGCTGAACCGGCTCGTCGAGCTGTCCGACGTCGTGTGGCAGACGGCGCACCTCGCCGGCTTCCTGGCGGGCTGCTACGCCAACGACCTCGCCCTGCTGCGCGAGGCTTTCGAGGACGTGTTGATCGAGCCGCAGCGAGCGAAGCTGATCCCCGGCTTTCCGGCGGCGAAGCGCGCCGCCCGCGGGGCCGGCGCGCTCGGCTGCTCGATTTCGGGCGCAGGACCCTCGGTCTTCGCATGGTGCGAGGAGGGCACTGCCGCAGCGGTGCGGGACGCGATGCTCGGCGCGTTCCAGGGCGAAGGACTCGCCTGCGACCACTGGATCGCGCCGATCGGCGGCGATGGCGCGCGCATCGTGGAGTGCCGGTGAAGTACGCGAGCACGCGCGACCCGTCGCTGGCAGCGAGTCTCTCGCGCGCGCTCACGGAAGGGCTCGCGCCCGATGGCGGCCTGTACCTGCCGCAGTCGATGCCGGCGCCCGGTGCGCACTGGCCGCCCGGCGGCACACCGCTCGGCGAACTCGCGCCGCCGGTCCTGGCGCCGTTCTTCGCCGACGATGCGCTGGCGCGGTCGCTTGCGGCGATCTCGGTCGAGGCCTTCGATTTCCCGGCGCCGCTACGCGCCTGGCAGGGCGTGCCGGAACGACTCTCGCTCTTCGAGCTCTTCCACGGGCCGACGGCGGCTTTCAAGGATTTCGGCGCGCGCTTCCTCGCGGCCTGCTTCGCGCGACTGCAGGCGACCGGGGAGCCGGGGTGCACGGTGCTGGTCGCGACTTCCGGCGACACCGGCGGCGCGGTCGCCGCGGCATTCCACGGCCGGCCCGGCTTCCGGGTCGTGCTCCTCTATCCGGAAGGACGCGTCTCGCCGGTCCAGGAGCACCAGCTCTGCTGCTGGGGCAGCAACGTGCAGAGCCTCGCCGTGCGCGGCAGCTTCGACGACTGCCAGCGCCTCGTGAAGCAGGCATTCGCGCGGGCGGACCTGCGCGAGGCCTGCGGGCTCACCTCCGCCAACAGCATCAACGTCGGCCGACTGCTGCCCCAGCTTGTCCTGTTCGCGTCGGCGGCACTCGAGGTCCGCGACGCGGACGGCGGACCCGCGAACTTCGTGATTCCGTCGGGCAATCTGGGTCTCGCGACGGCGTGCTGCTGGGCGCGCGAGATCGGCCTGCCGATCGGCGACATCGTGCTCGCGCACAACGCCAACCGCACGGTGCCCGATTTCCTGGCCGACGGCCGCTGGCGCCCGCGCGCGAGCGTCGCGACGCTCGCCTCAGCAATGGACGTCGGTGATCCCAGCAACATGGAGCGCCTGATGGCGCTGTATCCCGGCCCCGGTGCGCTCTCGACGCGGCTGCGCGCAACGTCGATCGACGACGCGACGATCCGCGCGAGCATCGGCGCCGAGTTCGCACGCACCGGGTTCGTGCCCTGTCCGCACACGGCCGCAGGGCTCGCCACTTACCGGCAGCTGCCGGAAGCCGACCGCCGCCGGGGCCATTGGGTCGTGGCGGCAACCGCCCACGCGGCGAAATTCCCGGAGATCGTGGAGCCGCTCGTCGGCCGGCACGTCGAGCCGCCGCCACAGCTCGCGACGCTGCTCGGCCGCCCGATGCGCAAGCAACGCATCGGCGCCGGGCTTGATGAGTTGCTGGCGGTGCTTGCGGAGGCTGCATGCACGCCGTGACGCGGACCACGGGACCAGGGCCTACCGCTGCGGACGTGCAGGCGGCCGCGGAGCGCATCCGCGGTCAGGTGATCGCGACGCCCTGCCTGCGCTCGCGGACGCTGTCCGCGCTCACGGGCGCCGAGATCCACGTGAAGTTCGAGAACTTCCAGTACACCGCCTCGTTCAAGGAGCGCGGCGCGCTCAACGCACTGTTGCAGCTCGATGCGCGCGCGCGGCGGCGCGGCGTAGTGACGGTTTCCGCCGGCAATCACGGCCAGGCGGTCGCCTGCCATGCGCGCCGGCTCGGAATTCCGGCGACCGTGGTGATGCCGCAGCACACACCGTTCGTCAAGGTCGAGCACACGCGTGCGCATGGTGCCGAGGTCGTGCTGGAAGGCGAGGCGCTCGCGCAGTCGTTCGCATACGCGCGCAGACTCGTCGCGGCGCGTCGTCTGACGCTGGTCCACCCCTTCGATGACGCCGACGTGATCGCCGGCCAAGGCACGGTGGCCCTCGAGATGCTGGATGCTTTCCCGTCGATCGACATGCTGGTGGTGCCGGTGGGCGGTGGTGGACTGGTCGCCGGCATGGCGATCGCCGCCAAGTCACGGAATCCACGGCTGGAGATCGTCGGTGTCCAATCGGAGAGCTATCCGTCCATGCGTGCCGCCCTGCATGGCAGGACGATCGCCGGCGAGCGCAACACGATCGCCGAGGGCATTGCCGTCAAGACCGCGGGCCGGCTCACGCGACGAATCGTGCGCCGTCTCGTGGATGCGATCGAGGTGGTCGGAGAACCGGAGCTCGAGCGCGCGCTCACGCTCTACCTCAACGTCGAGAAGACCGTGGCGGAGGGTGCCGGCGCCGCGGCGCTCGCCGCCGTGCTGGCGGATCCGGACCGCTACCGCGGGCGCCGCGTCGGCCTCGTGCTGTCCGGCGGCAACATCGATCCGAACCTGCTTGCGTCGGTGATCGTGCGCGACCTCGTGCGGCAGCAGCGCATCGTCAGCATGCGCATGACCATGCCCGACCGGCCCGGTTACCTTGCGCGCATCAGCCAGGTGGTCGCCGACCTCGGCGCGAACGTGCTGCAGGTGGACCACCGTCGCCTGTCCGTGTCCCTGCCGGCGCGTTCGGCGACGCTCGAGCTCACTTTCGAGGCGAGAAGCGCCGCGCACGCGGCGGAGGTCGTCGCGGCGCTCCGGCAGACGGGCCTGGATCCGGAGATACTGCCGCCCTGACATTCGAGATGTCCGGGCACAGATCTCAGGTCACGACATGCAAACTCCCTCTCACCACGTGTCAGCGAGCGCGAATCTCGCCCTGCTGACCGGCGCGCGCCGCGTGGTCATAAAGGTGGGTTCCACGCTGCTGGTCGACGAACAGGATGGCCGGCTCAAGGCGAACTGGCTCGCCTCCCTGGTCGACGACGTGCAGGCGCTCGTGCGTCGCGGCCAGTGCCCCCTGGTCGTGACATCAGGCGCGATCGCCATCGGGCGTCGCCGGCTCGGCCTCCCGGCGGGGAGACTCAAGCTGAGACAGAGCCAGGCTGCTGCCGCGGTCGGCCAGATCGAGCTGACAGCCGTCTATGCCGAGGTGTTGGCGCGGGCCGGATTGACGGCTGCACAGATACTGCTGACGCTCGACGATACCGAGCAACGGGGACGTTATCTCAATGCCCGCGACACGCTGGAAACGTTGCTGGCGCAGGGGGCGGTGCCGATCATCAATGAGAACGACACGGTCGCAACCGCAGAGATCCGCTACGGCGACAATGATCGGCTCGCCGCGCGCGTGGCCCAGCTCGCAAGCGCGGAGTGCCTGGTGCTGCTGTCCGACGTCGATGCGTTGTACGACGCCGATCCGCGCCGCTCGAAGGACGCGCGACCGATCGCGGTGGTCACGCGCATCACGCCGGAACTCGAGCAAGTCGCGGGCAGCACGCAGAGCGCCTATGGAACCGGCGGCATGGTCACCAAGCTCGCCGCTGCGCGGATTGCGACCGCCGCCGGCTGCTCCATGGTCATTGCCAGCGGCCGGGTGACACACCCGATCGCGGCGCTCGAAGCCGGGGCGCGTTGCACGTGGTTCCCCGCGTCGGCAAGCGCCGTATCCGTGCGCAAGCAATGGATCGCGAGTCACCTGCAATTGAGCGGTGCCTACCAGGTTGATGCAGGCGCCGCGCGGGCGCTCGTGGCGGGCAAGAGTCTGTTGCCTGCCGGCGCCTTGCGGCTGGACGGCAGTTTTGAACGCGGGGACGCGGTCGCCGTTCTCGATCCGCAAGGACGGGAGATCGGGCGCGGGCTCTCCGCCTATGCATCGGCCGAGGCCGCCCGGTTGCTGGGTCGGCACACCAGCGAGATCGAGGCGATCCTCGGATACCGCGGCCGCGAAGTGTTGATCCACCGCGATGACCTCGTGCTTGCGACTTGCCAGGATGCTGCCGATGACAGTTGATCCCTTGCGCCTCACGATGACCGAGATGGGGCGCCGCGCCCGCGCGGCAGCACTCCAGCTGGCGGGACTCGGGCGCGCGAGCAAGGATGCCGTGCTCGCGGCGATGCAGCAGCGCCTGGCAGCCGCCCAGGCTTCGATCCAGGTTGCCAACGACGAGGATGTCGCGGCCGCGACTCGAATGGAGAAGTCCGCGGCGCTGATTGACCGGCTGCGACTGGATCGCACCCGCTTCCAGGGCATGCTGGACACCCTAGACCAGCTTCGCGGTCTCGCCGACCCGGTTGGCACGACCTTGGCCCAGTGGCGGCGGCCCAATGGCCTGCTGATCGAGAAGAAGCGCGTGCCGATCGGTGTAATCGCCGTGATCTACGAAAGCCGGCCGAACGTGACACTGGATGCGGCCGCGCTGTGCTTCAAGTCCGGCAATGCCGTGATCCTGCGCGGCGGATCCGACTCGCTGCGAACCAGCCTCGCGATCCATGCCTGCCTCGCAGATGCCTTGCACGACTGTGGCGTTACGGAGGCAGCCGTGCAGCTCGTCGCGACCGCGGAACGCGAGGCCGTCGCGCGCCTTCTGGAAGGGCTGGACGGCTCCATTGACGTCCTGATTCCGCGCGGCGGTCTGGATCTTGTCGAGCGGGTTCGGCGAGAGGCGAGGGTGCCCGTGCTCGGTCACCTGCAAGGCAATTGCCACGTGTACGTCGACGCCGCCGCCGATGTGGCCAAAGCCGAGGCCATCGTGGTCAACTCCAAGTTGCGACGCACCGGCGTATGCGGCGCCGCCGAAACGCTGTTGATCGACGCCACCCTGACGGATGAATCGGCCCGATCCCTGATTCGCGCGCTCCTGGACGGCGGATGCGAAGTGCGTGGCGATGCCGCGGTATGCCAGCTTGACCCGCGTGTCGCGGTGGCGACGGACGACGACTGGCGCACCGAGTATCTGGCGCCGATCATCGCGGCAGCGCGCGTTCGCGGCGTGGACGGCGCAATCGCGCACATCGCGCGATTCGGCTCTGGCCACACGGAGTCCATCGTGACCGAGGATGCAGTAGCGGCCGAACGCTTTCTGACCGAGGTCGACTCCGCGATCGTGCTGCACAACGCCTCGACCCAGTTCGCCGACGGCGGCGAGTTCGGCATGGGTGGTGAAATCGGAATCTCTACCGGCCGGCTTCACGCCCGGGGTCCGGTGGGCCTCGAAGAACTCACCACCTACAAGTATGTCGTCAGGGGCAGCGGGCAGACGCGCGCGTAGATCCGCCCGCTGCCGGGCCGACGTCGACCCTGTGCAGTTCATGGTCGTGCCCCAGATCCGGATTGGCCGAGCGCTATTCGCTGACAGCCTGCGACGCCGCTTATCTCTGGCTGGCGGCGGAACTGGAAGTGCCGCTTGCCACTTTCGACGATCAACTGGCCGAAGCAGCCACGAAATACCTGAGAGGAAACGAAGCCGGCGGCACCGTCTGATCGGAGGTCGCCATGGTTCATCGGCTGGGCAACGCTCGACGGTCTAGTTGCGAGCCCGCCGCCAGGCACCGCCTTCGCCCCAGGACGCGCCCAGCACATTTAATATGATTCGCCCGGCGCCGACACATGTGAGCCCGTTCACGAAATCGTAGGACGGGGCGATTTCGACAATATCCATGCCTACGATCCGGTTCCGCCGTGCGACAGTGCGCAAGAGCGGCGCGAGTTGCCGGAAATAGATGCCGCCGGGTGTCGGAGCCATGACCGCCGGCATCTCGGTAGGGTCGAGGCCGTCGGCATCGATCGTGAGGTAGACCGCGCGGCCCTCCGGAATAGTGGCGAGCACCGGGCCGATGCCGTCGGCATGAATCTGCTCGGCGCTGAAAAGCCGTGAGCCGTACGCCCGCGCTGCTTTGACCTCGCGCTGCCGGGCGCTGCCGATGCCACGCAGTCCGATCTGCGTCATGCCGGAAACGGCCGGCAATTTGCTGGCCCACTGCAGCGGACTCGAGTAGCCGCGGCGCACGCCGCCGACGTCCTCGCGCCAGTCGAGGTGGGCGTCCACGTGCAGGATGTGCACCGGCTCGCCGATCGCGTCGAGAGCATCCACGACCGGGATCGTGACGCCGTGGTCACCGCCCAGGACAATCAGCTGCGCCCCTTGCCGCCAGACGCGGCGTATGCGCGCCGTGATGGCGGCCGCATAGGCATCGTAGTCGCCGCCGTCGAAGGCGACGTCGCCCATGTCCACGTGCGCGGGCAGGCACGAGGCGAGGTCGCCACCGACGTCGAAGTCCCAGTGCGCCGTGTCGTAGCAGAAGCTCGCCGACATCGCGCGGATCGCGGCCGGCGCCATTGCCTGATCATTCGGAAAAGGGTCGTGCGCGTAGGGCTCGCTGTGGCGGATGCCGAGTAGCGCGACCTCTGCATTCCAGCCGGCCGCGTCGGTCGCGACCGGCCAGTCCAGGAATGCCCGATCGGGCCTGATCGTCGGCTGCAAGTCCTTCATTGCCGTACTCCGCGTCCCGCGTCGATCCTGAGCCAGAGCAGGGCGGCGACGACAGAGGTCACGGCCCCGGTTGCGAACACGACGCCCCAGCCGCCCTGCGCGGCGGTCAGCGCCGCGATGATCGGCGTGCCGATCACGCCGCCGAGATTGCCGCCGGTGTTGAGGACCGCGGTCGCCGCCATGGAATCGTTCGGTGCCAGCCGCATCGCCACGCCCCAGTAGTTGCCCTCGTTGAACTCGACGCAGGCGAAGCCGAGGCAGAGCGCCGCGATTGCCCAGTAGGGGCTTCCCAGCGAAACGGTCAGATACAGGAATACGGATGCGAGCGGCAGCGTGACGAGCGGGACGATGCGCGCGCCGGTGCGCGGCCCGAAGCGCAGGCGCAGCCGGTCCGCGACCCGCCCGCCCGTCGCGGCAGCGAAGCCGGCGACCACGAAGGGCAGGGCGCCGAGCCAGCCGCTCTCGAGCACGGAGAGCTTCCGGTCCTGCACCAGGTACAGGAAGCTCCAGAACGTAACGAGGTAGAAGACGTAATTCATGACGAGATAGGAGAGCGTCAGCAGCAGCACCTGTGAATCGCCCAGCACGCGGCCGACACGGCGCGTCGTGAGCGGAGCGGCGGCGTCATACGGCGGGTTGCCGGCGAGTTCGGCAAGTTCCGCCGGCGTGACCCGAGGATGCTGGGACGGCAGGTCGCGGGCCACGAACCACCAGAGCAGCACGAACGCGAGCGATGGCACACTCGTGAGGATCAGCGCCGCCTGCCAGCCGTAGGCCTCCATCAGCGTGGCGACGAGCGGCGAGGCAAGTGCGGCGCCGGTCCACAGGCCGGTGACGAGAAGGCCGAGCATCGAAGACCAGCGCGCGACCGGGTACCAGTGGCGGACCGTACCGGCCTCCACCGGGTAGAGCCCGCCGTGCGCGACTCCGAGCAAGGAGCGGGCGACGAGCAGTGTGACGAACAGCAGGCCGCCGGTTGCAATCAGCGGCGCGGCCGCGGTCAGTACGCTTGCGCCCACGGCGAGGATGCCGATCAGCGTGAGGGTGAGGCGTGCGCCGAAGCGCTGGCCGAACAGCGCGCCCGGCACCTGGCAGGCGGCGTACACCACGAGGAAGGCGCTCATGATCCAGCCGATCTGCTGCTGGGTCAGGCCGAGCTCCGGCATCATCCGGCCGGCGGCGATGCCGAGGCCCTGGCGCTGCAGGTAGCTCGCGACGGCGAAACCGAAGATCAGGACGAAGACCAGCGAGCGGACGCGTGGACCAGGCATCGCGGTAGCCTACACGGGCGGGCGGCGTGCGTCGCGTCGCTACGAGAAATCGAGCCCCAGGTCGAGCGAGCGCGCCGAGTGCGTGAGCCCGCCGAGCGAGATCGAGTCGATGCCGGTCTCGGCGACGGCGCGCACGTTCGCGAGCGTGATGCCGCCCGAGGCCTCGAGGTGGCAGCGCTTGCCGGCGATCGCGACCGCGCAGCGCAGCTGCTCCGGCGTCATGTTGTCGAGCAGGACTGCGGTGACCTGGCAGGCGAGTGCCTCTTCGAGCTGGGCGAGCGTGTCCACTTCGACCTGCACCGGGAACTCCGATCCCCACCGCGCGCGCACCCGGCCGACCGCAGCCGTGATCGAGCCCGCGACGCCGATATGATTGTCCTTGATGAGCACCGCGTCGTGGAGACCGAAGCGGTGGTTGACGCCGCCGCCGACGGCGACCGCGTACTTTTCGAGCGCGCGCAGGCCGGGCGTGGTCTTGCGTGTGTCCTTGATCGCGACGCCGGTGCCCGCAACCGCGCGCACGACCGCCGCCGTGGCCGTCGCGATGCCGGACAGCCGGCCGAGGAGATTGAGAATCACGCGCTCGCCGGACAGGAGCGTGCGCGCCGAGCCGCTGAGCGTCGCCACGGCGTCTCCCGCCTGCACGTCGGTGCCGTCGGGCGCCTGGACGTCGCCGGTCGCAGGCTCAGTGAACTGCGCGAGCACGACCGGGATTGCGTCCGTTCCCGCGATGCGACCGGGCTCGCGGCTGCGGATCACCGCCGTCATCCGGGTGCCGGCAGGCACGATCGCGTCGGTCGTGATGTCACCGCGGCTGCCGAGGTCCTCGGCGAGTGCGGCCTGCACGACGCGGGCAAGCGCCTCGAGCGGCGCGGCGGCCTTCACGCGACGCGGCTTTGAGCGCCGGCGAGCGGGATCGCCGGCACTGCGGCCGGCTGCACGAAACGTCGCACGGCGCCGCCGGTTGCGGGCTCCGGGTAGTCCTGACGGTAATGCGCGCCCCGCGATTCGCGACGCGCCAGGGCACCATCGAGCAGCAGCCGAGCCAACGTGTGGAGGACTTCTTCGCCGTGCGTGGCAGCCTCATGGCGGGCCAGTTCCGAGCGGGCCGCGGCCAGTCCCGCACCGCTGCGCACCGGGCCGAGGCTCCGACCGATGAGCCGACGGAGCGCCCGTATGCGCTCCGGGTCCGGCGCACCGCCCGCAGCCTGACGCGGCACATCCAGCGTCCCGGCCGGCACCGGCAGTTTCGCTGCGCGGATGGCGGCCGCGGCCCGGGCGCCGAACACGAGGCCCTCGAGCAGCGAGTTGCTCGCGAGCCGGTTGCCGCCGTGCAGCCCGGTTGCCGCCGCTTCGCCGCAGGCCCAGAGGCCCGGCATCGAAGTTGCACCAAAGGCGTCGGTCGCGATGCCGCCCATGTGGAAGTGCGCAGCAGTCGCGATCGGCAGGGCCTGACGTGCCGGGTCGAAACCGGCCGCGCGCGCGAGTTCGCAGGCGCCGGGAAAGCGCGTCTCGAGCTCCGTTACCGGCGTCGCGTCGAGCAGTACCGGTTCGCCGGCCAGCCGGCGCAGCGCGACGGCGCGCGCGACGACGTCGCGCGGCGCCAGCTCGGCATCCGGATGGATGGCCGTCATGAACCGGCGGCCCGAGCCGTCGAGCAGCACCGCGCCCACGCCGCGCAACGCCTCGGTCAGGAGCGGCAGCGGATCGCCCGCGACGTCGAGCGCAGTCGGGTGGAACTGCACGAATTCGAGGTCGGCGAGGCGCACGCCGCGGCGCGCCGCGGCGGCGAGCCCCGCGCCGCGCGAAGTGGCGGGGTTGGTCGTGCGGTCGAAACAGGCGCCGATGCCGCCGGTCGCCAGGATCACGTGCGGAGCGAGCACGGCAAGGCGCGCGCCGTCGGCTGCCTCGAGCAGGACCCCGGCCGCGCGGGCGCCGCTCGCGATGATGTCCACCAGCTCGAAGCCTTCCAGGCGGCGGATGCCGGGACGCGCGAGGACCGCCGCGCGCAGGGCGCGCATGACGGCCGCGCCGGTCCGATCGCCGCCGGCGTGCACGATGCGGTGCTGGCTGTGACCCGCCTCGCGGCCGAACGTGAGCGCGCCCGTGGTGTCGCGATCGAAGGCGACGCCCAGCGAATCGAGCCACTCGACGCGGGACGGCGCAGCGCCCGTGACGAGAGCCACGATGTCGGCGTCCGTGAGCCCGGCGCCGACCCGGACCGTGTCGGCGGCGTGCTGTGCCGGCGAATCGCCCGCGCCGATCGCCGCCGCGATGCCGCCTTGCGCAAGGCACGAGGAGCCGCCGCCCACCGGCTCATTAGCGACCACCGCGCAGTCCTCGAGCCCGAGCGCGGCCGACAGCCCGGCGATGCCGCCGCCGACGACCACCGCGGGCGCAGTGACGAAATCCGGTTGCATCATGGCTTGACCTCGAGCATCCGCGTGACGGCGCGGCGCGCACGCTCGGCGACCGCGGGCGGCACCGTGACCTCGTAGCGGAGATGGCGCAGCGAGTCTGCGATTCCGGCCAGTGTGATGCGCTTCATGTGCGGGCAGAGGTTGCAGGGGCGCACGAATTCCACGTCACGAAACTCGGCCGCGACGTTGTCGGACATCGAGCACTCGGTGATCATCACGACGCGCGGCGGCCGGTTCCGGTCGACCCAGGAGATCATGCCGGCGGTGGAGCCGACGAAGTCGGCCTCGGCCAGCACGTCGGGCGGGCACTCCGGGTGCGCGATCACGCGGATACCCGGGTGGTCCCTGCGGTAGCTGCGCAGCTGCTCGGCCGTGAAGCGCTCGTGCACGATGCAGCTGCCATTCCACAGGATCACCTCGACACCGGTCTGCGAGGCGACCCAGCGGCCGAGATACTGATCGGGCAGGAAGATGACGCGCTCGCTGCCGAGCGATTCGACGACCGCGACCGCGTTGCCGGACGTGCAGCAGATGTCGGACTCCGCCTTGACCTCGGCGGAGGTGTTCACGTAGGTGACGACCGGCACGCCCGGGTAGCGCTGGCGCAGCAGGCGTACGTCGGCGCCGGTAATGGACTCGGCGAGCGAGCAGCCGGCGCGCAGGTCCGGAATCAGAACCGTCCTGGCGGGGGAGAGGATCTTGGCCGTCTCGGCCATGAAGTGCACGCCGGCCATCACGATGACTTCGGCGTCCGTTTCCGCCGCCATGCGGGCAAGGGCGAGCGAGTCGCCGCGCAGGTCCGCGACGCTGTGGTAGATGTCGGGCGTCATGTAGTTGTGCGCGAGCACGACCGCGCGACGCTCCTTCTTGAGCGCCTCGATCTCGGCGATCACGGGCGCGATCGCGGCGATTTCGACGTCCGGCAGCACGCCGGCCAGGTTCCGCACGGCTCTCACTCCATTTATGCTCGGAGTGAGTATTTTAGATCAATAAAGCCGCGTCCGCACGACTTCCTTGCGGAACCGGAAAAGCTTTGCGGGACGGCCTCTTGCGGGCCGGTCCAGCCCCCGCGTCGGCTCCAGGAACCGGCCATTCTCGACCAACCGCCGGAAATTCTGCTTGTGCAGCAGCATGCCGGTCAGGGCCTCGACCGTGCGCTGCAGCTGCAGCAGGGTGAAGGTCTCCGGCAGGAGCTCGAACACGACCGGCCGGTACTTCAGCTTGCCGCGCAGCCGGCCGAGCGCCGTGGCGACGATGCGCCGATGGTCGAAGGCGAGTTCGCGGCCGGCGCCGGCGCGCGCGGCGAGGCCCTGGTCGCGCTGGAACTCCGGCACGAGCCCCGCCTCGTACAGCAGCTCGTAGCGCTCGAGGACGCGGATCGGATCCCAGGCGCGCGGGTCGCCGAAGTTCGTGTGCACTCGGTGCCTGCGCGCCACGTCACGACCGGCCCAGCGCGCGAGCGCGGGGCGCAGCGACGCGCCGACGAGTGCCGGCATGCCGGCGCGCCGATCCTCCCACGGCAGCAGGTCGTAGGCGTCGATCCACGCGGCGCCGGGCGCCAGCTGCGCCTCCTTCACGAGACCGAGATAGGCGACCGAGAGGTGGCGCGTGCCATCCGGCGTACGCTGGCGCTCACGATCGCCGAACGTGTAGAGCTGCTCGACGTAGCCGACTGCAAGCCCCGTCTGCGCGGAAATCCAGCGCCGCAACCCGAGTTCCAGCGTCGCGTCACCATCGGCATCGAGCAGGCCCGAGGGCAGCCCCGGCGTTTCGGTCGCTGCTCGGGCGGCGGTCAGGATCCGGGGTCGGCCGTCGGTGACCGCCACGATGACGGCATCGAGGCTGAGCGACAGTCGGCGGGCCATGGGTGGAATGATGCCACAGGGCGTGCATCGGGCTTCGGGGCGGGATTGTCAGGCAGAATTCCGGCGGGTAGCGTGCGCGCATGAGCCGGGCATTCGTCAAGGAATCCGATGGCGCGGACGGGGATGCGCTCGCCGAGCTGCAGGTCAGCCCGCACCGCAACCTCGTGACCGCCGAAGGACTCGCGCAGATCGAGGCGCAGGTTGAGCGCCTGCGCGGCGAGCTGTCGGCGGCGCGGGCTGCGGAAGATCGCGCAACCGTTCAGCGTGTCCAGCGCGACCTGCGCTACTGGTCCGAGCGCCAGCGCACGGCCGAACTGGTGCGCGCCGTGTCATCCGGGGACAAGGCCCGGTTCGGCTCGCTCGTGACGCTCGTGAGGCCGGACGGCAGACGGCTCGAGTACCGCATCGTGGGCGAGGATGAAGCGGATCCGGCGGGAGGGAAGATCTCCTATGTCTCGCCGATCGCGGGACGGCTGATCGGCGCCGCAGCGGGCGACGAAATCGAGCTGCCGGACGGCAGCGCGGAGATCCTCGAGGTGCGCTGAGGCTCAGTCCACGGCAGGGCGGAGCAGCAGCCGACCGAGCAGCAGGCCGGCGATCGCAGCACCCAGTGATCCTGCCAGCACGCCGAACTTCGCGACGTCGAGCAAACCCGGCTCCTCGAATGCCAGTCCGGAGACGAACACGGACATCGTGAAGCCGATGCCGCCAAGGCAGCCGATCACCGCGATGCCCGAGGGCACCACGCCCGCGGGCAGCGAATGCCGTCGAGATCCGCTTCGCGTCCGCGCGCGAACGGCTGCTCGAGGAGCCTGACCTTGCAGGCAATCAGGTCGGGCAGCAGCGCGTTGAGGCTGTCCGGCGTGAAGCCCTGGTTGGCATCGACGCCCATCCAGGCGTCGGGGCGCGCCCGGTACACCGCGCGCACGCGCTCGGCATCCAGCGGCAGCTCACCGGTGAGTTTCAGTTTCAGTGACTTCGCCTCTGCATAGGCGCCGGATGCCTGCTCGGCCATCGCGCCCGGGTCCTTGGCGGGAATCGTGTACGTGGTCAGAAGCGGACGGGGACGCTCCAGGCCGGCGATGCGCCAGACGGGCTGGCGCAAGCGCTTCGCTTCGAGGTCCCAGAGCGCGCAATCGAGCGCATTACGCGCGCCGCCCGGCGGCAGCAGGCGCCGCAGGGACGCGCGGTCGATGCCCGCTTCCACGTCGCGCCGCACGCTCTCGAGCGCGGCGCACATCTGGTCGGCATCGTCGCCGAGATAGTAGACGCCCGCGGCTTCGCCTTCGCCCGACGCGCCGAGTTCGGCGATGCGAACCACCACCACGGTCATGTCCGTGAAGGTGTAGCCCGTGATCGTGAACGGCGCTGACAGCGGGATCAGTTCCCGTGTGACGGTGAGTTGCATCAGTAGTTCGTGCTGAGGCCGACCAGATGGTAGGCGACTGCGACCCAGGCGATGACGGCCGTGGCGAGGACCAGCACCACCGCCCAGGTCTTGCCGAGCGGGCGCTTCGGGGCCTGCCACACGACGGCCAGGTGCCAGAGGGCGAGCGCGAATCCCGCGAATACCGCGACCGTGCCGAGTACGTGCAGGATGAGCACCAGCCAGTCCATCCCGGCGGTCAGCAGCTTGAGGTCGCTGAACATCGCCTGGATCGTGCCGATCCAGCCGGCGATCGCGGCGAGCGAGGCGAGCGCGCCGATGCGCACCCAGCGATAGGCCTTCGCCTCCCGGCCCGCATAGGGCAGGGGCCTGCGGTAGCGCCGGCGCACGAGCGCCGCGGCCGGCCAGCAGATGACCGTGAGGGCGAGCGCGCCCAGGGCGACGGCCGCCGCCGGCATGAGCCAACCGACGCCTTTCGCGCCGGTCGAGCGCTCCATGTACATGAAGGGCGAGATCCACTCCGGCGCGAAGCGCACGACACGCCCGTCCTGGACCTCGGCCGCGAGCCGGCCTTTGCCATTCACTTCGCGCCACACCCAGGGCGCGACTTCGCGCCACTTGGTGGGCTCGCCGTTGAGGTCGGTCAGGAGCGGCAGCGAGATCGTGCCGTCCTCGTTCACCACGACCTTGAGCGGCTGCAGCAGGTTGAGGATGCTGAGGAAGTTCGATTCGGCGCGCCGCGAACTGATGTAGCTGCCCGCGATCGCGGCCGCATGTTCCTTGGCGGTCGCCTCGTCCACCGCGCCCTCCTGCGCGGGACCCGGAAAGTAGCGGTCCGCGAAGCTGCGGTAGAACGCCTCGCGCAGCGGCCCGACGGCGCCGTCCTTGCCGCCGCTGTTGAACGAGATGAAGTAGCCGACGCCCGCGTCGAGGACCAGGTGCAGGTCGCTGTGGAAGTACTGCGTGTCGCCGCCGTGGGAGATGATGCGGCGGCCGTTGGTGTCGGTCTCGTAGAAACCGAGCACCATGCGATTGACGTTCGGAATGATGGTGAGCGGCGTGCCGTGCATCTTCTTCGCGGTCTCCTCGGAGAGGATCCGGGCGTCGCCGAGTGCACCGTTCTGCAGGTGAGCGATCATGAAGCGCGCCATGTCGGCGCCGGTCGCGGCGAGCGAGCCCGCGGGCGAGAGGTTGATGAGCTCGTAACCCTGCGGCTTGCCGCTTGCCTTCTCGTAACCCTGCGCCATGCCGGCCATGAGCGCCTCGGGGAGCGGCTGCCGGAACGAGGACTTCGTCATGCCGAGCGGGCCGAAGATATTCTGGTCGAGGTAGTCGTCGAATGACTTGCCTGCGACCCGCTCGACGATGTAACCCGCGAGCGCAGTGCCGTAATTCGAATAGGCGGGCATCGTGCCGGCCGCGAAGATGCGCTCCGGCACCCACTGCTTCAGCGTCGCCTCGATGGTCTGCAGTCGCGAGGGATCCTCGGAAATCAGCTCCTTGACCTGCTCCTCGAAGCCCGCCGTGTGGGTCATGAGGTTGCGCATCGTGATCGGCTCGCCGGCGGGACCGGGCGGGATCGCGAAGTCGAGGTACTGGTTGATGTCGGCGTCGAGGTCGATCTTGCCGCGCTCCACCTGCTGCATGACCGCCGTCCAGGTGAACAGCTTCGAGATCGAACCCGGGCGGAACAGCGTCCGTTCCGGGTCCACGAGGAGTTTCTTCTCGACGTCCGCGTAGCCGAATCCCTTCTGCAGCAGCACCTGGCCGTCCTTGACCACGACCACGATGCCGCCGGCGATGTCGCCGCGCCCGAGCGCGAAGGGGATGAAACCGTCGAGCCAGGCCTCGAGATCCTCGCGGGTCAGCTGCGGCGAGCGCGGCGCCGGCGCCTGCGCGGCGGCTTCGGCCGCGGGCGCGGGGTCAGCGGCCGTCGCTGCCGGCGGAACCTGTGCCCTCGCCGGCACGGATAGCGCGAAGGCAGAGACGAATGTCGCGAGAGCAAGGATGACGCGCATGCGCGGGCCCCACAGTGTTTGTCCTGATGAGGCCATGGTAGTCCCAATTGGAGAATGACGTCAAAGGATACTGACCGTACAATTCCGGGCAACGAAGCGGCCGAGGGAGCGCTCCCTGAAACCGACCAAGCACCGTCGCCCGACCCTCGGCAGCCTGCTGCGCGGCCTGCGCCTGCGCAATCACTGGACGCTCAAGGAGATGAGCGAGCGCACCGGGATTCCGCTCTCCACGATCGCCAAGGTCGAGCACGACCGGCTGACGCTCACCTACGACAAGCTCATGCAGCTCAGCCAGCGCCTCAACATCCGGATGTCGGACCTGTTCAGCGAGGCCGACGAGTCGCCGGAGGCACCGATCACCGCGCGCCGTTCCATCGGCAGGCTCGGCGGTGCGATCCGGGTCAATACGCCGAACTACGAGTATTTCTACCTGTGCCCGGAATTGCGGCGCAAGCGCATGGTGCCGATCGTGACGCGCGTGCGCGCGCACAGCATCGAGGAATTCGGCGAACTCGTGCATCACCGCGGCGAGGAGTACATCTACGTGCTGCAGGGCCCGGTCGAGATCCACACCGAGTTCTACGAGCCGGTGGTGCTCGAGACCGGCGAGTCCATCTATATAGACAGCACGATGGGCCACGCCTACATCGCGCCGAAGGGCCATGACGAGGCGCTGCTGCTCGGCATCTGCTCGAGCGCGGACGACGATCTCATGGATTCGCTCATGGCACTGCACGGCGACCTGCCGGTGGCGAGGCCCAGGTCCGTGAAGCGGCTGACGGCGAAGCGCTGACGGCGCCGGGCGGGAACCCGCACGCCTCGGGACCGGTCTATACGCGGATTGCAGGAGGTCATTCCGTGCGACCCGCGGTTCGCTCCGTTTCGCTGCTGGCACTGCTGCTGCTCGCCGCCTGCGAAGATGGCGCGCGCCGCTGGGAGTGGCGCGACCTCGGCACGCTGCCTGCACCCGCGACGACGACCATCAACCACACACCGCTCGTCGTGTCCGGTGGTCGCGTGCTGGTGGGCAGCGGCGACGGCATCTGGGCGCGCCCGCTCGACGGGGGAGGCGCGTGGACCCGGGTCGGCCTCGCGGGTATCGGCATCTTTGCCACGCGCCGTCACGCGAACCTGGAGGCGACGGTGTTCGCCGCCGGACAGCCCGGCGATGATCCGCAGGCGCCGCCGTTCTGGCGCACGGATGACGGCGGCGCGACCTGGGTACCGAGCGCGGGTTTTCCGCGTAATCCGTTCGACGGCGCGAGCGAGGCGTTCTACGACCTCGCCGTCGCGGCTGACGACCCGGACCGCCTGTACGCCAACCTCTCCGGGCCATCGATCGCGGTCTCGACCGACGGCGGGCAGAACTGGGCGCTCGCCAATGGCGCGACCGACGTGTATTTCGGCTATTCCTGCGTGATCCATGTGCTCGACTCGACGCCGGGCACGCTGTTCCAGGGTTGCGAGGCGCCGCTCGACGTCGCCTGGGTGGCGACCCAGGACATCGATCCGGCCGATCCGTTCACCCTCGCCAATTTCACCTACGTGGCGGGCGGACCGGACTACGCGCTCGAGAACCGCCGGCCGAATGCAATGGCGAGCGGGCCCGCGCGTCCCGGCACGCTCTACGTGGGGCTCGAAGGCGCGCTCATCGCCCTCGATGACTCCGGCTTCGAATTCCTGTTCCGCGCCGCCGACGGCAGCGGCCCGCAGCCCTACGCCTACGTGACCGCCGTCTGGCTCGACCCGGCCGACGGCGATCACCTCGTGTTCGGCGGCGGCGTCAACGGCGAAAACACGACGCTGTCGCTGTTCGAAACCTTCGATCACGGGCTCACCCTGCGCGAGCTCGCCGCGCCCGTGCAACTGACGGATCCCGCGGTGGTGCAGATCGTGCCCGCCGCCGGCGGGCTCGCGGTGCTGCTATCGGTGGCGGATCCGCAGCATGCCGGCGGACGTACCCTGCGGCTCTTCCTGCTCCAGTAGCCGGCTAACCGAGCAGGTTCAGGAACAGCGTGATGATCAGCGCGTTGGTGAAATCGATGAAGAAGGCGCCGACGATCGGCGCCACGAGGAAGGCGCGCGGCGCCGGGCCGTATCGCTCCGCCAGCGCGCGCATCACCGCCATCGCGTTGGCCGTCGTGCCGAGCATGAAGCCGATGAACCCGCCGCTCATCACCGCGGCCTCGTAGTTGCGGCCCATCAGCCGGAACACGGGCACCGCCACCAGCGCGGCGAGCACGACCTGCACGGCGAGGATCGCGACCAGCGGCAGCATGAGGCCGGCGAGCTCCCAGAGCTTGAGCGTCATCAGGGCCATGACCAGGAACAGCGTCAGCGAGACGACGCCGAACGTATTCACGAAGCGGTGCGAGAGACCGAACCAGCCGGTGACGTCGTCCAGGTTCCGGATCGCGGCCGCGACCAGCATCGCGCCAATGTAGGCGGGCAGGGTCATGCCGAGCGCCGCGAAGCCGCGGCTCACCCAGGCGCCGATCCACATGGCGACCAGGATCGCGACCAGGTTCCGGACGATCGGCCAGGCGTCGTCCTCGTCGCTTGCGGTGTTCGCGGTCGTCTCGATCTCGGTCTCTACGATCGCGGCCTCGACCGTGCGCTCGCCGCGGCGCGGCGTCGGCAGGCGACCGCGCTCGATGAGAAGGGTGCCGGCCGGCCCGCCGACCAGGCCGCCGGCGACGATTCCGCCGATCGCGACCGCGATCGCGACCGAGGAGGCGCCGATGACGCCGGCCTCTTCGAACAACGGCGCGAACGCCAGCCCGGTCGCGGGCCCGCCGGTCAGCGTGACCGAACCCGCGAGCACGCCGAACAGCGGGTGCAGCCCGAAGCCGAGCGCGATCACGATGCCGACCACGTTCTGCAGGACGGCGAATACCGTCGCGAGCAGGAAGAACCGTAAGACCTGCGGCCCGCCGACCTTGAGGAGCGAGAGGCTGGCGCCGAAGCCGACGGTCGTGAAGAAGGCGATCATCAGCGGGCTCTGCAGGGTCGTGTCGAACTGCACGAGCGTCACGCCCTGTCCGCGCGCGACCAGCACAGCCAGCGCGACCGCGAGGCCGCCGAGCACGGGCGCCGGCAGGTTGTAGCGCGCGAGCACCGGCACGACGCGCCGCAGCCCCTCGCCGAGCAGCAGCGCGATTCCCGCGAAGGCGAGCGTCTGGACAAAATCTAGCTCAAGCACCGGTCCAGCTCCCGGATCAGCCGGTCGACCTCGTCTTTCGACGTGTAGTGCACGAAGGATAGTCGGACGGCGCCGTCGTCCGGGTCGATGCCGAGAGCCTGCAAGACGCGGTACGCGTAGAAGTTGCCGACGCCGACGCCGATCCGTTCGCGCGCCAGCGCGGCGCCGATGTCGGCCGGGCGCCGGCCGTCGATCGTGATGGACACCGTCGGCGCGCGCTCCGCGGCGCGCGTGCGCCCGATCAGGCGCACTTTCGGATGGGCCACCAGAAAATCGAGCAGCGGTTGCAGGAGTGGCGTCTCGTGCGCTCGGAACAGATCGCGCACGCCGGCCGCCCGCTCCTGGACAGGCCGTCCGGTCAGTCCGTGCCGGTCGGCGAGCGCATCCAGGTAGTCCATGACGCCATTGACGGCCGCGATCTGCGCGTGGTCAGGCCCGGCCGGCGTGAAGCGCTTCTCGGGCAGGGCATCATTGAAGAAATGTCCCTGGTTGGGGAGCGCGGCGTTGACCTCGCGCCGCAGGAACATCGCCCCGAGGTGCGGGCCGTACACCTTGTAGAGCGAGAAGCAATAGGCATCGACGCCGAGTTGGGCGAGATCGGGGAGCCCGTGCGGAGCAAATGCGACGCCGTCCACGAACGCCCAGGCGCCGGCCCGGTGCACGAGGTCGGTCAGTTCGCGCACGGCGTGGATGCTGCCCACCAGGTTCGAGCAATGCGTGAACGCGACCAGCTTCGTGCGCGGGCCGAGCAATGCCTCGAGATCGCGGCGCTCGAGCTCCGCGGTCTCGCGGTTCACCTTCCACTCGCGCACCGTGAAGCCCTCGGCGGCGAGGCGGGCGTAGGAGCCGACGTTCGCCTCGTGCTCCTGGTTCGTCACCACGATTTCGTCGCCCGGTTTCAGGTGACGCCGCAGCGCCTGTGCCAGCACGTAGGTGTTCTGTGAAGTCGAGGGCCCGAAGTGCAACTCGTCCGCGCCGACGTTGAGCCAGTCGGCCATGCGCGCTTTCGCGCGGTCCATCTGCTCGCCTGCCAGCGCCGAGGCCGCAAAGGCGTAATAAGGCTGCACCTTGGTCTGCCGGTAGTACCGGTCCAGCCAGCCGATCACCTGCCCGCATGCGTAGGAGCCGCCGGCGTTCTCGAAGTGCGCGAAGCCGGCGAGCGACGGCTCGCGGAAGGCAGGAAACTGCGAGCGGACGAACTCCAGATCGAGCGGCATGGGCGAGTCTCCGGGGCGGCGGGCGAGCCGGGATCATCGGCAATGGCGCCGGCGCGGTCAACGTGCCGTGCGAGGGCCGTGTAAACTATTAACAAGCGGGCCCCAGCCAGTTCGTGGCGGGTTGCAGTCGGGAACGTGTCTCAAAGGCGGCCACGAGTGAGCTCAGGACCAGGCGCCCGGCCGCAAGCGGCGGGTAGCGATACGACGCCCTTCCGCTTCTACGATAACCGCCAGAAGTACCTGGCCTTCGTCAACACCTGCAACGAGAAGTCCGTGGTCGCGCAGCGCGCGGCGCGCGAGCTGCAGCAGCTGCAGCCGACGCCGCCGGCGCTGCGGATATTCGACGCCGGCATGGGCGATGCAACCGTTCTCGCGCGTCTCATGCGCCACGCGCACGCGCGGTTTCCGACCGTGCCGGTGCTCGCGGTCGCCAAGGAAATCAGCCTCGAGGACGTGCGGCTCGGCCTCGAGAAGATGCCGGACCGGTTCGTCGAACATCCGGCCACCGTCTTCGTGGTCACGAACCTCAATTACGCGGATGCGCCGCGGCTCCAGCCGGGCAAGGTCGACGCGGAAGTCCCGCACAACTGGCAGGAGGTACGGCTCCAGGGGCGCACCTCCACGGAGTACGCCGAGCAGATCGAGGAGCTCGCCGGCGCGCTGGCTTTCGGCTCGCAGACCCGTCTGAATCCGAAGACCGGCAACCCGGTCTACGCGCGCCCCTCGGTGCTCGTCGTGTTCCGCGAAGACCACGCCTTCCTGCTCGACCGGGTGATCCCGCGGGCCGGCCAGGAAGCGGCGGGCCCTTACGATCTCATCGTCGCTTCCCAGCCCTGGCGGGCGCGCATGTCCGCCAGGTTCAAGGCCGAGAAGGTGCTGGCGCCGCTGGTGTGCAGTCTCGCGCCTGACGGACGGCGGCTTGCGGTACAGTCCTACGGCCGCGATCCGGCTCTCGAGATCATCCAGCGGTTGTGGCCTGACGAGAACCCGTTCCAGATCGATCGTCACCAGCTCCTCGCGGCGTTGAGACTGGAACTCGGGCCCGAGGCAGCCGGCTTCTCGCTGGCGGATCCGTGCGACGCGGACTCGATTTTCCGCTACGAGATGCATACGCTGCCGACGGAAATCGGGGACCGGATCGGCACTTCCACGCTGTTCGCTGCCTGGAATGCGGCGATCTATGTCAACCAGATCGAGGACGAACGGCTGGAATCCGTGGTGACGTCCGGCGCCTACCTGCAGGCCACGCAGGACGTCCTGCACCGGCACGGCGGGCTTTGGTTCAACGACGAGAGCTTCGTCGTCACGCGGAGAAGTTCATGACAGCAATGGGAACGGGCACCGGTGCGGTGACCCTTGCGGCGAGGATTACCGAGTTTGCGTCAAGCGCCTCGCTCGAGATTACCTCGAATGACCGGGAGCTGCCGCCGGCTCTGGTCGGCCGGCTGCCGGCGGGAACGCCGCTTTACGTCGCCCACACACCCAACGCGACACTTGCCCAGGTGGCCGACGTCGCATGCGCCGCCGAGGCCGCGGGTTTCGCAGGCTGTCCGCATCTCGTTGCCCGGCGCATCGCCTCGCGCGCCGAGATCGAAGCAGCGCTGGCCCGGCTGCGCGATGGCGGCGTGAGGCGCGCGCTGCTCGTCGCGGGCGACTTGTCGCCGCCAGCCGGCGAGTTCGCGAGCACGCTCGATATCCTCGAGTCCGGCGTTCTCGACGACGCCGATCTGACGACCCTCGGAATCGCCGGACACCCGGAGGGAAACCCCAACATCGCGCCGGATGTTGCCTGGGATGCGCTGGTGCGCAAACAGGCCTGGAGCCGCAAGACGGGGATCGCGATGCACGTCGCGACGCAGTTCGGATTCGACATCGCAGCGCTCGCGACCTTCGACGCCGGACTGACCGCGCGCGGCGTCACATTGCCCGTGCATGTCGGCGTCGCGGGACCCGCCTCACTGAAGTCGCTCGCCAGGTTCGCGGCCATGTGCGGCATCGGCGCCTCGCTCGGCGCCTTGCTGACCAACCCCGGCGCCCTCGGCGCGCTGAAGTCGCTGGTGAAGACCGTCGACGAGATCCTGCCGGCCATCGTCCGGCTGCGCGAGGGTCCGCTCGCGCGGCGTCTCGTGCAGCCGCATTTCTTCGCCTTTGGCGGCGTCATGAAGACCGTGGAGTGGCTGGAGGCCGTGCGTGCCGGCCGGTTCGACATCGAGGGCGACGCGATCGTCCTGCGGACCTGAGGCCACCCCGGGGCGGCACAGACCATGAGCGACAGCTGCCTGTCGGCCGCGCAGCGGGCGGCCTTCGAGCGCGAGGGATTCCTGGTGCTGCCGGAGTTCGTGCCGGCGCAGCGCTGCCTCGCGCTGCGCGAGCGCGCCCTCGAACTTGCGCGCATGCACGTGCCGCCGCCGGAGCAGGCGACCGTGTTCACCGCGGACGGTGCTGCACGCCATGCCGCGGAGCGCTATTTCCTCACGAGTGGCGAGGCGATCCGCTGCTTCTTCGAGAAGGACGCCTTCGACGCCGACGGGCGCCTGCGCGGCGAGCCGCACCTGTCGCTCAACAAGCTCGGCCACGCGATGCACGACCTCGACCCGGTCTTCGACGCGTTCAGCCGCACGGCCGAACTGGCGGCTGTGGCCCGCGAGATTGGCATGAGCGCACCGCTGTTGCTGCAGTCGATGTACATCTTCAAGCAGCCGCGGATCGGCGGTGAAGTCGTCTGCCACACGGACCATACCTACCTGTGGACCGAGCCGCCGAGCGTGGTCGGCTTCTGGTTCGCGACCGATGACGCGACGACGGAGAACGGCTGTCTGTGGGCTCTGCCGGGCGGGCATCGCCTGCCCGTCCGGGCGCGCTCGAAGCTGAACGCCGCGCGCACGGCGACCGAGCTCGAGATCCTCGACCCGGCGCCGTACCCGTCCGAGGGCCTGGTACCGCTCGAGGCACGGCGCGGCACGCTCGTGCTGCTGCACGGCGCCTTGCCGCACCTCTCCGGTCCGAATCGCAGCGACAAGCCGCGGCACGCGTACACGCTGCACGCGATCGATGGCGCTGCGCGCTACCTCGACGACAACTGGCTGCAGCGGCCGGCGCTGAAACTGCGCGGATTCAGCGCCTGACGACGGGCAGGCTCATCGTGTCGAGGCGCGGTCGTCGCGGTCCTGGCGCTCGAGCAGATGATCGACCGAAAAGCGCCCCGCACCCGCGATGGCCAGCCACAGGAACAGCGCCAGATACATGACCTCCTCGAGCCCGACCAGCGTCAGGAACGAGTCGACCTCCGGCCACATGACGGCAGCGACGGCGACGATCATCACGACGCCCAGCGCGCCGGCGGAAATCCGCGTCAACAAGCCGATGATCAGCAGAATGCCGCCGAAGAACTCGATGCCCGAGGCGAGCGGGGCCATGAGCGCCGGCGCGGGAATGCCCCAGCCCTCGAAATTCTGCGTCACGAGCGGCAAGTGGGTCAGCTTGCCCCAGCCCGTCCACAGGAAGACCCAGCCCGTCACGATCCGCGCGAAGAGCGGCCCGAGCCACGCGAGATGCCGCGCGACGCCCCGGGGCCATTCGATCAAGGCACTGACCAGCATGTTCATGGTTGTTCCCTCCCTGCCCCCATAGACCGGGCCGGAGCGGGGAATGTCACAGGATGCGGTCGACGATCGCGGCGACACCGAAGCGAACCGGGTCCGTGCAGGGCAGGGAGACCCGCGCGGCGACCTCGTCGATCGCGCGGCGTGCTGCGGCCTCGTCAAAGCGCGAAGTGTTGAGGCTGACGCCGGCGAAGCGCGCCCTCGGGTTCGTCAGGCGGGCCGCGCCGAGGTACGCCTCGAAGCAGGCCTCGTACGACGGGATCGGGTAGTCCGGGTAGTCCGAGACAGTGCTTCGCGCCAGCTCGTGGCACAGCACCATCGCGTCGGGCTGGCTGCCGTGGACGAGGCCGAGCGTCACTCCCGCATAGGCCGGGTGGAACAGCGAGCCCTGGCCCTCGACCACGTCCCAGTGCGCGGGCGCCGCGTCCGGCGAGAGCCATTCGGCGGCGCCCGAGATGAAGTCGGCAATCACCGAGTCCACGGCGATGCCGCGCCCGGAGATGAAAATGCCGGTCTGGCCGGTCGCCCGGAAATCCGCGTCGATGCCGCGCGCGCGCATCTCCTTCTCGATGGCGAGCGCGGTGTACTTCTTGCCGACGGCGCAATCGGTGCCGACCGTCAACACACGCAATCCCGTGCGCTTGCGGCCGGTGCCGGGCATGAAGGGCTGGTCCGGCTGGCGCACCTCGATCAGGCGCCTACCGGTCCGTTCCGCCGCCGCGGCGATCTCGGGGACGCTCGCGAGCGGCGTGTGCAGTCCCGATGCCACGTCGAGCCCGGCCTC
>VGUH01000010.1 GCA_016874295.1 Gammaproteobacteria bacterium | reverse complement strand
TTCATCCGCTTGAGCTCCGAGACCGTCACCCCCGAGTACTTCGAACGCCAGTTGAAATAGGTCGCCCGGCTGATGCCGTGCTTCCTCGCCAACTCAGCAATCCCAACCCCCGCTCCCCCTTCCTTCAAGATCGCCACGATCTGCGATTCCGTAAACCTCGACTTCTTCATGACCTCTCCCGCGATGCCGGGAGAGTCTATTATTCACTGTGTCCGAGGCGGGGGAGCTTACGGGACCACTTTGTATGATCCATCTTTTCCGTAGACAACTCGATTCATACCAAATTGCTTTGTCGCCAATTCGGTGAGGACGTTTGAGTAGGCGGATAGGAAATTCAAAGGGCCACTTGCGCACAGCCAACTTCGCCGAACGAGCCTTATGGTGTGCCCGAGCCCGCCATCGCTTGCCCCCGCCCGTGAATCCGGCAGCCAAGAACCCCTCCGGACCACCCGGCCCGGCCGCACTGACCCCGGCCCGCACCGGCAAATCCGCCCTTCCCCGCCCCGACCGCAAGCCAGGCACACGCCGGCCCACCCCGCCGTCTTCCGTCAGCGGCTACGCCCTCTTAAGCTTTGGGCCAAGTGACCATGACGCCCAACAGTGTACCGATGATCGGGGCCCAAGGCCTCAGGCAGCGGGCTTCGACCGTACGATCCAGTCGGTGACGGCCTGATCGAGAATCTCGAGCGGCATACCGCCGTTCATCAGTAGCACATCGTGGAAGCCCTTGATGTCGAAGGCTTCACCTAACTCACGCTCGGCACGCTCGCGCATGCGAAGGATGGCGAGTTGTCCGACTTTGTATCCCGTTGCCTGCCCCGGCCAGACCACGTACCGCTCGATCTCACGCGTGATCTCGGTCTCGGTCATACCGGTCTTGGCCACCATGTATTCGATCGCCTGCTCGCGAGACCAGTGCTTCGAATGCATACCGGTATCGACCACTAGTCTGACGGCACGAAACATCTCTGCCTGCAGACGCCCCAAATCACTGAGCGGATCTTGGTCGTAGAGTCCCATGTCGGTTTTCGCCAGGCGTTCCGCGTAGAGCGCCCAGCCTTCCGCGTAGGCGTTGAAGGGCAGCACCTTCCGTAGGAGCGGTACGCCTTCGATGAGCTGCGCGGCGGAGAGCTGGAAGTGATGACCCGGCGACCCCTCGTGCACCATCAAGGTCGCGAGACCGTATTTCGGATTGTCCGCGGTATTTTTTTGGTTGATGTAGAAGCGACCCGGACGCGAGCCATCGAGTGCCGGCGGATTGTAGTAACCGCCAGGCGAGGAGTCTTGGGAGTACTCCGGCACTCGGACGATCTCGAGCGGCTGCGGCGGAATTTTATTGAACAACTTCGGCGCCACCGCCATCACCCGCGCATCGAAGGCTTTCAGATATTCGAGCATCTGGGCGCGACCTGACTCGTCGTTCGAGAAGAGCTGATCGGCGCGGTTGTTCAGTTGATTGACCCGCTCGGCGAGCGTCGCGCCCCGGATACCCTCAGCATCCAGGATCGCCAGCATCTCCGTCTCAATTCGCACCACCTCGCCGAGACCGAGCTGATGCACCTCATCGGCAGAGAGATCCGTCGTCGTGTTCGATTTCAGCGCAACCGAATAAATCGCCTCACCGTTTGGAATGCGCCAGATACCGGCGTCATGGTTTGCAGTTTTTCGCAGATCTTCAAAGAGCGTGATCATCGCCTCGTAACCGGGGATCACCTCGCGCTGCACGATGTCGGTCGCCACGGTGAGCATGCGCTTGCGATCCGCCTCCGAAAGACCTTCGACCCTCTCGAGCTTGACCGGCAGCGTCGTCACCAGCGCGTTGCTCGCCGCCCCGCCCTTGATGAAACTGCGCATGCCCGTGAGGGCTTGGTCGATCACAAAATCAGGCGGAATCACACCATTGGCGCGATCGTCTTCGACGCGAACTTTGACCTCGCGAAGCACTCGACCAAATTCATTGAGACGCGACAGATAGCGCTCCGCACTGCGTTCACTTTTGATGACGTGACCGTCGGTGAGGAATTGCGGCAAATCGACCGTCACACCGGAAATCTGATTGATGCGATACCCGGAGTGCTCGAATTCACTCTGACGGATGATGTCTTCCAGAAACCACGCCGTCACCTTCCAAGTGAGCAGCTCCTGACCCTCGAGCCCATCCGGTCCGTAACGATCGAGCCCAGCGCGCGCCTGACGCATCCGCTCAAGCATGCGCTTCTCGTTTGCCTCGGTCTGATCGTCGAGCTTGCCACTGTGAAAATCGAGTAGCGTGTCGTCGACGAGGCCGAGCTGCGTCAGCACCTGCGGCGAGGACAGCGCCAACTGGATCGTGATTTTGTTGACGTAGTTGTTGAGTCCGACCGGGGTAAACCAAAACCACATCGACACGCCGGCAACCGCCAGCACGAACAACCCGAGGAACCACGCCAGAATCTTTTTGAGAGTCTTCATCGGAACTCCGCGCTTTTTAATAGTGGTGGAAAAGGGAGGCTACCGAATAGCCTTCGTGACCCTTTGATTAAGGGGTATCTTTCCCATGCATTCGTTCTGATACCCCCGAAAATACCCCCACAAGGCGCGGGGGAAGCTCTGTCAGAGGCATCCCATCGGAGCCGTCCGATAAATTATTATACGCCGCATCCGTAAGATCGCTCGCCCGCAGCCACCATCTCGCGCGGGTCAGGGCGCGCACGCCGGGCGGGCCGTAGGCCTCCGTAAACAGTGCCGCGGACCGGCGGATAGGGCGGATAGGAAATTCAAAGGGCCCCTTGCGCACAGCCAACTTCGCCGAACGAGCCTTATGGTGTGCCCGAGCCCGCCATCGCTTGCCCCCGCCCGTGAATCCGGCAGCCAAGAACCCCTCCGGACCACCCGGCCCGGCCGCACTGACCCCGGCCCGCACCGGCAAATCCGCCCTTCCCCGCCCCGACCGCAAGCCAGGCACACGCCGGCCCACCCCGCCGACTTTTACGATTCATAGTGTGGGCACATTACAGGGCGCACGATCACCCTACTCCCAACGCAACCGTCCGCATTTTGTTGCCCGTATTTATCAAATCGCTTGACAACAGTCCGAAGAACGATAAAACGCTTGACTAGCATCATCGACAGGAGCCGGCGAGATGTATCAACACGAACTGATTGCCCCAATGATCGCTTTGATTTGCTGGACGCTGATAGTGATGATGTGGCTTGGTTGGGAGCGCGTCAAAAATATGGTGCGTTTAAAATTGTCGCCTGACGTCGGCAAGTTCTCAAAGGATCTTAATGCGTTGATGCCGGATCGCGCCAAGCAGGTGTCAGACAACTACGCGCACTTAATGGAGCAACCGACGATCTTCTATGCAACTTGTCTAAGTCTTCAGTTCCTTGGGCAAGGCGATATCCCAGTAAACATCGGGTTCGCCTGGGGCTACGTATTCCTGAGGGTGCTTCATACGCTAGTACAAACGACCTTCAATGATGTACGACTCCGCTTTGCGTTGTTTTTACTCTCAAGCGTTTTTCTGATCGGTCTAGCGACACATGCGGCTCTAGGAATGCTGAACGTCTCTCATCACCTGTGAATAACCCTTAAGCAACCTCCGACTTTTTATTCATCTTCTTACCAAATCGATTGACCAAATCCCCTTCAGTAAAACCGATATTTGGGTGGGGAGAGATGGAATTTATTGAGGTTCCCGTCAACTAACTTCTCACCTACTCCCGTTCAGGTAGGAGGATAAGAAGTTGAAATTTTGATGTTTTATATAAAAAGACGGGTACTTATCCCCCAACCATCTGAAGTTGACCAAAGTGCTATGGGTACGGAGTAACTAAAGCGGCAGATTCACGCGGCAATGTACAAGATATTTGACATCATGGTGTCGGTTGGTACAATGTCCAACATCTTTTACAAACTGGAGTTTGGACATGAGCGCACATGAGAAACGTGTTTGGTGCGAACTGGGTCTCTGGGGCTTCGTACTTTTTTTCATATGGATGCGATTAACCGATGGCGTAACGGTCCTGGGGCAATCCTTTGGGCTGTCGATCATCGATCAAGATCCCGTAAAGCTTCTCTGGGCTTACGGGTCGGCTGGCGCAATAGCGGCGATCGGACAACTCATCATCAGAAGCGTTCTGTCCCCCCGAAATCCTTCTGAGTTAGAGTCGGATGAAAGGGATATTTTCATCGAGCGTAGATCGGATCAAGTCGGCTATTGGGCTGGCGTAGGCGGAATCAATCTCTTGATCGTCCATGTCTTGCTGACCGAGCTCTTTCGATTTCGAGAGGATATGCCGCTTGATTTCGTCTCCCCTGCCGGCATTCTGCTCGGCTTATTCACCGTTCTTGTGGCAAAGGAAATTGCTCGCGGTGTATCGATTTTGGTTCTTTACCGCCGGTCATGAGCAAGGCGACTGGGCGAGTACGGAATCGGATCCGCGACCTTCGCCTCGAGCGCGGAGCGTCTCAGCAGGAATTGGCGGACGAAGTCGGCGCGAGCCGACAGACAATCAATGCCATCGAGCAGGAGAAGTATTCCCCTTCTCTGGAACTTGCGTTCCGCATCGCTCGATTCTTCAAGCGAGATTTCGAGGACGTCTTCCGATTCACGAAAGACCAATGAGACTACGGCGATCTATCGATTAGACTGAATCATGATAATCCAGCTTCAGCGATGCTCGGTGACGCCTCGCATGTCGAGCGGATAGGAAATTCAAAGGGCCCCTTGCGCACAGCCAACTTCGCCGAACGAGCCTTATGGTGTGCCCGAGCCCGCCATCGCTTGCCCCCGCCCGTGAATCCGGCAGCCAAGAACCCCTCCGGACCACCCGGCCCGGCCGCACTGACCCCGGCCCGCACCGGCAAATCCGCCCTTCCCCGCCCCGACCGCAAGCCAGGCACACGCCGGCCCACCCCGCCGTCTTCCGTCAGCGGCTACGCCCTCTTAAGCTTTGGTTCAAACCAGACGGGACTGCGCCGGCGGCGCTCTGGCGCCGAGCGGCAACTCGGGCTGGTAGGGATCCGGCGCCGTGCGCTCCAGGTGCGCCAGGATCTTCGCAATGACCGCCGGCTCCTCGATGCTGGCAACGACTTTGAGCTTCCCGCCGCAGCGCGCGCAGGCTTCGATGTCGACCCCAAATACCCGCTTCAGGCGCTTGGCCCAGCTCATGGCAACATGGCGCGCGGTGGCCGGCTTCCCGGCGCCCTCTTCAGCCTGCGGTTTGCTGCCCTTGCCTCGACCCGCCGGCGTCACTGCTGCTCGCAACTTGCTATGCGGCGCGAACACCCCGTGGTACCGCGTGAGATGCATCCGCGGTGGCGGTACCAATGCAGCCAGACGCGCCATCAGATCCAGCGGCTCCAGCACAATGTGGGTGGTGCCGTCCCGATACGGCGTCTTCAGGGTGTATCGCACCTGCCCTGACGATGTGAGCGCCATGCGATCCACCGCCACCGGCGGGCGGCTGACGTAGCGGCACAACCGTTCGAGCTTCTGGCGCTGGCTGGGATCAATCTCGATGCCGGCGTGCAGCGAGAACCCTCCGGCCAGCGCGGCACCGCGGTGATCTCCTTGCTGCTCAGCTTCCGGCATTGCACTGGCTGACAGCGTCTGCAGCGTGAACAGCTTTTGCCCGGCGCGCGGGCCCATCGCGATGCGGTAGGTGATGGAATGGCCGATCAGGTCATCCAGTGCACCACCCGATCCGTCGGTGGTAAGCCACGCGTTCTCCATGTCGCGCTCGATCAGGCCGCGCTTCTCCAGCAGTCGGCCTATGCGCTCAGCGATCTGCTGCACCAACGCCTGCAGGTGTGCACTCGTTGGTGCAGGCACATTGCGGAATACAGGCTGATCGCCTGCCGGCAGATACACACCATCCAGAAAGATCATGTGAAAGTGCACGTTCAGGTTCAGCGCTGAGCCGAAACGCTGAATCAATGTGACGGCACCGGTGGCGCCCGTGCTGCGGGTGACACCGGCCGTATTCAGCAAGAATCCTGAAATGACGCTATACACCGCACCCAGCACCAGCGTCAGAGCATCAGGATCAGTAGCCAGCAGAAAACGCAGCGCGATCGGCAGTGACAACACCCACTGGCGCAGCGGACGCTCTGGCAACACTTCGTCGGTCAACAGCGCAGCGGTCTCGGCCATGCGTCTTGCGCCGCAGGAGGGACAAAACCCGCGCTTCTTGCAACTGAACGCCACCAGCTTCTCGGCATGGCAGTGCTCACAGCGCACGCGCAGGAAGCCTTCCTCCAACCGGCCGCACTTCAGGTAGGCGTCAAACTCACTCTCAATGTAGTTCGGCAGTGAACGACCTGCCATGGCACGCAGCTCGCGGAATGCGGGGTAGTGCTGCTCGACCAGCTGATACAGCAGCGTGTTCTCGGGCCGATGCCGTGCGTAACCTGGAGGTTCGATGAAAGGCGGTGCGCGCGGATGCCGCGCGTGGGCAGCGGCAGCGGGCATGGCAAGCGTCCTGCAGAACGGGCAAGGACGAAGCAGGCTATGTCAGGTTTGCGCCCTGGGGTATCTGCAAAACTGGCCACTTCTTGCAGGAACAGCCGCACTTGACGGTAAAAATGCCTGCCTGAGAGGGAGCGGAATTCTTTACCGTAAGATTTACCGTCACAAATGTTTGCTTGGAACGCGCGGCAATCAGCGGGCGGAATCAGGAAACGCCTGATGGCTCAATGAGTTCGCAAACCCCTGGGGTGTCTGCGACGATTCAATGTCAATCGTCTATACAGCACCGCAAGCTACTGATATTCCTCAGGCATGCACACCGACAAGATGCGCCCTCACTCCCACTCGATCGTCGCCGGCGGCTTGCCGGAGACGTCATAGACGACCCGCGAGACGCCTTTGACCTCGTTGACGATCCGCCGCGCGACCACGTCCAGGAAGTCGTACGGCAGCCGCGCCCAGTGCGCGGTCATGAAGTCCACCGTCTCGACGGCGCGAAGCGCAATCACCCAGTCATAGCGCCGCCCGTCGCCCATCACCGCGACCGAGCGCACCGGCAGGAAGATCGCCATCGCCTGGCTCACGCGGTCGTAGAGATCGTGCGCGCGCAACTCCTCGATGTAGATGGCGTCCGCGAGTCGGAGCAGATCGGCCTGCTCGCGCGTGACGGCGCCGAGAATACGCACGCCGAGACCCGGACCCGGGAACGGGTGGCGGAACACCATCTCGCGCGGCAGGCCGAGCTCGAGGCCGATCCGGCGCACCTCATCCTTGAACAGCTCGCGCAGCGGCTCGAGGAGCGCGAGGTGCATGCGCTCGGGCAGGCCGCCGACGTTGTGGTGCGACTTGATGACGTGCGCCTTGCCGGTCTTTGCGCCCGCCGACTCGATCACGTCCGGGTAGATCGTGCCCTGCGCGAGCCACTTTACGCCCTCGAGCTTTCTCGACTCTTCCTCGAACACGTCGATGAACAGCTTGCCGATGATCTTGCGCTTGCGTTCGGGGTCCTCTTCGCCCGCGAGCGCCGCGAAGAACTGCTCCGAGGCGTCGACGCGGATCACGCGGATGCCGAGGTGCTTCGCGAACGTCGCCATGACCTGGTCACCCTCGCCGAGGCGCAAGAGGCCTTGGTCGACGAACACGCAGGTGAGCTGGTCGCCGATCGCCTCGTGCAGCAGCGCCGCGACGACCGAGGAATCGACGCCGCCCGAGAGGCCGAGCAGCACGCGGTCGCGGCCGACCTGATCGCGCACGCGCGTGATCGCGTCGGCGACGATGTTGCCCGCATCCCACAAGGCATCGCAGCCGCAGATTTCGCGCACGAAGCGTTCGAGAATGCGGACGCCCGAGCGTGTGTGGGTTACTTCCGGGTGGAACTGCACGCCGTAGAAGCGGCGCCGCTCGTCCGCCATCGCGGCGAGCGGCGCGTTGCGGGTCGCGGCGATCGCCAGGAAGCCCGCGGGCAGCGACTCGACGCGATCGCCGTGGCTCATCCACACGTCTAGCAGCGCCGCGTCGGCAGCGCCCTCGTCCGTGATGCCGTCGAGCAGCCGCGAGGCCGCAACCCGGCGCACCTTGGCGTAGCCGAACTCGCGGTGCGTGGACGGCGCCACGCGCCCGCCGAGCTGGGCCGCCATCGTCTGCATGCCGTAGCAGATGCCGAGCACCGGCACGCCGAGCGCGAACACAGCGTCGGGCGCGCGTGGAGGCGCCGTATCGGTCACCGACTCCGGTCCGCCGGACAGGATGACGCCGCGGGCGCGGAACGCGCGCACCGCCTCGTCGCCGCAGTCCCAGGGCAGGATCTCGCAGTACACGCCGATCTCGCGCACGCGGCGCGCGATCAACTGCGTGTACTGCGCGCCGAAATCGAGGATCAGGATCCGGTGGGCATGGATGTCGGCCGGAGCGGCTGGCATGCGCGCTGCCATCAGCTGATCCGGTAGTTCGGCGCTTCTTTCGTGATGCTCACGTCGTGCACGTGGCTCTCGCGCACGCCTGCCCCGGTGATGCGCACGAATGTGCAGCGCTTGCGCATCGCGTCGATATCCGGGCTGCCGGTGTAGCCCATCGCAGCGCGCACGCCGCCCGCGAGCTGGTGCAGGATTGCCACCAGGCTGCCCTTGTAGGGAACCCTGCCCTCGACGCCTTCCGGGACGAGCTTCTCGAGTTCCTCGACCGTGTCCTGGAAATAGCGGTCACTCGATCCGTGCCGCAGCGCCATCGCGCCCAGCGAGCCCATGCCACGGTACGACTTGTACGAGGCGCCCTGGTAGAGCTCGACCTCGCCCGGTGACTCCTCGGTGCCGGCGAACAGCCCGCCGATCATCACCGCGTGCGCCCCGGCCGCGATCGCCTTGGCGACGTCGCCCGAGTAGCGGATCCCTCCGTCCGAGATCAGCGGCACGCCGGTCTTCTCCAATGCCTCGGCAACCGTCGCCACCGCGGTGACCTGCGGCACGCCGACACCCGCAACGACGCGCGTGGTGCAGATAGAGCCCGGCCCGATGCCGACCTTGACGCCGTCCGCGCCGGCGTCGACCAGCGCCTTCGCGGCCTCGGCCGTGACGATGTTGCCGGCGACCAGTTGCAGCTGCGGCTGCGCCTTGCGGATACGCTCGACCGTCGCGATCACGCCGCGCGAGTGGCCGTGCGAGGTGTCGACGATCACGAGGTCGACGCCCGCCTCGACCAGCCGCGCGACGCGGTCGAGCGTGTCGGGCGCGGTGCCGACCGCGGCGCCGACGCGCAGGCGCCCGTGCTCATCCTTGCAGGCGCGCGGGAAATCGCGCGCCTTCTGGATGTCCTTGACCGTGATCATGCCGCGCAGCCGCCCCTCGGCATCGACCACCGGCACCTTCTCGATGCGGTGACGGTGCAGGATCTGCAGGACCTCCTCGCGCGGCGTGTTCTCGCGCACCGTGACCAGCTTCTCTTTCGGCGTCATGACCTTCGATACCGGCAGGTCGAGCTGCTCCTCGAAGCGGATGTCGCGGTGCGTGATGATGCCGACCACCAGGTTGCCGTCGGAGGTGACCGGCAGGCCGGAGATGCCCTTGGCACGGGTCAGGGCGATGACGTCGCGGATCGTGGCGTCCGGCCGGACCGTGATCGGGTCCTTGATGACCCCGCTCTCGTGCTTCTTGACGCGCCCGACCTCGCGCGCCTGGTCGGCGGCGGTCATGTTCTTGTGGACGATGCCGATGCCGCCTTCCTGGGCGATGGTGATCGCGAGGCGGGCCTCGGTCACCGTGTCCATGGCGGCGGAGACGAACGGCAGGTTCAGGCGGATCCCGCGGGTCAGCTGCGTCGAGAGATCGACCTCGCGCGGGAGGACGTCCGAGTACGCGGGTACGAGCAGGACGTCGTCGAAGGTGAGTGCTTCCTGGACGATGCGCATGGCCGGCATTCCCGGGGCGGTCCGAATGAAGCGCTGCAGTGTACCATGCCGCATGCCCGGTTCCCGCGACATTTATACGGTCAGCCGCCTGAACCGCGAAGCCCGGGCCCTGCTCGAGGCGGGGCTGCCGTCGCTGTGGATCACGGGGGAGCTCTCTAATCTTTCGCGTCCCGCGTCCGGCCACTGGTATTTCACGCTCAAGGACGAGGACGCCCAGGTGCGCTGCGCCATGTTCCGGCAGCGCAATCTCGCGGTGCGCTGCACGCCCCGGGACGGGCTGCAGGTCCTGCTGCGGGGCCGGGTCGGGCTCTACGAGGCGCGCGGCGAGTTCCAGCTCGTGGTCGATCACCTCGAGGAGGCCGGCGAGGGCGAGCTGCGGCGGCGCTTCGAGGCGCTCAAGCAGAAGCTCGCGGCCGAGGGCCTGTTCGACGCCGCGCGCAAGCGCGCCCTGCCCCGCTTTCCGCGCCGCATCGGCATCGTCACCTCGGCGACCGGGGCCGCCCTGCGTGACGTGCTGCACGTGCTGCGCCGCCGCAGCCGCGCCGTATCCGTGCTCGTGTACCCGGTGCCGGTGCAGGGCGCGGGCGCGGCGCGGGAGATCGCGGAAATGCTCGCGCTCGCCGACTACCGCCGCGAGGTGGACCTGCTGCTCCTGGTGCGCGGCGGCGGCTCGCTCGAGGACCTGTTCGCCTTCAACGACGAATCGCTGGCGCGCGCGATCGCGGCGCTCGAGCTGCCGCTCGTCACGGGCATCGGCCACGAGGTCGACTTCACCATCGCCGACTTCGTCGCGGACCTGCGCGCCCCGACGCCCTCCGCGGCCGCGGAGCTCGCCGTACCCGACGGCGCAGCCTCGCTGGCGGCGCTCGGCGTGACGGCGGGGCGGCTGCGGACTGCAATGCTGCGCGCCCTTGGCCGCCGTGGCGATGGCTTCGCCGCGCTCGGCCGCAGGCTCGCCCTGCTGCACCCGGCCCGGGCGCTGCGCGAGCGCATGCAGCGGCTCGACGAGCTGCAGGCGCGGCTCGCGGGGTCGATGCGGCGGGAAACGCGCGCGCGGCGGGAACGGCTGCTGCGCGTCTCGGCGGAACTCGCGGGCCGCTCGCCGGCGGCACGGCTCGCCGCGCTCGACCAGCGCATCACCCATGCCGGGGCGCGACTGCCGCCCGCGATGCGGGGGCGCCTCGCGGCCGCGCGCAGCATGCTGCAGTCCGCGTCCCGCGGGCTCAAGGCCACGAGCCCGCTCGCGACGCTCGGGCGCGGTTACGCGATCGTCACCCGGGCCGCGGACGGCGCCGTACTGCGCGATGCCGCGGGCGTCGAGCCGGGCACCGAGATCGAGGCCCGCCTTGCGCGCGGGCGACTGCGCGCGCGCGTGCTCGGCGGCAAGCCCTGAGTCAGCGCCCTGCGCGCCGCTTCCTGCGCTCGCGCGTGCGCCGCTGGCGCGGCGTCAGCTTGTCGCGCCGGCCCGCGAACGGGTTGGCTTCGCTCCGGAGGTCGACGCGCACCGGCGTGCCTTCGAGCTTGAACGCCTCGCGGAAACAGTTGACCAGATAGCGCCGGTAGTCCTCCGGGGTCCGCTCCGCCTGCGCCCCGTGCACGACGATGACCGGCGGATTGCGCCCGCCCTGGTGCGCGTAACGCAGGCGGATTCTGCGTCCACGCACGAGCGGCGGCTGGTGCTGCCGGATCGCGGCCTCGAGCACGCGCGTGAGTTCCGGCGTCGGCATCTCGCGCATGGCGGCCGCGTGGGCGGCACGCACGGCGTCCATCAGCGTGCCGACCCCGCTGCCGTGCAGCGCGGAAATGTAGTGCACGGGCGCGAAGTCGAGGAAGCGCAGCCGCAGCGCGACCTGGTCGCGGATCGCGTCGCGCTGCCCGGGCTCGACGTGATCCCACTTGTTGACCGCGACGACCAGCGCGCGCCCGCGCTCCGTGGCGAGGCCGAACAGCGTCGCATCCTGTTCCGCGACCGCGTCGCGCGCGTCGACCACGCCGATCACGACGTGCGCCTCGTCGATCGCCTGCAGCGTCTTGATGACGCTCCATCTCTCAAGGTCTTCCTCGACCCGCGAGCGGCGCCGCACGCCCGCCGTGTCGATCAGCACGTAGCGCACGCCGTCGCGCTCGAAGGGCACCTGCACGGCGTCGCGCGTGGTGCCGGGCTGATCGAAGGTGATGACGCGCTCCTCGCCGACCAGCCGGTTGATCAGCGTCGACTTGCCGACATTGGGCCGCCCCACGACGCACACCCGGGTCGCGTGCTCGGGCTCATCGGCCGCGGCGGCCGCGGGCTCGATGCCCGCGAGCGCGGCCGCGACCAGGTCGTCGATGCCCTGGCGATGGGCGGCGGAAATCGCCACCGGCTCGCCGAATCCGAAGCCGTGGAAATCCGCGGTCACCACGTCCGGGTCGCGATCCTCGCTCTTGTTGACCGCGACCGTCACCGGCTTGCCGCTCCGGCGCAACACGTCGGCGACGTAGCGGTCGGCGGCGTCGAGACCCGACTGGCCGTCCACCAGGAAAACGATCCGGTCGGCTTCCTCGATGGCCCGCGCGGTCTGCCGCGCCATCAATTCGTGCATGCCGCGCGGCGCCTCGATGAGGCCGCCGGTGTCGACGACGATGAAGCGGTGGGGCTCGGCGCGCCCGTATCCGTACTTGCGGTCGCGGGTCAGGCCCGGGACGTCCGCAACCAGGGCGTCGCGCGTGCCGGTCAGGGCGTTGAAGAGGGTCGACTTGCCGACGTTCGGCCGGCCGACCAGGGCGACCACGGGCAGCATGGCATGCGTCGCCGGGCCGGAATCAGCCGGTGGCGCGCGCCTCGGCGCGCCAGGCCTGGACGTCACCTGAATCGGTCTGCAGCAGCAGCAGGTCGTCGACGACGACCGGCGTGTTGCTCAAGCGCCCGCCACCGGTCTTGCCGCGCGCGAGCATCTGCCCGGTCGCCGCGTCGAGCCAGTGCAGGTAGCCGTCGAAATCGCCGACCACCAGCGTGCCACCCGCGAGCGCGGGCCCGGTCAGCGAGCGGCGCAGCATCGCGTCCTGTGTCCACACCGGCGTGCCGTCGCGGCGCCGGAGCGCCACCACGCTGCTGTCCGCCGTGGTCACGTAGATCGTGTCGCCGTCGACGGCGAGGCCGCGGTTGCTCGACAGCTCCCGGCCCCACCAGAGCTGGCCGGAATCGCGGGCGAGCATCGCGATGCGCCCGTGGTAGCCGACCACGAAAATGTCGTCGCCGATGACGCGCACGGGCGAGTCGATGTCCACCAGCCGCTCGATCTCGGTGCGGCCCTGCGAGGGTGCGACCGTCGTGGTCCAGAGCAGCTCGCCGGTGGTCAGCGACAGCGACACGACCTTGCCGTTGTCGAGACCGGCGATCACCATGTCGCCGTCGACGACCGGCGAGCCGTTGCCGCGCAGGGTCAGGCGCGGCACGGGCTGCTCATAGGACCAGGCCTCGGAGCCGTTGGCGGCGCGCAATCCGCGCAGCCGGCCGTCCACCGTGCGCACGACGATGATGCCCTCGGCGATGACCGGCGCCGCGAGCACTTCCCCGCCGGTCGCAACCCGCCAGCGTTCGGTACCGGTCGCGCCGTCCAGTGCCACCAGGTCGCCACCCGAACTGCCCACCGCGACGACGCCCTCGCCGACGGCCGGGCCGCCGGACAGCTCGAGCTTGGTGTCGACCCGCCACAGTGACTTGCCATCGGCAATCGTGAGCGCCTGCACGTCGCCGCCGTGCCCGGCGACATAGACGCGATCGCCTTCCACGGCCGGCCGCAGGCCCAGCCGCAGCACATCGTCCCCGCCCTTGGTGCCCGCGCTCCAGACGCGCTCGACGCGCACCTGGGGATCGAAATCGACGAGCTCCGCAGGCGGCGCGACCTCGTCTTCCTTGCTGCAGGCCGCAGCCAGGAGTGCCACCGCGACCAGCGCCAGTGTCCGATTCATCGCCATGCCCTACTTCGCGCCGGTGCGCGCGTCCAGTTCGTCGATCTTGAGCCGCAGAAGTTCCGCATCGACCTGGGCGGCTGCGCCGGGTTCCGCGGCGGCCGCGGCATCGGCGTTGCGCCAGTAGTCGAGCGCTCCGGACGGGTCGCCCCTGGCCAGCAGCACGTCGCCCTTGAGTTCGAGCACGCGTGCATCGATGGCAGGCGTCGCCGCCGCGTCGAGGGTTGCGAGCGCCGCGTCATAGCGGCCCTGTGCCAGTTGGACCCGCGCGAGCCTGAGCCGCGCGACGGTTCGCAGGTCCGGGTCCTTCGAGCCCTCGGCGACGCGGGCGAGCTTGGCCTCCGCCGCGGCCAAGTCACCGGCATCGACGTCGAGGCGCACCAGCACCAGCGTCGCCTGATCCGCGTACGGCGTGTCCGCGTACTCGCCGGTCACCTCGCCCGCGATCCTGAGGCCATCCTCGCGGCGACCGGCGGCGATCGCCTCGAGCATGGCCGAGAAGCGTTCGCCCGCCGCGGCGGAACGCGTCGCTCCGCGCGCCTCCCACCAGCGCAAGCCGTAGTACCCGGCAAGCGTCAGCGCGGCGCCGGCGACCAGCCAGATCCAGTTCTCGCGCAGCCAGCGGCGGAGCTGGTCCGCCTGCTCGCGTTCCGACAAGTATTCATCGACCATCGTTGTTTCCTGACACCCCGACCGCCGGCACGAGCGCCGCCAGCCTTCCGGGCAACTCGTCCCAGGACCACTCCTGCTGCGCCGCGCCGGTGCGCAGCGACTTGACCGCGGCAACCCCGCGTGCCGCCTCGTCGTCGCCGACGATGACCGCGTACGCCGCACCGCTCTTGTCGGCGCGCTTCATCTGCGCCTTGAAGCTGCCGCCTTCCATGTTGGCGAGCACGCCCGCGCCCGGCAGTGCATCGCGCAGGCGCTCCGCGAGCGCCAGGCCCGCACGTTCCGCCCGCTCGCCCGACATGACCAGGTAAATGGCCGGCGCGGCCTCGGCGGCGGCGATCCCGGCGGCCTGCATGAGGCCGACCACGCGCTCGATGCCGAGGGCCCAGCCGATGGCTGGGGTCGGCTCGCCGCCCAGCAGCTCGACCAGGCCATCATACCGGCCTCCCGAGCAGACGGCATCCTGGGCGCCGAGCGCGGTCGTGCGCCACTCGAAAACCGTGCGCGTGTAGTAGTCGAGCCCGCGCACCAGGCGCGGATCCACTTCGGCCGCGATTCCGGTGCCCGCGAGCAGGTCGAGGAAGCGGTCGAAGTGGCGGCGCGACTCGTCGTCGAGATGATCGACGAGCCGCGGCGCACCGTCGACCAGCGCGCGCATCGCGGGGTTCTTGGAGTCGAGGATCCTGAGCGGGTTCCCCTCCAGGCGCCGCCGGCTGTCGGCATCGAGCTCGGCCCGCCGCGCGGAGAAGTATTCGACCAGCACCGCGCGGTAGCGCCGGCGCGCGTCCGGCGTACCGAGCGAGTTCACCGAAAGACTTAGATCACGGATGCCGAGCTTGCGCCAGAGCCGGGCCGAGAGCTGTATGACTTCGGCATCAATGTCCGGACCCGGGTAGCCGAAGGCCTCGCAGTCGATCTGGTGAAACTGCCGGTAGCGGCCCTGCTGCGGCCGCTCGTGGCGGAACATGGGCCCCGAGGTCCACAACCGTTGCCGCTGGTTGTGCAGAAGGCCGTGCTCGATCGCGGCGCGCACCAGTCCGGCGGTCGCCTCGGGGCGCAGGCTGAGGCGGTCGCCGCCACGGTCCTCGAAACTGTACATCTCCCTCTCGACGATGTCCGTGTGCTCGCCGATCGAGCGCTGGAACAGCTGCGCATGCTCGACGACGGGCACGCGCATCTCGCGGTAGCCGTAATCGGCGAACAATTCGCGCGCCGCGGATTCGACCTGCTGCCAGAACGGCAGCTGGTCGGCGAGCAGGTCGTTCATGCCACGGATGGCCTGGAGTTTTTCTGCCATGGATCAGCCGCGCATCCGCCACCACGCGAAGACGCCCGCCGCGGCGGCAAGCGCAGCGAGTGACAGGATTACCGCGAACCGCCGCGCTCGGCCGCGGCTGCGAAGCTCCGGCACGTGGTCGCCAACCTTCAGCAAGGTCGGTTCCGGCAAGTCGCCGACATCGAAGGCGTCGAGAACCTCGCGCTCCACGGCGCCGACCAGGGCGGCGTAGGCGCGCAGATGGCCGCGCGCGAACACCGGCGCCCCGAGGAGCCCGAACCGATTTTCCTCAATTGCGAGCACCAGCGCCTCGTTGAGCCGGAGCCGATCGGCCACCTCCTCGATCGAGAGGCCGAGGCCCTCGCGTGCGGCGCGCAGCTGTGCGCCCGGCGAGCCTTGCCCCGGACCGCCGCTCATCCGGGATTCCGGTCCGCCAGCGCCTGCGCGGCGCGCGCCTGCTCGGATTCCGGGAACTCTCTTGCGAGCCGCTCGCGGAAACCGGCGGCCGCACCCGCGTCCTTGAGCGCGAGTTCGATGTTGTGGCCGAGCAGCAGCATGTCCGGCGTCGCCGGCGCGACCGCGAGGTAGCGCTCGACGAACGCGCGCGCCTGCAGGTTGCTGCCGCGCTCGTGGAGCACGCTCGCGAGCTGCGCGTAGGTCTCCGGGTAGTCGACCTTCGAGGCCAGCGCCTGCCGCAGGTAAGCCTCGGCCTGCTCGAGGTGGCCGGCGCTGCGCGCGCACACGCCCGCGTTCGTGTACGCCACGAACGGCGTCCGGTAGAGCGGGTTCGCGGCGGTCTTCAGGAACATCTCCTCGTCCTTCGCCTGCTGCCTGTTGCGGCACAGGAAGGCGCCGAGCGCGTTCTGCGCCTCCGGGCTCGCCGGATCCTCGCGCACCGCCTGCCGGAAGTGCTTCTCCGCCTGCTTGGTGTCCAGCAGGCGTTCGTAGACGATGCCGGCCGACAGTTGCACGTTCACGTCTCGCGGGTCCTGCGCGAGCGCCTTGTCGATTTTTTCCCGGGCAACCTGCAACTGGTCGCGCTTCAGGTACTCCATCGCGAGGCGCGCGTTGATGCGGGCCGCTTCGTGCATCGGGTCCGGCGGCGGGGACTGTGCGCCGGCTCCCGGCGCCGCCAGGAGCGCGAGCGCAAGCGCGACCGCGCGCGCGTTCATGCCCGCACCGCGAGGCTGACGAGCTTGCTGCCGAGCCGCACCAGCGTGCGGTCCGCCACCAGTCCGCGGAGCTGGCCGCAGGCCGCATCGATGTCGTCGCCGCGGGTCTTGCGGATGGTCGCCATGACGCCTCCCTGCATCAGCAGGTCGCGAAACCGCCGGATCGCCTCGGCGGAAGACCGCTGGTATTTCGTGCCCGGAAACGTGTTGAAGGGGATCAGATTGACCTTGGCATGGTGGCCGTGCAACAGCCTCGCCAGCTCGCGCGCGTGCTCCGGCCGGTCGTTGACGCCGTCCAGCATCGTGTACTCGAAAGTCACGCTGCGCCCGTTCTGCCGCTCGAGGTAGTGCCAGCAGGCCGGCAGCAATTCCGCGATCGGGTGCCTGCGATTGATCGGCACGAGCTCGTCGCGCAGGCGATCGTTCGGCGCGTGCAGTGACACGGCGAGCGCCACATTCACGTCCTCGGCGAGGCGGTAGATCTGGGGCACCAGGCCCGAGGTGGAGAGCGTCACGCGGCGCCGCGACAGGTCATACCCGAGGTCGTCCAGCATGAGCTGCATGGCCGGCAGCACGTTCCGGTAGTTCGCGAGCGGCTCGCCCATGCCCATCAGCACCACGTTGCTGATGATGCGCTCGCCATCCGGGTCGTAGCCGAGCTCGCGATTGGCGAGCCAGACCTGGCCGATGATCTCCGCCGCCGTCAGGTTGCGGTTGAAACCCTGGGCGCCGGTCGCGCAGAACGCGCAGTCGAGCGCGCAGCCGATCTGGCTCGAGATGCACAGCGTGCCGCGCCCCGGCTCCGGGATGAACACGGTCTCGATCACCTGCTCGTTGCCCGCGGCGCCCGGCATCCGCAGCAGCCACTTGCGCGTGCCGTCCGATGCCGTCCGGTCGGCGACGATCTCGGGCACGCACACCTCGGCACGCTCGGCGAGCCCGGCGCGGAAATCCCTGGCGAGGTCGGTCATGCGCGAGAAATCGGCCTCGCCGCGGCGGTAGATCCACTTCAGGAGCTGGCGCGCGCGATAAGGCTTCGCGCCGAAGCCGGCGACAAAGGCCTCGAGCTCGGCGCGGTGCATGCCGAGCAGGTTCGCGCGCTCTGCCGCGACGCTCATCGTGTCCGGCCGGTCAGCGGGTCCGCGGGCACAGCGCGGTTTCCGCGAAGAAGTACGCAATCTCACGCGCCGCGTTCTCGGCGCTGTCGGATCCGTGGACCACGTTCTCCTCGATGCTGGACGCGAGGTCGGCGCGGATCGTCCCCGGCGCCGCCTTCTTCGGGTCGGTCGCCCCCATGATCTCGCGGTTGCGGGCGACAGCCGCTTCTCCCTCCAGCACCTGCACCATCACGGGGCCGGAGGTCATGTAGGCGCACAGGTCGCGGAAGAACGGGCGCTCACGGTGCACGGCATAGAAGCCCTCCGCCTGGCGCTGGGTCAGGTGCAGCATGCGGGCGGCAACGACCTTGAGGCCAGCGCGCTCGAAACGGTGGTAGACGTCGCCGATCAGGTTGCGGGCGACGCCGTCGGGCTTGACGATGGACAGGGTTCGCTCGAGCGCCATGGGTGCTTCGGGCTCCGGGGCTGGAAATCAGCCGCGCATTGTACCCGTGCGCGCCCTGCCCCGGCAATCGCGACACGCGCGGAAGTCCGCGTCCGGAAAGGAAAAATCAGACGCTGAAGCTCTCGCCGCAGCCGCATTCGCCGCGCACGTTGGGGTTGCGGAAGCGAAACGCCTCGTTGAGCCCGTGGCGGACGAAATCGACCACCGTGCCATCGATCAGCTCGAGGCTCCGGGCGTCCACGAGCACGCGCACGCCCTGAGTGTCGAATACCCGGTCCCCTGGCTCGACCACATCGGCGTAATTGACGACGTAAGCGAAGCCGGAGCAGCCGGTCTTGCGCACCCCGAGGCGGAGCCCGACGCCATGTCCGCGTTCGGCGAGGAAGTGTCGGACGCGATCGGCGGCGGCGGGTGTCAGCGTGATGGCCATCGACGCCGCTATTGTACCCGATGAGCGTTGGCGAGCAGGTGCCGCAGCGCGTCTTCGACGACCAGCAGGCGTCCCATTTTTTCCGCCGGCGCGTCGAGCTCGCAGGCGAGCGTACCAGCGTCGAATGCCGGCAACGCGTCGATCGGCGCGCCGCGCAGGCGTCCGGCGACGAGCGACGCGGCGGCCAGCGTGTGCGGACAACCGAATGCGCGAAACCGGCAGTCGACGATGCGCCCGGCGTCGATGCGTACCGCGAAACGGACCCAGGCGAGCCGGTCGAGCGCGACGGCCTCGCCGCTCACGGCCGCGCCGGCGGCGGGCGGCAGGTCGCCCGCGCCTGCGAGCGATCGGAAGTGCGAGCGTACCGTCGCCGAGTAACGCGTCGCCGGGGCGCTCACGCGATCCGCTCCAGCGCACCGGCCGGCAGCGCCGCGCGCAGTCTCGCGACCGCGCGGACGATGACCGAGGCGGCCCGGTCGATGTCTTGCGCCGTGGTGCCGCGCCCGAGACTGAGGCGAAGCGTGGCTTGGATGGCCTCGTCCGAGCGGCCGAGCGAGCGCAACACGTAGGACGGCTCGCCGGTCGCGGAACTGCAGGCGGCGCCGCTCGAAGCGGCGATCTCGCCGTCCAGTTCGAGCAGCAGGCTCTCGCCCTCGATACCCGCGAAACCGACGCTCAGGATGCCGGGGACCGAGGGTTCCGCTGCGCCGTTCCGCCACAGCGGCGCCGCCGCCTGCAGCTGCTGCCAGAGTCGCTCACGCAGCGTGCGGATACGCGCCGGCTCCTCGCCCAGCGCGGCACCGGCGAGCTCGCAGGCAAGGCCGAATCCCGCCAGCTGGTGCAGCGCGAGCGTCCCGGAGCGCAGCCCGCCCTCGTGTCCTCCGCCGAACTGCAGCGGCTGGACCTGCGGCCTCGGGCGCCGCCGCACGTAGAGGGCGCCGACGCCTTTCGGCCCGCCGAGCTTGTGCGCGCAGAAGCTGAGCAGGGCAATGCCCGGAACCGCGCAATCGACCGCGACCTTGCCGACGCTCTGTGCCGCGTCGGTGTGGAACGTGATCCCGCGCGCCTCGCATAGGCCCGCGACGGCCCCGATGTCGGTGAGCGTCCCGATCTCGTTGTTCGCGTGCATGAGCGAGACGAGCGCCGTGTCCTCGCGCAGCGCCGCCGCGACCTGCTCCGCCCGGATCAGACCGTCGCGGCCGGGCGCGAGCCAGGTGACCTCATGGCCTTCCCGTTCGAGCTGACGGCAGGCGTCGAGACCGGCCCGATGTTCGATGCGCGAGGTCACGACATGACGCCGGCCCGGGCCGCACGCACGCACGGCGCCGAGCGCGGCGAGATTCACGCTTTCGGTCGCGCCCGAGGTGAACACAATCGCTTCCGGCGACGCATTGACCAGCCGGGCCACTTGTCCGCGGGCAAGAGCCACCTGCTCCGCGGCCGCGCGCCCCGCCGCGTGAGCCGACGCGGGATTCGCCTGCAGCTCGGGATCGGCGAGGCAGGCGGCCATCGCGTCGGCCACGCGCGGATCCAGCGGCGCCGTCGCCGCGTGGTCCAGATACAGGGCGCGGGCCACGCCGTTCACTCCGCCGGCCGCAGGCCGCGCTCGAGCGCCGCGAGCCATCCGCGCAGGATGCGCACCTCGCCGTCGTCGGGCGCAGCGCGTGCGATGAGCCGCCGCACGCGCGCGCCGAGCTGCGCGGCGTTGCCCGGGTGCATGAATCCGCTCCGCGCCATGACCCGTTCCAGGTGGCCATTGAGCGCCCGCATCTCGTCCGCGGTTGCCGGCGGCAAAGCGGCTGCTTCGGCGGCGCCGCCGAGCCGCGCCATGCGGATCTCGTAGGCGATCACCTGCACCGCCTGCGCGAGATTCATGGATTCGTAGCCGGCCGCGCAGGGAATGCGGATCAGCGCCTGGCAGCGCTCGAGTTCGTGGTTCGCGAGCCCGTTGCGCTCGCCGCCGAACAGCACCGCGGCCGGCCGCGCCGCCGTCGCCGCTGCCAGCTCGGCCGCCGCCTCGCGCGCGTCCAGCACGCGCCAGTTGGCGCTGCGCGGGCGCGCCGTCGTGCCGAACACCGGGCCGCAGTCGCCGATCGCCTCGTCGAGCGTCGCGACGATGCGCGCGCGTGCCAAGACATCCGCGGCGCCGGCGGCGCGCGCGGATGCCTCGGGACCGGCGGGCGACCTGGGGCGTACCAGCAGCAGTGACTCGAGCCCCATGTTCTTCATCGCGCGCGCGCTCGCGCCGAGGTTGCCGGGATGCTGGGTGTCGACGAGCACGATGCGGATGGCGGAGGTCATCGCGGTTCCGTGGGGCTTGCTGTTATTCTAGGTCATGCATCCGCTGCTCAACATCGCGGTCGGCGCCGCGCGGCGCGCCGGCGACGTGATCGTCCGCAGCCTCGATCGCGTCGGCGCCCTCGCCGTCAGCGAGAAGGGCCGCAACGACTTCGTCAGCGAAGTCGACCGGGCCGCCGAGCAGGTCCTGATCGCCGCCATCCGCAAGGCCTACCCTGCGCACGGCTTCCTCGCCGAGGAATCCGGCGCGCAGGCCGGCGATGACTACACCTGGGTCATCGACCCGCTCGACGGCACCACCAACTTCCTGCACGGCTTCCCGCAATTCGCGGTGTCGATAGCCTGCCGGCACCGCGGGCGGGCCGAAGTCGCGGTCGTGTTCGACCCGACGCGCGGCGAGCTCTTCACTGCGGAGCGCGGCGCCGGCACGCAACTCGACGGGCGCAGGCTCCGGGTCTCGCAGCGCGCCGGGCTCGAGGGCGCGCTGGTCGGCACCGGCTTCCCGTACCGCGAGAACCGCCAGTGGCTCAAGTCGTACCTCGAGATGCTGGAGCGCGTCATGAACGCGACTGCGGGCGTGCGCCGGCCCGGCGCCGCGTCGCTCGATCTCGCCTACGTCGCCGCGGGCCGCCTGGACGCGTTCTGGGAAGTCGGGCTCTCGCCCTGGGACACGGCCGCGGGCAATCTGCTCGTCACCGAGGCGGGCGGGCGGGTCGGCGATTTCACAGGCGGCGAGTACCGTGACGGCGGCAACCTGCTGGTCGGCACGCCGAAAGTCTTTGCGGCGCTCACGGAGATGTTCGCGCCGCTGCTCGACGACGAGCTGCGCAAATAGCCGCAATCGCCCGGCTCGCAATCACCGCGGGGCTGGGTTAGAGTCCCTGACGGTTCTTGCAGGGGGGATCGCGCATGAGCTTGTTTCGCACGCGGCCGGTCGAGGCTTTCCCGCACGTCGACGCGGGCGAACCGGTGGAGGGAAGCCTCGAAGGCGAAGCCACCCTGAAGCGCGTACTCAGCGCGCGGCATCTCGTGGCGCTCGGCATCGGCGCGGTGATAGGCGCCGGCATCTTCGTGCTGACCGGGCACGCCGCCGCCAACCACGCAGGCCCGGCCGTCGTGCTCTCGTTCGTTATCGCGGGATTCGCCTGCGGACTCGCGGGTCTGTGCTACGCGGAGTTTGCCTCGATGCTCCCGGTGTCGGGCAGCGCGTACTCCTATGCCTATGCGACCCTCGGCGAGCTCGTCGCCTGGTTCATCGGCTGGATGCTCGTGCTCGAGTACACGTTCGCGGCAGCTACCGTATCGGTGGGCTGGTCCGGCTACTTCACGGGACTGCTCGAATCGATCGGAAGCGCGACCGGCGTCGCATTAACGCTGCCGGCAGCCCTCACGTCGGCGCCGTTCGACCTGGTCGACGGTCGCGTGGTAGCGACGGGTGCGATCGTCAATCTGCCGGCGGTTGCGATCGCGACCGCGATCGCCGCGCTCTGTTATCGCGGCATCACGCAATCGGCATTCGTGAACTCGATCATCGTCCTTGTCAAGCTCGTAGTGATCTTCATGTTCATGGCATTCAGCCTGCAATTCATCGACCCCGACAACTGGACCCCTTTCATTCCGGAGTCGCAGGGTCCCGAGCGCTTCGGCTGGGAAGGCGTGCTGCGCGCCGCCTCGATCGTGTTCTTCGCCTACATCGGGTTCGACGCAGTCTCGACCGCCGCGCAGGAAGCCAGGAATCCGCAGCGCGACATGCCGATCGGCATCCTGGGCTCGCTCGCAATCTGCACGCTCATCTACATCGCGATGTCTGCGGTCATGACCGGCATCATGCCGTACACGATGCTCGGCACCCCGAAGCCGGTCGCGACCGCGCTCGAAACGTATCCGAGTCTGCTGTGGCTCAAGACGCTGGTCGAGATCGGCGCGATTGCGGGTCTGTCGTCGGTGATCCTGGTGATGATGGTCGGCCAGCCGCGCATCTTCTACTCGATGTCGCGGGACGGCCTCATCCCGCCGATGTTCGGGCGCGTCCATCCGAAGCACCGTACGCCGCACGTCGGCACCGTGGTCGTAGGCATTACCGCTGTGACGCTGGCCGCGTTGCTGCCGATCGGCCGGCTCGGGGAGATGGTGTCGATGGGCACGCTGCTGGCGTTCGCGACAGTCTGCATCGGGATACCCGTGCTGCGCCGCACACGCCCCGACCTGCCGCGCGCCTTCCGCGTTCCGGCTGCACCTGTCGTCGGGATCCTCGGCGCTGCGGCCTGCCTGTACCTCTTCTGGCAGTCGTTCAAGGCGAACTGGCACTGGATGTCGGGCTGGATCATGATCGGGCTCCTGATCTACTTCGCCTACAGCCGTCGCCACAGCAAGCTCAACAGGTAGCCTCGACAGCCCGCCGCCGCGGCACTTCCTGCGCGTTCGGCCGGGCAGCTTTCGGCGAAACTGAAGTGATCGCGGGCCGTGGCGGCGGCCCCGGTGGCTAGCGCTTGTGGTCGTCCCGGGGCGGGAGTTCCGGGCCGCGCAGGTTGACCGGCGTCGTGCGCTGCCGCAGCCGGATGTTGATCATCTCGACGGCCACCGAGAACGCCATCGCGAAGTACAGGTAGCCCCTCGGGATCTCGAAGTCGAATGCCTCGCCGACCAGCGCGACGCCGATCAGGATCAGGAACGACAGCGCCAGCATCTTGATCGTCGGGTGCCGCTCGATGAACTCGTGGATCGGGCGCGCCAGGAACATCATCACCACAACCGCGATCACGATTGCTGTCACCATTACCGGCAGGTGACGCGCAAGACCGACCGCGGTCAGCACCGAGTCGAGCGAGAACACGATGTCGACGAGGCCGATCTGCATCGCCACCGACAGCACGTTGGTGCGCAGCTTGACGTCCCGGTGGACCTGCTCGACCCCTTCGAGCGCGTAGTGGATCTCGCTGACGCTCTTGGCAAGCAGGAACAGGCCACCGGCGAACAGGATCAGGTCGCGGCCGGAGATCTCCTCCCCGAGTACCGTGAACCAGGGCGCCGTGAGACCGATCAGCCAGGTCAGCGAGAACAGGAGGCCGATTCGCGTGACCATCGCGAACGCGAGGCCGAGTATCCGGCCCCGGTGCTGCAGCTCCGGCGGCAGCTTCGAGACCAGGATCGACAGGAAGATGATGTTGTCGATGCCGAGGACGATCTCGAGGAACGTCAGCGTCAGCAGCGAGATCCAGACTTCCGGTTGGCTCAGCAGCTCGATCAACCCGGCAGCCTCCGTTGCACCGTGCTCACGGCAGGTCGTCGACGTCGCCGCGCTTCTCCGGCGGCATGAAGTCGCGGGCCGAGGCGCCGAGGTCGAGTGCAATGGCCCCGGCGACATAGATCGAGGAGTAGGTGCCGATCACGATGCCGATCGCGAGCGCGACGGCGAACCCGCGCAGCGTCTCCCCGCCCAGCACGGCGAGGAACACGACCGACGACAGTGCGCAGCCCGACACGATGATCGTGCGCGCGAGCGTCTCGTTGATGGCGCGGTCGATGACTTCCGCGGGCTCGGCCTTGCGCATCGACCTGAAGCGCTCGCGGATGCGGTCGAAGATCACGACCGTGTCGTTCACCGAGTAGCCGAGGATGGTCAGCAGCGCGGCGACGACGTTGAGGTCGAACGGAATGCCGAGCAGCGCGATGGCTCCGACTGCGACGATCGGATCGTGGAGCGAGGCGACCAGCGAGCCGACGCCGAAGCGCCAGCGGAAGCGGAACGCGATGTAGACCAGGACCAGCAGCAGCGTCATCAGCACCGCCAGCGCCGCCTGTTCGCCCAGTTGCTGGCTGACCTGCGGCCCCACCGAATCGTAATGATTGAGCCTGACGCCGGTGTCGACCGCGCGGAGGGCGTCGAGGATGCGACCGCCCTGTGCCGCCGCGGCATCGGTCCCGACCGGCGGCAGGCGTACCTCGAGCTCGCTGGCGGTGCCGTAGGTACGCACCTGGAAGTCCTCGAGCCCCCCCGCGGCCAGCGCCGTGCGCACGGTCTCGAGGTCGACCGGCTTTGTGAACCTGAGCTCGAACACGATGCCGCCGGTGAAATCGACGGTCAGGTTGAGTCCGCGCACCATCACCAGCGCGATCGAGGCGACGACCACGAGCACCGAGATGGCATACCAGCGGCGCCGCAGCGCCATGAAACGGATCGCCGGAACTTCCTTGAGGAACTCGACCATCGCGGCGCCCTAGATCGCCAGCCGCTCGACACGCCGGCGTCGGCCGTAGATCAGGTGGATCAGCGCGCGACTGCCGACCAGCGCCGTGAACATCGAGGCCAGGATGCCGATCATCAGGGTCACGGCAAACCCGCGCACCGGCCCGGAGCCAAACAGGAACAGCACGCCGCCGGACATCATCATCGTCACGTTCGAATCGAGGATCGCCGACAGGGCCTTGTCGAAGCCGGCGTTGATCGCCGCCCAGGGCGTGGCGCCCACCTTGAGCTCCTCGCGGATGCGCTCGTAGATCAGGATGTTGGCGTCCACCGCCGTGCCGACGGTCAGCACGATGCCGGCGATGCCGGGCAGCGTCAGCGCCGCGCCGAACAGGCCGAGCAGCGCAACGATCAGCACCACGTTGGTGAGCAGCACGATGTCGGCGATCAGGCCGAACGCCTTGTAATAGAACAGCATGAAGGCGAACAGCGCGAGGCCCGCGATCAGCAGCGCGCGCGTGCCGTCGCGGATGTTGTCCTCGCCGACACTCGGGCCGATCACACGCTGCTCGACGATGATGATCGGCGCGGCCAACGCACCGGCGCGCAGCAGCTTCGCAAGCTCGGTACCCTCCGCGGCTGAAAGACCGGTGATCTGGAAGTTGTTGGAAAAAACGCCGCGGATCGTCGCGACGTTGATGACCTCTTCTTTCGACCGGTCGACGGTCACTGCGCGGCCATCCCGCTCGACGAGCTCGCGCTCCTTCTCGATGAACACGACCGCCATCGGGCGGTTCAGGTTCTCGCGCGTGGCGCGCAGCATCTCGTCTCCGCCGCGGCTGTCGAGGCGGACCGAGACAGCGGGCTCGCCCTGCGAGGGCGCGAAGGAGGCGTCGATCAGCTGCTCACCGGTCGCGATCACGTCGCGCTTCAGCAGCACCGGCGAGCCGTCGCGCTGCCGGTAGAGCCGGGTTCCGAGCGGGGCGCGGCCGGTGCGCTCCGCTTCCAGCGGGCTGTTGGTCGGGTCGACCAGGCGGAACTCGAGGGTCGCGACCTTGCCGAGCAAGCGTACGACTTCGGAGGCGTCCTGCACGCCCGGGACCTGGACGGCGATGCGGTTCTGGCCCTGGCGCTGCACGACGGTTTCCGCGACGCCGAGCGCGTTGACGCGGTTCTCGAGGGCCGTGATGTTCTGCTGGATCGCGAACGCCTGCCGTTCCCTGACCCCTGCCTCGGTGAGCGTCGCCGTGACCGTGCCCGGCGCGGACTCGGGCGCGAGAGTCAGCTGCGGGTCGTACTTGAGCAGCGCCTTGCGCGCCGCCTCGGACTGCCCGGAGTCGCGCAGGGTCACGTGCACGGAATTACCGGCGATCGCGACCTCCTGGTACGGGATGCGCGCGTCGCGCAGCACCTTGCGGAAGTCCCGTTCCAGGCGCTGCAGGAGCTGCGTGACCGCGCCCTCGGTATCCACCTCGTAGACCAGCAGCATGCCGCCGCGCAGGTCGAGCCCGAGGCTCATCGGCTCGAGGCCGAGCGCCTGCAGCCAGTCCGGCGAACGCGACGCGGTCGTGAGGGCGATCGCGTACTGGCCCTCGAACTCGCGCTGGATCAGGTCGCGTGCCCTCAGCTGGTCGTCGACGCGCGCGAAGCGCGCCCAGAACCGGCCCTCGCCGTCCACGTAGACCTCGGCAGCCGGGATGCCTGCCTTGGCGAGCGCATCGCCGATCAGCGCCGCGGCGGCATCGTCGAACGCGGCGCGGTCGCGGCGCGAGAGCTGCAGTGCGGGCGACTCGCCGAACCAGTTCGGCAGGGCAAGCAGGAGCGCCGCGACCATGACGGCCGCGAGCAGGATGCCCTTCCAGAGCGGATAGCGTTGCACGCCGGAACGAGAGCGCTCAGGCGCCCTTGAACGTGCCTTTTGGCATCAACTGTGCGATCTGGAATTTCTGGACCTGGATCGCGACGCCGCCGGCGACCTGGAGTGTCACGAAACTCTCGCCCACCTCGGTGATTCGCCCCAGGATCCCGCCATTGGTGACGATCTCGTCTCCGGCCGCGAGCTTGGCGACCATTTCGCGGTGCTCCTTCGCGCGCTTGGTCTGCGGGCGGATCAACAGGAAGTAGAAGACGACGAAGATGAGCACGAGCGGCAGGATCGTGCCGAGGGTGCCGGCCGTCGATCCCGGCGCGGCTTGTGCCCAGGCGGGCGAAATGAAGAAATCCATGTCGTTCCTCTGTGGGGCCGCCAAGGCCGGCCCGTTGGGGCGCGCGATTATGACACAGTGCCACCGCCAGGCCGTCTTGAGGTCTCGGTTGCCACCATGGCTCGCCGGCGCAATCTGCCCGGCACGCAAGCCGAAAACCGCGCGACAACTCCCGGCCCGCAGGTCAGGATTATGTCAACAGGTAAAATCGTAACGTCGCAAGTGCATATTTCAATGCTTGAGGCAACAGCCGGGCCTCAGTGCTGCCCATGCCGGCTGACGCCGGGCCGATTTCAGGCCTCTTCGGCCTCCGGATCCGCAACCCCACGCGCGGCGTGGAAGGCCGCGCGGAATGCCGCGAATTGCCGCGCGGAGATCGCCTCCCGCATGCGCGCCATCAACGAAAAGTAGTAATGCAGGTTGTGCAGGGTCGCGAGGCGCGGTCCGAGCATTTCGCCGCAACGATCGAGGTGCCGGAGGTAGGCGCGGGAATAGTTCCGGCACGTGTAACAGGCGCAACCTGACTCCACCGGCCCGGTATCCGTTGCGTGGCACGCATTGCGGATATTGATGACCCCCGCGGCGGTGAACAGGTGTCCATTCCGTGCATGGCGCGTCGGCATGACGCAGTCGAAGAGATCCACGCCGGCTGCCACCGACTCGACCAGGTCCTCGGGTCGGCCGACGCCCATCAGGTAGCGCGGCTTGTGCTGCGGCATGGCCGGCAGCAGCGCCGCCAGGACGCGCGCCCGCTCTTCCGGCGGCTCGCCGACCGACAGCCCGCCGATCGCGAGACCCGCAAAACCTTGCCGCTCGAGCCCCTCGAGCGAGGCGAGGCGCAGCGTCGCGAACATCCCGCCCTGGACGATGCCGAACAGCACCCCCTCGCCGGACAGAGCGTCGAACGCAAGCCGGCTGCGTTCTGACCAGCGCAGCGACAACTCCATGGACTCGCGCGCCGCGTGCTCGGTCGCCGGGAACGGCGTGCACTCGTCGAACACCATCGCGACGTCGGAGCCGAGCGCGCGCTGCACGCGCATTGAGCCTTCCGGGTCCAGGAACACTTCCGCGCCGTCGACCGGCGAACGGAAACGCACGCCCTGCTCCGAGAGCTTGCGCATCGCCGCGAGGCTGAACACCTGGTAGCCGCCGGAGTCGGTGAGGATCGGCCCGCCCCACTGCATGAACCCGTGCAGCCCGCCGTGCGCGCGCACGATCTCGGCGCCGGGCCGCAGCATCAGGTGGAAGGTGTTGGCGAGGACCATCTCCGCACCGCAGGCAAGCAGCTCCTCGGGCGTCACGCCCTTGACGGTGCCGTGGGTGCCGACCGGCATGAACGCCGGCGTCTCGACGCAACCGCGAGCGAACGCCATGCGCCCGCGCCGCGCGCTCCCGTCCGCAGCGAGCAACTCGAACTTCATGCCGTCGCGCTGCGGGCTGCGAGCACGGCCGGGTCCGGCGTCACGAACATCGCGTCCCCGTAACTGTAGAACCGGTAGCGCCCGGCGATCGCATGATGATACGCAACGAGCACGCGCTCGCGCCCGGCGAATGCCGCGACCAGCACCAGCAGCGTCGATTCCGGCAGGTGGAAATTCGTCAGCAGCGCGTCGACCACGCGGAACCGGTACCCGGGCCGGATGAAGATATCGGTCTCGCCGTCGCGCGGCTCGAGCCGGCCGCCTGCGGCTGCAGCTTCCAGCGCGCGCACGACCGTCGTCCCGACCGCAACCACGCGCCCACCGCGGCGGCGGGCCGCGGCGATGGCGGCGACGGTCTCGGAAGGCACGCGGATGCGCTCGGCGTGCATGCGGTGCGCATCGACCTCGTCCGCGCGCATCGGCATGAATGTGCCGGCGCCGATGTGCAGCGTCAGCTTCGCGATCGCGACACCCTGCGCCGCCAGCTGTGTGAGCGACTCGCGCTCGAAGTGCAGCCCGGCCGTCGGTGCGGCAACCGCGCCGGACGCCTCGGCGTAGACGGTCTGGTAACGTTCCCGGTCAGCGGCCTCCGCCTCGCGCGCGAGGTACGGCGGCAGCGGGACGCTGCCTTCCGCCTCGAAATACCGCTGCGGCTCGCGATCGAGCTCGAACTCGACCAGGTCGCCGTGACGGGCGACCGCAACCGCGACCGCGCCGGTCGGCAACTCGATTCGCGTGCCGGGCCTGACGCCCTTGCTGGCGCGCGCCTGCGCGAGGAAACGGCGGTCACCGAGGATCCGCTCCAGCAGCAGCTCGCAGGCGCCGCCGCTCGGCTTGCGGCCCTTGAGCCGCGCCGGCAGCACGCGCGTGTCGTTCAGCACAACTACGTCGCCGGGGCTAAGCAGCGAGCCAAGGTCGCGAAATGCCAGGTCCCGGATCGCCCCCGTAGCGCCGTCGAGCGCCAGCAAGCGGCTTGCGGCCCGCTCGGGCAGCGGCCGGGCGGCGATCAGTTCAGCCGGCAGCACATAGGAAAAGTCGGCGCGGCGCATGGGCCGCGCAGACTAGCACAGGGCGGGCGACGCTCAGTTCGCCGCGGAAACCTCGGGCACCCGTGGCGCAGGCGGTGCAGGCGGGGGTGTCGGAGCGGGAGGCAACAAGAGTGGCGTATCGAATCGCCGCAGCAGGTCGCGCTCCGGGATCTTCGCGGACAGGGTCTGCGCGCGACGATCGCGCAGGACCCTGAGTTCGACCGACTCGCCCGGCTGGTAGGAGCGCAGGATGCGCATCGCGTGGCTGCCACTCTGCGGTTCGCGTCCGCCGATGGCGAGTATCACGTCGCCGTCCCGCAGCTCGAGGCCGGCCCTCTCGGGTGCACGCGCGACGAGAACCCCCTTCTCCGCGCCGAAGTAGCGCCCGAGCTCCGGCGTCAGCGTGATGAATTCCGCATCGCCCCAGTCCGCGAGCAGCCAGTGCATGGCGCCGTGCGGCAGCCCGTCCAGCGCGCGCAGCGCCGGCAGGGCATGCACGAGCGGCGCTGCCGGCGTGCCGACGAACAATGCACGATCGATCGAGCGCGCCTGGACGGTCAGATTCAGTGGCTTGCCGTCGCGCTTGAGCGAGAGCACGACCTTGTCGCCGGCCTCGACCGACTCCATTGCGCGCACCAGCTCGCGCCCCGTCGCCACCGGCTTCGACTGCACGGCAACGATCACGTCGCCCGCCTTGACACCGGCATCCGCGGCCGGCCCGCCCGGGCTCACGCTCTCGACTCGCACGCCGCCGCCATTCGGCTCCGCGCCGCCGAGGTTTACACCAAGCATCGCGCGCCGCGGCCCCGGGAGGAAAAACTCGAACTCGCGGAACGCGCCCGTTCCCGCCGCTTCGCCCGAGAGCTCCGCAACTTCGCGCGCCGCGTCCTCGAGCCGGCGCTGTGCATCGGCGAGCCGCTCTTCGAGCGACGCCTCCTCGTCTTGCGCCAGCGCGGCGCCGGCGGCCACGGCGAGCGCCGCAGCGGCAAGAAAGTTCAGCATCCTGTGCTGCATCGTGACCTCCTTCCGTTCAGTAACCGCCGATCGCGTCCGCGTAGCGGACCTGGACCAGCGTGTGCATGACGTCCACGCGCTGGCGCCAAAGCCGCTCCGCCCGCTCCGGCGCGTTCGGCTCGAGGGCGACGCGGCTCAGCCGGTCGTCGAGCAGCGCCAGGCGGTCCTCGAGCTCCGCGACCGTGAACGCAGTGCTGCCGCGCATGGCGCGCCGTTCCGGCAGCTGCGCAAGGATCGACTCGAGACGCTCGTTCTCGGCGCGCATTTCAGCCGCTACCGGCGCCCGCACCGCCACGCTGCCGTCGTCGAGCGCCTCCTGCGCCGACTGCAGCCGGGCGGCGATGCCTACGGCCGCGATCAGGGCGGCCGCCGCCAGCGCGAGCGGCCAGCGCAGGTCGAGGCGTGTCTCGCGCGCGTCCCGTGCCGCGAGCACCGCGCGCCAGCCGCCGGCCGGCGGCTCGAATTCGGCGAGCTCCGCAAGCCGTCGCCCGATCAGTTCGGAGTGCATGGCGTGCCCTCCACGAGTGCCGCGTCCCGGCCGAGCAACGCACGCAGCCGCCGGTGCGCACGGGACAGCCGGGACTTTGAAAAGCTCGGGGTCTTGCCGAGGGCGAATCCGATGTCGGCATGCGTGAGGCCCTCGACGTCGTGCAGCCAGACGACCGCGCGTGTCAGCGCCGGCAGCGTCATCAGCGCGCGCTCGAGCCCGGCATCCAGCGGGGCGTGTACGTCGTCGCGGGGGGCCGGCAGCCGGTCCGGGCCGCCCGGGTCCTTGTCGAGCCATTCCAGGCCGCGGTGCCAGGGGGAGCGCAGGTGCATCAGTGCGCGGTTGACGGCGATCGCGCGAATCCACGCCGGCAGCGGACAGCGGCCCTCGTAGGCGCCGATGTGCTCCAGGACGTCGACGAAGGTCTCCTGCAGCAATTCCTCGGCGATGGCCGGCCGGCGCACCAGGCGCCTGAGGAGCGTGTACACGGACCCGGCCGTCGCGGCGTAGACCGCCTCGAGGGCATCCGGGTCGCCCGCCCTGACGGAAGCCACGAGGCTTTCGGGCAGCGCGATGTCGCAGAATCGGGGCATCGGACGCTTAGATGCGCGAGCCCCCGGAAAGGTCGCAGGCCGGGCGGGAAATTCGCTGGTGCCGGGAGCGGGAGTCGAACCCGCAAGGACCTTCCGGTCCGGTGGATTTTGAGTCCACTGCGTCTGCCAATTCCGCCATCCCGGCAGCGAGGCGCGAGTATACGGCGTGCCCGCCAGCGACGCGCAGGCCGGCCCTTGGCAGCCGCCGCGGCGGCGACGACAATTCCGGCGATGAAATTCTGTCCGAGCTGCGCCGCGCCCGTGGCGCAGCGCGTTCCCGATGGGGACCACCTGCCCCGCTCCGTGTGCACGGCCTGCGGCGCCATCCACTACCGCAACCCGAAGCTGATCTCCGGTTGCGTGCCCGAGCTTGACGGCCGCATCCTGATCTGCCGGCGTGCCATCGAACCGCGCCGCGGCTACTGGACCGTGCCGGCCGGCTTCATGGAAATCGGCGAGACGCTGCAGCAGGCGGCGGCCCGCGAGTGCCACGAGGAGGCGCTGGCGCGCGTCAGTGTCGGCAGCCCGCTCGCCATCGTGCACGTGCTGCATGCGGAGCAGGTGCACGTGCTGTTCCGCGCGCGGCTCGCGGATCCCGCGTTCGGCGTGGGAATCGAGAGCCTCGAAACGGTCCTGTGCGAGGAGCGCGAGATCCCGTGGAGGGATATCGCCTTCGCCAGCGTCGAGTTCGCGCTCAGGCGCTATCTCGCGGACCGTGGCGCCGGCCGCGAGGGCTTGCACTTCCATACCATCGAGTGACGGCCGGCGAACGGCGCTGTGGCACAATGCGCCGCCCCGAAAACCCGGAGCCAGTGCCGGAATGTGCGCATGACTTTCGTCGTCACCGAAGCCTGCATCAAGTGCAAGTACCTGGACTGCGTCGAGGTCTGCCCGGTGGACTGCTTCCACGAGGGACCGAATTTCCTGGTCATCGATCCCGAGGAGTGCATCGACTGCACGCTGTGCGAGCCGGAATGTCCGGTGGATGCGATCTTCTCCGAGGAGGAAGTGCCGGCCGGCCAGGAGCCGTTCCTCGCGCTCAACGCAGAGCTGGCCCGGGAATGGCCGGTCATCACGCACCGCAAGGAGCCGCCCGCGGATGCGGATGCGTGGAAGGACGTGAAGGAGAAGTTGCCGCTCCTCGAGCGGTGACGGCTAATTCCGCGCGCTCTGCGCGGCGATCTTCTCGGGCTCGTCGAGATACGACGCGAGATGGGCGGCCGACGCGTAGCCGGCCAGCAAGTCTCCCGTCCCGGTCACGATCCCGGGCGTTCCGGTAAGGCCGATTTCCTTGCCCAGTTGATACTGCGCCGCGATCGGCGTTTCGCAGCGGCCGGCCTTGATCGCCTCGCCGCGCTTGGCGCGCGTCAGCGCATCGTTGCGATCCGAGCTGCACCACACGGCCTCGGCCTGTTTCCAGGAGTCGGTACCCGGGCCGCCGCGCGGATACATCAGGTAGCGGACGCGGATACCGAGCCGATTGAGTTCGCCGATCTCGGCGTGCAGGCGGCGGCAGTGCTCGCAGTCGACGTCGGTGAACACCGTGACCGTGTGGCGGGCTGGCGCCTTCGGCGCGAAGATGATCGCATCGCTGTCGGACACGCCCGCTAGCAGCGCGAGCCGGCCGTGCCTGCGCCGTTCCTCCGTGATGTTCTGCTTCGTGTCCATGTCGAACACATCGCCGGCCACGTAGAAGCGCCCGTCCGCCGAGACATAGCCGACCTCGGTGCCCGAACTGACCTCATACAGGCCGTCGACGGCGGACGGCCGGACGTCCTCGACCCGGATTTCGAGCCGCTTGGCAATTTCGGCGCGGACGTCCGGCTTCGCCGCCGCCGGCCGGGCCGGCGGGGCGGCGCTGACCGCGCCGGCAATCGCCAGGGAAGCGGTCAGGGGAACGAGCAGTTGGGGGATTCGCAGCACGCGGGCCTCGATTCTCGGTTCCGGGTCTGCTTGGACCCCTCGGCGGGTCGGCAGTTCGGCGACGGGTGGAATGATATCAGCCGCGCGGGTGGTGCTGCGCGTGCAATTCCTTCATGCGTTCGCGCGCCACGTGCGTGTAGATCTGGGTCGTCGAGAGGTCGCAGTGGCCGAGCAGCATCTGCACGACCCGCAGGTCGGCGCCGTGGTTCAGCAGGTGGGTCGCGAACGCATGCCGCAGCGTGTGCGGCGACAGCTCCCTGTCGATGCCGCCCTTTTTCGCGTAGCGCTTGATGATGTGCCAGAACGCCTGGCGCGTCATGCGGTCGCCGCGCCGCGTGGGGAACAGGTGATCCGTCTGCCGGTCGAGCAGGATCTCGCCGCGGGCGCCGCGCATGAAATCGTTGAGCCAGCGCACGGCCTCCTCGCCGAGCGGGATCAGCCGCTCGCGATTGCCCTTGCCGACGATGCGCAGCACGCCCTGGTTCAGGTTGACCTGGCTATGGCGCAGGCTGACCAGCTCGGAGACGCGCAGGCCGGTCGCGTAGAGCACCTCGAGCATGGCACGGTCGCGGTGACCGAGCGGCTCCGTGGTCTGCGGCGCCGCGAGCAATGCTTCGACCTGCGCCTCGGTGAGCAAACGCGGCAGGCTCCTGCCGATCTTCGGCATGGCGATCTGCGCGGTCGGGTCTTCCTTGACGACGCCCTCGCGCACCAGGTAGCGGAAAAAGCGGCGGAAGCTCGAGAGCTGGCGTGCCGTGGAACGCGGCCGGGCACCTGTCTCCACGCGCCAGGCGATGAACGCGAGCAGATCGTTCCGGGACGTGCGGTCGAGGGCCGTGCCGCGCTTCCTGAGCCAGCGCGCGAGCGCGGTGAGATCGGCACGGTAGGCGGCCAGCGTGTTCGGCGACAGGCCATGCTCCATCCAGACTGCGTCGAGGAAGCGCGTGATTACCGGTTCGACCGACTCGTCCGGTCCGCTGGCGGTCGCCAGGGTCGCGGCACGTACCGATGTCGATGATTTCATGGCTGCGCTCATGGACCTGTCCTGCTGTCCGTCGCGGCTGCCTGTACCGGCGCGGGATCGCGCGCACCAGGCTGGTGCGACAGAACGCGGGCGCAGTATGGTTTGGCCCGGCTGCGGTCAGCGTGACCCGCCTCACAGAGCCCTATGACCGTTATAACATAACCGGAACCAGTTCACAGTACCTGAGGCCGAATCGACGCCCCGCCCCATGACCCGGAATCCGCTGCAACTCGCATGGGGCCTCTGGGCCTTCCTGCTCGTAATCCCGGTCGTGCTGCTCGCAGGCTTCGCGATCCTGCTGCTGCCGGGGCTCACCGCGCGTCGCGCCACGGCGGGCGCGGTTTGCCGCGCCTATTTCCTGTTGAGCGGGCTGCCGGTGCGCCGCAACGGTCTCGACCGCCTACCGGCGACGGGCTGCGTCATCGTCGCGAACCACGCCAGCTATCTCGACGGGCCGCTGCTGTTCGCCCACCTGCCGCCGCGCTTCGGCTTCGTGATCAAGAAAGAGGCATCGCGCGCACCGGTGCTCGGCTACCTGCTGCAGCGGCTCGGCCACCACTTCGTCGAGCGCAACAATCGCCACGAGGGCGCCGGCGATGCGCGCCGGATCCTGCGGGCCCTGGAGCGCGGCGAAGCGGTCGCGTTCTTCCCGGAGGGGACATTCAGCCCCGACCAGGGGATCGGCCGGTTCCACGACGGGGCGTTCGCGCTGGCGGCGCGCACCGGTCTTCCGGTCGCACCGGTCGCGATCCGGGGCACGCGCGAGGTGCTGGGCGGCACGCAGCGGTGGCCGCATTGGTCCCGCATTGCCATCGAGGTGCTCGATCCGCTGCCCGCCCGCACGGGTGCCGGCGACGCGGCGTCGGAATTGCGCGACGCCGCCCGCGAGCGCATTGCCGCCGCAACCCGCGAGCCGCTCTTGTGACGGGGACGCACCCCTTCACAATCACATGTTGCGGCGATACTGGCCGCCGACCGCGTACAGCGCGCGCGAAATACGGCCCAGCGACGCGGACTTGACCGTCTCCAAGAGCTCGCCGAACACGTTGCCTCCCGACGCGGCCGTCGCCTGCAGGCGGCCGAGCGCCGCCGCCTGCGTCGCGGCGTGCGCTTCGTTGTAGGCGCGCACCGCGGCGACCTGCGCCTGCTTCTCCTCCTCGGTCGACCGGATCAGCTCGGCGTTCCTGATCTCGTCGTGGCTGCCCTGCTCCGGCAGGAAGGTGTTGACGCCGATGATCGGCAGGCTGCCGTCGTGCTTCTTGTGCTCGTAGTACAGCGACTCCTCCTGGATCTTGCCGCGCTGGTACATGGTCTCCATGGCGCCCAGCACGCCACCCCGCTCGGACAGATCCTCGAACTCGCGGTACACCGCCTCCTCGACCAGCTCGGTCAGGCGCTCGATCACGAACGAGCCCTGCCAGGGATTCTGGTTCTGGTTGAGCCCGAGCTCGCGCGCGATGATGAGCTGGATCGCCACCGCACGCCTGACGCTCTCCTCGGTCGGCGTGGTGATCGCCTCGTCGTAGGCGTTGGTGTGCAGGCTGTTGCAGCTGTCGAACAGCGCGTACATCGCCTGCAGCGTGGTGCGGATGTCATTGAACTGGATTTCGCGCGCGTGCAGCGAGCGCCCGGACGTCTGCACGTGGTACTTGAGCATCTGGCTGCGGGCCGAGGCGCCGTAGCGGTCACGCATCGCGCGCGCCCAGATGCGCCGCGCCACGCGCCCGATCACCGCGTACTCCGGGTCCATGCCGTTCGAGAAGAAGAACGACAGGTTGGGCGCGAAGTCGTCAACCTTCATGCCGCGCGACAGGTAGTACTCGACGATCGTGAAGCCGTTGGCGAGCGTGAACGCGAGCTGCGAGACCGGGTTCGCCCCCGCCTCGGCGATGTGGTAGCCGGATATCGACACCGAGTAGAAATTGCGTACGCCATTAGCGGTGAAGAACTGCTGCACGTCGCCCATCATCCTGAGCGCAAACTCGGTCGAGAAAATGCAGGTGTTCTGCGCCTGGTCCTCCTTGAGGATGTCGGCCTGCACCGTGCCGCGCACGCGCGTGAGCGCGTCGGCGCGGAGCCGCGCGTAAGTCCCGGCGTCCACCAGCTGGTCGCCGCTCACGCCGAGCAGGCCGAGCCCCGAGCCGTCGTGGCCGGCGGGCAACTCGCCGCGGTAGCCCGGCCGCTCGCGGCCGGCAAACAGCTTCGCGATCCTTGCTTCCGCCTCCTCCCAGCGCCCATTCGCGCGCAGCCATTTCTCGACCTGCTGGTCCACGGCGGTGTTCATGAACATGGCGAGGATCATCGGCGCGGGTCCGTTGATCGTCATCGACACCGAGGTCGACGGCGCGCACAGGTCGAATCCCGAATAAAGCCGCTTCATGTCGTCGAGGCTCGCGATCGACACGCCCGAATTGCCAATGCGCCCGTAAACGTCGGGCCGCTCGTCCGGATCCTCGCCGTAGAGCGTGGTCGAGTCGAATGCCGTCGAAAGCCGGGTCGCCTGGTGCCCGCGCGCCAGATAGTGGAAGCGCCGGTTGGTGCGTTCCGGCATCCCCTCGCCCGCGAACATGCGGGTCGGATCCTCGTCCTCGCGCCGGTAGGCATAGATGCCGCCGGTGTACGGGTAGGAACCGGGCAGGTTCTCGGTCAGCAGGAACGCGAGCTGCGCGCCCCAGTCCTCGTGCGCCGGCGCCGCGATCTTCGGCAGCCGCAGGTGCGAGAGCGACTCGGTGTAGTTCGGCCCGCGCACCTCGCGGTCGCGCACCCGATAGCAGAACTCGTCGGCCGCCGCGGCCGCGCGGCGCGCGGGCCACTCGCGCAGCAATGCCAGGCTCTCCGCCCCGATCTCGTCAAGGGCGGCGTTATAAGCGCGGTGCAATACCTGCCGCGAGGCGTCACCCGCGGCTAGCGCGGCCTCCGCGCAGCGCTCGAGCGGGGCCGGGAGCTCCGCGTCGCCGATCGCCTGCAGGGCGCGGTGCAGGCCGTGCGCACGGCTTGCGGCGGCGGCACCCGCCAGCGCGGCACGCTGCGCGCCGCGGCCGCCGGCCGCGATCTCCGCGAGGTAGCGCACCTGCGCGCCCGGAATGATCGCCTGCCGCGCGGGCACACCGACCGGCGCGAGGCCCTCCGGGTGCCACGGCCGGACGCGGCCCCACTGTTCGTTCAGGCGCGCGCAGAGCGCCGCGAACAGCGCGTTGACGCCGGCGTCGTTGAACTGGCTGGCAATGGTCGGGAACACCGGCAGCGCCTCGGGCGGCGTCTTGAACAGCTTGCGATTGCGCGCCACCTGCTTGCGCACGTCGCGGAGCGCGTCCTCGGCGCCGCGCTTCTCGAACTTGTTGAGCACGATGAAGTCGGCGAAGTCCAGCATGTCGATCTTCTCGAGCTGGCTGGCGGCGCCGTAGTCGGCCGTCATGACGTACAGCGACAGGTCGACGAGGTCCACGATTTCGGTGTCGCTCTGCCCGATACCCGCCGTCTCGACCACGATCAGGTCGAATCCCGCCGACTTCAGGAGCTGGACGGTGTCGGCCAGCACCGCGGAGGTCGCGAGGTGCTGCCGGCGCGTCGCCAGCGAGCGCATGAAGAGTTGCTCGTTCGCGAGCGCGTTCATGCGTATCCGGTCGCCGAGCAGCGCCCCGCCGGAGCGCCTGCGTGTCGGGTCCATGGCGACGACGGCGACGCGGCGGTCCGGAAAGAAGCGCACGATGCGGTTCAGGATCTCGTCGGTGAGCGAGGACTTGCCGGCCCCGCCGGTCCCGGTGATGCCGATCACGGGCGGGCGATTGAGCGTCTTGCCCGCGGCGCTCCTGACGCGCGCGACCTCCGGCTCGTGGCCCTGTTCGAGCAGCGTGATCGCCCGCGCGAGGTTCACCGGGTCGTCGGCACTGACGCCGGTGCCGTCAAATACCGGCCGCGGCGACGCGCGCACGCGCCGGATGACGTCCTCGATCATGCCGTCGAGACCGAGCCGGAGGCCGTCGTCCGGCGTGTAGATCTTCTCGATGCCGTAAGCCTCGAGTTCCTCGACCTCGTGCGAGGCGATGGTCCCGCCGCCGCCGACCACGATGCGGATGTGCGACGCACCCTCGGCCTTCAACCGGTCCACCATGTAGCGGAAGTACTCGTTGTGCCCGCCCTGGTAGCTGCTGACGGCGATGCCATCGGCATCCTCCTGGATCGCGGCCCGGACGATGTCGGCGACGCTGCGGTTATGGCCGAGGTGCACGACTTCCGCCCCGTGCGCCTGCAGGATCCGGCGGATGATGTTGATCGCGGCGTCGTGGCCGTCGAACAGCGAGGCTGCGCTCACGAAGCGCAGGGGACTGCGGTCGGCGGCTGCCGCCTTGTCGATCCGCTCGGCCGGGCTGCTCATCGGGTCTCCCACGCGCGACTTCCGGACAGTTTAGCGTTGCGGTCCGCGGCCGGCTAAGTGGCAGGCGGCAGTTGTCTCGCCACAGCCGGGGCGACAGCCAGCCTGTTGCACGGCAAAATAGCCTCCATCCGCCGGAACGGGATAGCAACCATGGCCCACGAATCTGTCGTCATCCTGAGCGCCCGTCGCACGCCCATCGGGGCCATGCTCGGCGTGTTCGCCAATGTTCCGGGCCACGCGCTCGGTGCGGCGGCAATCGCTGGCGCGCTCGAGAGTGCGGGTGCGGATCCCGCGTTCGTCAACGAAGTCGTGATGGGCTGCGTGCTGCCTGCCGGCCAGGGACAGGCACCCGCCCGGCAGGCGGCCATCGCCGCGGGCGTGCCGCGCGCCGTGCCCGCGACCACGGTCAACAAGATGTGCGGTTCCGCCATGAAAGCAGTGATGTACGGTGCCGACCAGATCGCCGCGGGCAGCGCCAACTTCGTGCTCGCCGGCGGGCTCGAATCGATGACCAATGCCCCCTACCTGCTGCCCAAGGCGCGAGCCGGCTACCGCATGGGTCACGGCGAGATCCTCGACCACATGTTCTACGACGGCCTGCAGAGCCCCTGGGACGGCAAGCTCATGGGCTGCTTTGCCGATGCGACCGCGGCACGCTATGCATTCACGCGCGCTGACCAGGACGCGTTCGCGGCCGAGTCGGTGCGCCGCGCGATTGCCGCCGTGGAATCGGGCGCGTTCGTCGATGAGATCTGCGCCGTCACGGTCAAGGACCGCAAGGGCGAGCGCCGCATTGAGCGCGACGAAACACCATTCACGGTTTCGGTGGACAAGATTCCGACGCTCAAGCCGGCATTCGGCAAGGACGGCACCGTCACGGCGGCGAGCTCCTCCTCGATCTCCGACGGCGCCGCCGCACTCCTGCTCGCGGGTGCAAGCGCCGCCGCCAGGGCCGGGCTCAAACCGATCGCGCGCATCGTCGCGCACGCGAGCCATGCGCAGGAGCCGGAGTGGTTCACGATCGCGCCGGTCGGCGCGATCCAGTCGGCGCTCCAGCGCGCCGGCTGGAAGGCCGCCGACGTCGACCTCTTCGAGGTCAACGAAGCCTTCGCGGTCGTGACCATGGCGGCCATGAGGGACATCGGCATCCCGCACGACAAGGTCAATGTGCACGGCGGCGCCTGCGCGCTCGGCCACCCGATCGGCGCGACGGGCGCGCGCATCCTGACGACCCTGATTCATGCGCTGCGGCGGCACGGCAGGAAGCGCGGCCTCGCGGCGCTGTGCATCGGCGGCGGTGAAGCGACGGCGGTCGCGGTCGAGCTCAGCTGATCGCAGACGTCACCGCCGGTGGTTCCCCCACCTCGGTCGCCAGGTCGATCCCGGCGACTTCGTAGCCGCGGCGAAAGTCGCGCACGTGGCGGGTCATCCACTCGGCGGCCCGCTTCGCGTCGCGCGCCTTGACGGCGGCAAGGATCGCCACCTGCGCCGCCCCGATTCGAACCCTGGCCTGCGGCACGCGGTCGATGATCACGGCAAGACTCGGCTTCAGCAGGCGCAGCAGCGGCTCGTTCAGCAGGTGAAAGACGGGATTCGCGCCGGCCTCGGCGAGCGCGTCGAAGAAATCCGCGACGTCGGTCACCGTCGCCTCACGCTCGCCGGAACGCGCCGCAAACCGGTTCGCGCACGCGGACAGCTTGGCTAGCGCGGCCGGCGAACGGCGCAGGGCGGCGGCCGACGCGATGCCGGGCTGGACCGCCTGCAGGGCCTCCCACACGTCCACCACGCGTGCCCGATGCAAGGTGAGCGCCTGCGACAGGCCGCCGCCGACCGCCTCGCGCGTCGGGCGCGTGACGATCAGCCGTTTTCCGCCGCGGCGCCGGCCCAGCAGCCCGGCACTCTCGAGCTTGCGCAAGGCTTCCCGGACAGTCGAGCGGTTCACCTCGAACTGGCGTGCCAGCTCGGTCTCCGTCGGCAGGACCTGCCCTTCCCGGAGTTCGCGGCCGAGGATCCGGGTGCGGATCGCCTCCGACACCCGCAGATAGGCGGGGGCATAGCTGACCGGGTCGAACATCGGGCGCATATGTTGAGTCTCAAGTACTTGCCTGTCCGATTGTCGGACAATATGATATTGGAAGCAAGCCGAGACCTCGGGGGTGGAGTTCCGAATGTCTGCGGTCGATTTCGATTTCGACCTGCCCGCCCGGGTCGAGGAGCTGCGCCAGGCCGTCCGCGAGTTCGCCCAGCGGCGCATCGCGCCCCAGGCCGATGAGATCGACCGCAGCAACCGCTTTCCGCGCGAGCTCTGGCCCGAGATGGGCGCGATGGGCCTGCTCGGCATGACAGTCCCCGAGGAATACGGCGGGCTCGGGTTCGGCTATCTGGAGCACGTCGTCGCCATGGAGGAGATCAGCCGCGCGTCCGGTTCAATCGGCCTCTCCTATGGTGCGCATTCGAACCTGTGCGTGAACCAGCTGCGGCGCTTCGGCAACGATGCCCAGAAGCGCCGTTACCTGCCCCGCCTAGTGTCCGGCGAAGACGTCGGTGCGCTCGCGATGAGCGAGCCCGGGTCCGGATCCGACGTCGTCTCCATGCGCACCCGGGCCGAGCGGCGTGACGGCGGCTGGCTGCTGAGCGGTACGAAGATGTGGATCACGAACGGGCCGGAAGCCGACACGGCAATCATTTATGCGACCATCGAACCGGGGAGCGGCGCGAAGGGCATCACCGCGTTCATCGTCGAACGCGGGATGAAGGGCTATCGCGCCGCGCAGAAGCTCGACAAGATCGGCATGCGCGGGTCGGACACCTGCGAGCTCGTGTTCGAGGATTGCCTGGTCCCGGATGCGAACCTCCTGGGGCGCCCCGGCGGCGGCGTGGAGATCCTGATGTCGGGGCTCGACTACGAGCGCCTGGTGCTGACGGGGGGACCGCTCGGGCTCATGCGCGCCGCGCTCGACCTGGTCATTCCCTACCTGCACGACCGCGAGCAATTCGGCCGGCCGATCGGCAGCTTTCAGCTCATGCAGGCCAAGCTCGCGGACCTTTATGCCGCCTGCAACGCCGCGCGCGCGTACGCGTATGCGGTGGCCCGCGCCTGCGACGCCGGGCGCACGACCCGCTATGACACCGCTGCCTGCATGCTGATCGCGTCGGAAAACGCGACGCGTGCCGGTCTCGAGGCCATCCAGGTGCTGGGTGGCAACGGCTACATCAACGAGTACCCCGCCGGGCGCATCCTGCGCGACGCGAAACTGTACGAAATCGGCGCCGGCACGAACGAGATCCGCCGCATGCTGATCGGCCGCGAGCTGCTCAGGGCGACCGCGCCATGACGCGCATCGCCTCGCGTGTCGACACGGGCGGCGCGGAGTTTCGCGGGAACGCGGCGCACATGGCCGCATTGACCTCCGACCTGCGCAGCCGCCAGGCGCTCGCGGCCCAGGGCGGCGGCGAGGACGCTCGCGCCCGGCACGTGGCGCGCGGGAAGCTGCTGCCGCGTGAGCGCATCGAAGCGCTGCTCGATCCCGGCAGTCCCTTCCTCGAACTCTCGCCGCTCGCCGCGGGCGGGATGTACGACGACGACGCGCCGTCCGCAGGCGTGGTCACAGGCATCGGGCGCATCCACGGCGGCGAGGTCCTGGTGGTCGCCAACGACGCCACCGTCAAGGGCGGGACCTACTACCCGATGACGGTGCGCAAGCACCTGCGCGCGCAGGAGATCGCGCTCGAGAACCGGCTGCCCTGCATCTACCTGGTCGACTCGGGCGGCGCATTCCTGCCGCTGCAGGACGAGGTGTTCCCCGACCGCGAGCATTTCGGCCGCATCTTCTACAACCAGGCCCGTCTCTCCGCGGCAGGCATTGCGCAGCTCGCGGTGGTGATGGGCTCCTGCACCGCCGGCGGCGCCTACGTCCCCGCGATGTGCGACGAGTCGATCATCGTACGCAAGCAGGGCACGATCTTTCTCGGCGGGCCGCCGCTCGTGAAGGCGGCGACCGGCGAGGTCGTCGACGCCGAGACGCTCGGCGGCGGCGACGTGCATGCCCGCACGTCGGGTGTCGTGGACCACCTGGCGGAGAACGACGCGCACGCGCTCGCCATGGCGCGTGAAGCCATCGGCAGCCTGCACCGTAGCCCGGCCGCCTGGCTCGGGCGGCGGCCAGCAGCGCCGCCGGCGCAGGAGCCCGGCGAACTCTACGGCATCGTGCCGCGCGACCTGCGCCAGCCCTACGACGTGCGCGAGGTGATCGCCCGGCTGGTCGACGGCTCGGAGTTCCACGAGTTCAAGGCGCTGTACGGCAAGACGCTGGTCTGCGGCTTCGCGCACCTGTGGGGCTACCCGGTCGCGATCCTGGCCAACAACGGCATCCTGTTCTCGGAGTCGGCGCTGAAGGGCGCGCACTTCGTGCAGCTCGCCAATCGCCGCAAGGTGCCGCTCTTGTTCCTGCAGAACATCACCGGCTTCATGGTCGGCCGCCGCTACGAGGCGGGCGGCATCGCGCGCGACGGCGCCAAGATGGTGACCGCGGTCGCCTGTTCGACCGTACCGAAACTGACCGTGGTGATCGGCGGGTCGTTCGGCGCTGGCAACTACGCGATGTGCGGGCGCGCCTACGGCGGGCGCTTCCTGTGGACCTGGCCGAACGCGCGCATTTCGGTGATGGGCGGCGAGCAGGCGGCGAGCGTGCTCGCCACCGTGCGCCGCGACGGCATCGAGGCGAAAGGCGGCGCTTGGCCGGACGCCGAGCAGGAGGCCTTCATGGCGGGCATCCGCGACCAGTACGAGCGCCAGGGCAACCCCTACTACGCCACGGCCCGGCTCTGGGACGACGGCGTCATCGACCCGCTCGACACGCGCCGCGTGCTCGGTCTCGCGCTCGAGGTCGTGGCACATGGACCCGCGCCCGCTGCCGAGTCCTACGGCGTGTTCCGGATGTGACGGCGATGCTGCGCACGACCCGGGATGCCCGCGGCATTGTCACCCTGACCCTGGACCGGCCCGAGGCGAAGAACGCGCTGTCCGCGGCGCTGGTCGGCGAACTCACGGCCGCGCTCGGCGCGCTGGCCGGGGACAACACGGTGCGCGCCATCGTCCTGACCGGCGCCGGCAACGTTTTCTGCGCCGGCGCGGACATCGGCGAGATGCGCGCTGCCGGCGCGGCGGCCCCGGAGCAGAACGAAGCGGACTCGCGTCACTTCGCGAAGATGCTGGAGACGCTCGAACGGCAGCCGCAGTCGACCGTCGCGCTGGTCAACGGCGCCGCGTTTGGCGGCGCCATCGGGCTCATCGCCGCCTGCGATATCGCCCTCGCGGCGGCCGGCGCGCGCTTTTCCCTCTCCGAGGTGCGGCTCGGCCTGGTGCCCGCGATGATCTCGCCTTACGTCGTGCGCGCGATCGGCCTGCGGGAAGCGCGGCGCTGGTGCCTCACCGGCGAGGTGATGGACGCTGCGACGGCGCGGCGTATCGGCCTGGTCCACGAGGTCGCGGACGACGTTGCGCTCGCGGACGCGACCGAAGCGATCCTGGCGGCCCTGCTCGCCGGCGCACCGGGCGCGCAGGCCGAGATCAAGCGGCTGTTGCGCCACGTCACCGGTCGCAGCGACGCAGGCGACGACGCCCTGCTCGCCGACACCGCGCGCTGGATCGCGCGCGTGCGCGCGGGCGCCGAGGCGCGCGAGGGGCTCACGGCCTTCCTCGAGCGGCGCACGCCCGGCTGGATCCGCGACGCGTGAGGATCCGCCGGCTCCTGATCGCGAACCGCGGGGAAATCGCCTGCCGCGTCATCCGCAGCTGCAACCGGCTCGGCGTGCACACGATCGTCGTTCACTCGGACGCCGACCAGGGCGCAATGCACGTGCGCCTCGCCGACGAGGCCCGCCTCATCGGCCCGGCGCCGGCCCGCGAGTCGTACCTGAACGCCGCGGCAATCCTCACCGCCGCGCGCGAGGTGCGCGCCGACGCGATCCACCCGGGCTACGGATTTCTCTCGGAGAACGCCGCGTTCGCCGAGGCCTGCGCCGCCGCAGGCGTCGTGTTCGTTGGTCCGCCCGCGGCAGCGATCCGCGCGATGGGGCTCAAGCACGAGGCGAAGGCGCTCGCATCGGCAGCCGGCGTGCCGGTCGTCCCTGGCTACATGGGCGAGGACCAGTCGCCCGCGCGGCTCGCCGCGGAAACGGCGCGCGTGGGATACCCGCTGCTCGTCAAGGCGGTCGCCGGCGGCGGCGGCAAGGGCATGCGGGTCGTGCGCGCGCCGGCCGAGCTCGACGAGGCGATCCGCGGCGCGCGCGGCGAGGCCGAGAGCGCATTCGGCGACGGCCGGCTCCTGCTCGAGCGCTTCCTGGAGCGCCCGCGGCACGTCGAGGTCCAGGTCTTCGCCGACGCTGCGGGCTCCTGCGTACACCTGTTCGAACGCGAGTGCTCCGTGCAGCGCCGCTACCAGAAGATCATCGAGGAATCGCCCTCGCCCTTCATCGACCCGCCGACGCGCGCGGCCATGACTGCCGCGGCCGTGCGTACCGCCCTTGCGGTCGGCTACGTGAACGCCGGAACCGTCGAGTTCATCGTCGATGCGGGCGGCGAGTTCTACTTCATGGAGATGAACACCCGCCTGCAGGTCGAGCATCCGGTCACCGAGGCGGTCACCGGGCTCGACCTTGTCGAGTGGCAGCTGCGCGTCGCGGGGGGTGAGCGGCTGCCGCTTGCCCAGGAAGCGATCCGTCAGCAGGGCCACGCGATCGAGACGCGCATCTACAGCGAGGACCCCCGGCGCGGGTTCCTGCCGTCGGTCGGGCGCGTGCGCCGCTTCGCGCACCCGCCCGCGGATGCGGAGTGGCGCATCGATACCGGCATCGCGGACGGCGACGCAATCACGGTGCATTACGACCCGATGATCGCGAAGGTGATCGCATCGGGTCCCGATCGTGCCGGCGCGCTCGCGAAGCTTCGCCATTGCCTTGACCGCACCGCGGTGTTCGGCGTCGCCAACAACCTGCCACTGCTGCGCGCGGTCGCGGCGCATCCGGCGTTCGTCGCGGGTGACGTCGACACGGGTTTCATCGATCGGGAGTTGACCGCGCTCACCGCAGTTCCCGAACCGCAACCCGAGTCGCTGCTGCTGGCGGCGCAGATCGCGCTCGATACGCGCCAGCCCGCTACAGGGTCGTCGCCATCAGCCTGGGAACTCGGCGACGGCTGGCGCGCCGGCGCCGCCGCGGAACAGTCAGTGGGTCTCTGCACGCCATTGCACCGCCGCTGGCGCGCGCGGCGCGACGGCGAGACGCTCGAGCTCACAGCAGGCAGCACGCGGGTCACGGGACAGGTGCGGGCACTCGGCGCCGGTCGCTTCGCCGCCGACGCCGGCCACGGCTCGCGCGAGCTCGAGCTGATCCGCGACCGCGAGCGCCTGCAGGTCGTCGGCGAGAGCGCCGACCAGATCGAGCTCGCGCCGGCGTGGCCGTTCGAGCGCAGCGCAGAAGACGCGGATGCCCATCCCGCATCGCCGCTGCCGGGCCGCGTGGTCGAGCTGCGCGTGCAGGTCGGCGATGCGGTGACGCGCGGCGACGTGCTCGCAGTGGTCGAGGGCATGAAGATGCAGCACGCCATCCGCGCAGGCCGTGCCGGCACCGTCGCCAACGTCCTCGCGCGCGCCGGCGAACTGGTCGAGGCCGAAACCGTCCTCTTCGACATCGACCCATGCTGAGTTGTCTTGCGGCGCAATAGCCGATAAGGTCTTGAACCTTTGGCTATTTCAGCGTCTGCATTCGCAGTGCAGTAAAGGGATCCATGCAGCTTCCCGGGAAAGTCGTGGTCGTCACGGGCGCGGCCCGTGGCCTCGGGCGCGCGATCGCGCTCGCTTTCGCGGCGCGCGGCGCCGAGGTCGCAGCGCTCGACCGCGACGGCGCGGCGCTCGACGAAACGGTCGGCCAGTGCACGGCCGCGGGCGTGCGCGCGAAGGCCCATGTCGTGGACGTCACCTCCGAGCCCGATGTCATCCGCTGTTTCGACGCAGTGACCGCGGATTTCGGCCGCTTCGACATCCTGGTCAACAACGCGGGCATCACGCGGGACGCCCTCCTGGTCAAGGCCCAGGACGGTGTCATTCATTCGAAGATGTCGCTTGCCCAGTGGCAGGCGGTCATCGACGTCAACCTGACCGGCGTGTTCCTGTGCGGACGCGAGGGCGCCGAGCGCATGATCCAGTGCGGCCACGGCGGGCTGATCGTCAACATCTCGTCGATCTCGCGCGAAGGCAACCCGGGCCAGACCAACTACTCGGCTGCGAAGGCCGGCGTTGCCGCGATGACCGTGGTCTGGGCCAGGGAGCTCGCGCGCTACGGCATACGCGCCGCGGCGATCGCACCGGGCTTCTGCGCGACCGACATCCTCGCGGCGATGAGGCCGGAGATGGTCGGGCGGGTGAAGGCCGCGGTGCCGCTGCACCGGCTCGGCGAGCCGGCGGAAATCGCCGCAACGGCGGTGTTCATCGCCGAAAACGAGTTTGTGACCGGCCGGGTCTTCGAGGTGGACGGCGGCCTGAGGCTCTAGCCTGTAGACTGTAGTTTGCGGGAGACGCATGAACCTGAACCAGGTCAAGGCCGTCATCAGTGGCGGCGCTTCGGGACTCGGCCAGGCCACGGCCGCGCGGCTGGTCGCCGGCGGCGGCCAGGTGGCATTGCTCGACGTCCAGGACGAGGCGGGCCGCAGGGCCGCCGCTGGGCTCGGCACGGCCGCAAGCTACCACCGCTGCGATGTGACGGCGGAGGCCGAAGTGGAGGCCGCCGTGCAGTCGGCCGCGGCGCGCATGGCCGGGATAAACGTGTCCGTGTCCTGTGCCGGCGTCGCGACGCCCGGCAAGCTGCTCGGCAGGGACGGGCCACTGCCCGTTGCTGCCTTCCAGCGCGTACTGGCGATAAACACGCTCGGCACTTTCCTGCTCGACCGCGCGGCGGCGGGGATCATGCAGCACAACGCTCCCGGCGAGGACGGCGAACGGGGCCTCCTGGTCCACACCGCTTCGGTCGCGGCTTTCGAAGGGCAGATCGGCCAGGTCGCCTACGCGACTTCCAAGGCTGCCGTCGCCGGCATGGTGCTGCCGCTCGCGCGCGAACTCGCGCGCTTCGGCATCCGCGTGGTCTGCATCGCCCCCGGCATCTTCGGCACACCGATGATGGCGGGCCTACCGCAGGAAGCCCAGGACTCGCTCGGCAAGCAGGTGCCCTTCCCGCCGCGTCTCGGCCGGCCCGAGGAGTACGCGGAACTCGTGGCCGCGATCGTCACGAACCGGATGCTGAATGGCGAGACGATCCGCATCGACGGCGCCATTCGCATGGCGCCCAGGTAAGGGACCGGTGATGACCGGTCGGCAATTCGCGCGATGGGGCGCGCTCGCCTGCGCCGCGGCGCTTGCTGCCTGCGCCGCGCAGCCGCCGGCTGCAGCGCCGCCCGTACCGGGCCCGGACGAAGTCGTAGCCGCCACGCCGGCTCCACCGGCGGGCGCGATCGATATCCCGATCGAGTACTACCGCCTCGGCAACGGGCTCAAAGTCGTGCTGTCCCGCGATGTGACCGCACCGACGGTGACGGTCGGCGTGTACTACCACATCGGTTTTCGCATCGAGCCGCGCGGCCGCACGGGCTTCGCGCACCTGTTCGAGCACCTGATGTTCCAGGGCTCCGGCAACCTGGGGAAGATGGAGTTCATCCGGCTCGTCGAGGGTAACGGCGGCGTCGTGAACGGCTCGACGCGTTTCGACTACACGAACTACTACCAGATCGTGCCGGCGCACGTGCTCGAGACCGTGCTCTGGGCCGAAGCCGACCGGATGAAGGCGCTGGCGATCACGCAGGCGAATCTCGAGAACCAGCAGGGCGTGGTCAAGAACGAGGTGCGCGACAACGTGCTCAATCAGCCGTACGGCGGCTTTCCGTGGCTGACCATGCCGCAGGTCGCGAACACGAACTGGTTCAACGCGCACAATTTCTACGGCGACCTCGCCGACCTCGACGCCGCGACGCTCGCGGATGCGCAGGCCTTCTTCGACACCTACTACGCGCCCAACAACGCGGTGCTGGTGATCGCCGGCGACTTCGAGCCGCCGGTCGCGCGCGCCTGGGTCGAAAAGCACTTCGGCTCCATTCCGGCGCGGCCGCAGCCCGCGCGCCCGGACCTCGCCGAGCCCGTGCAGCAGGGCGAGAAACGCGACGCATACGTCGACCGGCTCGCGCCGCGCCCTGCCCTGGCGCTCGCCTGGCAGGTACCGGAGCGCGGCACGTCGGAGCACTACGCCTTCAGCCTGCTCGACACCATCCTGCTGCAGGGCGAGGACAGCCGCCTGTGGCAGCGGCTGGTGCAGGAGCGCGGTTACGCGGGCGGCGTCGGCGGCGGCATCAACCTGCTCGGCAACGAGTTCACCTACGACGGCCCGATGCTGTGGATGCTGTACCTGGTCCACGATCCCGGCGCGACGCCCGAGGCGATCATCGCCGACATCGACGCCGAGATCGCCCGCATCCAGGCCGAGCCGCCCACGACGGAGGAACTCGCGCGCGCATTGACCAAGCTGCGCGCCTCGCTCTACGACCTGGCCGGCTCGAGCACGCGCTTCGGCCTCCTAGACCTGCTCGCTTCATTCGCGCTGTTCGACGACGACCCGGGTCTCATCAACCGTCTCGAGGCCGATTTCCGCGCAGTAACGCCCGAGCAGATCAGCGCGGTCGCGCGCGTCTATCTCGCGCCCGGGCGCCGCACCGTGCAGGTCGTCGAGCCGGGCCGCGCGCAGCCGGCGCCTGCCGGGGGTGCGCCATGAGGCGCCGAGCCGCCCTGCTCGCCGCCCTGCTCGCGCTTCCTGGGTTTGCGCAGGATCGGGAACTGCCCCCGCCCCCGGGCGCGCCGCACGAGTTCAAGCTGCCGTCGCGGGAAACCGTGCGCCTCGACAACGGACTCGCGATCACCTTCATCGATTACGGGACCGTCCCCAAGGTCACCCTGGTGGCATCGGTCCGCACCGGCAACATCGACGAGGGGCGCGATACCTGGCTCGCGGACGTCACCGTGGAGATGTTGAAGGAAAGCACGACCACCCGCTCGGCCGCCGACATCGCGCGCGCCGCGGCGGGCATGGGCGGTGCGCTCTCGATCGGCGCCGGCGGGGAACAGACGACCGCGAGCCTCTCGGTGCTTTCCGAACACGCGCCTGCCGCGGCGGCACTGCTCGCCGACGTGCTGCGCAACCCACGCTTCCCGGAATCCGAATTGCCGCGAGTGCTCGCGAATTTCGAGCGTAACCTCGCGGTCGCGCGCTCCGACCCGCAGACGCTCGCCGACGAGGCGCTGGCGAAGCTCGTGTTCGGCGAGCACCCCTTCGGGCGGGTCCTTCCGCTGGAGGGCCAGCTCGCCGGCTACGACATCGCCAGACTGCGCGGCTTCTACGAGCGCAACTTCGGGGCGCGCCGCACGCACGTCTATGTCGCCGGCCGCTACCATCGTGCGGCGCTCGAGGAGGCACTGCGCAGTGCGTTCGGTGACTGGCGCGCAGGCGAGGCCGCGACCGACCTGCCGGCCAAGCCGAGCGAGGAGCTGCAGCTCGCGCTGGTCGACAGCCCGGAGGCCCCGCAATCTTCGGTCCGCATCGCCGTGCCGGTTCCCGACCCGCCGCATCCGCTTTATTTCCAGACCTCGCTGATGAACAGCCTGCTCGGCGGCACGTTCGGCTCGCGCATCACCACCAACCTGCGCGAGGACAAGGGCTACAGCTATTCGCCCGATTCATCGATCAGGCCGCGCCGCGGCGGCGCGCTGTGGGTCCTGTCCGCCGAGGTCACGGCCGAGCACACGGCTGCGGCCCTCACCGAGATCTTCAGGGAGATCGAGCGGCTCCAGCGCGAGGCCCCGGCGATCTCCGAACTCGACCCAGTCAAGAACTATCGCGCCGGCGTATTCGTGATTTCGAATTCCTCGCCGGCCGGCGTACTCGGCCAGCTCGCCTTCATGGACCTGCACGGCCTGCCGGGCGATTTCCTGAGTCACTGGGTCGCGAACATCCGCGCGGTGACGCCCGAGCAGGTCTCGACAATGGCGCGCGAGTTCATCCGGCCCGAGCGCATGTCGGTCGTGGTTGCGGGGGACGTCGCAGGGGTCGGCGGGAGCGTCAAGGCGCTGCCGCAGTTTGCCGGGGCGCGCATGCCATGACCGACCGCGACGTCATGGAATACGACGTCGTGATCGTCGGCGGCGGGCCGGCCGGCCTCGCGGCCGCCATCCGCTGCAAGGAGCTGCAGCCCGACCGCGGTGTCTGCGTGCTGGAGAAAGCCTCCGCGATCGGCGCGCAGCTGGTCTCCGGCTGCGTGCTCGAGCCCGAGCCGCTCGACACGCTGCTCCCGGGCTGGCGCGAGACGCCGCCGGATATCTGCGTGTCGGCGACGCGCGACGAGTTCTGGTACTTCACGAAGAGCCGCGGCTTTCGTCTGCCGACTCCGCCGCAGATGCACAATCGCGGGAACTTCATCGTCTCGCTGGGCCAGCTCGCGCCCCTGCTCGCCGCCCGCGCCGAGGCGCTCGGCGTGGACGTGTTCCCGGGCTTCGCCGCCGCCGAGGCGATCGTCGAGGATGGCCGGGTCGCGGGCGTGCGCATCGGCGACATGGGCCTCGACCGGGACCGCGAGCCCGGCCCGAATTACGCGCCGGGCGCGGACATCCGCGCCGGCACGACGATCCTCGCCGAGGGTTGCCGCGGCAGCGTCACCAAGCAGCTGGTCGCGCGGCTCGGTCTCGCCGATGGCCGGCAACCGCAGACCTATGGCCTCGGGTTCAAGGAGCTGTGGCAGCTTCCGCCGGGACGCGCCGAGCCCGGTCTCATCCAGCACACAGTCGGCTGGCCGGTCGACGCGAAGACCTACGGCGGCAGCTTCCTCTACCACCTCGACCGCGACCGCGTGTACGTCGGTTACGTCATCGGGCTCGACTACGCGGACCCGCGCTTCAAGCCTTTCGAGGCCTTCCAGCAGTTCAAGCACCACCCTCGCATCAGTCCCCTGCTCGACGGCGGCGAGATCCTCGCCTATGGCGCACGCACGATCGCCGCCGGCGGCTGGCAGTCGCTGCCGCGCATGGAGGCGCCGGGGCTGCTGATCGTCGGCGACGCGGCCGGCACGCTGAACGTGCCGAAGATCAAGGGCGTGCACCAGGCGATCCGCTGCGGCGTGCTGGCGGCCGAGCATCTCGCCGAGACCGGCGGCACCGCCGGCTTCGAGGCGCACTGGCGCGCCTCCGAGGGCGGCCGCGAGCTCAAGCGCGTGCGCAACATCAAGCCTGGCTTTCACCGCGGGCTCTGGTTCGGAATGGTGAACGGCGCCTGGGAGTCCGCGACGGCAGGCTACTCGCCCTGGACGCTGTCGCACACGGAAAATCACCTGGCCCTGCACCGTCTGGAGAACGCTCCCGCCGTGGACCGTGACTGGGTGACGCGGACGCTGCCGCCGCGCGATCGGCTCGCCGCCGTGTATCACGCCGGCAACGTGCACGACGAGCACCAGCCCGTGCACCTCGTCGTCTCGGACACGACGATCTGCGCGACGCGCTGCACGACGGAGTTCGGCAATCCCTGCGAAAACTTCTGCCCGGCGAATGTCTACGAAATGGTGGACGACGGCGCGGGCGGCAAGCGCCTGCAGATCAATGCCGCGAACTGCGTGCACTGCAAGTCCTGCGACATCAAGGATCCCTACGGAATCATCACCTGGACCACGCCCGAAGGGGGCTCGGGGCCGAATTACCAGGGACTCTAGTTGCGCGCCGAGACGCCGATCTGGACGCCCTCGCTGTTTCGCATCGCCGATGCGAATCTGACGCGCTTCATGAGCTTCGTCGAGGCGCGCGGCACGCGCCTGACCGGCTATGAGTCGCTCTACCGCTGGTCGGTGGAGAATCCGGAGTCATTCTGGCAGGCACTCTGGGATTTCTGCGGTGTCCGGGGCCTGCGCGGTGACGGTCCGGCGCTGGTCGACGGCGGCCGCATGCCCGGCGCGCGCTGGTTCCCCGGCGCCCGGCTCAACTTTGCGGAAAACCTCCTCGCCGCCGGGCCCGACGCCGCGCCGGCGATCGTATTCCGCAACGAGCGCGGAGACCGGCGCGAAGTGAGCTGGGGCTCGCTGCGCGCCGAGGTCGCGCGCATCGCGGCGGGACTGGCGCAGGACGGAATCGGCGCGGGTGACGTCGTCGCCGGCTTCCTGCCGAATCTTCCGGAAGCCGTGATCGCGATGCTCGCCGCGACGAGCCTCGGCGCGACCTGGACTTCCTGTTCGCCCGACTTCGGCCTCCAGGGCGTACTCGACCGCTTCGGGCAGGTGAGGCCGAAAGCGCTGTTCACGGCGGATGGCTACTTCTACGCCGGCAAGACGGTGGACTCGCTGGCCCCGATCGCGGGCGTGCTGAAGTCACTGCCCTCGGTACGCCGCGTAGTGCTGGTGCGCTATGCCGGCGCCGGCGAGCTGCCGGGCGCGGTCGACTTCATCGCCTACGGGCAGCGTGAAGCCACCCTGGCCTTCAACCTCGTGCCCTTCGACCATCCGCTCTACGTGCTGTATTCGAGCGGCACGACCGGCGTCCCGAAATGCATCGTGCACGGTGCGGGCGGCACGCTGCTCCAGCACCTCAAGGAACACCGGCTGCACACCGATGTGAAGCCCGGCGATCGCCTTTTCTACTTCACGACCTGCGGCTGGATGATGTGGAACTGGCTGGTGAGTGCGCTGGCCTCGGAGGCCACGCTCGTACTGTATGACGGCTCGCCGCTGCATCCCGGGCCGGAGATGCTGTGGCAGATGGCCGCCGACGAGGGCGTCACGATCTTCGGCACAAGCCCACGTTACCTCGCCGCGCTCGAAAAATCAGGCTACCGCCCGCGCGAGCGGCACGGCATCGCGAAACTGCGCACCGTACTGTCGACCGGCTCGCCGCTCGGTCCCGAGCAGTACGACTTCGTCGCCGAATCGATCGGGCCGGACGTGCAGCTCGCGTCGATCTCGGGCGGCACCGACATCGTCTCCTGCTTCGCGCTCGGCAACCCGCTCCTGCCCGTGTACCGCGGCGAGCTGCAGTGCCGCGGGCTCGGCATGAAGGTCGAGGTCTGGGACGATGCGGGCCGGCCGGTCAGCGCCGAGAAGGGCGAGCTGGTCTGCACGGCGCCCTTTCCGTCCATGCCGGTCGGCTTCTGGAACGATCCCGACGGGGCACGCTATCGCGCCGCGTATTTCGAGCGCTTTCCGGGCGTCTGGCACCACGGCGACTACGCTTTGCTGACTGCGCGTGGCGGTCTGGTGATCCTCGGTCGCTCAGACGCCGTGTTGAACCCGGGCGGAGTGCGCATCGGCACCGCCGAGATCTACCGCCAGGTCGAACAGTTGCCCGAGGTGCTTGAAAGCGTGGTCATCGGCCAGGAAGTCGGCCACGACGTGCGCATCGTCCTGTTCGTGCGCCTGCGCGAGAATCTGGCGCTCGACGAGTCGCTCGCCGAGCGCATCCGGCGGCAGATTCGCGACAATACGACGCCGAGGCACGTGCCGGCGAAGATCCTGCAGGTACCGGAAATCCCGCGTACGCTGAGCGGCAAGGTGGTCGAGCTCACGGTGCGCGAGGCGGTCCACGGCCGCCCGGTCAGGAACACCGAAGCACTGGCAAATCCCGCCGCGCTCGAGTACTTCCGCAACCGCCCGGAGCTTTCCGGCTGAGCCCGGCCGCAAGACATCCCCTGACCGCGCGCGTCCTGGCTGCGCTCGCGGCGCGGGGCGCCGCGCCCGACGCGGCGCAGCGTGCGGTACTCGACCGGCTCGAGGACTTGAGGCGCCGTGTGCTGGCGCGCAATTCCCTGCTCGGCCGCGGTCTTGACCTGCTGCCGCGGTCGCGCGCCCCGCTGCGCGGCCTCTACCTCTGGGGCGGCGTGGGTCGCGGCAAGACCTTGCTGGCGGACGAGTTCTTCGCCGAGCTGCCGGTACGCGAGAAGCGGCGCGAACACTTCCACCGCTTCATGCAGGACGTGCATGGCCGGCTCAGGCGTCACCGCGACCGCCGCTCGCCGCTCGAGCAGGTCGCGGCCGACGTCGCCGCGAAGGCGCGCATCCTGTGCATCGACGAACTCGTGGTCAACGACGTCGCCGACGCGATGATCCTCGGGAACCTGCTGGCTGCGCTGTTCCGCTGCGGCGTCACCCTGGTCGCGACCTCCAACCTCCCGCCCTCCGGGCTGTACCACGGCGGGCTGCAGCGCGAGCGCTTCGTGCCGGCCATCGCCCTGCTCGAGAAGCACTGCCGGGTGGTCGAGCTCGACGCCGGGGTAGACTACCGCCTGCGCGAGCTCGAGCGCGCGACGCTGTGGCTCGGCCCGGGCATCACCGATGCCGAGGTACGACTGGAGGCAGAGTTCGAGCGGCTGACCGGCGAGGGCGGTGCGCGCAATGCAGAGATCGAGGTCGAAGGGCGCTCGATACGTACACGTCGCTGTACCGAGGACGTCGTCTGGTTCGACTTTCACGAGCTCTGCGAGGGCCCGCGCTCTGCGGCAGATTACATCGAGATCGCGCGCTGCTTTCACGCCGTGTTCCTGTCCGCAGTCCCGGTGCTGGACGCCCGCATGGACGACGCGGCACGGCGGTTCGTGACGCTGGTGGACGAACTGTACGACCGCGGCGTGAAGCTATTCGTGTCGGCGGCCCGCGACGCGCCTGGCGGGTTGTACCGCGGCGAGCGGCTCGCCTTCGAGTTCCGGCGCGCCGCGAGCCGGTTGCACGAGATGCAGGGCCGCGATTACCTCGCGCGCCCGCACCGGCCGTGAAATCGAAGGGGCGCGCGCCTTGACTCAGGCCGCTCCGCGCTTGCGGACGATTTCGGCGACGCGGTAGCGGCCGGTTGCGGTCAGGCGGTCGTAGCCCGCGTGCGCGAGCCGGAGCTGCTCGCGGCGCTGCGCGAAGCGCGATGCCCCGACCTCATCGAGGGTGGTCGCGTGCGAGAACAGGAAACCTTGCGCGGCCACGCAGCCGAGCTTCACAAGCTGCGCGACCTGGTCTTCGACCTCGACGCCCTCGGCCACGGTCTCGAGCTCGAGCGTCTCGCCCAGCATCACGACCGCGCGCGCGAGCTTCGGCCCCTCGCTCGATTCCGTCAGACGGCTGATGAAGGACCGGTCGATCTTCAGGATGTCGATCGGGAAACGGTGCAGGTAAGACAGGGGCGAGTAGCCGGTCCCGAAGTCGTCGATCGCGAGGCGCACGCCCAGCGACCTGAGGTCGCGGAGCTTGAGCAGAGTCGCCTCGGAGTTGTGCATCATCGTGCTTTCGGTGAGCTCGATGAGGAGACATTCAGGCTCGAGACCGGAAATCTCGAACGCGTGCCGGACATCGCCGAACAGGTCGCCCTGCTGCAGGTGACGGCCCGAGATGTTCACCGCGATACGCAGCCCTTCACCGGCCGGCATGCGGCGGCGCCACCGGCTGACTTGCCGGCACGCGTCCTCGAGCACCCAGCGTCCGAGCGCGATGATCTGGCCGGTCTCCTCCGCCAGCGGAATGAACTGTCCGGGCAGCATCCGGCCGCTCGCCGGGTGCTGCCACCGCACCAGCGCCTCGACACCGAGCAACTCGCTGGTCTTGAGGTCGACGATCGGCTGAAACTCGAGGAAGAATTCGTTCTTCTCGAATGCCTGATTGAGGTCGTCCTCGAGGCGCAGGCGTTCACGCAGCTGCTCCTGCATGTGCGCGTGGAATACCACGTACCGGCCCTTGCCGGCGGTCTTGGCGCCGTACATCGCGATGTCGGCGTTGCGCAGCACGTTTTCCGTGTCGTCGCCCGGCTCCGAAAGCGGGACGCCGACGCTCGCGGTCACCAGCAGCTCGTTGCCGTCGATCTCGATCGGGACGCGGAACGCCTCGGTGATCGAGATGGCGATCTGCTCGGCCTGCTCGACATCGGCTATACCCTCGAGCAACACGGCGAATTCGTCGCCGCCGAGCCGCGCGACGGTGTCGGCCGCGCGCGTGCACTTGACCAGCCTCTGGGCTGCCGTCTGCAGCAGCCGGTCGCCGGTCTCGTGGCCCTGCGAATCGTTGATGTTCTTGAAGTTGTCGAGGTCGACCATCAGCACCGCCAGCCGCTCCTGCGTGCGGCGCGCGAGCGCAAGCGCGTGCTCCACCCGGTTGCGGAACAGACTGCGGTTGGCGAGCAGGGTCAGCGGATCGTGGAATGCCAGTTGCCGCAGCTGGTCCTCCAGCGCCTTGCGATCGGTGACGTCGCGCAGATTGAGTGCGAGGCCCTTGACGGCGGGATCGCCGAGGAGATTGCTGCCGACGCACTCGAGGATGAAGCCCCGCGTCTTGGTGCTGACCGGGATCTCGACCGGACCGACCGAGACGCCCTGGCTGGCTGTGACCTCGGCCATGAATGCGACGATGCGCTCCCGGTCCGCGTCGCGCCAGATTTCCGCCAGCGGGCGCCCGACCAGGTCATCCTGCCACAGGCCGAAGGTGCGCTGCACCGCGGGCGAGGCATACTCGATGCGCCCCTCCGCGTCGACGATCATGATGACGTCGGAGGCGTTGCGGATCAGCGAGGCGAAGCGCGCCTCGATCAGGTCCACAGCCTTGCGCTAGCGCTCCTCGGCGTCGTCGCGCAGGATCACGCTCTGGCGCGCCAGGACCAGGATCGCCAGCACGAAGATCGCCCCGGTCATGATGGTCACAGGGCTGCGGCCGTCCCCCGCCGCGAAGTACACGAGCACGAAGAACGACATTCCGAGGCCGGCATAGGCGATGACCTGTGTGAACGCGCCCGCGGCCGGCGAGCGTTGCCGCTCGGGCCGCGACTTGTCCCGGATCTGCACCTGGGCCGCGGACGCAAGGCCGGCGTAGCAGGCGAGGTACATCACTCCGAGAAGTTGTCGCCGGAAATGTACCGGCCCACGACCACCGAGGCGGCCCAGATGATGTCGCCGAGGAACATGAACCCGAAACCGGCAGCCAGCAGCGCCACCGTCGTCTTGCGCAGCGGGCATGCCGTCGCATTCATCAGCAGCACGCCGATGGCCATGAGCATCAGGCAATCGAACGCGATATAGACCTGGGTCAGCACGAAGGGGGCGAGCGCCTCCTCGCTCGCCGCCGCGGCCGGGCTGATCACGAAGAACCAGAAGAACGTGCCGAAGCCGAGCACGAGGATCAGCGAGTCGAGCAGCAGCCGGCCCCAGGACACGCGCAGCGAGCTCGCCCGAAGCGACACGAAGATTCCCGAGATCAGGATCGGGAAGAATGCGAGGTAGAAGAAGTCCGCCAGCGACGGGAAGGGCGTCAGGCCCGCAATCCTGAGAAATGCGTCGACCAGGTTGCCAAGGTTGTAGGTTACGATCGCAGCGGCGAGGTAGGTCCATGTCCTGCGCGCGGCGGGGTGCCGGGTCGAACGCACGGCGATGATCGCGAGCACCGCGGCCGCGAACGCCGCGGGCTGGTCCGAAATCAGACGATAGATATCCAGTGCGGGCGAAGAAGGCAGGTCCGACAGCGTGAACCAGATCGCCGCCGCGACGTAGACGATGGTGCCGATGGCCAGCACGCCGGTCCATCCGTCGGCAAAGCCGACGCGCGTGATGCGCGTGGTGTCCCCGAAATGCCCTGTAGCCGTGCCGACCGCCATGCCTCGACCTGCCGTCATCTGTAAAACGGAGTGTCATGCGACAGAAGTCGGCGTGCACAGCGGGCTGCAAAACCTGTGACGCACGTCCGCCCCGGAACGGGGCCATCTGTGAAGCGGTCGAGGAACCGGGATTCGGGGATTTGACCCCGATTCTCCCCGACGGGGCTCAGGCCCCTATCAGATGACTCCGCGGCGCTCCTGGTCGAGTTCGATCGACTCGAACAGGGCGCGGAAGTTGCCCTCGCCGAAGCCCTCGTTGCCCTTGCGCTGGATGATCTCGAAGAAGATCGGGCCGATCGCGTTCCTGGTGAAAATCTGCAGCAGAATTCCGTCGGCCGCGCTGCCGTCGATCAGGATGCGGCGCTCCTTGACGCGCTGCAGGGATTCGCGGTGCCCGGCGACCCGCGCCTCGACGCCCTCGTAATAGGTGTCCGGCGTGTCCTGGAACTCGACGCCTTGCGCGCGCAGCACATCGACCGTCGCGTAGATGTCGTTGGTCGAGAGCGCGATGTGCTGGATGCCCTCGCCCCGGTATTCGCGCAGGTACTCCTCGATCTGGCTCCTGTCGTCCTGGCTTTCGTTGATCGGGATGCGGATCTTGCCGCAGGGACTCGTCATCGCGCGGCTGAACAGGCCGGTCTTCTTTCCCTCGATGTCGAAATAGCGCATCTCGCGGAAATTGAACAACCGCTCGTAGAAACCGGCCCACTTGTCCATGTGGCCGCGGCTCACGTTGTGCGTCAGGTGGTCGATCAGCACGAGGCCCGCGCCGCGCGCCGGTCCCGGGTCGGTCACCGGGACAAAGTCGACGTCATAGATCGTGCGTTCGCCGTAACGGTCCACGAGGTAGATGAGACTCCCGCCGATGCCTTCGATCGCCGGGATCCTGAGCTCCATCGGCCCGACGCTGGTCTCGACCGGCCGGGCGCCGAGCTCGACGGCGCGCTTCAGGGCGTGAGCGGCGTCCTTCACGCGGAAAGCCATCGCGCAGGCCGAGGGCCCGTGCGTGCGCGCGAACTGCTGGCCGAAACCCCCGGGCTCGGCGTTGATGACGAAGTTGATGTCGCCCTGGCGATGCAGGGTGACGTCCTTGCTGCGGTGGCGGGCGCTGACCGGGAAACCCATGCGCGAGAACAGCCGGCGCAGCAGCTGCGGGTCGGGCGCCGTGTACTCGACGAACTCGAAGCCGTCGGTACCCAGCGGATTGTCGGACAGGTCGGCCATGGCCGGCTCCAGGTGGACTGGCACACCACTATAATCCACGGGTGAATGTCCGGCAGGAGCGGCGGAACCTGCCTCGCGGAAGGGGTTGCGTGGCGCGTGTATAATCCGCGCCGCCACGCACTTCCGAGGCAGCTCGACTCCCGAATGCCAGGCAGAATTCCCGCCGCCCGCAAGACCATCATCGACCGCATCGCCGCCGCCGCACGCCGCGCCGGGCGCAAGGACCTGCCGGTCGCCGCCGGCCGGCTGGTGCACAATTTCTTTCACGGCGTCTCCGAGCTCGACCTCGTCAAGCGTCCGCCCCGGGACCTCGCCGGCGCGGCACTCGCGCATCTCGCGCTGGGCCTGGCGCGCGCCGGCGGCAAGCCGCTCGTGCGCGTGTTCAACCCGGACCCGGATCGCGACGGCTTCGCGTCCTCGCACACGGTCATCATGGTCGTCACGGACGACATGCCGTTCCTGGTCGATTCGCTCGGCATGGTATGCACCCATAGTGGGCTCGCCGTACACCTGCTCGCCCACCCGGTGTTCTCGGTGGTCCGCGACCGCCGCGGCCGGCTGAAAGGGATCTACCTTGACGATGCACCACCAGGCGCGAAGCTCGAATCCTGGCAGCTGATCGAGATCGACCGCGAGCCGGACGCGGATCGCCTGGCACAGATCGAGACACGGATCCGCGCGACGCTCGGCGACGTGCGCGCGGCGACCGGCGACTGGCGGCGCATGCGCGGCAAGGCGCGCGCGGCCGCGGCGGCGATCGGCGGCGCCCGGGTGCGCGGCTTCAGGGGCGAGATCCGCGAGGCCCGCGAACTCCTCGAGTGGATGGAGGACAACCATTTCACTTTCCTCGGCTACCGGGAGTACCGCCTGCGGCGCGGTCCGCGCCGCGACCGGCTGGTGCCCATACCCCGCACCGGTCTCGGCGTCATGCGCGCAGCAGCCGGGCGCAAGCCGAGGACCATCGTGCTCGCCGGTGGGGTGCGCAGCTTCGCGCGCTCGCCGGAGCCGATCATCATCACCAAGGCGAATTCCATCTCGACGGTGCACCGCTCGACGTACCTGGACTACGTGGGCGTCAAGACTTACGACCGGACCGGCCGGGTGACCGGCGAACGGCGCTTCATCGGCCTGTGGACCTCGTCCGCCTACAGCCGGAGTCCCTTCGAGATCCCGCTGCTGCGGCACAAGGTGCAGCGGGTCATCGATCACTTCCGCCTGCAGCCTACGAGTCACGACCACAAGGCCGTCGTGCACGCGCTCGAGACCTACCCGCGCGACGAGCTGTTCCAGGCGACCGTGCCGGACCTGGTGCGCATCGTGCGCGGCATCGTGAACCTCTACGATCGCGCGCAGGTGCGCCTGTTCGCGCGCCGCGACCCGTTCCGCCGCTTCTACTCCTGCCTCGTTTACGTGCCGCGCGACCGCTATAACACGCAGGCGCGCGAACGCATCGAGGCCCTCGCGCGCGCCGCATTCGGCGGCCTGGCGATCGAGTCACAGGTGAACCTGTCCGAGTCGGTGCTCGCCCGCCTGCACCTCCTGGTGCGCACGCCTCCCGACGCGGAACGGGAAATCGACGCGGTTGCGCTCGAGCGTGCCATCACCGAGACCGTGCGCACCTGGCAGGACCGCCTGCGCGACCGGCTCATGGAAGCCCACGGCGAGGCGGCGGCGCTGCGGCTCGCGCGGGACTGGGGCGGCGCCTTCCCGGCCGCCTACCAGGAGGACACGCCGTTCGCGGACGCGGTCGACGACATTGCGACGCTCGAGCGCCTCGCGGCGGCGCCCGACACGCTGCCGATGAGCCTGTACCGCCGGCCCGGCCAGCCGGACCACAAGGTGCAGTTCAAGCTGTTCCGCGCGCTGCGCCCGATCCCGATCTCCGACGTCCTGCCGACCATCGAGAATCTCGGGCTCAAACTGATCAGCGAGCGGCCCTACGAGATCGTCTCGGGTGACCGGACATTCTGGATCCAGGACTTCGAACTCGAACATCCGCGCGCGATCTGCATCGACCTTGCGACCGACGGGCCGCGATTCAAGACCACCTTTGCGCACGTCTGGGCAGGTGACGTCGACAACGACGGCTTCAACCGCTTGGTGCTGGCCGCCGACCTCGACTGGCGCGAGGCGACGGTGCTCAGGACCTATGCGCGCTGGTTCGTGCAGCTCGGCCTGCCGCTGTCCCAGGCCTACGTGGAAGAGGCGCTCGCCAGGAACCCGGCCGCTGCCGGTCACCTGTTGCAGCTGTTCGCCGCCCGATTCGACCCCGCCCTCGGCGCGTCGCAGCGCCGCAAGGCGGAAGGCGCGCAGCGCCGCGCACTCGAGCGGCTGCTGGCCGGCGTCACCCGCATCGACGATGACCGCATACTGCGCGTCTACCTGGCGGCGCTCGACGCGACCTTGCGCACCAACTATTTCCGCACCGACGCCGCCGGCGAGCCGCGCCCGTATCTCGCGCTCAAGATCGACCCGCGCCGCGTCGCGGAAGTGCCGTTGCCGAAGCCCATGTTCGAGATTTTCGTCCATTCGCCGCGCGTCGAGGGTGTGCACCTGCGCATGGGGCGGGTCGCGCGGGGCGGGCTGCGCTGGTCCGACCGGCGCGAGGACTTCCGCACCGAGATTCTCGGCCTCATGAAGGCGCAGAATGTCAAGAACACCGTGATCGTGCCGGTCGGCGCCAAGGGCGGTTTCGTGCCGCGTCGCCTGCCGCCGGGACGCGACGAGGCCCAGGCGGAAGGCACGGCCTGCTACCGCACCTTCATCTGCGCCCTGCTCGACGTGACGGACAACGTAGTCGGCGGCAAGGTCGTGGCGCCGCCCCGCGTCGTGCGGCACGACGGCGACGACGCCTACCTGGTCGTGGCGGCCGACAAGGGCACGGCGAAATTCTCCGACGTCGCCAACGCGATTTCCGAGGAGTACGGCTTCTGGCTGGGCGATGCGTTCGCATCCGGCGGCTCCGCCGGCTATGACCACAAGGAGATGGCCATCACCGCGCGCGGCGGCTGGGAGTCCGTGCGGCGCCACTTCCGCGAGCTCGGGCTCGATACCCAGGCGCGGGACTTCACGGTCGCCGGCATCGGCGACATGTCGGGCGACGTGTTCGGCAACGCGATGCTGCTCTCGCCGCACATCCGCCTGCTCGCGGCCTTTGACCACCGGCATATCTTCATCGACCCGGCGCCGGATGCCGCCACCAGCTACGCCGAGCGGCAGCGCATGTTCGCGCTGCCGCGGTCGAGCTGGGAGGACTACGACCAGCGCCTGCTGTCCCGGGGCGGCGGTGTGCACTCGCGGCAGCAGAAGTCGGTGCCGCTGTCGGCGGAAGCCCGCGCCCTGCTCGGCATCGATGCGCAGGCGGCCGCCCCCAATGACGTGATCCGCGCCATCCTGCGGCTCCCGGTCGACCTGCTGTGGAACGGCGGCATCGGCACCTACGTCAAGGCCTCCGGCGAGACGCACGCCGAGATCGGCGATCGCGCCAATGATGCGGTGCGCGTCGACGGCGCGCAGTTGCGCTGCCGCGTGGTCGGCGAGGGCGGCAACCTCGGCTGCTCCCAGCGCGGGCGCGTCGAGTACGCACTGGCCGGCGGGCGCATCAACACCGATTTCATCGACAATTCCGCGGGTGTCAACTGCTCGGACGTCGAGGTCAATCTCAAGATCCTGCTCAACCCGCTGATGGCGGCCGGCCGGCTGCCGCGCAAGTCGCGCAACCGGCTGCTCGCGGGCATGACCGGCGAAGTGGCGGGCCTCGTGCTGCGCAACAACTACCTGCAGTGCCTGGCGATCTCCGGGCTGCACGAAACCGCTGCCGAGCGGATCTTCGAGCTCGGGTACCTGCTGCGCTCGCTGGAACGGGCCGGCACGCTCGACCGGGCGCTGGAGTCGCTGCCGACCGACGACGAGATCGTCGAGCGGCACCGCAAGGGCCAGCGGCTGACGCGCCCCGAGCTGGCGATGCTGCTGTCGTACTCGAAGATCTGGCTGTCCGGCCGGCTGATCGACACCGACATCGCCGAGGACCCGTACCTCGGCGCCGAGCTCACGCGCTACTTCCCGAAACCGGTGCAGCGGCGCTTTGCGCGCGAGATCCAGAAGCATCAGCTGCGGCGCGAGATCATCGTCACCGCGGTCACGAACAGCCTCGTGAATCGCATGGGGCCGGGATTTGCGGTCCGCACCCAGGAGGACACCGGCGCGGACGTCGGCAGCATCTCGCGCGCGTATTCCATCGCGCGAGAGATCACGGACATGCGCGACCTGTGGGCGGACATCGAATCGCTCGACGACCGGGCGCCGGCCGGGCTGCAGTACGCGATGCTGCACGAGACCATGCGCCTGCTCCGGCGCCTGACCTACTGGGTGCTGCGCAATCTCGGCAGCAATCTCGACATCGAGCGCGCGGTCAGCCGGCTGAGACCCGGCATCCGTGAGCTGATGGCGGATCTTCCCGATCTGCTCGAGGGCCTCGAGTCCGAGCTTTACCAGCAGGCGCTTCGGCGCTTCTCGGCGGACGGCGTGCCGGACGGCGTCGCGCGCCGCGTCGCGAGCCTGGGCGCGTTCCATTCCAGCGTCGACATCGTGGAAGTCGCGCTGGCACGACGCGCCAGCGTCTCGCAGGCTGCGCGCGTCTACTTCGGCCTCGGTGCCACGATCGGCCTCGACTGGATCCGCGGCGAGATCGAGCGGCTGCCGGTCGAGGGCCACTGGCAGGCGCTGGCCCGCGGCACGATGCGCGAGGAAGCCTACCTGCTGCAGCGGCGGCTGGCCCACCAGGTGCTCAGCCGCGGCCGTGGTGGTGACGTGGCGCGGCGCATCGACGCCTGGCTCCGCGAGGGCGGACCGGCGCATGACAACGTGAGCCGCACGGTACGCGAGATGCGCGCCAAGGGCAGCGTCGACTTCCCGACCCTGTCGGTGGCGCTGCAAGCCGTGCGCCAGCTCGCGGAAGGCTGACCGGCGACATGCCTGCCAAGCTCGTGCTGCTGCGCCACGGCCAGAGCGCCTGGAACCTCGAGAACCTGTTCACCGGCTGGACCGACGTCGACCTGACCGCGCAGGGCCGCGAGGAAGCGGCGGCGGCGGGACGGCTCCTGCGCGAGCCGGGCTTCGAATTCGACCGGGCCTTCACGTCCGTGCTGAAACGCGCCATCCGCACGCTCTGGATCGCGCTCGACGAGATGGACCGGATGTGGATCCCCGTCGAGCGCGACTGGCGGCTCAATGAACGCCACTACGGCGCGCTGCAGGGTCTCGACAAGGCGGAGACGACCGCGAAGTACGGCGCGGCACAAGTCAAGATCTGGCGGCGCAGCTACGATATCGCGCCCCCGGCGCTCGCCGCGGACGATCCGCGCCACCCGCGCTTCGACGCCCGCTACCGCGGCATCGACCCCGCGCGGCTGCCGGCGACCGAATCGCTGAAGGACACGCTGGCGCGCGTCGAACCGTGGTGGCGCGAGCGGCTCGTGCCCGCGCTGCAGGGCGGCGGCGACGTGCTGGTGGTCGCGCACGGCAACAGCCTGCGCGCGCTGGTCAAGATGCTGGACGGCATGAGCGACGCCGGGATCGTCGAGTTCAACATCCCGACCGGCGTGCCGATCCTGTACGAGCTGGACGCGCGGCTGCGGCCCTCCGCCCCGCGGCGTTTCCTCGGCGACGCGGCAGCCATCGAGGCGGCCGCGCGAGCGGTGGCGGCCCAGGCGGAACGTAAATGAAGGGGGCGCGTCCCCTTCATTTCCTTCATTCTTCCGGCGCGATCTCGACTTCGAGGCCCGCAAGCCCCGCCACGACGGGGACCTGGCAGGACAGGCGCGACCCGCGCGGCCGGAAGCTCTCGAGCTCCTGCAGGATCTCGCGCTCGTCGCCCTGCATGGGCGGCAGGCCGTCGAGCCAGGGCTCGGCGATGTACACATGGCAGGTCGCGCAGGAGCACATGCCCCCGCAGATCGCGGCGACGCCGTAGTCGAGCTCGCGCAGCGTCTCCATCAGGCTGGCGCCCTCGCGCGCATTGACGCGATGCACGCCGCCGTCGCGGTCTGTTACGGTGATCTCGGGCATGGGTCGCGCATCTTCTCAATGCGCGAGTCGCGCGGCAAGCCGCGCCTGCTCCGCGGGATCCGGCGCGAGACCCGCGAGTTCCGCAGCCGCGTTCCACGCATACCAGAGACAGTCGAAGATCCAGCCGAGCGCCGCGATTCGCGCACGCAGCGCCGCATCCGGGCTGCCGTAGCCCGCGAGCAGCGCCTCGACCGCTGCCTCGCCCAGGTCGTGATAGCCGATGCAGGACGCGAGGTCGGCCGCCGGGTCGCCGGAGCCCCCGTACTCCCAGTCGACCACCATCAGGCGCGCGCCATCGTCGATGAAGTTTCGATGGTGCAGGTCGTGGTGACAGGCGGCAGGTCTCGCGGGTGGCGGTAATGCCGCACGCCTCAGCGCGAGCGCGCTCATCAGGTCCCGGGCAAACCGGTCGCCGGCCTGCGCGACGACGCGCGCCAGATAGCCCGCGGCCCGCTCGCCGAGGTCCACGCGCGGCAGCCCCGCCGGCACCGGCAGTGCATGCAGCGCGGCGACCCAGGCGCCGACCCGCAGCAACAGTCGCGGGTCGCCAAAGTCATCCGCGCTCAGCACGCGCCCGGTCACAAACCGCGAGACGATGAATCCGCGCGCCGGATCGGCCAGGACGACGGGCGGCGCAAGCCCCGCACCGGCCGCGAGCGAGTGCATTGCCAGTTCCGACTGCGGATTCGCGCCCAGCGCGTCAGCCGATTCCCCGGTCAGCTTCAGCGCCAGGTCCTGCCCCGCTGCACGCAGGCGGTAGCTGCGGTTCGCGACTCCGCCGTCGAGCGCCACGACCTTCGGTCGCGCGAGCCCGAGCGCCTGCACGGCCGTCGCGATGCGCGCATCGGCGGGTGCGGCGCTCATGGGGCGGGCATCCGTTTCCGCCAGCTGCGCCAGCCCGCGGCTGCGAGCAGCCCGAAGGCGAGGTACAGCGCAGCCGTCGCCACGAGGCCTTGCGAGTAGAAAAGACCTGCGAGTCCCGTGTCGATCGCGATCCACCACAGCCAGGTGTCGACGACACGTCGCGCGAGCAGCCAGGTCGCGACCAGACTCGCCCAGGTCCCGAGCGAATCGGCGACCGGCGCCGCGGCGAGTGCGTAGCGCGCTGCGAGCGGCGCGCTGGCCGCCGTCGCGAGGCCGACGCCGGCCAGCGCCAGTAGGTGCCTCGGCACGGACCAGCGCCGAACAGGCGCGGCGGCGGCGGCGTCCCTGCGCCAGGCGTGGTATCCCCAGGCCGACATCGCGACGTAGACGAGCTGCAGCGCCGCCTGCAGCGGCAGGCCGGCGTGGAGGAATACGCCGGCGAAGATCGCCGTGCTGATCCCGCCCGCGATCCAGCAGGCCCGCTGCTCGCGGATCGCGAGCAGGATGTAGGCGAGGCCGAAACCGACCGCGACGAGCTCAGCCGGCGCCACCCAGCACCTTCATGACCAGCGCCGCGCGATGCAGCGCGGTGAGACTCGCGCGGATCTCGGCGCGCAATGCGTCGAAAACGAGTTCGTAGTCGCCGCTCACCTGCGTGCTCATCGAGTTCGTGACGACGCTGAGGCCCGGGTGGCCTTTCAGTCGCTCGATGAAGTCGAGGATCGGCGGGACGAACTCGCCGGTCAGCGGATAGAGGCTCAAGTCAACGGCGACGTGCATGGTTTCACCTCAGAAGGAGTAGCGGGCGGTCAGGCCGAACTGGCGCGGATCGCCCCAGCGCAGGTACAAGGTAGTCGGGAAGTCGGGCGGCTCGTTGCCGAAGTAGAATCCGCGCACCGGGTAGCGCTCGTCGAGCAGGTTGCGGACCCAGACGTCCGCGGACCAACGCTCCGCCTCGTAGCCGGTCCGCAGGTTGGCGAGAAAGCGCGAGCCCGCGCGCCGGTCGTGGCTGGTGTCGAAATAGAAGCCGGCCTCGCCCGACAGGTCCAGGCGCGCCATCCAGCCGCCCGGGTGGCGCCAGGTCGCGGCGAGCGCCATCTTCCACTCCGGCGCGTGCGCGAATTCCCGGCCCTCGAGATCCCGGTCGCCGAATCGGTAGTCCTCGTAGCGTGACTCCATCCAGGACAGCATCGCCTCGAACTCCAGGCGCTCGCCCGCCCGCACCGCGGCGGACGACTCGAGACCCCGGGCCTCGCCGCCTCCGGCGTTGTCGGTCAGGAACATGAAGGTGAGCGGATCCTCGGGGTCCAGTTGCAGGGACGTCGACACCTGCGGGTGCCGGCGTTCCATGTAGTAAAGATTGACGTCCGCGCGCAGCCGGCCTGTGGCGTCAGCGCCTTTCCAGCCGGCCTCGACGGACCACAGGTACTCCGCGTCGAACTGCTGGCGGTCTTCGGGCACGCTGGTACCGATGTTGAATCCGCCGGCGCGGTAGCCGCGCGCCACCGAAGTCCAGAGGCTGTGCGCGCCGGCGAGCCGGTGCACGAGGCTGAGCTCGCCGCCCCACATCCGGTCGCGCGGATCGAACCGGATGCCGTCTGTGTCGGCGTACCGGGCATCGCGCTGCTCCGCGCGCAGGCCGATCGTCAGCGTCGTCGCCGGCGCCAGCGCGACGTCGGCCTGGCCGTACGCGGCGGCGCTGGTCGCCCGGTAGCGGCTGTCGAGAACACGCACGAAGGCGTCGCCGAGATAGCGCCCGTCGTCGGCGACGCGGTTGTCCTCCTCGAGCCGCTGCAACCACACGCCGGCGATCCAGGGCACGGCGGCCCCCGCGGATCCCGAGTAGCGCAGGTCCTCCGACAGCGTGCGGCGGGTGCGGCGCGTCTCGGAGAAGAAGTCGTAGGGCCCCGCCGCACCCCAGTCGCGCTCGTTGCCCCAGTCGCCGTCGAAGCTCGCGACGATGTCCGATGCCGCAGCGCCGGTGATCGAGCGCAACTCGCCGCCGCCCGCAAGCGGCCAGGCGAGGTCCAGGGATGCGCCGGTCGAGCGCTGCGCGTCGCGTCCCGGCCGGTCGGACAGCGTGTCGAAGCCGTTGTCGATCGCAAACGCGTCGTAGCGGTTGTCGAAGTCCGCGTAGAGGAACGACAGGTCCGCACGGCGCCCGCCCGGATCCCCGAGCCGGAAGCGCAGCCGCGCCGTCATCTCGTCGCGGCCGTTCGTGTCGTTGCGCCCGAGGTAGAGGTTGCGGCGGAACCCGTCGCTCGTCGCCCGCTCGAGCACCGCACGCCACGCGCCCTCGAGCCCGGCTTCGAGCGCGAGCGGACCGCCGGCCACGGCGCCGAGCGACCACAGGCCGTCATCGCCGACCGTCGCCTCGGTCGAGAATTCGCGCTGTGCCACGGGTTCGCGCGTCTTGACCTTGATCAGGCCGCCGAGCGCGTTCGCCCCGTAGCGCGTGCCCTGCGGGCCGCGCAGCACCTCGACCTGCTCGACGTCGAAAGTCGAGGCGATCATGCCGATGCCGCTGAAGTCGAGCTCGTCGACCAGGAAGCCGATCGACGGGTTCGGCGCGCCCTGGTATTGCTCGAGCTCGCCGATGCCGCGCAGCTGGAAGTAGCGCGGCCGCGAACTCGCACCGGCCCAGGACAGAGAAGGCAGCTGCGGCAGCAGTTCCTCGAGATGCACCACGGCAGCCTCGCGCACGTCCTCAGCGTCGAGCACCGTGACGCCGCCGGGCCGCGCCGCGGCCGGCATCGGCCGCAGCGTCGCAGTCACGAGCACGGGCTCGAGTGTCGTCGCCGGCGGCTGCGCCGCTGACGCGGCGGCGGTGCCCGCGAGCAGCGATGCGATCAGGATCAGAGGCTGGACGGTCACGCCTGCTCCCTACGCCGGTCCTAACCGGATCAGGTTCGACGGGTTCGCCGGCCAGACCGGCATCTCAGGTCCCTTCGGGACCACCCCAAGGCAGTGCGGATGGTAGCGGCGCGCACGGCGCGCCGCAATCTCAGCGCGTGAACTTCGGCGGCCGGCGGCTGCGCACGGCGTCGAGTCCTTCCTTCGCGTCCGCGAGACGGAAACCGAGGAATTCGAGCGCGAGCGAGGCGTCGAAGGACGGCCCCGCGAGGCGCAGCCAGTTGCCGAGCGCGCGCTTGGTGAACGTGAGCGCGCTGCCGCTTCCCGCCGCGAGCTTCGCGGCGACCGCGAGCGCGCGTTCGCGCACCTCGCCGTCGTCGACGCACAGGGACACGAGCCCGATGCGCTCCGCCTCCGCGCCGGTGAGCGGCTCGTTGGTGAGCAGGTAGTAGCGCGCCTTGGCGAGGCCGCACAGGAGCGGCCAGATGATCACCGAGTGGTCGCCCGCGGCGACGCCGAGGCGGGTATGTCCGTCGAGGATCTTCGCGTTGCGCCCTGCGACCGAGATGTCCGCGAGCAGGGCGACGGCGAGACCTGCCCCGACCGCGGTCCCGCGGATCGCGGACACCACGGGCTTGCTGCAGTCGACGAGGTTGTAGACCAGGTCGCTCGCCTCGCGCCAGACCCGCAGCAGCGTCGCCTCGTCCTCGATCATGCGCTCGATCAGCGCGAAATCGCCGCCCGAGGAGAAGTGCTCGCCGGCGCCGCGCACCAGCACGGCGCGCACGCCCGCGTCCGCGTCGATCGCGCGCCACACGTGCGCGAGGTCCCGGTGCATCGCCTCGGTCGCCGCGTTCCGGCGGCCCTCGTTGGCGATCACCAGCTCGAGCACGCCGTCCGCGGGCGATTCGAACGTGAGGCTCGGGAACCCGGCGCGAAGCGCCTCAAGGTCGATCGGGGATGGCATGGACGCTCACCATGGTCAGCACGTGGTAGGCCGCGACCGTTTCGCCGGCCTGGTTCGTGATCTCCGTGTCCCAGGTCACCTCGCCCCAGCCCTTGTCGGCGCGCAGCGACTTCTCGCGGCAGGTCAAGCGTACCTGGATGCGGTCGCCGGGCTTGACCGGCTTCACGAAGCGCAGCGCGTCGAGGCCGTAGTTGCCGAGCACCGGTCCGTAGTCCGGGTCGACGAACAGGCCCGCGGCCGCCGAGATCAGGAAATAGCCGTGCGCCACCCGGCCGCCGAACAGCGGGTTCCGCGCCGCCTCCTGCTCGCTCATGTGGGCGTAGAAATTGTCGCCGCTGAGCGCCGCGAACCGTTCGATGTCGTCGACCGTCACCTCGCGCTCCGCCGAGCGGAAGGTATCGCCGATCGCGAGCGCGTGGAATGGCTTGCGGAACGGATGCACGCCCGGGTCGCGCTCGCGGCTGCCGCGCGCCCAGCGCCCGCCGACGGCGGTGATCACGTCGGGCGCGCCCTGCACCGCGGTCCGCTGCATGTAGTGCAGCACGCCGCGGATGCCGCCGAGCTCCTCGCCGCCGCCCGCGCGGCCCGGCCCGCCGTGCACCAGCGGCGCGAGCGGCGAGCCGTGGCCGGTGGATTCCTGCGCGCAATGCCGGTTCACGACCAGCACGCGACCGTGGTACGGCGCGAGGCCGAGCACGAGCTCGGCGGCGACCGCCTCGTCCGCGGTGAACACCGAGCCCGCGAGGCTGCCCTCGCCGCGGCGCGCGAGCGCGATCGCCCCGGGCAGGCCGTCGTAGCCGATCACCGTCGACACGGGGCCGAAAGCTTCCACGGCGTGCACCGCGCGGGCGCTTGCGGCGTCTCGGCACAGGAGCAGGAGCGGCGGCAGGAACGCGCCGCGCGCGCGATCGCCGCCGGTGACCTCGAAGCGTTCCGGGTCGCCGGCGACGCGCTCGGCCTCGCTCTCGAGCTCGGCAAGGCGCGCGAGCACTTCGTCGCGCTGCGCGAGGCTTGCGAGCGGGCCCATGCCGACGCCGGCCGCGCGCGGGTCACCCACGACGGCTTTCGCGAGTTCTGCCTGCAGCGCCGCGACGACCTCGCCGAGCAGCCCGCGCGGCACGATCGCCTTGCGGATCGCGGTGCACTTCTGGCCGGCCTTCACGGTCATCTCGCGCGCCACCTCGCGCACGAACAGGCCGAACTCCGGCGTTCCCGGCCCTGCGTCCGGGCCCAGGATCGACGAATTGAGCGAGTCGGTTTCGGCGACGAATCGCACCGCGTGGCGCACCACCGCCGGATGCGTGCGCAGCCGCGCCGCCGTCGAGGCCGAGCCGGTGAAGGACACGACGTCCTGGCAGCCAAGGTGGTCGAAGAGATCCCCCACCCCGCCGCAGATGAGCTGCAGCGCCCCGGGCGGCAGCAGTCCCGTCTCGATGATGCGGCGCACCACCAGCTCGGTGAGGTAGCTGGTCGCGGTGGCGGGCTTCACCACCGCCGGCACGCCGGCGAGCAGCGCGGGAGCGAGTTTCTCGAGCATCCCCCAGACCGGGAAATTGAAGGCGTTGATGTGCACCGCGGCGCCCTCGAGCGGCACGCACAGGTGCTGGCCCACGAAGCTCCCGCCCTTCGACAATCCTTCCAGCGCGCCGTCGAGGTAGACGCGGCTGTTCGGCAGCTCGCGCGTGCCCTTGCTCGCGAACACCAGCATCGTGCCGATGCCGCCGTCGATGTCGATCCAGGAGTCGCCCCTGGTCGCGCCCGTCGCGTGCGAGAGCGCATAGAACTCCGGCTTGAAGTCGAGCAGGCGCTTGCCGAGGGCGCGCAGCAGCGCGGCGCGCTCGTGAAAGGTCAACGCACGCAACGCCGGACCGCCGACCTCGCGAGCGTGCCGCAGCACGGCTGCGAAATCGAGCCCCTCGCTGCTCGCCTCGGCGACCACGGCGCCCGTGCTGGCATCGCGCAGCAGGATCGCGCGCCCGCCGCCGGCCTGCCAGGCGCCGGCCACGTAACTCTCGAGCCTCATCCCTGCCTCCCGCCGCCGTCCGCGGCGGCTGCGCGCCCCGACTGCCAGGATGCGAAGCTTGCGCCCGCGCCCGCCAGCGTGACCAGCAGGCCCGCCGGCGTCCAGTCGCGCTCGCCATGGGCCCTGGCCAGCTTGCGGATGGAATCGACCACGGTCGCGAGGCCGAGCGTGTCCGCGTAGAACATCGGCCCGCCGCGGTGGCGCGGAAAGCCGTAGCCGTTGCACCAGATCACGTCGATGTCGGACGGCGACGCGGCGATGCCGTCTTCGAGGATGCGCGCGCCCTCGTTGATCAGCGCGAGGATGCAGCGGGCGACGATTTCGCCCGGTTCGACCTGTCGCTGGCGCACGCCCAGCCGTTCCGCCTCGGCACGGATCAGCTCGACGACCTCCGGGTCGGGCGTGCGCTCGCCGCCCGGGGTGTCGTAGCGGTAGAAGCCGCGCCCGGTCTTCTGCCCGTAGCGGCCGAGCTCCGCCAGCAGGTCGGACGCGCGGTAGAAGCGCGGGTCTTCCGGCTTGTCGCGCCATTCCTTGCGCACCTGCCAGCCGATGTCGAGGCCCGCCAGGTCGCCGACGGCATTCGGCCCCATCGCCATGCCGAAGTCCACGAGCGCCTTGTCGATCACCTCCGGCTTTGCGCCCTCGAGCAGCATGAGCTCCTTCTCGCGGCCATAGGCGTAGAGCATGCGGTTGCCGACGAAGCCGAAGGCGTTGCCGACCGGGATCGCGATCTTGCCGATCCGTTTCGCGACCGAGTGTACCGTCGCGAGCGCCGCGCGCGAGGATTCCCGCCCGCGCACGACTTCGACGAGCCGCATGACGTTCGCCGGGCTGAAGAAATGCATTCCGACCACGTCCGCGGGCCGTCCCGAGGCCCCGGCGATCGCGTCCACGTCGAGGGTCGAGGTATTGGTCGCGAGCACGGCGCCCGGTTTTGCGAGCTGGCCGAGCCGGCCGAAGAGCTCGCGCTTGACCGCCAGGTTCTCGTAGACCGCCTCGATCACGAGGTCGGCACCGGCGACGGCGGCCAGGGTCAATGAGCCCTGGACGCGGCCGCGTGCGGCTTCCGCCTCGTCCCGGTCGAGCCGGCCCTTGCGCTCGGCGGCGTCGATCGCGGCCCTGACGCGCGCGAGCCCGGCGTCGAGCGCCTCCTGTTTCGCCTCGATGAGCAGCACCGGGATGCCGCCGGTCGCGAGGCTGATCGCGATGCCGGCGCCCATCGTGCCGGAGCCAAGGACGGCGGCCTGCCCCACGGCGCGCGCGAGCACCACGTCGGGCACGGCGCCGCGCTCCGCGAAGAACAGGTACCTGAACGCGCGCGACTCGGTGGATGCGAGGCATTCCATGAACAGCGCGCGCGCCCGGGCGAGCGCGGCGTCCGCCGGCAGCAGCGCCGCGGACGCGAGGGCCTCCACGATCCGGGGCGGCGCCGGGAGCCTGCGCGCAGCCGCCGGCAGGGCACGCAGGAATTCCTCGAATTGCGACGGGCGCGAAGCCGGCACTGGCAGATCGAGGACGCGGCGCGGCGGAGCGTGCGCATGCGCGAGCTCGCGCGCCCAGGCGATCGCGCCGGCGCGCAGGTCGCCGTCCACCCGCCGGTCGACGATGCCGAGCTCGATCGCGCGGTCGATGCCGATCGGCTTGCCCGAGGTCATGAGCTCGAGGCTCGCCTGCCAGCCCGCGAGCCTCGGCAGCCGCACCGTGCCCCCGGCGCCGGGCAGCAGGCCCAGGCTCACCTCCGGGAAGCCGAGTTTCAGGTCGCCTGCGGCGCAGCGGTAATGGCAGGCGAGCGCCGTCTCCGCGCCGCCGCCGAGCGTCGCGCCATGCAGCGCCGCAACGACCGGCTTGCCGCAGGCCTCGACCCGCGCGAGCAGGGCCGGCAGGAAGGGCTCGAGCGGCGGGCGATCGAACTCCCGCACGTCGGCGCCGGCGACGAAGTTCCGCCCGCTGCCGATGAGCACGATCGCGCGCACGCCGGGATCGGCATCGAGCGCCTCGACCGCCGCGAGCAGCCTTGCGCGCACCGGCTGCGCGAGCGCATTCACCGGCGGGTGATCGAACGTGAACACCGCCACCTCGCCGTCGCGCGCGACGGCTTCGGGCTGGGTCACGGCACCCGCTCGATCGCGAGCGCGATGCCCTGTCCGACCCCGATGCACATGGTCGCGAGCGCGCGCCGGCCGCCGCTGCGCTCGAGCTCGAGCGTCGCCGTGGCCGCGAGCCGCGCGCCGCTCATGCCGAGCGGATGTCCGAGCGCGATCGCGCCGCCGTTCGGGTTGACGTGGCGTGCGTCGTCCGGCAGCCCGAGCCGGCGCAGCACGGCGAGCGCCTGCGAGGCGAAGGCCTCGTTGAGCTCGATGACGTCGAAGTCGCCGATCCCGAGGCCGAGCCGCGCCATGAGCTTCTCGCTGGCAGGCGCCGGACCGATCCCCATGATGCGCGGCGGCAACCCGGCAACTGCGGCGCCGAGGATGCGTGCGCGCGGCTTGAGGCCATGGCGCGCGGCCGCGCGCTCGCTGGCGACGATCAGCGCGCAGGCGCCGTCATTCACGCCGGAGGCATTGCCGGCAGTGACGGTACCGCCCGCCCGGAATGGCGTGCCGAGTCTCGCGAGCGCCTCGAGACTGGTCTCGCGCGGGTGTTCGTCGCGGTCCACGACCACGGGCTCGCCCTTTCTTGCCGGCAGCGTGACCGCGACGATCTCCGCCGCGAGCCGGCCATTCGCCTGGGCAGCGAGCGCCCGCTGCTGGCTCCGGAGCGCGAACGCGTCCTGGTCCGCGCGCGAGATGTCGAACTCCGCCGCGACGTTCTCGCCGGTCTCCGGCATCGAGTCCACGCCGTACTGCTGCTTCATGAGCGGATTCACGAACCGCCAGCCGATGGTCGTGTCGAACAGCTGCTGGGTGCGCGCGAAGGCGGCATCCGGCTTCGACAGCACGTAGGGCGCACGGCTCATGCTCTCCGCGCCGCCCGCGACGACGAGTTCCGCCTCGCCGGAGCGCACCTGCCGCCCCGCGATGGCCACTGCGTCGAGGCCCGAGCCGCACAGCCGGTTCACCGTGACACCCGGCACCTCGACGGGCAGTCCGGCGAGCAGCGCCGCCATGCGCGCGAGATTCCGGTTGTCCTCGCCCGCCTGGTTCGCGCAGCCGAACACGACGTCGTCGACGGCGCCCCAGTCGGCGCGCGCGTTCCGCTTCATGAGCGCGGCGATCGGGATCGCCGCGAGATCGTCCGTGCGCACGCCGGACAGCACGCCGCCGTAACGCCCGATGGGCGTGCGGACGGCATCGCAGATGAACGCCTCAGTCATCGATCACCCTCCCGGCCACCTGGTGGCTGCGACCGCGAAACAGCGCGACCAGCTCGCCGCGCTGATTGCGGACTTCGACCTCGTAGATGCCGGCACGCCCGGCGCGCCAGCGCTCGGTCGCGGCCGCATGCAGCACGTCGCCCTCGTGCACCCGCTTCAGGAACTCGATCGCCGCGCCCGCGGCGACCGTGTTGTCGCCGTAGGAATTGCAGGCGAAGGCAAATGCGCTGTCCGCGAGCGTGAACACCAGTCCGCCGTGGCAGATGCCGTGGCCATTCACCATGTCCGGGCGGACGCGCATGCTGAGCGTGGCGTGCCCCGGGCCGCTGGACTCGACCTGCATGCCGAGGCCCTGCGACGCGGCATCGCCACGCCAGAGCGCCTCGACCGTGCGTTCCGCGCTGCGCTGCCGCTCGCGCGCCTTCGGGCTTTCGTCCGTCATCGCACTAGCGCCCCGCGACGTCGTGCAGGATCGTCTGGCGGGTCATCCGGCGGTCACTCGTCATAGCTGATCTCGAGCGCGGCGCTGGTCGGCCGCGCCTGGCAGCAGAGAATATAGCCTGCCGCCACTTCCCAATCCTCGAGCGCGACGTTGTGCGCCATCTCGGCGCTGCCGGAGACGAGTTTCGCGCGGCAGGTCGAGCAGACGCCGGCCCGGCACGAGAATGGCAGGTCGAGTCCCGCGCGTTCCGCCGCATCGAGAATCGGCTCGCCATCCCGCGGCATCGTGAACCTGCGTCGGCGGCCGTCCATCACGACGCTCACCTCGGCGCTGGCGGCGCTGGCGGCGCCGGCGGTCGCGGGCTGCGCGGCGGGGCGAGCCTGCGCGGCCTGGCTGCCTGCGATCGGCGTGAAGTGCTCCACGTGGATACGACCCCGGGCGCCCAGCGCGGCCAGCGCGCCCGAAATCTCCTCGCCCATCGAGCCCGGTCCGCAGACGAAGAACTCGTCAATCGACGGCACCGCGAGGTCATGGCGCGCAAGCAGTCGCAGCTTCTCGCCGTCGATGCGCCCGTTCAGCCATTCGACGTCCTGCGGCTCGCGGCTCATCACGAATGCGACCGAGAAGCGCGCGAGGTTCCGGTCCTTGAGCGCCATGACCTCCTCGAGGAACATCGTGCGCGCGCTGCCGGTGTTGCCGTACCAGAGCTGGAACCGGTTGCCCGGGTGGCGTGCGAGCGCCGTGGCGGCGATCGAGAGCACCGGCGTGATGCCGCTCCCCGCCGCAAACGCCATGTAGCTGCGCGGCCCGGCGCCGTCCTCGAGCAGGAAGCTGCCGTTCGGCGTCATGACCTCGAGCGTCTCGCCCGGCTGCGCGTGCCGCGCCAGGTGCGCCGACATGCGGCCTCCTGGCTGCACGCGCACGCCGATGGCGAGCGAATCCGCGCCCTCGGGACTGACGATCGAATAGGTCCGCCGCTCCTCCTGCCCGCCGATCACCTGGCGCAGCGCAACGTGCTGGCCGGCCCGGAACCGGAACTCGTCCCTGAGGCCCGGGGGCACGGCGAATGTGAGCGCGATCGCGTCGTCGGCGATCGCGGCGCGGCTGGCGATGACGAGCGGGTGGAATTTCAGCATGCGGCGCAAGCTAGATACATTTGAAATAGTCGAACGGCTCGAGACAGGCGTCGCAGCGGTAGTGCGCCTTGCACGGCGTCGAGCCGAACTCGCTGACTTTCGTGGTGCGCTGCGAGCCGCAGCGCGGGCAGGCGGCAGGTCCATCGTCCCGCGCAGAAGCGCACGCGCGGCCGGCTGGCGGCGCGATGCCGAAGGCCTCGAGCTTGCGACGGCCCGCCTCGCTCAACCAGTCGCTGGACCACGCCGGCGCGAGCACGTCGACCGCGACGGCGTCGAAGCCGGCGGTGGCGAGCGCCCGCACGACGTCGGCCTTGATCACTGCGCTTGCCGGGCAGCCGGAGTAGGTCGGCGCGACGCCGACCTCGAGCTGCCCGCCCGGCCGCAGCGCCAGGTGGCGGATGACGCCGAGGTCGAGCACCGAGAGCACGGGGATTTCCGGATCCGCGACCTGCGCGAGGATGCCGTACAAGCGCGTCAGCAATTCCGGCGGTAGCGCCGACGCGACGCTGGCCTCGGCGCCCATCGCCCGCTACCAGCTCGCGCCCGGGTGCGCGCGGTGCAGCGACTGCATCTCGGCCAGCAGGTAGCCGAGGTGCTCGCTGTGGCGCCCCTGCTTGCCGTACCAGACGAAACTCGAGTGCGCGGGCCGCGCCAGGGTCGCATGCGCAAGCGTCTGGTCCACGCGCACGGACCAGGGCGGGGCGAGCGCCGACGGGAGCACGCCGATACCGGCCGCGGCGGCCGCGCGGTCGACATCGTCGTCGTGGAACAGCTCGTTGGTGTAGGGCCAGAGCCGCGCGAGCGAAGCGGCGACGCGCGCATGGCTCTCCGCGGTGCCGTCGCCGAGCCGCACCAGCCAGCCGCCGCTGTAACGCAGGTGATACGCCGCTTCCCGCGCGCCCTTGGCCGCGATCGCGGCGAGCGCCGCATCGCCCGATGCGACCAGGGCCTCGTAAAGCCCGAGCTGCCAGGCGTCGAACAGGAACTGGCGGACGACCGTGTCGCCGAAATCGCCGTTCGGCTGTTCCACCAGCGTCAGATTGAAGTACTCCGACTCCTCGCGCAGGTAGGCGAGCTGGTCCTCGCCGCGGCCCAGTCCTTCGAGCTCGCCGGCGCGCGCGAGCAGGAGTCGCGCCTGGCCGAGCAGGTCGAGCGAGAGATTCGCGAGCCCGAGATCCTCCTCGAGCGCCGGCGCGTGCCCCACCCACTCGCCGAGCCGCTGGGCGAGCACGAGGTTCGTGTCCGCGAGCCTGAGGACATAGCGGACCTCGGGCGTCACAGCGTCTTCACCTCGTCCGGGATGTCGTAGAAGGTCGGGTGGCGGTAGATCTTGTCGCGCGCCGGCTCGAAGAAAGCATCCGATTCGGCGGGGTCGGAGGCGACGATGTCCGCCGAGCGGACGGCCCAGATGCTGACGCCCTCCTGCCGGCGCGTGTACAGGTCGCGCGCGTGCTCGAGCGCCATTGCTGCGTCGGTCGCGTGCACGCTGCCGACGTGCTTGTGGTCGAGACCCGACTTCGCGCGGATGAAGATCTCGTACAGCGGCCAGTCCTGTTCCTTGTTCACCTGCAGCCCCTCCGTGCGGCGTCAGGCCGCCTGCATGGCCACGGCAGACCGCTTCGCGGCCCAGGCCGCCGCGGCCTCGCGTACCCAGCGGCCCTCCTCGTGCGCCTTGCAGCGCGCCTCCATCCGCTCGCGGTTGCACGGTCCATGGCCCGCGAGCACCCGCTCGAATTCGCTCCAGTCGATCGGGCCGAATCGGTAGTGCTGCGCCGCCTCGTCCCAGGCGAGCTCGGGATCCGGCACCCCGAGGCCGAGATAGTCGGCCTGCGGCACGGTCGTGTCCACGAACTTCTGCCGCAGCTCGTCGTTCGAGAAGCGCTTGATCTTCCAGCGCATGGACTGCGCACCGTGTTTCGAGTCGGTATCGGTCGGGCCGAACATCATGAGCGACGGCCACCACCAGCGGTCGAGGGCCGCCTGTGCCATCGCGCGCTGCGCCTCGGTGCCGCGTGCGAGCGTGAGCATGATCTCGTAGCCCTGGCGCTGGTGGAAACTCTCTTCCTTGCAGATGCGCACCATCGCCCGCGCGTAGGGGCCGTAGGAACAGCGGCACAGCGGAATCTGGTTCATGATCGCCGCCCCGTCCACCAGCCAGCCGATCGCGCCCACGTCCGCCCAGGTCGGCGTCGGATAGTTGAAGATGCTCGAGTATTTCGCCTTGCCGGCGAGGAGCTGGTCGACGAGCTCGGCACGCGCGACGCCGAGCGTCTCGGCGGCGCTGTAGAGATAGGCGCCGTGCCCGCCCTCGTCCTGGACCTTCGCGATCAGGATGGTCTTGCGCTTCAGCGAGGGCGCGCGGGTGATCCAGTTGCCTTCCGGGAGCATGCCCACCACCTCGGAATGGGCATGCTGGGAGATCTGGCGGATCAGCGTGCGCCGGTAGGCCTCGGGCATCCAGTCCTTGGCCTCGATCTTTTCCTCCGCGTCCACCCGCGCCTGGAAGCGCGACTCCAGCGCCGCACCATCCCGCGTTTCGTCACGCAGGCAGTCTTTTCCCAGTGAATCAAGACCTTGCGTGTACATGACTCAATCTCCGGAACCGTCTTGGGAAATGCCGCGCAAACTGAAGATCGTGGACGCCGGGGTCCAGGCGCTGAACTGTAACGCCGGGACCCGCTGGACGACATCGACAGCGCTTGCGTTACCAGGCGTGTCGAGCTGCACGCGCCACATCGCCGTCACCGAGACACCGACATGCAGTATGTCAGGGTCGCATCGGCCGGCGCCGCCGAAGTACTTGATCCGGTGTTCATTTCCCCTCAAGCCACGTCACGAAACCCGGCTGATGCACGGCTCCAGCAATCCTCACGCGCGAGCATATTCCATCCGAGCGTCTCCGCAGCCGTCTTGGCGTTCCGCGCAGCTATTTCTGTACCATGCTGCAGTCACCCGCTGTGTTTGCTGCGCAACTGGAATCTTCGTGGGGGCTCGCCGTACTCCTCGCGAAAGCAACGGATCATGTGTGACAGGTCGTAAAAACCCCACTGCAGCGCCACGTCGGTCAGGGGCACCCGTGAAAACCCCTCGGTCTCGAGAGTGCGCCGGCAGGCCTCGACGCGGCGTGCACGAATATGGCGACCGATGGTCAGGGGCATGGACTCGAAAAGCATGTGGACGGTGCGCGTGCTAACGCCGAAAGCCGCCGCGACCGTCATCGGACCGAGATTGCGACGATGCAGGTGTTCGTCAATATAGGCCGTAATCTGCGCCAGCATCTGTTCGCGCGACAGCCGGCCGGTACGTGCCCGGGCGGCCAGGACGGCGCCCAGCAGATTGAGGACGTTGGACTCGATGCGGTGAACCATCGGTTCGGACAGCCGGCTCATGCGCGCCACAACCTGCGCGACGAAGTTGCTCAGCAGTCCGCAGTCGGCATCCTCCCCACCCATGCGCTGACCGAGGAATTGCCCGGGGTCCGGCGTGAGCCGGCGCATGACAGCATTCGGCACGACCATCACCGGCATTTCGTACTCTCCCGTGAAGGTCAGCGTGTAGGGCTCCGAGGTCGAGCAGATCAGGAAGTCGCCGGGCCGAGCGTGGACCTGCCGGCCGCGCTGCGTCCAGAGACAGTCTCCCGTGAGTGGGAACTTGACCAAGTAGGGCGGTGCCACGATCTGCGCGATGTCCTCTGGTCGCCGCCGCACTTGAATGGCGCTCGTCGCCACCCGCACCAGGCGCACCTGCCCGAGCTCAACCGCATCGATGCGGCCGCTGAATGACTGCCGCACGACCCGGTGAGCATCCACTTCCATGGGGCAGAACAGTTCATCGAGCATCGACCGGAAACAGTCGAACCGCTCGCGCGGCTGGGTCGCGACTATGGGGTATGAGTGGTACACGGCCTGCCCCCTCGGGGCCAGCCACCGTCCAGCGGCGGCCTCGCGTCTGACAGCTTATTGCGCCCGGCACCACGCCTGTCAACCACTTGCGCTTTGGTACCGGCGGGCTGCGCAGTCCGCCTAGACTGCACTGCCCGGCCCCGACGCAAACTGATCGCATGGCTCAACATAAGGACGGCAGGTCGATGCCCCAGAAGTACGAGATGACCATCGATGGCCGTAGGATCGCTGCAGACAGCCAGGAGATCCGCATCCGGCCAGCACTACGGTCGCGGCACGCTCGCCGATGTGTTCGGAAGCCCATCTGGAGCGTGCGGTGGCAACGGCCCGGAAGGCCTTCACCAGCTGGCGCAATGCCGGCGATGCCACCCATGCCGCCGCGTGCGGGGCCGCCTGGGCAGGCTGCACGGGGACCCAGTCCCTGGCCGTGAAGGTCCTCGAGGAACAGCCTCAGGAGCCACGCCGAGATGCACCGTGTGCCGAGCTGCGCGGTCGGCTCAATCACCCCGTGGACTTGGCTCCTGCTGATCGCGCCCTGGCAAGTTGGCCGCGTATCTGGACGTTTGAGCGCGACCGAAACTCGTGGGCCCAGTTGCAGCGCTGAGCGCTGTACGACGGAGACAGGAGAGTTCATGAATTACCCGCGTGCGGCGCGACACAGCTTCCTCTCCGTTCTCTTCATGCTGCTGACTGCGGTTCTCGCGACACCCGGGGCAGGAGCGGACGAACCCAAGGCGACGCCAGTCCCCGCGGCTGGCTTCGACTGGCGGAATAGCGTCCGCGAATTCGCCAAGGAGCACTTCCGCAACCCGGCCTGGGGCTATTCCCATTCCGCGCGCATTCATGCACTCGCGCTCGAACTTGCGGCAGAGGACGGCGTTCCGCTCGACGCCGACGTCATATTCGCGGCTGCCTACCTGCACGACGTCGCCGCATTTCCCCCGTGGGCCGATCCGAAGACCGACCACGCCGACGAGGCTGCGCGGATCGTCGAGTCGATGCTGGCGGATACCGGGTTCCCGATGCGCAAGGTCGAGTCGGTGCGCGGCGCGATCCGCACGCACATGTTCGACCGGGAGCCCGTCGGCCCCGAGGCGCTCTACCTCCACGACGCCGACGCCCTTGATTGGCTCGGGTCGATCGGAGCGGCGCGCATCCTCGCGCTTGTCGATCCGAATGGAGGTTCGCCCGACGGCCCGGCGGCCGTGGCGATGCTGGAAGGCAACCTCGCGAGTGTCCCGCCGCGTGTCCTGTCGCCCGCCGGCCGGGCGCGCGTCGAGGCGCGCCGCGCGGAGTTGCGGCAATTTCTGGAACGTCTGCGACAGGAGACCGACGACCTGCGAAACCTCTAGGTTGCAAGTCACTGCGCGACTAGGCCGGACACGCGGGAACCCGCTCGACGAGCGCCGCGGCAGAATCGATAACCGACTTCTGGTGCGGCTGCAGTCCCTGACCGCCCATTCCGGAGAAGATGGGCAGATACGGATCGGCAAACTCTGTCTTGATACCGCAGAACTCTTCCAGGGTGGCAAGGCCGCAGAACGGCACGTAGGCGGTGGAGTAGCCGCCTTCGTGCAGTGCCAGCAGGCGTCCACCGCACAGCTCGTCCGCAAGAGCCGCCGTCATCCGCGCAAGCGCGCGATAGGTCTCGCTGGTTGCCATGTTCCGCCCCAGCGGATCCATGGCACTGCCGTCGAAGCCGCTCGAGGCGATGATGAATTCCGGCCGGAAACGGCGCACTGCCGGCAGCACGACACGCTGCCAGGCATCCAGATACGCGCCGTGCCCGGATCCGGGCGGCAGCGGGACGTTGATGTTGGCGCCGATGCCGGGCCCTTCGCCGTTCTGCGATAACGCGCCGGACTGCGGCGGGTAGTAGTTGTCCTGATGCAGCGAGATGGTCAGCACCGAAGGATCCTGCAGGAACGCGCCTTCCTGGCTGTTGCCGTGGTGTACGTCCCAATCGACGATCGCGACGCGCTTCACTCCGTGCCGGCGCCGGAGGTGATGCACGACCAGCACATTATTGGCGAAGATGCAGAAACCCCGGCCGCGGTCCGCTTCGGCGTGGTGCCCGGGCGGCCTGATGAGCGCATAGGCGTTGCGGACCTCGCCCGCCATGACGGCATCGGCTGCGGCCATCGCCCCGCCCGCAGATAGCCTGGCGATGTGGAAGGAACCGGTGCCGATCGGGGTGAGCTCGCCGGCGTCGCCGCCGATGCCTTTGCTCATCGCCTCGACGCGGGCGATGTAGTCCGGCGTATGGAAATAGCGCAACTCCTCCTCTGTGGCGAGTCGCGGCTCAATGCGGGTTAGCTTGGCAAGCAACCCGGCGACGTCCAGCAGGCCTAGAAGCCGGCGCTTGGTTGCCGGGCTCTCCGGGTGCGCGTCCGGCTGTACGGCAAGCCCGTAGGGCAGCGGGCCTGCGCTCGCCCCAGTGTGGTGCCAGAAATAGTACTCGTGGCAGACGAAACCCGTACACCGCGTCAACTGGCTCATGTGAGCATCCTCGCTCCTTCAATCGCCCGTCTGCCCGCCGCCCGCCGACGTTACGGCCGGGGCGACATGGACGAGGCTGCCTTCGAAGAATGTCATCTGCACCTGCGCGTCACCGACATCCGTGATCGGGACTTCGAAGATGTTTCGGTCGAGCACGATCAGGTCCGCAGACTTGCCGACCTCCAGCGAGCCGATCTGCTTCTCGAGTCTCATCGCGCGGGCGCCGTTGATCGTGAAGATCCTGACCGCTTCGTCGAGCCTGATCCCCTCCTCCTTCCATAGGAGTCCGGGCGTCTTGCCGCGGGGATCCTGCCTCGTGACCAGCGCCTCGAGGCCGACCCACGGGTTCTGGTCCGGGACCGCGGCGGGCCAGTCCGACCCGCCGGCGATCAGGGCGCCGCTGTCGAGCAGACTGCGCGTCGGCCAGTAGTGCCGACCGCGCTCGCCTAGCGCGGCAATGATCGAGGAGATGATCGGCGAGGGATGCCAGATCACGGGCGAGTAGTCCGGGACGACGTCGAGCTGCGCAAAGCGCGGGATGTCCGCCGGATCGATGAAGCCGGCGTGGGCGAGTTCGTGGCGCAGCCCGCTCGACCCGTTGGCGCGTCGAGCCGCCTCGATCGCGTCGAGGGCGACGCGGATCGAGCGGTCGCCGGCTGCATGGATCTTGATGGTGAAGCCACGCCGATCGAGCTCCGTGACGTCCTTCGCCAGCAGCCCCGGATCGAGCAGCAGCTCGCCCGTAAAGGTCGAGCCGTGCTCCTGGTCCGATACGTAGGGCGCCAGCATCGCGGCCGTGCGGGCTGGCGTCGGCACACCGTCGAGGAAGATCTTCACGAAGTTCGTGTACACGTGCCGCGACGCATAGCGGGTGCGGCGCGCCTCGAAATCCCCGTAGTCCAGCGGTTCCGCGCGATCGTTGCTGGTCCTCAAGCTGGTCACGACGTTGAGGTGCAGCTTGCCCGCCGCATCGACCGCCTGGTACGCAGCCGCGTATTCGTCGTAGGCGCCGGCGTCCTTGAGCGACGTGATGCCGTAGGCGTTCGCCATTCTTGCCGCCGCCTCGGCAGCCGCGACGTGCTGCTCCGGCGTCCAGGGCGGCAAGGACTTCCTGAGCAGGATGCGGAACGCAGCCTCCAGCAGCACGCCGTTCGGCTCGCCGGATGCGTCGCGCACGATGCGTCCCCCGGGCGGATCCGGCGTGTCCCGGTCGATGCCGGCCATGCGCAGGGCGGCGCTGTTGACCCAGGCATTGTGCTGGCTGTCGTCGATCAGCATCACCGGGTGGCGGTCGGTAACGCGGTCGAGAAAGCCGCGCGGTGACTCGAGCGGGTGAGACTCGAAGAAGGCGCTGTCCCACTGCCCGCCCCGGATGAGGGTGCCCGCAGGAAGCCGCGCTGCGCAGCCGGCGACGATCGCGGCGATCTCGTCAGGCGTGGCGGTAAACTCGAAGTTGCACTCGTAGAGCGTCTTGAGCCCGCCCATGATCGGGTGCACATGCGCGTCGACCAGCCCGGGCATTGCAAATCGACCGCCCAGGTCGATTACCTGGGTCGAAACGCGGGCGAGAGCCATCGCCCCTTCGGTCGTGCCCACATAGGCGATCAAGCCATCCTGTATAGCCACGGCTTCGGCCCAGGGCTGCGCCGAATCGATGGTGTAGATCTCACCGTTCTTCAGGATCGTGTCGACCGGCTCGGCCGCCACGGCCGTGGCACTCCAGGACATTGCAATCGATGCGACTGCCAGCCGCAGGACGCTCGTGGGTATCGTCATTTCAGCGATCCTACTAGCCCAGCGCGGCCGCAAGCCTGGCCGGGCAAGGGTGTACCCGTACCGCGGATAAGCGCAGCATGCCGCGCATGCGCGATCCTCCAAGGATTCATCATCTGCCGTCTTGACGCCGCAGCAGACACCCTACACTTCAACTGGCAATACCAGAAAGGTCGCTTTGACCGATCAGCGTTCGAATACGATCTCCCCGTTGACGATCGTCATCAGCACCATCGTCTTGTGCAGGCTCGTTACAGGCACTGCAAACGGGTCCTGGTCGACGACGACGAGGTCGGCGAGCATGCCAGGGTCGATCTGGCCGCGCCGGTGGGTCATGCCGATATGCCGCGCCGAGTTGACGGTGAAGAGGTCAAGCGCCTCGCGCAGCGTGATCGCCTCGGCCTTGCCGAACGAGTCGTGGCTGCCGCCTGGCCGTTCGCGCGTCACTAACGTCTCGATGGCGATCCACGGATTGACGGACGGCACGACCGCCCAGTCCGAGCCCGGCACGACGAGCGCCCCGGAGTCGATCATCTCCCGCACCGGCCAGACGCGGCTGATCCGCTCCGGCCCGACAGCTTTGGTAATGTCGTCGTTGATGGGTGTCGGGCCCCACAGATACGGCGAGACCTCGAGCGTTGCGGCGCTCGACCTCGCCAGCTGCAGGTCCTCCTGGGCGACAAAGGTGCAGTGACCCACGTCGTGCAGGACGCCGCTGAACCCGTTTGCCTTGCGAGCCGCCGCGACTGCATGCAGTCCGGCACGCACTGCCGCATCGCCGGCAGCATGGAACTTGACCGCGAGCCCCATTCGGTCGAAACGCGTGACAGCTTGGTCGAGTACCGGCTGCTCGACGAGGAGCATCCCGTAGCGGCTCGCGCGATCGTCGCGCCCTTCCATGGTGTCGGCGTAGGGCTCGAGCATCGCCGCCGTATGGCTGTCAGTAGGCACGCCGTCCAGGAAGATCTTGATGCAGTCCGGCGAGACGCGGTCGCGCGCGTAGAAGTTGCGTGACGCGATCACGTCCTCGGCCTCCTTGCTTCCGGGCATCCAGTTGAGGCACAGGCGAACGCTCTGCCTGAGCAGCCCGGCATCGGCGAGCGCTACGTAGGCCTCGAGCTCCTTCATGGGTCCGGCCGCGAACCCCATGGATGCCTCGGTAAAGGAGGTGATCCCGTTCGCCAGCATGTCCTGCACGGCCCATTGGAGAGCCGTACGGACCTGCTCGTCCGTCGGCAGCGGAACAAGGCTGCGCACGAGTTCGATTGCAGACTCCCGCAGCACGCCGGTCGGCTCACCGGCGGAATCGCGCTCGATGATGCCACCCTCCGGATCCGCGGTGGCGCGTGTGATGCCCGCTACTTCCAGGGCCTTCGAGTTGACGAGCGCGCTGTGTCCACTCGTGTCCGACAGCAGAACCGGCTGATCGGGAGCCACCTTGTCAAGCATCTTGCGGTCCGGAATGCGGCCGATCGCGGACGCGTCCCACTGCCCGCCCGTGATCCATTGGGGCCGCGGCACCCGGGCGACGCAATCCGTCACCCCCTTTTTCAGGCTCCTCTCGTCGGATCCTTGCGGAATCACGCACTCCTGCCGACGAAGACCGGCGAACAGCGGGTGCACGTGCATGTCGTGAAAGCCCGGCAGCACCGATCTTCCGGCCAACTCAATCACGCGAGTGTTCAGGCCGCGCAGCTTCGCCACCTCGGCGGCATTTCCGACCGTGACGATGACGCCGCGGCCATCGACGGCCAGCGCCTCGACGACGCCTCCGGCGGAGTGGACCCGCCCGCCGGTGAGGATGAGCGCAGCCGGACCATCGGCGGGCGCGCCATCGGCAAACGCAGGCAAGCCAGTCAGGATCAGCGCCAGATTGACGACCCGGATCACGGTCATGCGGTGCATTGTCCTACGGCTCCTTCACATGGTTTTCCACGCTGTACTTCAGGAAGAAGTTGGCTTCCTTGTAGTCCGGGTACAGCGCGATCATCTCTCGCATGGCGGCCTCGCGTGAGGTCGCTCCCTTCATCACCCGTGTGTAATCATCCAGGTAGCGGATCGACTCGTCGAACAGGCTCATGTCGGCGGGGTCGCCGTGTCCGGGGTAGACGACGGGGTTCCGGTCCGCGTACTCACGCTTAAGTCGCCCGAGTTCCTGGCGCCAGTTCGCTATGTCCTGCCAGCTGATGTCGTCCCCCAGCCAGTGATGGACCTTGTTGTAACCGAGGTCCGACAGGAACAGCGCGTTGAGGTCCGGGCTGTATACGGTCGTCATGTAGTCCGCTTCGGTGGGCAGGTAGTCAGTCGTGAGCTCGAGCGTCCCGCCGGCTGGCAGTTCCAGGCGGTTCGACCCCAACGCCTTGATGTTACCCTCGTAGTCGAAGCCCTGCGGATATTCAGGGGATTTTGGCTTGATCGACGGATCCAGGGCGGGCTCGCCGCCGGTCGCGCCGCCTGAATCCATGTACACCGCATAGGCCTTGATGTCGCGCTTGATGTCGTCATTGGCGACCACGATGCGGGCCTCCGGGAACTCCTGCCGGAAGACGCCCATGCCAGTGAAGTGGTCCGTATGGCCGTGGCTGATCAGGACGGTCCGGAGCGGCAGCCCGATCCGGCGGATTTCCTCGACCAGCTTTCGCGCCTCATCGGGCTTGCGCTGCACGTCCAAGACCAGGAGCTCCCGGCCATTCGAGAAGATGAAGGAATTCACCGTGGCGAAGGTCCCCTTGTAGACCTTCACATCCTCGATACGGGCTTCGCCCGGGCGTTCGCCCGCGCAGGCTGGGAGCGCCAACGCGGACCAGAACAGCAGGTTAACGAACGGGATCAAACGCATGAGTGAAAGTGCTCCATCGGCAGGCATCGCAACAGAGCGCGAGCGGGCGGACCGCCGTCATCGTGCTCGACGGTTGGCGATCCGGTATTGGCGTATGGCGCAGGGCTGTTGTACCTCCGCGCAGACGGGGAGGCCAATCGCGCAAAGTCCGGCCGGCCAACAGCGGCGTTGCCGGGGAGCGATCTGGAATCGGCCCCCCCAGCACTTCGTTCTTGCTGGTATCGCGGCCAGGCGGAACTCGATCCGTGTTGCTGGCGCACAACACGGGCGTTACTTCGCTCTCGTACAACCGGTCTGCAGGAAACACCAATAATGCCTCACCTCCAGGTGCTATGTATGGCCCATCTGGTTCGGACCGTACGGCCGAGGCGTCAGTACATCAACCTCGCGGGGGGACTTGTCATGGGATTCGCGTCAGTCGGCAATCAGGAAAGCCATTCATCATCGCGAACAAGATACCCGGTGCTTGCGGCAGCCGTGTGTGTCGCACTGATGCCAGCGCGCAACGCATGCGCACAGATGCTCGAGGAGATCGTCGTAACTTCGCAGCGGCGCACCCAGCTTCTATCCGATGTGCCCATCAGTGTGACGGCTTTGGGTCAGGAAGACTCGGATCGCAGGGGACTGCTATCCATCGAAGACGTTTCCCGGGTGACGCCGAATCTAACATTCAACAACCTGGGCACGACGATTGCGCGGATTGCCATCCGCGGCGTTGATTCGAGCGCGGGATCGGGCACCACCGGTATCTACATCAACGACGTACCAATTCAGGTGCGCCAGATCGGATTCAACGCATTCGACGTATTTCCGCTGATATTCGACCTGGAGCGCGTCGAAGTCCTGCGCGGACCCCAAGGCACACTGTTCGGGGCGGGTTCGCAGGGCGGCACATTGCGTTTCATCACACCGGAGCCCGATCTGGGTGAATTCTCCGGATACAATCGCGCAGTCGTAGCGAACAGCAAGTCAGGCGATTACAGCTACGAGATTGGAGCTGCAGTTGGCGGTCCGATGATCGAGGATCGTCTGGCGTTTCGCGCGAGCGCCTGGTACCGGCGCGACGGCGGCTTCGTTGATCGCGTCACGGAAAGCGCGACCGACCCCGGAACGCTGGAACTGGTGGACGAGGATTCGGATTCGATCGACAACCTGGCCGGGCGCTTCGACCTGAAGTGGGCGCTCACCGAGAACGTGACGATCTCGCCGTCGCTCTACTACCAGGAACAGGATTACAACGACAGAAACAATTTGTGGATCGAAGACACGGGTCCAGCGCCGCTGAGCGCCTCGTTTGCAGGCGCCTACACCGCGCCGCTGAGATTCTCCGACTTCAGTGCGGGCAGGTTCCGCAGCGGCGAACCGACACGGCAGGCTGGCGAAGACCGTTTCTTCCTTCCGTCAATCAAGGCTGTATGGGAAGCGGAGTCGGTGACACTTACGGCTGTCGCGTCCTATTTCGACCGTAAACAGACCTTGGCCGACGACTTCACGACTTTCGACCAGGTCCTCTTCACGGGCATCGTCAACAGCGGCCTGGGCATCATCCCTCCAGTCAGTCCGTTCGGGTTCTCGAGACCGGTACTGCCGGGTCAGAACGCGACCAGTTTCGATACCAACGAACAGGAAAACTATACGTTTGAAGCGCGCCTGCAGTCGAATCCCGACCAATTCGAACGCCTCGAGTGGCAGGTCGGCGTCTTCTATTCGGAAAACGAGCAGACGGCGGTCCAGCAAGTCGAGGACCTGTTCCTCGGGCAGGTGCTCGATACCCAATTCCAGGACTTGTTCGGCTTTGGACTCGGGCCCGACCCAATAGAGGGATTCTTCGGCATTCCGCTGGTCGACGGCCGATTCATTTTCGACAATCTTGAAGTCGCAGATGACACCCAGCTCGCCGGTTTCGCGCAGATCGACTACGAGATCATCGACAGCCTGACGCTGACGGCCGGCGTGCGCGTTTCCGAAACCGAATTCAGCATCTTCAACGAGGTCGTTGGCCCCGTTCTTGGCCCGTTCACAACCGACCAGGTAACAAGTAAGGAAACGCCGGTCACCCCGAAGTTCGGCGTGTCCTGGCAACCGACCGACGACGATCTCCTCTACGCCAGCGCTTCCAAGGGCTATCGAATCGGTGGCGCCAACGCCGCCGTCGGCATTCCTTGCGGTGTCGGCGGGGATGCGAACGGCGATCCCATACCGGGTACAGCGCTCGGCGATCAGGGCCTGATCGACCGTCCGCTGGCCTTTGATTCTGACGAGCTCTGGAGCTACGAGCTCGGCGCCAAGAACCGGTTCTTTGGCGGCATGCTGAGCACCGAAGTCGCCGTCTTCCACATCGATTGGGATAACATCCAGCAGAACATTCAACTCCCCGCCTGCGGTTTCCGCTACTTCAACAATGTCGGCAGCGCCGACATCGATGGCGCTGAGCTGACCGCGACGCTCGCACCGGTCGAAGGATTCACGCTGTCGGCGGCTTTCGGCTACACCGACGCAAGTTTTTCGGAAACTGCCTGGGCGACACCGGATGCGCAGGCCGCGGGAGCCCTGCCGCTGGTTAGCGATGGTGACAAGCTTGGCGGGCCGCCCTGGACACTAAACCTCGTGGCAGAGTATCGGTTCAACGGTCCCGGGAATACGCCTCTTTCCGTACTCGTGGACTGGGCCCACATCGACGCCGAAACCGACCTGACCCCCATCAGTAACCCCGCGAACGGTGGGTTCGACCCGACGTTCACGCCGCCGCCGGATACGGACCTCGTCAACCTGCGAATCGGCGCCCAATTCCTGGAAGGGCTCGACATGACGCTGTTCGTGAACAATCTTCTCGACTCGTCGCCAACGCTGAACCGATTTGTACAGCCGGCGGGCACCCTTTCTCGCGCACAGACGTTCCGCCCGCGCACGGTAGGGGTACAGGCGATCTATCGGTTCTAGCGCCGCGCGATGTCGCCGATCCGCAGGTAGACCGTGGCCTGGTCGGGAGCGACCAGGCCATGGCGCCGCGCCGACTCCGCCAGCGCGGTCCGATCCGCATCGAGCGCCCGTACGGCGGCATCCGCCGAATCAGCCTCAATCTCGATCACCGCAAGGAACGGTGGCATCGGCAACGGATCGAACATCGCGACACGATGCAGCGCGTAACGCGTCGCACGAAGCACGCCTTCCGCAGCCGTCACCCGGGGCACCCACGCATCGCGATACCAAGCGTCAAAGCGCGCTGTCGCCGCGGCATCCGCACAGCAGTCTCCGGTCACGAGCACAAGATAATGCGAGCCGCCTCGTGTCGGCGTGCGCGCCGAGTCCGCAGCCGGCCCCAGCTGCTGGTAGTAGAAGCGCCCGACTACCTTCAGCAGGTCGGTGGAGCGGCCGCGTGCGACCATTTTCTGCGCCGCCAGCATCATATCGACGATGGTCGCGTCGATGTTCGCCGAGCGGATGTCGTACAGCGCGACGTACCGACCCTCGATTGCCTGGAGATCGGCCCAGGGGCGCCCGGGTAGCGGCTGGCCCAAACCGCGGCGCGCGCGGACATAGCCCGGTACCTCGAGCACGTCGGGGATGTCGATGCGGTCGTACCAGTCGTTGAATTCCGCCTCGCGCGCAGGATCCGTGGCCACGGTCTTCACGACCATGAACCAGCGATCGTCGTCCGGGGCCGCCGCGCAGTGCTCCGCCGCGCGCGCCGGCTCGCCGCCGGGCAGTACCGTGAAAAGCAGCGCCAGTACCGCAGCAAGTGCTTTCACCGCCACCCTCATTCGCCAGCCTCGTTCCCGGCGCCCATCTGTTCGAGATAAAAAGCGCGCGCCCGTTCGTACAACCCCACCACTTCCGCGCGCTGCGATTCACTGTGATAGCGCGCGGCGGTTTTGGCCCAGCGGATCGTGCGCTCGCAGATTTCCGCAAGGTAGGCGGCATCCGAAGCAGATCTTCGCTCGCTCGTGCCGACCTCCACGTACACCGGGCTCGAATGCGCGAACACGATAGAGGGCGTGCCGTTGTCGTGGTACTGGTAGGGCAGCTCCTGCCGCGAGTAGGCGCGGGCGGCAATCCACGAACTGCCGTCTGCTGCCACCTCGCCCTCGAAGTCCAGATGGCGGCGCTTCTCGGTGTTTTCGAGCGTGGCGGCGACTGCGCCGTTGACCAGCACCTCGATCCGCTCCACGGGCTGGTACGAATCCACGACCGCGCGAAACGGGAGCTTGCCGCCCGTACCCCGCTCGATCGTCGTCCCGGGCAGCTTTCCGTCCACGCTGAAATCAATCATCGCGCCGGAGGAAATGAAAGTCCGCCCGGCCTGGATGCCGTCGACCCATTTCTGATAGGTGAGCGGCCCGTCCACTTTCACGTAAGTGCGCACAGAACCGACGACCTGCGAATTCCACATCTTGTCCGTAGAGCCAAGCCCGGGCAAGTCGATACCTACATTCAGCAGCGAGTACCAAAGCTTGAGTGGGGACACCGGCGGCGGCGTCCACTCGCCGCGCCTGTTCCATGCGGGATGCTCCAGCAGGGGATTGCCGAACACGACGGCCTCGACCGCGTCAATCTTGTTGAGGGCCGCGTCGATCGGCAGTTCTCCATTGGGAAACGGCATGTGGGCCCAGGCCACCAGGCCGCCCTGCGCGTGTGCCATGTCCGCCTGGTGGGCCATCGTGGGATGGTCGTAGCCGCCGTGCACCCCGGTATCGGGTTCGCCCCAGCCGAATGGATAGATAAGTTCCTTGAGGTTCAGCAGCACCGTGTGGCCGAGGAAGTCGTGGCGCGTCTCCTCGGAGACATAGACGATGTTGTCCTCATCCGAGACCGGGTCAACGCCACCCGTGAAGTCGGCGATGCTGGAAAAGTAGTTGCCGCCTGAGGACAGCAACACGTTCACGACGTTCAGGTCTTCCCCCTCGGCTTCCAGCCGCGCGGAATGCGGGGAGAGGAAATGGGTGTGGGTGTCGCCAGAGAACCAGCCCCGGCTGGCCATGTGGATCCAGCGCTCAAGAGAGACGGCGAGCCCGGGCACGTTTCCCGGGCTGACACTGAATGTCACGTGCTCCGGCACGTACTCCGGGCCTCGTACAATTTCCATCTCGTAGCGTCCGTCCGGGAGTTGCAGCGTGAATTCAGGTGGAACGTACGCGTAGACCCTGCCGCCGACGATCACGTCACCGCCGACATCTTCCCGCCACCCCTCGGCAATCGTCCGGGCATGACCCTGTGGCGGCCAGTAATCGCCGGACTGGTCACGCACATGGATGCGGGCGCTGATAGGGCCTGACGTCCCTGCGTCCCTCAGTGTCACCTTTACATCGTGGGCAACCCGCTGCAGAACGCTGTTGCGGATCTTCGCCTCGTCCGGCACGTCGGGCGCGGGCGCGATGGCGACAATCCTCCAGTCCGAGCCCTCCAGACCCAGGCTCAGCGACAGTGCAACGGGGTTCAGCATGTTGACCATCGGATAGATGATCACCGGCGTGAAGCTCGCCGTGGTGCCCTTGATGTTCAGCGTGGCATGGCGCAGGTCGACCCGCGTGACGGGTGTGAGGGGCAATGTGGCGATGTAAGCTGCCTTTTGAGGGAACTGTTCCGACAGCAGGGTTTCCATCGCGACCTTGTCACGCCCCTGCAGGGCGGAAGCCCACTCGGTCACCGCCAGCCTGACGGGCAGGATTTCGTCACCGGCGTGCGCCCATGCACGGGTCGCGGGAGTTGCTGCGAACAGCACGAGGCACGCCGAAATTCCAGTGATCAAAGTGCGCACGGACGACCCCCTGCGAAGCGCCGAGGGAATTTGAACACATCACGCGCGAACGCCGCTTGTACGCGGACGCAGCGGAGCGTGTACGCGAACGAAAGGAAGGCCAGACAGCGCGCGTCAGCGCCGTTTCACCTCAGGACCAGTCCTCGAGGCGGCGCACCAGCGTGTCCATGAAGCGGTTCGCCTGGTGGCCGTCCAGCACGCGATGGTCGATGGTCAGCGTCACGTAGCAGCATGGCCGGATCACGATCCGGTCCTCGCCGCCCTCGCTCGTGACGATGGCCCGCTTCTCCAGCTTGCCGACGCCAAGAATCGCGGACTGCGGCTGGTTGATCACGATCGGTGCCGCCACCAAGCTGCCGCTCACGCCGTGATTCGAAATCGTGAACGTGCCGCCCTGGAGGTCAGCGGACGTGAGGGCGTCGTCGCGTGCCTTAGTGACGAGCGCAGCGAGCGCCGCCGCGATGCCCGCGATATCGAGACTTCCGGCGTCGCGGATGACGGGCACGATCAGGCCACGACCCGGCAGCGCCGTGCCGATGCCGATGTCGATGCGCTCGTGCACGAAGATCGCGTCGTCGGTCCAGCGCGCGTTCGCTTCCGGCACCTCACGAATCGCGGCGACGCAGGCGGCCACGAAATAGGCGGTGAGCGTCAGCGGATGTCCCTGCCGCTCGAACTGCGCCTTGCGCCGGGCGCGATCGGCGAGCACCGCACTCATGTCGGCCTGGAACACGGTCGTGACGTGCGGCGCGGTGCGCAGCAGGCTCTCGACCATGTGCGCGGCGATGCGCCGGCGCATCGGCGTGTGCGGCACGCGCCGCACACCCGGCTCGTCCGGCGCTGCTGCTGCGGCGGCTGCGGGCGCCGCGGCGCCGGGCGCGGCGGCGCCGGGCGCGGCGGCGAGCACATCATCGACGGTGAGGCGACCGCCCTCCCCGCTGCCCCGGATGGCATCCGCGCTGAGACCGCGTTCCGCCAGCAGCCTGCGCACCGCAGGACTCAGCGCACCTGGCCTCGGCGGCGCGCCGGGTGCCTGAACGGATGGCCTCGCCACGGCGGCGGCGCCCGGCTCGCGGGC